>DPRS01000062.1 GCA_003537575.1 Oxalobacteraceae bacterium
GCTTGTCTTGGAATTCCGGCGCTCACCGCATATGAGGCTGTGAGGCTGTTGGGCGAAATCCGTGGGAAAGATATTCTATTGATCGGCGCGGCATCTTCGGTGGCGCATTATGCCGCCCAATTTGCGTCAATCAGGGGCGCTCGCATCATCGGAACTGTGGGCTCCGAAGAAAAAGCCCGTCATGCCCGTGCTGCTGGCGTGGCGGAGACCATTAACTACAAGGTCGAACCCGTCGTGCAGCGGGTCAAGGATCTGACCGCACAACGTGGCGTTGATGCCATCATCGATATGGATTTTTCCACCACCGTCAATTTGGTGCGCGATGGCGCGCTGGCGCCACACGGGAAAATCGTTTGCTATGGTTCAAATTCGATGGATGACGTCACGATCCCGTTCCGTCCCATGCTGATGAATTCCATGCAGCTTCTGTTTTTTCTTGTCTACGACCTGACTGCAGCGCAGCGTAGTGAAGCCATTGAGGAAATTGGCAAATTGCTGGCTGCAGGTAGATTGGTGCATACCATCGGCGCTCGGTTCAATCTTGACGAGATTGTGGCTGCCCATGAAGCCGTAGAACAAGGCAAGTTCATGGGCAATGTGCTCATCGAGATCAACTGAAGTCATCGCCAGGTGCCCATGTACACTTCATTGAACAAATCTGCAGTCACAGCGCCCAAGCTGTTTCAAGGCTTGCGCATAGGGGATATCGAGATTGCCAACCGCGTCGTGATGGCGCCGATGACGCGCAGTCGTGCCGATGAGGCCGCCGGCGATATACCGGGCAGCGAATTAAACATCGAGTACTATCGGCAGCGCAGCAATGCCGGACTGATCATCACGGAAGGTACGCCTGTTTCGCCGCTGGGCAAGGGTTACCTGGCTACGCCGGGGATTTATTCGGACGCCCAGGTCGAAGGCTGGAAAAAGATCACCCGGGCTGTCCATGAAGCCGGCTCGAAGATCGTTGCGCAGATCTGGCATGCCGGCCGGGTCAGCCATCCCGCCCTGACAGGCGGCATGCAGCCTGTCGCGCCTTCGGCGGTGCAGCAAAAAGGTACTGTCTATACGCGCAATGGCAAGCTTGAGCTGCCGATGCCGCAAGCGCTGGAACTTGCAGAAATCGCAGGCATCGTCGACGAATTCCGACGTGGCGCCGCTAATGCGATGCGGGCCGGCTTCGATGGCGTCGAAATCCACGGTGCCAACGGTTACCTGGTCGATCAGTTTCTGCGCGACGGTGCCAACAAGCGCACCGACGCCTATGGCGGCGCGATCGAAAACCGCTGCCGCTTCGCCCTCGAAGTGGTGGATGCGGTGGCCGCTGAAATCGGTGCCGGGCGCGTCGGCATCCGCCTGTCGCCGGTCACGCCATCGAATGACCTTGCCGACAGTAATCCTCAGGCGGTGTTCGGGCATCTGGTGGAAGAACTGAACAAGCGGAGCATCGCCTACATCCATTTCGTGGAAGGGGCTGCCGGTGGATCGCGCGATGTGCCGGGCTTCGATTTCATCAGGGCGCGCAGGTCATTTAAGGGCGCTTACATTGCCAACAATGGCTACGACCGCGAAATGGCGATCGACAAAGTCGAATCTGGCTGGGCCGATGCCATTGCGTTCGGGCGCTTGTATATCGCAAATCCTGATCTGGTCCAGCGTTTAAAGGCCAATGCAGCTCTAAATTCGCTCAATTTCCGGACGATCTATGCATCAGGGGCAGTCGGATATACTGATTATCCGGCGATGGACGTAGTTGGTTGACATCCGCGGCTGTCCAAAGGCGCTCAGCGCCTGCGTTTGCCCAGCATCGAGCCCAGCACGCCGCGGATGATTTCGCGGCCGACTTGCGAGCCGATGCTGCGCGCGGCCGACTTCACCAGCGCCTGTACGGGCGATTCGCGCTTGCTGCCGCCGCTGCCGAGCAGCCCTCCCAGCATGTCGCCCCAGCCTGATCCGGCCTCGGCTTCTTCGTTCTGCTGCTGTTGCCTGCCGCCGCGCGGCGCCGGCTCCTCCTGACTGTCTTTAGCCGTCGCTGCGGCAGCGCGGCCGGTCAGGATCTCGTGCGCCGATTCGCGGTCCACGGTCTTTTCGTAGATGCCGGCGACGACCGACGTGAGCATGGCCTGTTTGCGTTCCTCCGCAGTGATGGGGCCGATCTGCGAGCCCGGCGGCAGGATGTAGGCGCGCTCGACCATGTTGGGACGGCCCTTTTCATCCAGGAAGGACACCAGCGCTTCACCTACGCCGAGTTCCGTGATCACCTGCGCGGTATCGAGCGCCGGGTTGGGGCGGAAGGTTTCGGCGGCGGCATTGACCGCCTTCTGGTCGCGCGGCGTGTAGGCGCGCAGCGCATGCTGGACGCGATTGCCGAGCTGGCCGAGCACGGTGTCGGGGATGTCGAGCGGGTTTTGCGTGATGAAGAACACACCCACGCCCTTGGAGCGGATCAGGCGCACCACCTGTTCGATCTTTTGCAGCAGGGCTTTGGGCGCTTCATTGAACAGCAGGTGCGCTTCGTCGAAGAAAAACACCAGCTTGGGCTTGTCGAGGTCGCCGACTTCCGGCAGGTTCTCGAACAGTTCCGACAGCATCCACAAGAGGAAGGTCGAGTACAGACGCGGCGCGTTCAGCAGCTTGTCGGCAGCGAGGATATTCACCACCCCTTTGCCATTGCTGTCGGTCTGCAGCAAATCGTCGATGTTGAGCATGGGTTCGCCGAAGAAACGGTCGCCGCCCTGTTCTTCTATGCCGATAAGACCGCGCTGGATGGCGCCGATGCTGGCCGCCGAAACATTGCCGTAGGCCGTGCGGTAGTCGGCGGCATTGTCGCCGACATGTTGCAGCATGGCGCGCAAGTCCTTGGTGTCGAGCAGCAGCAGGCCGTTATCGTCGGCAATCTTGAATACCAGCTGCAACACGCCTTCCTGGGTATCGTTCAGGTTCAGCATGCGCGCGAGCAAGAGCGGTCCGAGGTCTGAAACGGTGGCGCGCACCGGATGGCCTTGCTCGGCAAAGACGTCCCAGAAAGTGACCGGGCTGGCGCCCCATTGCGGCGCCTCCAGGCCGAGGGATTCCAGTCGTTTGGACAGCTTCTCGGTGGGCGCGCCGGCCTTGGCCATGCCTGACAGGTCGCCCTTGACGTCGGCCATGAACACCGGCACGCCGATATTCGACAGTTCCTGCGCAATCGTTTGCAGCGTCACGGTCTTGCCGGTGCCGGTGGCGCCGGTGATGCAACCATGGCGGTTGACCAGGTTCGACAACATTTCCAGCGTGACGGCGGGTTGCTGGTGGGTGTTCTTGGCGATCGGCAGGAGAGTCGACATGGCTGGATGACCTTGTTGAGAGCTGGATTAATAAAGAAATTCGGGAATGCTGCGAAATCGATAATTTATTATAACGAACTGGCCAGGCGCCAGGCGACTGCGTCAGCCCAGCGTAATGATCTCGTTGGCATGCCGCAGCTTTTGCGACAGCAGGATGGCCAGGTTACGATAAATCTTCGAAGAAACTTCAGGCAGTGACACTACGTAATCGCCATCCAGACGCAACAGCTTGCAAGGGGTGGCCGCCTGTACCGAGGCTGAGCGGGCGCGGCATTCGATCAGCGACATTTCGCCGAAACAGTCGCCAGGCGCCAGTTTCTGGATCACCTTCTGGATGCCGAACGAACGCTTGCTGATGCGGGCGTGCCCGGCCAGCAGGATGAACAGGTGATGTCCCTGCTCTCCTTCCCTGATCAGGAATTCGCCGGACGGCGCTTCGACGAATTCCGCTTCCGCCGTCAATCTGGCAAGCTCGTAATCGTTCAGTCCTTCAAACAGTTTCAGGCGCAGCAGCAGCTGCAGGGTCTCCGGTTCAAAGCGCACAGGGATTGTCTCCTTCTGTTGTTTGTATTATTTCGTGCCGCTCAAGTCTCCATGAATTGCCGGTAGCCGCGCGCGCGCAGTTCGCAGGCAGGGCAGCGGCCGCAGCCATGGCCCCAGTCGTGCAGCACGCCGCGCTCGCCGAGGTAGCAGGTGTGGGTGCCGCTGCGGATCAGCTCGACCAGGGCGGGGCCGCCGAGTTCCTGCGCCAGGCGCCAGGTGGCGGCCTTGTCCAGCCACATCAGCGGCGTTTCCACCTTCAGGCGCGTGGCCATGCCGAGGTTCAGCGCCACCTGCAGGGCTTTCATGCTGTCGTCCCGGCAATCAGGATAACCGGAAAAATCGGTTTCGCACATCCCGCCCACCAGCACATCCAGCCCGCGCCGGTAGGCGACGGTGGCGGCGACGGTCATGAACAGCAGGTTGCGCCCGGGTACAAACGTATTCGGCAAGCCATTGCCCTGCATGCTGATTTCGACGTCGCGCGTCAGCGCGGTATCCGAGATGGCCGAGATCAGGCCCATGTCGACCAGGTGGTCTTCGCCCAGCTTGCGGTCCCACTCCAGCGATAGCGCGCGCACCTGGTCCAGCAGGGCGGGGCGGACATCCAGCTCGATGGCGTGGCGCTGGCGATAGTCGAAGCCGATGGTTTCCACCTTCGGATAACGCGCCAGGGCCCAGGCCAGGCAAGTAGCCGAGTCCTGGCCGCCGCTGAAGAGGACGAGTGCGCCGGAATGAATGCTCATGGGGATGCAAGGAAAATGTTCAGGAAGGCCTCATTATAGGCCGAGCCGGCGGCCTCATTGACGCGTGATCCGCTGCAGGATTTGCTCGAAGACTTCACCATCCGGTTCGGAAAAGCGCAGCTTGACCGGATACCATTCAAGCGACGGCGCCAGCCAGATATCGAGTTGCTGCTCGCGGCTGCCGGGTGGCAGCAGGCGCGCCACCTTGACGGCATCGAGCGTGCCCAGCGGCGTGGCGACTTTTTCAGTCTTGCCGACCTTGAAGTTCCAGGCATCCGCATCGGTGCGGCCGGCGACGAAATACAGCCAGTTCGACCCGGCCACGAATTTTTTCGGAGCGGCGCGCGCGTTGCCGATCAATTGCCACAGGATGCTGGCGCGGTCCTGTTCGCCGCCCAGGAGCGGATAGCTTTCGGTCGATGCCGAAAACGTCATGGTGTTGTCGCTGCGATTGAAGGTGACGGTAGTCGGACTCTTGCGGAAGCGCTTTTCGATGGCGGTGACCGGCGCCAGGCCGTAACTGTCGATGCCGCCTTCGCTGCTGGACGACTGGACCTTTCCGAATATCATGGCATGGGCTTCGACGCCGATCTGGTACGTGCCGTCGGCAGCCCGCCATTTCACCAGCGCGTTGCCATCCAGGGCGAGGCCGCGATACCTTGCCTTGAGCACATAGCCCAGATCAGCCGCAGGCGCGGGGTTGAACGGACGCTTGATCGCGGGGTGAAATTCGGCGGCGTGCGCCGGCAAGGCCAGACCAGCGGCCAACAGGGCGGCAGCGGCAAGGCGGACCAGGGAAAATAACATCGGTGTCATGTGGCTTGTGCGGTGTGCGTGAAATGCGTGCGGGATAGCTAAGTAATGTCGGTACATCAGGATTGCGGCGCTGCGATGTCCGCCAGCGACAGGTCGAGATATTCGCCATTGGTTTCGGTGAAGCGCAGTTTGACCGGATACCAGTGGTGCGAGGGCGCCAGCCAGATGTCGATGATCTGGTCCTTGTCGCCGGCGCGCGGCGCGCGGCGCACATGCCAGGCGCGCAGCGCGCCCAGGCCGACCTGGATTTCCTCTTCGCCGAGCACCTGGATGTTCCAGGTGCTGCCGTCGCGTACGCCGGCAATGAACAGGGAGATTTGCGCGCCCGGCACAAAGCGCGTGGCATCGCCGCGGCCGATTCCGGCCAGTTGCCAGATGATGCTGGCGCGGTCTTGCTCGCCGCCCTGCAGCGGGAAGGACTTGGCCGATGCGGAAAAGCTGATCAGTTTGCCTGCACGGTCGAAGCGGGTTTCGGTTGGCGGGCGACGGAAGCGTTTTTCGGTATATTGCGTCGGCGCAATGCCGAATTCGTCGATCTGCCCGCGACTGCCGAAATTGAGCAGCGAAATGAACAGGATGCCGGCTTCGCCATCGATCGTGTATTGGCTGCCGTTGGCTTTCCAGGCGATCTTGCCGTGGCCGTACACCATGCGCTCCTCGCGCAGCGCCTGGACGTCATAGCCGAGCGTGGCGGATGGCGGCGGGTCGATCCTGTAACTGTTCTGTTCGGGCGTGGCGGCGGCCGTTTCAAGGGCGGCGATTTCAGGCCAGCCGAAGCCGGCATCCGCCGCCGCGCTTGCCGGCGCCGTCGAGCTTGCCGGGATGGAAGCCATGGCGGTATCGGATGTCGCCGCGGAGAGAACTGGTGTCGTTTCGGTCGCCACAGGCAAGGCGGTATTGGCCGCCGGCGCCTTTGCCTGCACCGGTGGTTTGGCGCGTGGCTTGGCAGGCTTGGCGGCAGGGAGCACGGCAGGTGCCGGTTTGGGGCCGGGTGACGCTTGCGGCGCCTGCAATTGGATCAGCGTGCTCTGCAGCGCGGCCGGCGGCTCCTCGCCGAGCGCTTGCGGCATGCGGAAATTGCCGTTTGCCCAATTCAGCACGAACAGATGCAGCAGCAGTGAAAGCAAGCCGACCACGGCCCAACGCTGCCAGGACCTTGCGCCGGCAGGGCGGATACTGCCATCGGTACGGGCAGAACTCATGGTGCCGGCGGGTGCTCGCAAAATAAGATGAAATACGGAATGTCTGAAGTCGTCATGAAAGTGTACCTGCATCCGCGCCTGCTTGCCCGGCGCTAACGCAAGCCGCCATTCCGGCGCGTAGAATGGCATGTTCAATCGTCTATTTTATCCGCACCAGCATGCCGAAGTTTTCATTGCCGCACCTGTCGCCGGCCCGTTTTTTATTCCTGCTCCTGGCAACCTTGCTTCTGAGCCTCGCCGGTGCCGCATTTGCCGCGCCTGGCGCGCCGGTCAAGCCGATTACCATAGGCATGATCGATGGCGTCTCCGGCCCCTTCGCCAATGCCGGCGAAGCGGTGCGGCGCAACCTGCAACTGGCGATCGAACGCATCAATGCCCGCGGCGGCGTGCATTTGCCGCAAGGCGCCAGGCCGTTGGCGCTGGCCGTGTTCGACAACAAGCAGGGCGTGGAAGAATCGCTGATCGCCCTGCGCCAGCTGACCGACCAGGGCATTCCCTTCGTTGCGCAGGGCAACAGTTCCGCCGTCGCGACGGCGCTGATCGACGCCATCAACAAGCACAATGCGCGCAACCCGCAGCAGCGCGTGCTGTTGCTGAACTATGCCGCGGTCGACCCGGCCCTCACCAATGAAAAATGCAGCTTCTGGCATTTCCGCTTCGACGCCAGCGCGGACATGCGCATGCATGCGCTGACCGAAACGATTCGAACGGATGCGCGCGCCAAACGTGTTTACCTGATCGGCCAGGATTACAGCTTCGGCCGCCAGGTTGCCGAGGCCGCGCGCACGCAACTGGCGGCCAAGCGCCCGGATATCGCCATCGTCGGCGATGAACTGCATCCGATCGGCCGCATCAAGGATTTCGCGCCGTATATCGCCAAGATCAAGGCGGCCGGCGCTGATACCGTCATCACCGGCAACTGGGGCAATGACCTGACCTTGCTGGTCAAGGCCGCGCGCGACGCCGGCCTGGCGCTGAAGTTCTACACGTTCTACGGCAACAGCCTGGGAGCGCCGGCGGCGCTGGGCGACGCTGGCGTGGACCGGGTGCGCGCCGTGGCGGAATGGCATCCCAATGCCGGCGGCGCCGACAGCGATGCCTTCTACCGCGCATTCAGGAAGCGCTATCCGCAGCCGGCGGATGACTATGTGCACCTGCGTATGCACTTGATGGTCGAGATGCTGGCGGCGGCGATCGAAAAGGCCGGCAGCACCGAAGCGGCGGCCGTAGCACGGGCGCTGGAAGGCGCGCAGTTCCGCAATGCCTTCCACCAGGCGGACATGCGCGCCGCCGACCACCAGCTGATCCAGCCGCTGCATGTCTCGGTGATGAAAAAACAGGCGGAGGGCGGCATCCGCTTCGATAATGAAGGCAGCGGCTACGGCTTCAAGACCGAACATTACCTGCCGGGTCCGCAGACTGCCTTGCCGACTTCGTGCCGGATGACGCGGCCGCAGTAAGATTGTTGTGTAAAAGGCTAATAAACTGGCGAGACGGACGTTGGCCCAAGGCCACCATTCCCGGTTTGCAGTAAAATAAAATTGCTTACATGGGGACGTAGCTCAGCTGGGAGAGCGTCGCGTTCGCAATGCGAAGGTCGGGAGTTCGATCCTCCTCGTCTCCACCAAATTCCAGATATTCCAGAGCCCGGATTGCCCTCCGGGCTTTTTTCTTTGCCTCCCAGCCTTTTCCGCCCATGACACTACCGTAGTAATACTAAGGAAGCGCGCATTCGATTGCCCAAGGAATTACCATTAAGTATCATTGCACTGCAGCAAATTGCCTTTTGTGCATTTTGCAGACCCGCTTGGGGAAATCATGGATACGACAATCGACGGCAGTAAAAACAATGTTCCCAATGTTCCACCAGGTCCGGACACTCCCTGGTTCGGCCTGCCGCTGCTGCGCGACATGCAGCAGGATGCCTTGGGTGCCGGGCTGAAGCTGCGGGAAGCGCATGGCGACGCCGTGCACTTTCGCATGGTCAATCAATCCTATTATTATTTTTTTGCGCCCGAGCTGGTTCGCGCCGTGCTGGTCGAGCATGCGGATGACTTCATCCGCCATGAACGCGCCATCGAAGTCTTTTCCCAGTTTTATGGCGACAATGTGCTCACCACCGAGGGCGAACGGTGGAGGCGGCAGCGTCGCATCCTGTTGCCCGGTTTCTCACCCAAGCGCATCACCGGCTACGTCGACCTGATGACCGCCGCCGCGGTGGATGGCCTGAGCGCCGCACTGCCGCAGGCGAGCGGCATGAGCGCGGTGATCGATGTCGACCGTTTCACCACCACTCTGACCATGGATGTGATCCTGCGCGTGCTGTTCAGCCACAAGGCCAGCGAGGACGAATCGCGCCAGGCCTTCGACGCCACGCGCACGCTCGAACACCAGGGCATGCGCGAATTGTTCTGGCCGAAGACGCCGCCCAACTGGTTTCCGCATCCCGGCAGGAAGCCGAAGCTGCGCGCCAAGCTGACGCTGCGCAGCCTGATCCAGCGGCAGATCGACCTGCGGCGCCAGGCTGCCGGCGAGCATGCCGACAAGACCGATTACCTCGCCATGCTGCTGTCGGCGCAGGACGAGGAAGCGCAGAATGCTGCGACAGCCGCGCTGACCAACGAAGAAATCTGCGATAACTGCATGGTGCTGTTCGCCGCCGGCCACGACACCACGGCCACTGTGCTGACCTGGTGGATCGGCCTGATGGCGCGGCACCCGGAATATGCCGCCAAGGTAAGGCAGGAAGTCGAGGAAACCATTGGCGAGCGCAACCCGACGGCGGAAGAATTGTCGCGCCTGAAGTGGACGAATGCCTCGNNTGCCCGGCGCGCCGGAAATTCCGCGCGGCGCCTACCTGCCTTTCGGCTCCGGCCCGCGCGTCTGCATCGGTCAGCACCTGGCGACGATCGAGATGGCGCTGGCGGCTGCTTTCCTGGTCCGGCAATTCGATTTTTCCCTGGCAGGAAGCGGGGATTTGCCGCCGCCGAAGATCGACATGGTCCTGAAACCTGCAAGCACCCTGCAGGTGAAATTCACCCGGCGTTGAACAGGCGCCGTGCCGGGCCTGGGCTTGGCAGCGGCGCGGCACGAGTTTCAGGCACGCGCTCCGCTGCTGCCATGATCGATCCGGACGGCGCCATGGCGGTGCAGGATATCGGCGGCCTGGCGGCTTTGCCGCTCGTCTTGCGCATCCACAGTCAGCAGGATTTCACCACGCTGCTCCGGCCTGGCAAAATCCCGCGCATAGACTTCGTCGTTATTGCGCACATGGAAAGGCGCGGTCTGCTTGTCCCGTTCCCGTCCGGCGTCGCCGACGGTGAAATTCCCTTTTACCGGCCCTGCTTCGTTTTCCTGCGCTTCCAGATGGATGCAATCGGCGCCAAAGCCGCAGGCGAGCAATTCATCACGCGCCTGGTCGGCGGAGGATAGATGGTCGTAGACACTGATCAGGGTAGTGGCCATGATGTTCCTTTGCATTGGTCTCGAACGGCAAGATATGCCGTCTGACCGTGGGCTACCTGATAAGTGCCGGAGCCACCTTCGCTCAGTCTTCCAGGCGGTCCATCAGCAGCGTGCTGGCGGCCAGGCCCGCCGCAAGCGCGCCGAAGATCAGCGCCATGGAAGGTCCGGACAGGCGCTTTTCGTAGCCGGGAGTAAAGCGCTTCGGCACCAGATAGTAATCGGTGACATAGGCGCCCGCTGAAACTGCCGCCGCGCTGATGGCCGGCGCGTAGGGCACGAGCGCTGGTCGGCGCGCGAGCCAGCGCGCCACGGCCGGTTCCGCCCATTTCTCATAGACCGCCGCCCACATGATGGTCGCGGCATGATTGAGCAGAAAGCCGGTGCCGGTATATTTCAGGGAAGGGCGGTTGTGCCGGGCCGCCTCGTCGCCCCAAACGATGTGGCTGGTGGCATTGATGGGCGCGGCATAGGAAGAGGTTTCCCGTTTGCCGGCAAGCGCCGCCGCGAGCGTCGTGGCGATGCCCGAGACGGTGCCGGACATCAGGCTGCGTTTGATGATGGAGGAATCGAATTGCATGTTGTGCTCCTCAGAAAAGGCCGGCATGCCGGTATTCGGAAGATCATGCAATGTTCATGCCTTTTGCGTCGCCTCGATCGTAGCGATGTCGATCTTTTTCATCTGCATCATCGCATCGAATGCGCGCTTGGCGGCAGCGCGGTCAGGATCGGTGACCGCTCTTGTCAAAGCCAGTGGGGTAATCTGCCAGGATAGCCCCCATTTGTCCTTGCACCAGCCGCACGCACTCTCTTCGCCGCCGTTGCCGACGATCGCATTCCAGTAACGGTCCGTTTCTGCCTGGTCAGTGGTTGCAACCTGAAACGAGAATGCCTCATTGTGCTTGAATGCGGGGCCACCATTGAGTCCGAGGCAAGGAATTCCCATCACGGTAAATTCAACCATCAACACATCCCCTTCCTTTCCGGATGGGAAATCTCCCGGTGCGCGGTGTACCGCGCCAACGGATGAATCAGGGAAGGTCTTGGCGTAAAAACGCGCCGCCTCCTCGGCATCGCCATCGTACCAAAGGCAAATCGTGTTCTTTGCTTGCTTCATCATGTCAAATTCTCCATCGTGATGAGCCATCTGAAGCCGATGGCCGCGAACGAATGACTAGAGCAATGCCAACTATACCCGCGACGATGAGAGCACGATCTTGAGGAACGCCAAGCAGGAATGCGGCTTGCGAACCAACGAGGCACCACAGGATGGGAACCACGAGTGGCATGCGCGGGTACGGCGTGACCAGCAAGGAGAGCATGCCGATAGTGAAGATAGTTGTGGGGCAAGGAAGGCCGAATGTGGGCATGGCGGGATAAAGATGCCCCGCATAAGCAGCCCATGCCGGATACACAGCAAGTGAGAACACGATGAGCGCAACACCAGCTAGCGAGCGCATGCTGCGAGAGAACTTGAACTCAAGTTGTCGTTTGGCGATGCCGTGCCATGCAAATACAGCAGCACCGGCGATCGATACGCCTGCAAATACATGCGCCAATGGATTGACGGACGCAAAGAACGCGAGGTGATAGGCCAGCCCTAGCCATGCCCATAGGAACGAGAGGATGGCCGAAATGCAAATGCCAGACCAACGGCGAGGGAATACTACAAGGATGACGGCGATAATGGCCAACGCGACCAGCACAATCTGAGCAGGCCAGACTGATTCGTTATATCGGCGGAAAACTTCAAAGAATTGCTCGATGGTAAAAGGAAGCTGCATAGTTGCACTGGTCGGCTAACGTTGCGTCATCAGATGCCGCTCTGCGGCATAGTCAATATTTGCTTCGCGAACTTTTAATGTACTCATACTTTTTTATGTGTTCTACGGTTTGACGTGAGAGACGGCCAAGGATGCTTCCGTTGGATGTCCTCTTGATGGAAGAGCTAGTCCTCATTCGGCGAACTGGCGCTTGCATTATAAGTATGGGGAGTCATTCTTATGAACGAATTTCCACTTGCCGTCGACAAGTGAAGCTTTGAGGTCATCGTCTGGATAACTTGCTTCGTCTCCCGGCGTTCTGTCGCCGACCTCAAGATAGATAACCTCTTCTGAAGTTTCGTTCATGAGTCGATGAGCATTACCCGTACCGGCTTTGAATCCCGCGCACATGCCGGGAGACAGGCGAGTCATCCCCTCATCAGTATGCAGCGTGGGGTGCCCCTGCAAGATGTAGATGAACTCGTCTTGCCTGGTATGGGCATGGCGAAGGGATGACGCCGCGCCGGGTGCGAGACGGGTGTAATTGACCCCGAAGTTTGTGAGACCAAAAAGATCGCCAAGCGGATGCTTCTGCCTGCCTGACATACGTGACGCGAACGGCTCTGGATAGTTTGAGGGCTTGACGCGTGCAGGCGCCTCAGAAGCAGTGATTGCGGTTAGGTAGGTGCTCTCTGCCATATGGACCTCGCGAAATGGGGCAACGTGACTTTATCGCGCAAAGCCCCGTTGATCAGTACGCGCCATAGGCTGCGTTAAAATAATCGTTAGCATCATGTCTTCGAAGTGAAATGTGCGTACAGCGTCGGGATGTCGATGCCGAGCCGCGTGAAGCGACGATCCAGCCGCTCGAGGTCTGCCTGAAGTTGCTCATACTCCCGAACTACAGGTTGTCGTTGCTCATGGATTTCGAGAGCCTGCAAAGTGATCTTGGCCGCTGCGCTTGCGCCGATGTCCTGGAGGTACCCGATGGCCTCCCGAACAAAGCCGACGCCTTTGTTTTCAAACAATTGTCCAAAGCCGCCATTTGCGAGATCGCCTTCGAAGCGAAAGAGAACCGTGGCAGCCTTGTCCGACCCGGACAAGGCAAGGGTCATGAATTTCTCTGTTGCTGCATCAGGGGGCAGGATCGCCTCATCGAGGGAGCTGATACCGACACCAATGGGGCAAGTTACCTCCAGAATCTCGTCGGCATTCTCGTCGATCCAAACAAGTCCGTCGGAAGTGTTGGCGAACGAGTGCCCGCCCGCGTTGAGTTGTCGAACACATTCTGCCGCAGTGATTTCGACCGCCGCGCGGATTCGTTCGAAAATAAACTGTTCGATCGCTGCCTTATCCATGTTTGCGGAGGAATGAAGTCTAACGAATGTGAGGGGCTACCCCGGCCCAAGCCTGTGGAGAAGCATCGTTCGCACGCCCATGCGGTGACACGATAGAGGTTCCAGCCAACATCGATTACCTTTCAGGAGGGGAAGTCATGGAAAAGCATAGCACCAATGTTGCTAAAAACACCAGCGCCGTATCAGTGACGAGTAGGACAATTTCTCACAGCGACACCTTTAGCTTTCGCCCACCGCTAATTGAAAATCCCTCGCGCTCATAAAATGCCAATGTTCTGTCAAATTGTGGAAGCGGCGGAGTTGTAACCTCTAACCGTCTCCAGTCGCGTGACATCCCAAATGACTTGGCCTCAGATACCAGGCTCTTCCCTAATTTATTTATGCGGTATTTCGGACGGACGTATAACTCAGGGATAGTGCCGAAGGCTCCCTCAGCATATAGGGAATAGCTTTCATAAAGAGCGACAAATCCCGCCGGAGCGCTACTCGCATCGCGGGCGATAAATACAAAATATTTTTCTCCTTTAATGAAGTCTTGGAGCCTAACTGTCGTCTCGGCAAGATTAAAGTTAAAAGCCTGAACATTAATGGCCTCATGATTTCTGACAATAACTCACCAGCCATCACAGCGATCGCGGGAGCGTCGCTTGTAATTGCTCGCTGAATCGTGAAATTCTCGCTCATTTCATGTGCTCCAACGTTGCGTT
This sequence comes from Oxalobacteraceae bacterium, assembly GCA_003537575.1. GTDB lineage: Bacteria > Pseudomonadota > Gammaproteobacteria > Burkholderiales > Burkholderiaceae_D > Paucimonas. Next base: position 13,918 of record DPRS01000062.1, read on the forward strand.
AACCGGCACGCTTGCGTGTCAGCGTTGAATAGAGAGTTAGCAGGCATTCGCATCTACTTATTGTGTGAAAAAATTGCAACCTTCAAGCTTGGGATGATGAGCACTTCGCTCGTACTTGTGGCTGCATAAAAAGAGCCTTTCTGTCGGAGAGATCGATTGATGGCCGTGCCTAGACTGACAGGCACTTCTGCACAGCTGCTCTCGGCGTACCACCTCTCAGGGGCGGTAACTTGTTCGTATATAGAAGCGGTATGCGGCGTTTCTCGCCAATCTGAAAATTCCGCATGCGCATCATTTCCAGAGTTGGATTTTGAGTTCTGATTTAAAAAAGAAACACCTTTTGAACTGATTTCTGCTGAGGTATTTGCAGACAATTTGAAAATTCCGACACCGCAGCCCTCAACAAAGCCTCCTATAGAATCACCAGCATAAACATTTGATTCAATTTCCACGAACGGCGGAAGATATTGTCTGTAATGCGCTGAAAGAATCAGAAAATATGCATATGCAATCAGCTTGTACACTGCGATGATAGCGACGACAATGAAAATGAGGCGCTTTGACAATACCCATTTTTTTTGCATTTCGGTAGAACTTCGCATGATGTTCGCTAACGCCGAGCCAACAGGCCTACAACGCCGCCGCGAAGCGGCAATCCTTGTTGTAGGTCCGGGTTGAGCGACGAGTTAAATGAGCAGCAGCGGATATACATTTTTGGCATTTTATTTGCAGTACGCTTCGACTTCCTTGCCAAATTTGGTCTGATGCTCTTTAATCTCACACGTAGTAAGTAACCTCGGAAGCTTCCGCCACAGAAGCGTATTCTCCGTTACTTTTCCACCATACTCGCAATACAGTGTCCATGGCTCACCGACCAACGAAGTTATACGGAAAAATTCGGTTGTCGTTCGATTCTCTGCGGTTTCCGATTGCGTAGTCTTTACTGGGTCGGGGGTCTCTTCATAATGCTCGCCCAACCGCATAATCCACGCCACAGAGAGCTTCCCTGGACCCTTATCATAAAAGCCCCAATCTTTGTACATGCTCTGACTTCGATTAGCAGAGAGCATGCTAGGGCATTTAATTACTTCCTTGGCCACAGCAATGCCATGTTCGCTTGCCAGAAATAGGCAACACAAAACAGGAACAAAACGACATCCAAATCTTGCGGCCAATTTCAATCCCAAGTCCTCCTGCCCATTTAACGCCGCGTTAACCAGCACGCGCCCAGTGCCGCGAAGCGGCAAGCTCTTGGGCGTGTGTCTGTGTTGAATAACAAGTTAGCCAAAAAATGAAAAAACCACATACCCTAGTGAAGGAATAAGAATCAATTGCGCCTCATGTTTTGTGGTGTAATAAGCGCCACTTTGCTTTGCAGCCGCAACTATCTTTGCATGAGTTTCATTGCTTAGGCCTGAGCACCACATCCATGATCCTTCGCTTGTCCATGATGGGGGAACAGGCGTTTCTTTCCATTCCTCGTATTTGTAATACGAATCACTTAAATGACCTCGCGCCTGCGTAGCGCTAGAAAAAAACTTAATTCCATCTCGTCTAATTGCTTCAAGTGTCTCATCGGACACTTTGAACGCAGCAGTTCCACAACCCTCTCTAAATCCACCTTCTTCGCTAATTGAAATTGGGTAAGTTATCCCAATTTGGGCGGGCAACACTTTAGAGAACCAATAATATTGAAACGCGTTATATGCCACAAACGGCGCTACTGCCACCATGGCAAAAATATAGTAGGCCTTCTTACTAAATAACTTCCAGAGTACAGTCACGTACCCTATAAACAACGGTAATGTTATCGGCCAAAAGAAAATCAAAGCAAACATGGCTTTTGAGGGCTAACGCCGAACTAACCAGCCCGCGCCATGTGCCGCGAAGCGGCAAGCTCTTTGGCGCGGGTTTGGGTTGAGTGACGAGTTATGCATCACGCCACTTCTTTACATCAGTCATAAACCATTCAAGCATCTGCCATTGATTAAGCTTTGTAGCTTCGTTACCCATGCTTCGACGTATTTGGAGCAGGAAATTACCTAGCAGAGACATCATCATTTTCAGATTTTTTTCTGACGTATCAGGATTGTCACCTTGGGTATAGAAGTGTTGAAACAAATCGTTATAGGCAAAAACTACTTCGTCTGAGCCAATAAGAGAAAGCTTAAAAGCATATTTTCTATACTCAAGCGAAAGCATCTTCCCAATTGCAATATCACTCTTATCTTTGCCTTTGTTCTGTTTGTCGTGCTGCCAAGCCGCATCAGTCATCAACAAAATAATAAAAGGCTCAAGAATATAGTTATAAATGTTGATGCGGTCTTCTCGAAGCTTGTCTTCCAACTCAAGTTGCCGATCCAAGCGCCGACGCATGCGCCATCCAATAGCTGTCAGGCCAAGCACGAGAATTGGCGTAGCAATTGCCCCAATTGCAGCTATGTAGTCTAACCAGTGCTTTTCAGTCACCATTTGTCACCTGAATTGATGCATAACGCCACGCTAACAGGCATGCGGCATAGGCCGCGAAGCGGCAAGCTCTTGGCGCGTGTCCGGGTTCAGCAACGAGTTAAAAATTTTTCGCGTGGATGTGATGTTCATTTCCCAGCGCTCCGTTGCGAACGTGATCGATTAAGCTCTTCTTGAATCCTAATTGTTTCCTGTCTACGGAACTCCCTTTGTGCAATATCTTCCTCGGTTTCGGCTTCATCGCTAAAAAATTTGGAGCTAATAGACAAGCCGCCACAAACCAAGCCTGGGATCCAACTCCAGAAGATATTTTCTGGCCAGGTTTTGGTGACACCGACGTAAGCAACTGCCCCAGCTACGCTACCCAACGCCATTCCAAAGACAGCCTTATACCTTTCAAGCAACTGGAAGAATTTAACTGACATAGTCGCCAGTTTAAATAAACCCTTCATTGCGCCTATAAAAATACCCCAGGCCAAGATGGCCACTGGAACACCAAAAAAATAGACCATAAGAATAAGGAAAGGATGAGCCAGCATCCCATATCCAATTCCGCCAACCAACGGCCCTAGCAACACAAAGATTAATAGCGATCGCTTCGTGAAATTCTTTGGCTGCAATGATGCCTCCATATTTTTAACGCCAAGCTAACCGGCCCGCAACACCGCCGCGAAGCGGCAGTCCTCGTTGCGGTTCCGCGTTGAGCGACGAGTTATGTTTCAACATACCTAGACCGTAACAACGAAAGCGCCTCATTTCGCCAGAATTCTGGAGAAACCATTCCACTGGACATGCCACCGTGGGCATACCTATTAACATAAAATTCGCTGGCCTCTGTAATGGGATGATCAGTCAACAATTCAAAAGCTTGCGCAATTCTTACTTCAAGTTCTGACGCTGTAGCAGGTAGTGGAATTGAAAAAAAATGAGTTCGCATTTCTCTCCACAAAAATGGATCACCTCGCAATCCCCAATGTAGTGGCTCTGCCTCAAAGAGTTGCGCGATAGTGCGATTCTCAATGGTTTTTTCAGTCAGTTTGTACGACTCCAGTGCCTCGATGAGCATTCGCGACGGTTTCCCTGAGTGGTATTGGCCTTTTGACGTCCAAGACAATGTTTCCAGCCAATTCGTCGCTTGACCAATAATTCGTAGAAGCTCGTCATGCTCGATAAGGCACCAATGCTTACCAAGAGGAAATGCAACGTACAAATCTTTACCAATGTATTTTTTGTCGATGGTGAGCCGGCCTTTTAATTGGATCTTTAATGTTTCGACGCCATCTTTATGGTAGGCCAGAAAATCAGCGCCGCGCCAATCATCATCCAATTTAATGCAATTGAAGCCATAGTCAGCAAGAACACCAGCGACTTTTTGAAAGTTGTAGATTTCTTGCTGCTTACCAGTCAGCTTGTGGTAATCAATTCGCTCAAATTTCATCATGAAACATAACGCCGCGTTAACCAGCACGTGCCCTTTGCCGCGAAGCGGCAAGCTCTTGGGCGCGTGTCTGCGTTGAATAACGAGTTAGGCCGCACGCACTGATCTTGGCCGTACAGTCAGCTGCGTGGCCAAGAAAATGCATGATTTCCACTTCCGCTTCTAAACCTAAGATATACGTGCGCAAAGGTTCCAGAGATATCAGGATTGCCACGGGCAAGCCATTCCTCATCAATGGCATCAATAGTGTCACTGTCTAGCCATGGTGACTCTAGGCCAACTACCAAGATTCCAGGCCCATACTGCTGTACGAACGGCTTATACGATTTTTTGTCTACCTTCTGCTCAAGAAGATTGCAGAAGTTGCCCGCCAGTTGCTTGTCCATATCCACATACAAACCGGGTTTCATTGGCTTGTGCCCCTTAATTGAGGTGTAGCTGCTCAGGTCCATAGCCCACTCCGAAGAGAAGAAAGCGTCCGTTAGCTCCATCCATGTCGTAATAAAGCCATCTGAAAGGATCGCATCTGGTGGGTCCGGGCGTGAGATTACTACCAGATTGAGACCGTGAACGCGATTGTGCTCTGACAAACCGGCACTTAGGACGGCAAGTTCATGAGCATCTTGAATTTCGGCGCGACTTTTCATAGGTCTAACGCCGCGTTAACCAGCACGCTGCACCTGCCGCGAAGCGGCAAGTCTTTTGCTGCGTGTCTGTGTTGAATAACAAGTTAGACGTCACAGCTCCTCGTTCACCATGATGGTTATTCATGCGAATGCCTCGTAAGCCCAGAACATGCCAAGCGCGACCAACAACACCCATATGCCTAAAATTACCGCCGCAGCCACCCGGCTCACCGGCTTTCCGGCGGCAACGATCTCCTGTGCTTTCGCACGGCACTCGACCAGAATGTCTGGCGGGGTAAGTCGTATGGCGATGGCAATTCCAAGCGGAATCAGAATCAGATCATCAAGATACCCCAACACTGGCACGAAATCCGGTATCAAGTCGATGGGGCTGAACGCATACGCAACTACGCCGGCCACAAATAGCTTCGCGTACCACGGCGTTTGCGGATGGCGTGCCACTAAATACAGAGCATACGTCTCACGCTTGAGTTGGCGAATACGATTCTTAAAATTTTCAAGCATCAGTGCAATCTTAATTGACGTCTAACGCCGAACTAACCAGCACCCAGCATGTGCCGCGAAGCGGCAAGCCCTTTGCTGGGTGTCTGGGTTGAGTGACGAGTTAAATAGCATGCCGACTTACCTCTGGCTCAGCCCACGCCAGGACACTGACGCAGTCATTTTCTCCCGTTATTAAATATTCCCGTAGGCTTTTAATGTCCCCGCGCACGAAGCCAGATCGCATTCTTTCTTGATCAAGCCACCCATTACCCATGACAAGAAAAAGCCATTCTCCGCGGCCAGAGCACACTGGCCAAAACTCCAATAAATCGCCTTCGTCCAGCACGCGGAAGCCCGCCACTTCTGGAAAAGTGGCAACGACCGTTTCTTCACCATTCAAGACTTTTAGCGTAACGGACAATCGCCCACCACCATAGGAGACATCGGAAACTTCATGAGCTCCAGAAAATTTGAATCCCGTTTCTACTATGGTGGCATTTACCTTCATCTTATTCTTGCTATTTAACGTGTGGAGCTGATCGGCGACGCGCTTGCGCGGCGACCGTATCGAGCGACTAGTTCTTCGGCGGGCAGCAATTTTCTTCGCGTGCGGAATCCGTACATCTCAATGCCCCATTTTTTAATTTTTGTTATCTACTGAAGCGCAAGCGCAGCGTCCGCTCCAAAGCTCGCTTTGATCGGCCGCTGCGCTTGCGCTTCACATGCTAGCAGAAATTTGACACTGTATAAATATACAGTTTATGTGTTAGCGAGCACGCGCTGTATTTCCCGTCCGCAAGAACTTTAATTAGGCGGACAC
>DPRS01000029.1 GCA_003537575.1 Oxalobacteraceae bacterium
CGCTCTCGGTCAGGCAGTGGATGGTGTCGCGCATCGTCAGCGGCGGCTCGGCCGGGTTGATGATGATGATGGCCTTGCCCTTCTTGGCGCCGCCGACCTTTTCCACCGCGCCAGACGTGGTGCGGGTGAACTCGTCGATATTCTTGCGGGTACCGGGGCCGACCGACCTGGACGACACGGTGGCGACGATTTCACCGTAGGCCACCGGCTGCACGCGCGACACCGCGGCGACCATGGGGATGGTGGCCTGGCCGCCGCAGGTGACCATGTTGACATTCATCTCGCCCTTGCCGACATGCTCCAGCAGGTTGACCGGCGGCACGCAGTAGGGGCCGATGGCGGCAGGCGTGAGGTCGATCATCATCACGCCGAGTTCATTGAGCTTACGGGAATTCTCCGCATGCACGTAGGCGCTGGTGGCGTCGAAGGCGATCTGGATGCCATCCTTGGCGACGTGCGGCAGCAAGCCATCAACACCGTCGGCGGTGATCTTCAGGCCCATCTCGGCGGCGCGCTTCAGGCCTTCGGAAGCCGGGTCGATGCCGACCATCCAGACCGGTTCGAGCACCGGGCTACGCTGCAGCTTGTACAGCAGATCGGTGCCGATATTGCCCGGGCCGATCACGGCGCATTTGATTTTTTTCATGTGTGAATTCCTCTTGATTAGTTGAATCGCACCGAGCAGCCGCCGATGCCGCCGATGGTCACGCGCAGGTTGTCGCCCGCCTTGACCGGCAACATCGCCCCCAGCGAACCGGACAGCACCACTTCGCCGGCCTTGAGCGGGATACCGAGCTTGCCAAGGGTGTTGGCCAGCCAGGCAATCGCGTTGACGGGGCTGCCGAGCGCTGCCGCGCCGGCGCCGGTCGTCGCAATCTCGCCATTCTTCTCAAGGATCATGCCGCAGGTGCTCAGGTCGACCTTGCGTGGATCGACCGCACGGTCGCCGAGCACGAACACGCCGCAGGAAGCGTTGTCGGCGACGGTATCCTGGATCTTGATCTTCCAGTCGCGGATGCGCGAATCGACGATCTCGAAACACGGCATCACGCATTCGGTGGCGCGCAGCACGTCGGCATTGCTGATGCCGGGGCCCATCAGGTCATGTTTGAGGATGAAGGCGATCTCGCCTTCCGCCTTCGGCTGGATCAGCGTCTCCATCGGAATGGCTTCGCCTTCGTTGTAGATCATCGTATCGAGCAGGTAGCCGAAATCCGGCTGATGCACGTTCAGCATGTCCATCACCACCTTGCTGGTGACGCCGATTTTCTTGCCGATGACGCGGGCGCCCTTGTCCGTGCGGCGCGCGATCATGCGCTGCTGGATGTGATAGGCATCTTCGATGCTGATGTCCGGATGGCGCTCGGTCAGCGGCGTAAGCGTCTCGCGGCTGCAGAGGGCGTTGTAAAGCTCGTCGCCGAGCTGGTTGATCAGTGTGTTTTCCATGTTGTTTCCGTATGAATGAATTCAGGATGGTTGTTCTTCTGTCAGGAAATCGCCCACAAGCCGCGTGAAGCGCGCCGCGTGTTCGATTTGCGTCCAGTGGCCGCAGCGGCCGAACACATGTAGCTGCGAGCGAGGAATCCATTGCGCCAGCGTGAGCGAGTTCGACAGCGGAATGACCTGGTCATCGCGGCCGTGGACCACCAGCGTCTCGTGCGGCAGCGCGCGGATATCCTCTTCCCTGCTTGCCATCGCATCAACCCAGCGCTGGCGCGGCGCCGGGAACATCGCGGAGAAGGATTCCTGGAAACCAGGCCGGATGCTTGCATGATAGCGCAGCGCCGCCAGTTCATCGTTCACCAGCGTGCGGTCGTACGCAAAGATGTCGAGCAGCCTGCGCATCGTTTCGATGGACGGTTCATAGCCCCAGACGGCGTCGAGCCCCGGCGTGATCGCAAAAGGCACGCCGACGCTGCCCATCAGCACCAGCCGGCGCACGCGCTCCGGATGGCGAATCGCCATGGCCAGCGCCAGCGCGCCGCCGAAGGAATTGCCGACCACATCCGCCTGGCCGATATCGAGCGCGTCCAGCAGGCCGATGGCCTGGGCTACCCAGGTGTCCATGTCGTAGCGGATCCCTGGCGGACGCTCGCTGAAGCCGAAGCCTGCCATGTCCGGTGCAATCACCCGGCAGCGCTGAGCCAGCCCGGGGATGGACAGGCGCCAGTTGGCCCAGGCAGACACGCCTGGCCCGGAACCGTGGATCATCAATACCGGAAAGCCGCTGCCGGTATCGTGGTAGTTGGTCAGGATGCCGTTGGCGCGGATGCTGTTGGCGATTTCAGGATTGGCAGTCATGGCGTTCCCGCTCAGAGCTTGATGCAGACGTTTTTCAGTTCAGTGTAGAACTCGAGCGAGTGCACCCCGCCTTCACGGCCGATGCCTGACTGCTTGCTGCCGCCGAATGGCGTGCGCAGGTCGCGCAGGAACCAGCTGTTGATCCATACCAGGCCGGCTTCGATCTTCGCCGCCACGCGGTGGCCGCGCTGCAGGTTGGTGGTCCAGACCGAGGCGGCCAGGCCGTAGGTGGTGTCGTTGGCGCGGCGGATCACTTCTTCCTCGCTGTCGAACGGGAAGATGTGGCAGCACGGGCCGAAGATTTCTTCGCGGCAGACGGCGGCATCGTCGGCCAGTCCGGTCCAGATGGTCGGCTGCACCCAGGCGCCTTCCGCCAGGTCGCCCGGCATGGCGGGCACGCCGCCGCCGGTGACGACGGTGGCGCCCTCTTCCACGGCCTTCTTGTAGTAAGACAGCACCTTGGCCTGGTGCTCATGGCTGATCAGCGGCCCCATGCCGGTGGCCGGATCGTTCGGCACGCCGATCTTCATGGCTTCCGCGCCGGTCTTTAACGCGGCGACGAACTTGTCGAAGATCGGACGCTCGACGTACACGCGCTCGGTGCCGAGGCAGACCTGGCCGCAGTTGACGAAGGCCGAACGCAGCGTGCCTTCGATGGCCGCTTCGAAATCGCAATCGGCGAAGACGATGGCCGGATTCTTGCCGCCCATTTCCAGCGACACCGGGCGCGCACCCTCCGCCGCCGCCTTCATGATCGCCGCACCGGTGCGTGTCTCGCCGGTGAAAGTGATGGCGTTGACGCCCTGGTGGGTGGTCAGGAATTCGCCGGCGGAGTTCGGACCGAAGCCATGCACGACGTTGTACACGCCTTTGGGCATGCCGACGGCGTTCATCACTTCGCCAAGCAGGGCGGCAGTCTGCGGCGTTTCTTCCGACGGCTTGACGACGACGGTATTGCCGCATGCCAGCGCCGGGCCGACCTTCCAGGTCATCAACAGCAGCGGCAGGTTCCACGGGCAGATGATGCCGACCACGCCCACCGGCGAACGCGTCGCGTAGTTGAGCGCGCCCAGGCCGTCCGGTGTCGCCATCTCGAAGAATTCGGTTGGCACGTTCTTCACCACGTCGGCAAAGATCTTGAAGTTGGCGGCGCCGCGCGGGATGTCGATGTGGCTTGCCAGGCTCATCGGCTTGCCGGTATCGGCGCATTCGGCTTCGAGGAATTCATCGAAGCGCCGGTTGATCTCGTTGGCAACGGCGTGCAGCAGTTCCACGCGCTCCGTGATCGCCATCTTGCCCCAAGGACCGGCCAGCGCCTGGCGGGCGGCGCGCACAGCGGCATCGACTTCCGCCCTGCCCGCTTCCGCGACCCTGGCGATGACGGCATTGTTCAGCGGCGAGCGCTTGTTGAACAGGTTCGCGGTCGAGACGAATTCCCCGTTGATAAAATTGTTAATCTGTTTCATTTCCTATTCTCCGTTACGTTTCCATCACCGTTTCGGGTACGCTCCGCGCGCCCTGCATTCCTTCTTCTTACGTCTTCTTATGCGTGCGCATCGATGGCATCCAGCCCTGCGCGCGCGCACTCTTCATCCTGTGCTTCGGAGGCGCCGGACACGCCGATGCCGCCGATCCATTCGCCGCCCTCTTCCAGGCGCACCGGCAATCCGCCGCCAAACACGATCAGCCGCGGCTGCGCCGAAAAGCCGAGCTTCATGCCGTCGTCATGGCCGACGGCGTCCATCCAGCCCTTGGTAGGAAAGCCGAAGCTCGCCGCCGTGTATGCCTTGTCGATCGCCAGGCTGATCGAATGCAGGAAGGCGCCGGGCATGCGCAGGAAGGACATCATGTTGCCGCCGCGGTCGACCACCGCGACGTTGATGCGCCAGCCATTCTTTTCCGCGTGCCGCACCGCCGCTTGCGCGGCGGCGCCGGCCGCCTCCCAGGTGATGCCCGGAGTTGCTATCCTGATATCCATCTCAGGTCACCACGGTCAGGAAGCGTTCGTTGAGCTTGCGGTCGTGGTAGAACACGCCTGCGCCGGCTTCTTCCCACGTCCAGGTGATCGGTTGCATGTCGGGATAGAAGTCATAGCCGCCGCAGAAGGTTTCCAGGCGGTTGCCCGACGGGTCGAAGAAATAGATCGTCGTGCCGCGGGTGACGCCGTGACGGGTGGGGCCGGCATCGATCGATACGCGGTGCATCGACATCAGGTCGGCGGCGCGCAGCACCTGCTCCCAGCTTTCGAGGCGGAAGGACAAGTGGTGCAGCTTGTTATCCTCGCCGTGGCGCACCATGGCGATATCGTGCGCCTTGGCGGAGCAAGTCAGCCAGACAGCGAGGTCGGTCTCGCCATCTTCGAGCTTGATGCGCTCGACCAGCGAAAAACCGAACACCTTCTCGAACAGGTCGCGGGCGGCGTCGATGTCGCCGCCGTACAGCAGGCAGTGATCCATGCGGGACGGCACGATCCCCGGAATGTTCGGCACCCAGGCTTCCGGATTGGTGTACGACATACCGTTGCCGACGTCCTTCTTCTCCGCATAGAGTTCGATGGTGTGGCCGGTGGGGATCGTGAAGCGTACGCGCTCGCCGGTTTCCAGCAGATCGCCGGCCGGCATGCGTTCGGTCTTGATGCCGTATTCCTTCAGGTTGCGCTCGTATTTGTTCAGCGTTTCCTTGTTCAGTACCTTGAATCCGAAAAAGTCGATGCCGGCGCGGTCTGCCTGGCGCAGCACGACGCTGTGATGGTCGCGCTCGTCCCAGCACTTGAAGTAGACGCGACCGGAATCATCACGCCCGACCTCGAGCAAGCCCATCACTTCCGTGTAGAACTTGACCGACTCATCCATGTCCAGCACGCGCAGCTGCGCATGTCCCGGACGCAAAACTCCTGTCATTGCCATGGTTGTCTCCTCCTATGTTGACACTTGATTAAACGAACAAATCATGATTGGGACATGTGTCCGGGATGCTGCAACCGGCACACGCTCTTCTTCATTTTTCCTAGCACTTTCAATTTGATGTCGCTTGCCGGCATCGTGCAACATGCCAGCAGGCGGCCTTGCGCCTCGTCTTCCGCGCTGATGTGCTCGCGGCTCATCGGACGCTTTTGGCATTCGCCGGCGACGACTTCCACCTTGCAGACGCCGCATCCGCCGCCGCGGCAGCCGACCGGAATGCCCTTCTTTCCCAGCGCCTCCATGCCGATCAGAAGCGACTGCCGTTCCGAGCAGCGATAGCTCTCGCCGGTTTCTTCGATGGTGACGGTAAAGTAAGCCATGTCAGATCTTCTTGAACAGAGGGCTGCGCACCTGCTGCGCATCGGCGGCCGAAAAGAACTTTTCGGTGTAGATGTCGCGCTCGAACAGGCGCCCCTGCATCAGCGTGGTGATGCAGGCATCGATCATTACCGGCGGTCCGCACAGATACGCCTTGTGACCGCGAAAGTCGTTGTCGAAGTGATTTTTGGCGGCCTCATGCACGTAACCCCGGAAACCGGTCCATGCGCTGCTTTCCGGCGCGTTCGACAATGCCGGCACGTAGGTGAAGTTCGCATGCTTCGCGGCAAGCGCCTCGAACTCCTGGTGGTAATACAGCTCGTCACTGGAGCGGGCGCCGTACACCAGCGTGACCGGCTGCGCAGAGCCTTCTTCCAGCAGGTCGAGGATCATCGAACGCGGGCTGGACAGGCCGGAGCCGCCGGCCAGGAAGATCGATGGCACATCGGCCGACTTGCGGACAAAGAAGCGTCCGTACGGGCCGCTGAGGCGGACCTGGTCGCCGGTCCGCAGCGATTCATGGATCCATGTGGTCGCCTTGCCGCCCGGGACGATACGGATATTGAGCTCCACTTCGCCTGACTTGGACGGCTGGTTGGCCAGCGAGAATGCGCGCGTCATGTTTTCGCCGGGGATGTGCAGGTTGATGTACTGGCCTGCCTGGAACCGCATGCCTGCCGCATCGTCGAGCCTGATCCAGATGCCCTTGATGGTAGGCGTCAGGTTTTCGATGCGGCTCACCGTTCCGGCAAAGTCCCGCACCGGCAGGTTCTGCGCATCCGGGTCGACCTCGATCTCGGCTTCGAGGACGACGTCGGACTGCAGGGTAGCGCAACAGGCGAGCGCCTTGCCCTCTTCGCGTTCGTAATCCATCAGCGCAAAGTTGGACGCTTCGCCGTGATCGATCTCGCCATCGACGACTTCGATCTTGCAGGTGGCGCAAAGGCCATGACAGCAGGCGTGCGGCAGATAGATGCCAGCGCGCAGGCTGGCGTCGAGGATAGTCTGTCCCTCTTCGACCTCGATCGTCTGGCCGAGGGGTTCAATGGTCAGCTGGTAGCTCATGTCAACTCTCTCATGCTTCGTAGGGTGCGCGCCGCGCACCGTTACTATTCCTGCAGACAAGGGGGCGCCAGGCGCACCCCATGTCCTTGTTAACTGCAGGATCCCTTGATGCCGGTCAGGCCTGGCGTGCGGAAGCGGAGAACGTCCTTGTGCTTGAGGCCGTTCCCGGAGAGTGACTGCTTGAAGTCGACCGTCCACGGCTTGCCTGACTTGAGCCACTCGGCCTTGCTCCAGTCGATCTTTTCGAAGTCAGGGTGTGCGCCGAAAGCGGTAGGCAGCACCTGGTCGATGATGTCGCCGAAGCGCATAGCCGGCGGGAATGGAATGGCGAACGGCGCGCAGAACATCAGGTGGTCTTCCCAGCCGATGTACAGCAACTGGGTGCCGTGGAACTTGTCGACGCTGTCCTTGACTTCGCCGGTGTAGGGTTTGATTGCTGCTACGGGCATGTCTTGTCTCCTTGGTTTTATATGCTGTTCAGAACTACGTATTGCTGGTCGCCATCTTCCTCCACTCGGCAAAGTTCTTCTGATCCTCCGAGCCTTCAAAGTCGAGGTTGTCGCGACCAAAACCCAAGTGGTACCAGCGCAGCACTTCCATCAGCGGATCGAAGCCTTCAGCAGACGGGTCGACATCCGGCTCGAAGCAATTTCCCTGGTAGATCTGGTGCACCGGCATCCAGGCTTGCACGTACTTTTCCGGTTCGTTGTCGAAGATTTCCTTGCAGCCGTCCGAGCAGAAGTGATACTTCTCGCCCTGGTAGTCGGACTCGCGGTAGCAGATCTTGGTCGGGTCGCTCGGCTCGGTGAACAGCATCGGGATCTGGCAGCACTGGCACAGCATCGGCAGGGTCTTGTTGTAGAAGCGCTTGCCTTCCTTAGCCTCCTGTGCCCAGTGCTCGAAGCGCGGGCGGTAGTACTTGTCGAAGGTGTCCGGATACTTGGCGGACAGCCAGTCCATTTCTTCCGCCGTCGGCATCCAGGTATGGAAGTCGGCTGCGGCGCCGTACTGGTAGAAGGTTGACCATGCCTGGTGAGAGATATGTTCCTTGTCGATGGTGGCCTGCTCGACGCACTTCGGCACGGTAATGCCGTAACGCGCGAGGTCCTTGAACAGCGCGCCGCCGGATTCCTCGAAATACACTTCCCAGGCTTCCTTCCAGCTCATCACGCGCTTGGGCAGCATGTAATCCATCATCATGGCGACCAGCGTCAGCATGCGCACGCCGCGCCAGGTCCACTTGTCGATCCAGCGCTGCACGATCGGCAGGTTGTCCGGATCCTGCTCAAGGATGAACTTGATCATCTCCAGGCCCAGCGTCATGTGGCGCGCCTCGTCGGACTGCGCGGAGAAGCCGAACGCCATCGCGCCCATGTCGCCGTTATAGGCGGCGCCGGAAATGAACGGCACGAATAGCAGGTTGGTCAGCACGTATTCGAACGAAAAGCCGATCGCCACCATGAATTCAAACGGGCCGGCGCTCATCGCATCGTCGAAGAAGGACTTCGGCACCGACAGGTACCAGACCCGGTCATGCATGTGGCGCCAGTCGTGGAAACCGTTGTAGTGCTTGTTGTAGTTCGACAGCGAATGGATCTGCGTCTGGAAGTGGCGGATTTCGTCGAGCGACTGCATCTGGCAAGCCACGCGGGCGCCGGCGCCGCGGAACTGGCGGCCGACGTGGGCGAAGCCGCGGTGCGCCATGTATTCCAGCGGCGAAACGCCGGTCAGGAACAGCTTCAGGGCATTGATGTAGAGCGCGTCGGTCACGCCGAGATGGCCGTTGCCCTGGTTGAAGGCGTCGAGGATCGCGTACAGCTTGCGCTCCTTTTCGGCCTGGTATTTCCAGTAGGCGTCCATGGTCAGGCGGAACGGGTCTTCCCACTTATCCCAGTCATGGATCTTGATGCCTTCGAACTTGTCGTACGGATAAACCGCATCCATCGGCTGATAGGTGGTTTCCCAGTCGAGGCCACGAGTCATCGCGGCGTAGCGCTCTTTCAGGCCGAGCTTCTTGTTCGCTTTCATGTCCATTGTCTTGTCTCCTTTTATTTTGCGTGCCGGTTCAGTGCTGCCAGCTCAGCGTGAATTCATCGTCGGTTTCGTTGATGTGGCCGGACAGCGTGATCAGGTGCACATGCAACTCTTGCAGGTTGAAACCGCGGCCGAGCTTTTCTTCCACGGTGCCGCGCCGGATCGTCAGGCTGCCGGGCGCATCGATTTTCACCATGGCGGGCTGTTCGTTGATGATGGCGTTCGGGTTGTCTTCGGCGATTGCGTCGATGATGCAGCGCGACTCTTCGTTGGTCTGGAATGCGATGAATACGTTGGACATCATGTCTCCTTATAGCGCCAGGCCGGCCTTGCCGGCGCGGACATTGAATTCTTCCTTCAGTTCGGCCATGACCGCGTCGGCTTGCTCGCCGAGCGCACGCTTGGCGAGCGGGGTCAGCGCGGCGATGGCCAGTTCGCGGTACTGCGCTGTCCATTGCGACAGAAGCGCCTTGTTTTCCGCGGATTCTGCGGCGGCGGTCTTGATGCTGGCGTCGACCCACTTGCGCGTCTCGGCGAACCATTCGGTCTGGAAGCGGGTCAGCATCGATATCGCCGGGCCGCCTTGCGCCGACAGCGCGTTGTCGATGTGCTGATAGACCAGCGGATACAGCAGGCCGTCGAGCACCAGGTTCTGCGCGACGAACAGTTCGAACCAGTCCTTGAGCACCAGGCTGTCTTCCACATAGCGGCGCAAGCCCTGCCAGGTCGTATCCTGCAGCCATGCTTCCTTGGCGGCGTCGAGCGCGGTTTCGCCTTCCAGCAGGAGACCGGCGCGCGTGAGGTACTGGGCGATGCCGAGATGGTCCATCGCCTGGTAGATGCACGGCTGGGTGATCGCGGTGCCGTAGCCATAGGCGCAAATGAACGAATTGTTCATGTTGGCGCCCCACTCCGCGTGGCGCAGCGGCAGCAGCGTCTCGAGCGCCAGCTTGCGGGTGACTTCCGGCAGCGCGGCGGCGAGGCCGCGCGATTCGACGAACTCGAAATCGCCTTCCGCGGTTTCCTGCATGCGGGCGCGGGCCAGCGTGTAAGTGCCGTAATAAAGCTGGCGCGGATCCTTGAAGGCGTACCAGTCGGCCATCCTGACCCTGGTGCGGGTGGCGTCGAACAGTTCATGCTCGGGATCCCACAGCGGGCGGTAGTGGAAGTTGGCGGTTGCCTGCACGTCGAGCGTGCCTTCCTGGTAGCGGGACGCCGGCTTGTCGCCACCGATACGCCGGGCAACGTGGTCGAACGTCTGGCGTAGCGGCTTGATGCTGACGGTGCGTAAATCAATTTGCATTGCAGTCTCCTTCTATATTTTGATGTCCGGCCCGTACACTGGCGCCGGGGTGTCTCTCTTATTTGAAGCGCTGGTGCGTCGCCTGGCGCAGATTCCAGTCCCACTGCGCCGCCTCGCTGTCCATCTCGGCCGTCGCGGTCGGCGCCGGGTTGCCGAGCATCGTCACGGCGTTAGCCGCGCAAAACTCTGCAAATGCCGACGCCGGCAGCAGCAGCTCGACGAACAGTTCCGGCTCGCCGATAGCGAACTCGAACTCCACCATGCCGTTGCCCCGGGTCTCGATGACGCGTACGTATTTGCGGGTTGTGTCAAAAGTGCCGGTTGTCATGTTTTCGCCTCGGTTGTTGGCGAGAGATGTATAGCAACTGGCGTGCCAAAATATCGGCAAGGAATAAAAATCTCGAGAATATGTGGTTTAAGTGCAGCGCAGCATGCCGATAACAGCCCTGAAAGGCCCTAAAACAAACGTAGTTTCCGGTGGGATAAAGGAAAAATGCTGCATGGCGGGCATTCTTTACTTGCCGTTTCTCAACTGCTGAAATGATCAAATTGCAGCTGTTAAATTGATCATTTGGTTGCTTTTTCCGAAAATCGCGTAGAATCTCGAGATTATTGGAACCGTATTATCAAGACGTGCGGCGAATCCCCACTTGCTGATGGCGAGCACCATGATCAAATACCCGAAAGATCTCGACCTGCGCCGGCTGGTGCGCTTTGCGCCGGAAGACGGCATGATATGGCTGGCGGAGCACCGGATGGTGCTGGTGCATACCGCCGCGCTGGCCGGCATGCGCAAGGAACTGCTCGACTCGGTCGGACCGGAACATGCGCGGCGGGTACTCACCCGCATGGGTTATGCATCCGGCGTGCGCGATGCCGAACTGGCCAGGAAGCTGCGCGGCGACCAGAGTTCCCTCGATGCCTTTGTCATCGGCCCGCAGCTGCACATGCTGGAAGGCAGTGTGAAGGTCAAGCCGCTCAGGCTCGACGTCGACGTGGCTGCCGGCGAATACCACGGCGAATTCGAGTGGGAAAATTCCTGGGAAGCGGAAGCGCACGTCAAGGAATTCGGTCCGCAGAAAGATCCTGTTTGCTGGATGCTGCTGGGCTATGCCACCGGCTACACCACCGCCTTCATGGGCAAGTTCATCCTGTACAAGGAAGTCGAGTGCGTGGCCTGTGGCGCATCGCATTGCCGCATCGTCGGCAAGCCCGCGGATGAATGGCCGGATGCCGCCGAGCACATGGTGTATTACGAGGCCGACTCGATCATGTCGCGCCTGCTCGAGTTGCGGACGCAGGTCGACGCGCTGCGTTCGTCGCTGGGGCAACAACGCCAGGTGGATGACCTGATCGGCAGCTCTCCCGCCTTCCGGCGCGCCTACGAGCTCGTCATCAAGGCTGCGGAAACCAATGTCACGGTGCTGCTCACCGGCGAAACCGGCGTCGGCAAGGAACGCTTTGCGCACGCATTGCACGCCCTGAGCAGGCGCGCGGATCGGCCTTTTGTCGCGCTCAACTGCGCGGCCCTGCCGCATGATCTTGTCGAATCCGAATTGTTCGGCGCCGAGAAGGGTTCATACACCGGGGCGCTTGCCAGCCGCGCCGGCAAGTTCGAACGCGCCGAGGGCGGCACGCTGTTCCTCGACGAGATCGGCGAGCTGCCGCTGGCGGCACAGGCAAAAATCCTGCGCGTGCTGCAGGAAGGGGAGTTCGAACGGCTCGGCGACGACCGGACGCGCAAGGTCAGCGTGCGCATCATTGCCGCAACCAATGTCGAACTGCAGCAGGCGGTCAAGGATGGACGCTTCCGCGCCGATCTGTATTACCGGCTGAACGTCTATCCCATCACGATTCCGCCCCTGCGCGAACGCGTGCTCGACATTCCGCCGCTGGTCAATGCGATGATCAAAAAATTCAACGCAATGCACGGCAAGCGCGTCGCCGGCATTACCGACAAGGCGATGAAGGCGCTGACGGCTTACCAATGGCCCGGCAATGTGCGCGAACTCGAGAACATGATCGAGCGCGGCATCATTCTCGCGCCCGCCGACGGCTGGATCGAACTGGACCATCTATTTCCGCAACTGGAGCACGAGACGCCTAACGCCGGCATCACCGACGAAGGCGACCTCGCGGATGAACGCTCGCCGCAACAAGGGCACCTGTGCGATGCCATCCTGGGCAGCGGCATGTCGCTCGACGCCATCGAAAGCATGCTGCTGCACGAAGCCGTCGAACGCGCGTCGGGCAATCTCGCCGGCGCGGCGCGCATGCTCGGCCTCACCAGGCCACAGCTCACGTATCGCCTCAAACGCAATCAGGACACCGCTTCGGAACAGGAGTAAGAACATCATGCTGCATTCACATAAATTCCACTCCGCTTTCGCCGAAGCCGAAACGCCTCCGAATACGCTGACCGAAGGCACCTACCTGCAGTTGCGCCGGGACATCATTGAAGGTCGCCTGCTGCCCGGCGAGAAGCTGCGCGTCGAGCACCTGAAGGACCGGTATGGTGCCGGCGCCGGCACCCTGCGCGAAGCGCTGTCACTGCTGCTTTCCGATGCGCTCGTGGTGAACGAAGGCCAGCGCGGCTTTCGGGTCGCGCCGATGTCGCTGAACGATCTCGGCGACATCACGCGTACCCGCGTGCTGATCGAAGGCGAGGCGTTGCGGCAGTCGATGGTCGCCGGCGATGACGAATGGGAAGCGCAGCTCGTCGCCGCATTCCACAAGCTGACCCGGACCGAGGAAAAACTCGGCGAACGCGATGAAGGCAGGCTACGCGAATGGGAAGCGCGCAACCGCGAATTCCATGAAGCGCTGATCGCCGCCTGCGACTCGCGCTGGCTGCGCTACCTGATCGGCCTGCTCTACCGCCAGTCGGAACGCTATCGTCATCTCGTGATCTCGCACGGCACGCTGGCGCGCGACGTGCATGCCGAACATACCGAGATATTCGATGCAGCGCTCGCGCGCGACGTCGACAGGGCATTGAAGGCAATCGAACGGCATATTCAGATCACTTATGAGTCGATACGGCTGCTCATGCCGGCGGAAGACGGCGACGCCACTTAGCGCCAGGCATCAGGAAATGCCCGCTCCGGGCGCGGGCCGGGCGCGGGCCTGGCTCATCCTGGAGATGCATAACGGGCACTAGCAGATGTGCTCCGCCCCGGCGATAGGGATTTTTCCCTATGCCAATGCATCTTTCTTCCAATTTTCCCCCGCAGCAAAACGCCCTAAGCTTCGTACGTACCTAGTTACCGGAGCTTCGTCATGAGCGTTAAACCTGATCCTTCGCGCCGCGCATTTCTTGCGGCGCTACCGGTGGTTACAGCCGGATTGGCCGCCCCGGCTGCCGC
This sequence comes from Oxalobacteraceae bacterium, assembly GCA_003537575.1. GTDB lineage: Bacteria > Pseudomonadota > Gammaproteobacteria > Burkholderiales > Burkholderiaceae_D > Paucimonas. The sequence goes on from DPRS01000029.1 coordinate 13,350, forward strand.
GGCCGAAAAGAAAACACCGCACTGGGGCATGCTGGTCGATACCCGCCGCTGCATTGCTTGCCAGGCTTGCACGATTGCCTGTTCGATGGAAAACGCCTTGCCGGAAGGTCAATTCCGCACGGTGGTCGCCACTTATGCCGTCACCACGGAAGAAGGCCAGTCCGGGGTCGCCACCGTGCCGCGTCTCTGCAATCACTGCGATCAGCCTCCCTGCATCCCGGTCTGCCCGGTCGGTGCGACCTTCAAGAACAAGGACGGCATCGTGCTGGTGGACGGCGACAAGTGCGTCGGTTGCGCTTACTGCGTGCAGGCTTGCCCGTACGACGCACGCTTTATCAATCACCACACCGGCAAGGCCGACAAGTGCACCTTCTGCAGCCATCGCGTTGCAGCTGGTTTGCTGCCGGCCTGTGTTGAAACCTGCGTGGGCGGCGCGCGCGTGTTCGGCGACATGAACGACCCGAACAGTGAAATCAGCCGCCGCATCCATGAAGCGGAAGGCAAGACCAGCGTTCTCAAGCCGGAAGCCGGGACCAAGCCGCGCGTCTTTTACATCGGACTCGACAAAGAACTCAACGGCCGCGTCGACGGCGCATCCGCCGCAGAGATGATGTGGCGCCCGAACCAGCATGGAGAATGATCATGAACACGACTGTTGAAGTAATTGGCTTCGCGCGGGAACCCGGCTGGCTGCCATGGGCGGTGCAATATTTTTTCCTGATCGGCACCTCCATCGCTGCGTTCTTCCTGTCGCTGCCAGGCTTCGCTGGCCGCAGCCCGGCGTGGCGAGGGATTTCCCGGCGTGCCCTGCTGGCCGCGCTGGTATGCGGCATGGTGGCGCCGGTCGCGCTGCTGGCCGACCTGCATCAGCCCGGGCGCTTCCTCAATTTCTACCTGCACCCGAACCTGAGCTCGTGGATGGCCTGGGGCTCGTTCTTCATTCCGCTTTATCTTTTCGGACTGCTGCTCTATGCGTGGCTTTGCGTCCGGCCGCAACTGGCCATGATGGCCCGGGCCGAAGCGGGCAACCGGCTCGGACCGCTCTATCGGGTCCTGGCTTACGGCGGCCATGACAACGCCGGCGCGATTCGCGCCGCTGCAGTGGTGGCGACGCTCGGGGCAACGCTGGTTCTCCTGTACACCGGCATGGAAGTCATGGCGGTGCGTGCCCGCCCCTTGTGGCATTCGGCCGCCGTGCCGCTGCTGTTTGCCGTCACCGCGCTGACCGGCGGAATCGGCATGACTGCATTATTCGAGGCATTGTCCGGCAACGCCGCCGGCGCGCCCTTGCTCAACCGCTGGCTGGCCCGCAGCCTCTGGGCAATGCTTGCCATCCTCGCAGGATGGCTGCTTTCCGGCGCAAGCAATCTCTCCGTACACGCAGCAGATGCACTGGCAGCCATGCACGGCTCGCACGGCTGGATGCTCACGCTGGGTTGGCTGCTCGGCACCACCGCATGGGCCCTGTGGCTGGCCAACAAGCACCCCGGCCGCCTGGTGATGACCGCACTGCTTGCCCTGCACACCGCATGGATCGTTCGCTGGATCGTCTTTATCGGCGGTCAGGGCATCCAGAAGATGGGTTCGGCCTTCCAGCCCTACTTCCTCAGCATGACACCCGAAAGCGTCCTCGGCATCATCGGGACCGCCGGGCTCTGCATCACCCTTTACATCATTCTGACCAGCTTCCTGCCGTGGCAAGACCGCGTGGAAGCCTGAGGAGCGCCATCATGAAAATCAGCAAACGTCGTCAATTCCTCGCCCTCGGCGGTCTCGCCGCAGCCGCTGCCGGTTATTCCCAGACCGCCGGTCGCATGGTGGACAAGCTGCTCGGCCATGATGAACCGAAGCACAAAACTGCCGGCGATGCGCCCGCGCCCGAATTTCGCATCGACGAATCCGGCAACGTTTCCATCAACAAGGCGCAGCAAGTCAGTTATACGACCTGCCTTGGCTGCACCACGATGTGCGGCGTTCGCGTCCGCATCGATCGCGAATCCGGCAAGGTGCTGCGCGTCGCCGGCAATCCGTACAACCCACTTTCGACCGATCCGCACCTGCCGATGAAAGCCAGCGTGCGCGAAAGCTTCGCCGCGATCTCCGCCTTCGATGGCAAGGGGCTGCAGGGCCGGTCGACCGCCTGCGGGCGCGGCAACGCGGTCGCCCAGCAGATCGATTCGCCCTATCGCGTGCTGAGCCCACTCAAGCGCGTCGGCCCGCGCAATGGCGGCCGCTGGGAACCGATCTCCTTCGAACAACTGCTTATGGAAGTGGTCGACGGCGGCAACCTCTTCGGCGAAGGACCCGTCGAAGGCTTGCGCTCCCTGCGCGACCTGAAGACGCCGATCGACGCCGGCAAGCCGGAACTCGGGCCGCGCGTCAATCAGGTGGCGGTGCTCTCCAGCGTCAACGACGGCCGCGAAAGCTTCGCGCGCCGTTTCTTCCAGCAGGCGTACGGCACCATGAACTTCTTCGGTCACGGCTCCTACTGCGGCGGCGCCTATCGTTCCGGCTCCGGCGCCCTGTTTGGCGACCTGAAGAAAATGCCTCACTGCAAACCGGATTTCGCCAACGCCGAATTCGTGCTGTTTGTCGGCACCGCGCCCGGCCAGGCCGGCAACCCGTTCAAGCGCCAGGGCACGCTCGTCGCCAAGGCCCGCACCGAAGGCAAGCTGTCCTATGTGGTGATCGATCCGGTGCTGACGCACGCCAGCAACCGCGCAAGCGGCGACCGCGGTCGCTGGCTGCCGATCTGCCCCGGCACCGACGGCGCGATGGCCATGGCGATCATTCGCTGGTTGTTCGAAAACGAACGTATCGACAGCCGTTTCCTCGGCTTTCCGAACGCTGCGCTCGCCAAGGCCAACGGCGAACCTTCATTCACCAATGCCACGCACCTGGTGGTGGTCGAGCCGAAGCATCCGCGCGAAGGCCGCATGCTGCGCGCCTCGGATCTCGGCGTGGAAATGACGGAAGAGGAACGTTACAAGGATGCCGACGCGTTTGTCTGCCTGGATGAGTCCGGCAAGCCAGTCTTCCATGACCAGGCGAGCGCTCCGGCACAACTCTTCGTCAATACGGTGCTGAACGTCGACGGCAAGGACCTGCGCGTGAAGTCGTCACTGCAACTGTTGCGCGAAGAGGCGATGCGGCTCGACATGGCGGCCTACGCGGACGCCTGCGGCATCGATGCCAAGACGCTCTCTGCGCTCGCCAGGGAATTGTCCTCGCACGGCAAGCGGTCGTCGGTGGTCGCCCATGGCGGGATGATGAGCGGCAGCGGATTCTACAGCGCTTACGCGCTGATGAGCATCAATGCGCTGCTTGGCAACATCAACTGGAAAGGCGGATTCATCGCCAACGGCGGCGGCTTCAAGTTCGATGGCGAAGGTCCGCGCTACAACCTGGGAACCTTCGCGGGCATGGTCAAGCCGCGCGGCACGCCGATCGGGCGCAACGTGCCCTATGAGAAAACCTCGGAATTCAAGGAACGCAAGGCTGCCGGCAAGCCCTACCCTGCCGCCGCGCCCTGGTTCCCGAATGCGCCCGGGCTGACGACCGAGTCCTTGCCAGGCGCGATGATCGGCTATCCATACTCGCTCAAGGCGCTGGTGCTGTGGTCATCCAATCCGATGTACGGTATTCCCGGGCTGCGCACCAAAATCGGCAAGGATCTCGCTGACCCGAAAAAGCTACCGCTGATCATCTCCATCGACCCCTTCATCAACGAGAGCAATGCCTATGCCGACTACATCATTCCTGACTCACTGATGTACGAAAGCTGGGGCTGGGTTGCGGCCTGGAATGGCGTGCCGACCAAGGCGATGAGCGCGCGCTGGCCGGTCATCGAGCCGAAAGCCAAAAAGACGCCTGAAGGCCGCGCCATCGGCATGGAAACCTTCTTCATTGCCATGGCAAAGGAAATGCAACTGCCGGGTTTCGGCGACGGCGCGCTCGCCGATACCGAAGGCAACGCGTTCCCGCTCAACACCCCGGAAGACTGGTATCTGCGCGCCGGCGCCAATATCGCCTGGCAAGGCAAGGAGCCGGTCGGCGACGCCACCGAGGAAGACATCATCCTGTCCGGCGTGGAACGCATTCGCCCGCTGCTGGAAAAAACGCTCAAGCCCGAAGAAGTGGCGAAGGTGGCTTTCCTGCTCAGCCGCGGCGGGCGTTATCAGCCAGGCAAGGATTCCTACGACGAAGAGAATCCGGAGTGGATGCGCCACCCGATGAAAGCGATGTCGCATCTGTGGAATGAAAATGTCGGCGGCTCGAAAAACAGCCTTTCCGGCAAGCGCAATCGCGGCTGCGCCGGCTGGAACGAGCCTGCGTTTGCCGATGGGACGCCAGTCCGCGAGCTCTATCCGGCGAGCGAGTGGCCGCTGCAACTGGTGAGTTACAAGTCAGCCTTGCAGAATCCGTATTCGATCGGTGCCACCCGGCTGCTTGCGGTCCATCCGGAAAACCCGGTGCTGATCCATCCCGATGATGCCGCACGCCTGCGGTTGCAGATGGGCGACCTGGTGGAAATTGCGACACCGGGCGGCAGCCTCAAGGCGCGCGTCATGGTGCATGCCGGCATTGCCGCCGGTGTGGCGGCCTTCGAGCATGGATTCGGCCATCGTGAACTTGGCGCGCGTGCCCACCGTATCGGCGCTCAGCGTCAGCCGGAAGACAAGCGGCTCGCCGCCGGCGTGAACCTAAACGATATCGGCATGATGGACCCGACGCGTCCGGACCAGGCGCCATGGGTCGATGCGATCGCCGGCACGTCGGTCCGCAACGGGCTGCCGGCGAAGATACGCCGGGCGTGACAAGCTTTAGTCGAGCGCGGACGGATCTGCCCGCAGCATCAGCCGGGCCAGTTCCGCCGCCGACGAAAGACCGGCTTTTTCCATGACATGCTTGCGATGAATATGGACGGTCTTCTCGCTGATGCCCAGCGCATCGGCGATCAGCTTGTTCGGCTGGCCCAGGGCGACCAGTCGCGCGACATCCTTCTCCCGCGGGGATAGGGACGCCAGCAGCGCCTGCGCTTCGGCGCGCTTTTGCGCGCACTGCAGCGCTTCAGCGCTGCACCGGATAGCGGAAGCCACCGCGTCGAGCACCGCCTGGTCCTTGAACGGCTTTTCGATGAAGTCGGCGGCGCCGGATTTCATCGCCTGCACCGCCATCGACACGTCCGCATGGCCGGTCATGAAAAGGATCGGCAGACGGATGCCGCGCTCCAGCAGCACCTGCTGCAATTCGAGGCCGCTCATCGCCGGCATGCGGATATCGAGCAGCACGCAGCACGGCTGCGTCGGTTCCGTGACCGTCTGCAGGAACTCTTCGGCGGAAGCATGCAGTTGCACCTTCCAGCCCACCGACTGCAACAGGAAGCGGAGCGACCGGCGCAGGCCGGCGTCGTCATCGACAACATGCACAAGGCAACAGTCAGGAGGAATGTTCATGGCTGGGTAAGGAAAAGGAAAAACACATGCCGGCGCCGCCGCTGTTTCGTTCCGCCCAAAGACGGCCACCGTGCGCTTCAATAATGGTCTTGCAGATGGGCAGGCCGAGGCCGAGGCCGTCAGGCTTGGTCGTGAAGAACGGCTCGAACAGGTGCGCGAACTGGTCATCGTCGAGACCGCCGCCGCTATCGATCACGCGGACCAGCATGCGCTTGTCGGCAGGTTCGATGACAACCTGGATGTGCTGACGCTCCGGCGCCAGGTCGCGGCTGGCATCGATGGCATTCTTGATCAGGTTCAGCAGCACCTGCTGGATCTGCGGACCGTCGGCCAGGACTAGCGCCGAGCCTTGGGTGCGGTCATCGATGTGAACATCCGGCGTCCATGCCATCATGCCGACGATCAGGCGCCGAGCTTCTTCCGCAATGGCGGCGAGGTCCACCTTGTCACGCGCGGCTGCGCGCTTCCTGGAAAAATGGCGGATGCGCTGGACGATTCCACCGGCGCGCTCGGCTTCGTCGGCGATTTCCGTGCAGGCTTCCGTCACCGCATCAGGCGTCAGCGCACCGTTCGACTGCAGGCGCAGCACGGTGCGCGCATAGGTGCCAATCGTGGTCAGCGGCTGATTGATTTCATGCGCCAGGCTGCCCGACAGTTCGCCCAGGACGGACAGCCGCGACAGGTGCTCCATCTGCTCCTGGCTTTCCCGCATCTTCGTTTCGGCGGCCTGGCGTGCGCGTAACGAATCGTGCAACTCGGTGGTGCGCCGCTGCACCAGGTACTCGACGCGTATCGTGTGCACGACCCAGGCAACCAGCAACAGCGTGAGACCGAGCAGCCACGGCCAGAAACGCAGCGCCAGTCCTTGCGGCGTAATGTCGCGCAGGTAGGCATAGGGACCAGCGTGCAATTCGCGGTACAAGTCGTGCACCGGCTGATAATCGGCCGGCACGGTCCAGCTTGGGCCGTCCTTCGTTTCCGGCATCTCCAGCAATGCGCGCGCGACCGCTTTGGCTATCGCCGGATCCGTCTGGCGAGTGACGGCAATCGGCCAGTCCGGGTACAGTGCGGTTGATAATGCGCAGGGAAATCCCTCCACCTTCCGCGGAGATAGGACACGGAGTGCGGCGACATCCGGAGATCCCTGTTCCGCCATCTGCTCGAGCAGACAAGTACGGATGATGCCGGCGTCGACTTCGCCGCGCTTGACGGCGTCAATCACCTTCGCCATGGGCAATCCGACAAAGCGGGTCTCCGCGAGGTCTTTGTCAGGAACGACGCCGAGGCGCAAAAGTTCTCTTGCCGCGATGAGGTAGCCGCCGAACGCATCCGGCGCCACGGCCGCGACGCTTTTCCCGGCAAGCCCGGACAAATCGCGCAGGTCACTGTCGGCGCGCGCAATGACAACGGAGCCGATCGCCTGTTTGGCCGTACCGATATGCGAGGAGACGAGGGTCGCAATGCGGCTGATGCCGAACTCGGCCTCCATCGTCACGTAGTAACCGGGATTGGTGATGACAAGATCGACGCGGCCTTCCGCGATTGCCTTGCGCATGCCTTCGGCATCGAAGAAATGCTCAGCACGAAAGCGATACTCCGGCAACGCCGTATTGAGGTGAGCGATTACCGGCGACCAGTCGGAAATCGCCGCGCGTTCGCCCTGGTACGCAAACACGCCGACGACGACATTACTTGCGTATGCACCCGTCGAACAGAGCAAGATTACCGATAGGACGGCGACGCGCAGTATTGCCCAAAAGTGAGGATAACGGACGAGTTGTTGCATGGCAATATTCAGTATACCCGATCCTCTCTTCAGCATGAACCGTGCTGGTCGCACATCACCGCCGCTTATTACAAGTTTATTCGATTCAGTCGTGCAGTATCGATTAAGGCTGCGTTGAATAAGGGCGGCGCCGATCGAATATTATTTCACCGAAAACCGCACGTTCACCGTCTTCTTGTCCGCAAACGTCACGGCCGCAATAGCCTTGGTGCCTTTCACCAGCTTTGCTTCGCCTTTGGTCACCAGGGTATTCTCGCCAGCCGGCTCCAGCGCCACCTCGGTTTTCTCGGCGCCGTTCAAGACGGTCAGCTTGCCGGCGGCGCCGGCCGTCGATACCGGCTTGCCATGGTCTTCCACATAGAGGGTGGCCTTGCCATCCTTGTTGACAAGCTCAAAACCCAGGTCGCTGGCACTTTGCACGATGCCGCCATGCCTGGGCTTGTCGCCGTGAGCCAGGGCGTTGCCCGATACCGCCACCGTTACTGCCATTGCCACAAGGGCCATCAATTTTTTCATTGCATTCTCCTAGAGTGCGGCGGCTCTGACATGGGCGCCGCCGTCATAGCCCATTTAAAATGCTTCTGTATGCTCTCCTGACACGAGCTTTTCGAGCGGCTTTTTCCCGACCAGCCTGAAAATCAACGGGGTCAGCAGCGAATCCAGAATGGTCGAGCTGACCAGGCCGCCAAAAATCACGACCGCCACCGGGTGCAGGATTTCCTTCCCGGGAGCATCGGCCGCCAGCAGCAACGGCACCAGGGCAAAGGCCGCTACCAGCGCCGTCATCAACACCGGCGTCAGGCGCTCCAGCGAGCCCCGCACGATCATCGGTATGCCGAAGGTTTCGCCTTCGAACTTGCACAGATTGATGTAATGGCTGACCTTCAAAATGCCATTACGCGTTGCGATACCGGCCAGGGTGATGAAGCCCACCATTGATGCGACCGAAAGCGACACTCCGGCAATCCACATCGCAATGACACTGCCAATCAGTGCAAAGGGAATATTGCCCATGATGACCAGGGCCAGCACGCCCGACCTGTAGCGCGAATACAGCACCAGGAAAATCATGGCCAGCGATGCCAGCGACAAGCCGACAATCAGTGTCATTGCCTGCTCCTGCGCCTGGAACTGCCCTTCGATACTGACAAAATAATTGCCCGGCAGCGGGGTGGCGGCGATCGCCTTGCGCACGTTGCCAATGACGCGCGACATATCGGAACCGTCGGTATTGGCATACACCACGATGCGGCGCCGGCCGTTTTCCCGGCCGATCTGGTTCGGTCCATCGCCCTCCTCTACCGTGGCAACTGCCGACAAGGGAACCCGTCCGACAGGGCTATCGAGCATGACGCGCGCCAGATCCTGCGGCGAGCGGCTGTCGTCCGGCAAGCGCACCATCAAATCAAAGCGACGCGGGCCGTCGACGACCTGGGTGATACGCGCCCCTTCCGACAGCGTTTGCAGCGCGGCCAGCACTTGCCCGGGCGCCAGGCCATACTGTGCCGCTTTGCGGTAATCGACCCTTACCTTGATTTGCGGGATCAGCACCTGGCGCTCGACCGACAGGTCGACCAGACCTGGCACATTGGCCAGCCTGCCGCGTAGGGTTTCCGCCAGGCCACGCAGGGTGTCAAGGTCGTCGCCATAGATTTTCAGGGCGATCTGCGCCCGCACCCCGGACAGCAGGTGGTCCAGCCGGTGCGAAATCGGCTGGCCGATGGCGATGGATGCCGGAATGACAGCCAGGCGCGAACGGATGTCGGCCATGACCTCTTCGCGGTCCCGCTGCGAGCGCTTCAGGTCGACATCGATTTCCGCCGAATGCACGCCTTCCGCATGCTCGTCGAGTTCGGCACGGCCGGTGCGACGCCCCACCTTGATAACCTCGGGAACTTCCTTGGTCAGCGTTTCCGCCAGCGCGCCCATGCGGTTGGCTTCGGCAAGCGACGTCCCCGGCGTGAAGGTCATCCCCATCACCAGCGAGCCCTCGTTAAACGGCGGCAGGAAGGCACGCGGAAAGAATGGCACGGAGGCGGCCGCCACAATGACTGCGACGGCAGCAACAGCCAGAATGACCTTTGCACGCGGAAACGACCAGGCGAGGATACGGGCATCCCATTCCTTGAGATGGCGTACCAGCGGACTGTCGCCATGCGCCAGCTGCTTCATGTTCGGGAGCAGATAGTACGCCAGCGCTGGCGTAACGGTCATCGACACCAGCATCGACGCCAGGATGGAGACGATGTAGGCGATGCCCAGCGGCGCAAACAGACGGCCTTCGATGCCCGGCAAGGCAAACAGCGGCACGAAGACCAGCACCACGATGATCGTGGCATAGACAATGCCGGACCGTACCTCGACAGATGCCCGCCAAATGGTTTCCAGCACCGACAGCGGATTGGCGCCGCCGCTGCGCTGCTTCAGCCGCCGCAAGATATTTTCCACATCGACGACCGCGTCATCCACCAGCTCGCCGATGGCAATGGCCAGGCCGCCCAGCGTCATGACGTTGATAGACTGCCCCAGCAATTTGAAGACAACCATGGTGACGGCCAGCGACAGCGGGATGGCAATCAGTGAAATCGCGGTCGTCCTGACGTTCAGCAGAAAGGCAAACAGGATGATGGCGACCAGGATGGCGCCATCGCGCAGCGCTTCCACGACATTGTTGATGGACGCCTCGATGAAATTGGCCTGGCGGAACAGCACTTCCGGCGCAGAAAGCCCCGTCGGCAGCCCCTGTTTCAGTTCCGTCAGCGCCGTTTCGATTTCCTGCGTCAGCTTCACCGTATCGGCCGCAGGCTGCTTTTGCACGCTGACGATGACCGCCGGCTTGCCATTCATGCCGGCGTCGCCCCGCTTGAAGGCCGGCGCATACCGGACTGCGGCAACCTGTTCCAGCAATATCGGGTTGCCGTTGCGATGGACAACCGCCAGCCCCTGGATATCTTCCAGGCGGTTGGTGCGGCCGAGATTGCGGATCAGGTACTCGCGGCTGTTGAGGTCAATGAAACCGCCGCTGGTGTTGGCGGCGAAGCCTTCCAGCGCCGACTTGACCTGGTCGAGCGTGACATTGAACTGCGCCATGCGCGCCGTATCCGGCTCGACGCGCAACTGCCTGACCTCGCCGCCGATGGGGATGACCTGGGAAACGCCAGGAATCGACAGCAGCCGCGGCCGCAAGACGAAGTCGGCGTACTCCCGTGCCTGCATCGGATCGGCTTTCGAGACATCGATCGGCAAGGCGATCAGCATGACTTCGCCCATGATCGACGACACCGGCCCCATGATCGGGGCGATCCCGCTCGGCAGCTGTTCCTTGACGAGCGCGAGCCGTTCAGAGACGAGCTGGCGGTTGCGGTAGATATCGGTGCCCCAGTCGAACTCGGCATAGACGATCGACAGCCCGACGCCGGAGACGGAACGCACGCGCGTCACGCCAGGCATGCCGTTCAGGGAAGTCTCGATGGGAAAGGAAACGAGCTGCTCGACCTCTTCGGGCGCCATGCCGCCGGCTTCCGTCAGGACGGTGACCAGGGGCTTGTTCAGGTCCGGAAAGACATCGACCGGCGTGCGTGATGCCATCAGCGTGCCGTACACCACCAATAGCAGAGCCGCCGCCAGAACGAAAAGGCGGTTGGTGAGGCTGAAACGAACTATTGCATTAAACATGCGGGCGCCCCTACCTGATCTGGTTGATGAGGGAAGCACCGGAGACGACCACGCGATTGTCCGCAGCCAGTCCCTTCACCACCACAATGGTCCTGGCGTCGAGCGGCTTGACCTCGACCGGCTGGGCGATAAACCGCTCCGCCCCAGATTTGATCCAGACGATGAACTGGTTGGCCGGGTTGCGCACCAGGGCTTCCGCAGGCAAGGCAATCCCTTTCACCATGTCGTTGAGCTTGGCCACGACGGTCACCGGCTGGCCGATGGCCAGTGCCGTATTTTTCACCGTGGCGCGGAAATTGACCGGCAAGGCGCCATCGCGCAAGCTGCGCCCGCCGCCGAGCAGGCTGAGTTCGACGCCGGGGAATCCGGCCAGCGTGGCCGTGGCTATGCGCCCGGCGAGCGAGGCATCGGTGGTGGTCGCTTCGACGACCAGGCGGCTGGGCTCGATGATTTCGAAGAGTATCTCGCGCGCGTCCACGATTTGCCCGTTCAGGACATTGGCCGACGCGACGATGCCCGAGGCCGGCGCCGTGATGGCTTCGCTGCCGTCGACGCTGGCGCTGACGGCGCGCTCGCGACCGGTAAGGCTTGCCAGTTCCGCGCGTGCCGCCTCGATTTCCTTTTGCGGCACCGTGCCTTCCAGGGATGCCAGGCGCTTCACCCGCTGCTCGGCCAGCGTGCGGTTGGCGCGTATTTCAGCCAACTGGGCTTGCTGATTGGCGCGATCGATGGCTTCGCCGACCGGGCGGATGCGCACCAGCGCCTGCCCTTTCTCGACGCGCTGGCCCGCCAAGGGAAGACCTTTGGGGCCCGGCTCGATGCGGCCGGTATACGGTGCCTGCACGCGGCCGCCGGCATTCGGGTCAATCCCGATGCGGCCATTCAGTTCAACGGTCAGCGGGTGCTCCGCTTCGCGCGCCATCATGGTCCGAATCGCCATGCTCCGCTGGGCCTGCTTCGGCACGTTGACGCTACCGTCCGGCAAGCGCGCCAGGCCGGAGGCGTTAGTGGATGCCGGGGCATCCAGATGCTCGCCACCGGGGCCATGGGCGCCCGGCGCGGCAATGCTGGCCGAAGACAGCAGGCCTGCAGCAATCAGGGTGATGAGAGAAAAAACTGCTTTAGTCATCATGATCTTTTCACTTTCCTGAATTCGATTTGCGACGAAGCATGAGGATGACGATGGCTACCAGCACGATGGCCAGCAGCACGCCGCCGAAGGCCCAGTTCCTGAGCGAAAACTTGGGGCCGTGCGCATCGTCGGCGCCATGGGCATCTTCGTTGCCCGTGACTTCCAGCGTGCCTTCCAGAAGGTCGCTTTCTTCTCCGACAGTCAGGGTAAATAAGAGGGAATGCTTGCCGGGCTTGGCGAGCTCCTTGAGTAAATTGGCATCGTCAACGGCATAGTCGCCATGGTCGGCATGGAACTTCGCGGGCGCTTTCAAGCCATTGAACTCGACTTCCAGCATGCCGTTCAATACCGGCTCGTTGGTTTCATAGCGGTCGATGAGCATGGACAGTTCGCCATCCTGCAAATGGCCGACGAGTTCGAATGACTCGGTAAACGTGTCGATGCGCGGCCCGGCATCGGAATGCACGTGTCCACCGGCGGGGACATCCAGATGCTCGCCGTTGGGACCGTGGGCGCCGGGCGCTGCCCATGCGGCAGACATGGTCAGGAAATAGATGAGAAAGGCTTTAATGAGATTCATGGCATGATTCCTAGGGCTTGATTCAATCGGGCATGGGCTAATCCTGCGGCGACGCGTTGCTGGCGTTCGCCCACGTCGGCTTCGTGCGCCAGCGCCTGCGAGCGCAGCAATTCCGCCAACCCGCGTTCTCCCAGGCGGAAGGCTTTTTCGATGAGTTGCGTATGCTCGCGCGTCAAGGAAGCGCGCTGAACAGCGGCTTCCAGCGCGCGTGCTGCCGTTGCTAATTGCTCACGTGCGAGGCCCACATCGGCACGCACGCTGGCTTCGGTTTGCGCCACCTCGGCCGTGGCGCTGGCGATTTGCGTTTGCGCCGCCGTTTCGAGGGGGCGGTTGCGCGCAGCCGTGCCAATCGGGATTTGCACGCCAAAGGTAACGCTGCTGCTGGTGGGAGTGGCCGGCCGGTCCCGTTCGCGGCGGTACGATACGCCGAAGGTCGGAGGATCGCTGCGAGTCCGGTTGACGACATCCCGGGATGCCTCGGAGCGCTGCAGCGCGGCACGGGCAGCCATGATGCGTGGATGCGGTTCCTGCATGACCTTGCCGACCGGTTCCGGTTGCGGCATGGGACTATCCTGCTGGCCGGTCAGCGTTTGGTATCGGGCTAGCGCCTCCTGCACTTTTGCCTGCGCCGCCGACACCGCAGCCTTGGCGGCAAGGACTTCCTGTTGGGCGAGCAAGCCGTCGGTTTTCGCCAGGTCACCAGCTTTGACACGACGCATCACTTCCTCGGCAAGTCCCTCCAGATGGTGTTGATGATCTCGCGCTTCCACCAGGGATTCGCGGGCAGCGGCAAGCGCCCACAGGCGTTCCCGCACTTCCCCCGCGATGGCCAGCCTTGCTTCGGTAATTTGCGCTTCCAGCGCATCGGCACTGGTGTGCGCCAATGCTTCGCGGGCCGATTTCTGGCCGGGGAGCCAGACCGGCGCAGAAAGAGAAATATCCGTTTCGCGCACGCCATTCTGGTCGGTCCAGCGGTCACTGCGCTGAGATAACCCAATCGATGGCGAGCCGGCAATCCAGGTGCGGGCGACTTCGTGCCCTGCCAGCATTTCGTCGCGCCGTGTCTCCAGCATGCGCCCCTGGGGCGAGCGTTGCCAGGCGGCGTCGACGGCGGTTTTTAAATCCGGTGATGCGATTTGCGACAGCGCACCCGGCGCAGCCAGCACCAGCGCCGTCATAAAACAAATACGGTGAATCAAATAATGAGTACGCATGCAATCTCCATTCGGTTTCTGGATAAACAGACCGACGACACTGCACACCGCATGGCATTACACCACGGAAAATGACATGGAAAATATCAAAAGTGCAAGAATATCCTCGGCAATTCAGCCGAGAACTTGTGGAGGACGCTGGGGTTGCTCGGGCACGTGGTCAGGGATGTACTCCCTTAACTCCACCCTGACAGCTGTACGCGCCGTGAGCGCAAATTGAGGGGTAATCGTCGATGGCAAAGCCATCGCCTGGCCAGCATTCGCATGTTCGGCATGGTGCTGGGCGGATTCGCTGGAATCGTCATAATGCACCGAGCCGTCATCGCCATGATGATGGTGGTTGGCGCCATCGAGATGTTCGATTTCGTGAGCCAGGTCGAATATTTTTCCTAAAGGCGATATTCCGCCTTGCGTGGCGTAAGCATGCAAGGGCAATAGCAGCAGAAGGAAAATGCAAACAAGGCGGCGCACGAGCAATCCGATTGAGAAATCGACGCAAGATTATACCAATTCCAATTTTTCCGCCACGCCAAGAATCAAAGTAGTTCGAACGCCTGGACAATACTACCGACACTCGCCCGTCAGGGGACTGGGCGGGACGCATGCCGACGGCTATCGGCCGGGTATGCAGTTTATTTAGTTGCGGAGAGCCGGCAAGCATGCGGGTTTTTGCCTCAGTGCTTATGCCGGTGGTAGCTCTACATTGACGTGGTTTATTCCTTGCTATCTGTTCACCATCATTCCTGCGCCTTACTTCAAGAAATACGGAAAATTGCTGGAGTCGTCGCCTTCGTCGATGGCATTACCAAGTTACGGTTGTTCACGCACATCGTTTTCGACAAAACTGGTTAGCCCAATAAGGCTTGCGTCGATGGAGAATCGGACAATACATGGAAGTTCGCCCCCCAAGGCCATTTGATTTGAGTCAACCGGATTTTGCAAGCTGGTATTTAGCATGGTGACAATATCGAAACTGCTCTTCACCTTTTCAGCACCAATGACGAATGACCTTCCTATAAAGGAACACATCATGAAATTGAAGTTTACAAAAGCATTCTTGCCCGCCGCTCTGCTTGTTGCAGCGACTTTGGCCGGTTGCGCGACGGATCAGGCAACGCAGCATCGACAACACCATCCCGAATCCTCAGCCTCTCCCGCCGCAACGCAGGGACACATGGGAATGAAGGAAGGTCAAATGGATAAAGGCATGATGATGATGTCTGATGCTGAAATGAAATCCATGTGCGATATGCACATGAAAACGATGAGCGGCAAAACGCCAGAAGAACGAAAAGCCTTAATGGCCGAGCATATGAAGTCAATGTCGCCAGAAATGAAACAGCATTACATGGAAATGATGCAGATGATGCAGGAGCACATGGGAACCCACATGCCCAGAAAATAGCGCGATCGCTTATCCCGGCATCCCGGCTCACCAAATAGCAAGGATAGCAAAATGAAAAATGACATCCACCCCCATCATGACCATGCTCACCATCATGAGCATGGTCATGATGCAGAGATGCTCGTGAATCTGGAAAAGCCATTTACCGACCCGGTATGCGGGATGAAAGTCGCCGCAGACCCGGACATGCAAATCGACTATGCGGGCAAGGACTATCATTTCTGCAGTGCGCGCTGCATGGACAAGTTCCGCGCCAGTCCGCAACAATATGCAAGCCCCGCAGCCCGGCAGCCGCAACCGCAGCCAGCTCAGGAAGCGCCTGCCGGAACGATTTACACCTGTCCGATGCATCCGCAGATCCGGCAGCCGCAGCCAGGCAATTGCCCGATCTGCGGCATGACCCTGGAACCGCTGATACCTGAGCTGGAGGAAGAGGAAAATCCCGAGTTGAAGGATTTCCGGCGGCGATTCTGGTGGACGCTGCCATTGACGGTGATGGTGACGGTGCTGGCGATGGGCGCCCATCAGTTCATCCACGGCGGCATCCCGTACCAGAACTGGATTGAACTGGCGCTGAGCGCCCCGGTGGTGTTGTGGGCAGGATGGCCATTTTTTGCGCGCGGAGTGCAATCCATCATCAACCGCAGTCCCAACATGTGGACCCTGATCGGGATGGGTGTTGCTGCCGCCTTTGGTTACAGCATCGCCGCCACATTCGCGCCTGGACTGTTCCCGGTGACATTCAGGCAGGATGGCCGTGTCGGTGTCTATTATGAAGCTGCTGCAGTCATCGTTTCATTGACACTCCTTGGGCAAATTCTCGAATTGAGAGCGCGGTCGCAAACCTCGGCGGCCATCAAATCCTTGCTGGGACTCTCGCCCAAAACAGCACGCCGCATCCAGCCGGATGGCAGCGAAGAAGACATTCCGCTGACGCATGTGCATATCGGCGACACATTGCGCATTCGTCCGGGTGAGAAAGTGCCGGTCGATGGCGTTGTCCTGGAGGGCGAAAGCGCGGTGGACGAATCGATGCTGACCGGCGAACCGATTCCCATTACCAAGCGACCGGGTGACAAGGTCATTGGAGCCACGCTCAACGCCAGCGGCAGCCTGGTGATGCGCGCGGAAGTGGTCGGATCGCAAACCATGCTTTCGCAAATCGTACAGATGGTGGCCCAGGCACAACGTTCGCGCGCGCCGATGCAGCGACTTGCCGATGTGGTGGCCGGCTATTTTGTGGTCGTCGTCGCCGTCATCGCACTTCTCACCTTTGTCGTCTGGGGCCTCTTCGGCCCCGCGCCAAGCTGGGTATTCGGCTTTGTCAACGCGGTGGCGGTGCTGATCATCGCCTGTCCGTGCGCATTAGGGTTGGCAACACCGATGTCGATCATGGGCGCCACCGGCCGAGCCGCCACCCAGGGCATCCTGTTCCGCGATGCCGCGGCCATCGAAGGATTCAAGAAAGTCGACACCCTGATTGTCGACAAGACCGGCACCCTGACCGAAGGGAAACCCGCCTTTGACCGCGTCATCCCTGCCCCCGGCTTTACCGAAGATGAGGTTCTCCTGGCCGCTGCCAGCATCGATCAGGGCAGCGAGCATCCATTGGCCCACGCCATCGTCGCCGAAGCACGCAAGCGCGGCCTCGAACTGCACAAGCCGGAGTCGTTCGAGTCGTCTTCCGGCATCGGCGTGCGCGGCATGGTGGCCGGTCACCGCCTTGCGCTGGGCAATACCAAACTGATGGACGATGAAAAGGTCGACTGGCACGGCCTCGCCACCCAGGCTGAAAGCCTGCGTGGCGAAGGCGCCTCCGTCATGTACCTGGCAGCGGATGGACAACTGCTTGGCCTGGTCGCCGTCTCCGACCCGGTCAAGGCAACCACGCCGGAAGCGCTGGATCTGCTGAAGCAGACGGGCCTGATGGTGGTCATGGCGACTGGCGACGGCCTGACGACCGCCAAATCCGTTGCAAGCAGGCTCGGCATTGCCGAAGTCTATGGCGAGGTAAAGCCACAGGATAAACTCAAGCTGGTGGAACGCTACCAGTCCGAAGGCAGGATTGTGGCCATGGCGGGCGACGGCATCAATGATGCTCCGGCGTTAGCGAAAGCCAATGTCGGCATCGCGATGGGCACTGGCACGGATGTGGCGATGAACAGCGCCCACGTGACCCTGGTCAAGGGCGACTTGCGCGGGATTGCGCGGGCGCGCGAGATTTCCGTGGCGACCGTGCGCAACATGCATCAGAACCTCAGCTTCGCCTTCGTGTACAACACCCTCGGCATCCCGCTGGCGGCCGGCTTGCTGTATCCGTTCACGGGTCAACTGCTGTCGCCCATCATCGCCGCGCTGGCAATGAGCCTGAGTTCGGTGTCAGTCATTACCAATGCGTTGCGCCTGCGTGGAACAGGAAAATAAGGACATGAAGCTGGCGTAATTATCTAGAGCGGATTCGGCCTGACTGGCTCAGACGAGGCCGAGGCGGACTGGTCCTGGCACAAAACGGGACAGCCCTTGCAATACAACTGTAGGAGGCAAAAATGACGCAGCACCAGAATCATTCCGAACAATCGGAAAAACCAGGCCCGTTCTGGAAATCCAGCGGCGGCGTTGCGCTCCTCATGGTGGGCCTGGTCGTGGCGTTTTATCTGATCCGGGAGCACTGGACCCATCTCGGTCAAACATGGCCATATCTGCTTTTGCTTCTTTGCCCTTTGATGCACCTGATGCATGGCGGCCATGGTCATGGCAGGCATGGCGCTCACCGCCATTCGGAGCAGGCACACCGGCCAGGAAACTTCACCCGGCAAGATGAGGACAATGCATGAAAAAGGCAGCGACTATTGCTGTCGCTGCCTCATGTCGGCAACGCTGTGGTCAGGGATTTGACGATTGCGATCCAGCCTGTTCTTCTTCCGTTTCCGGCATCCTCTGCCTTGTTTCTGCGAACACGCCGCGAGCCCTGTTGCTCAGGTCGCGCGCCTTGCGCTCCGCTTCCTTGCGGGTTTTGACACCGGCGCTATAGACCTTGTCCTTGGCAACTGCGCGGCGGCGCCTTCCATGATCCGGATCGAAAAGATACATCGCTGCTGCGCCGAGCGCGGCGGCGCCAACGACCCAGGTGGCACGAGACAGGCCATGTGATTCGCGGTACATATTGATCTCCTTGTTTTCATTGAATGAAAAAACTCGAATGGCCTTGTCCGCTGATCCATGACGCTTCGCTAAAAGAGACTTGTTTTCTTTGAGCCAACAAACGCCATCGACCAGCCAGTGGGCTATCGAGTAAACATATCGAACAAATTACGGATAAAAGGTTTCACCGGCTTATCGCCGCACTGCCTTATCGTCGTACTGCAGCCCAGGAAATGCGCGGCTCGCGCTCGATGGAGGCGGTGCCAGGCGTTTTTTGCTGGTTGGCATCAAGCAGGTAGACATCCCAGTACGTATCGCATGCGGAGATACGTACCGGCAGGCTTGTGCCGGGCTTGTCAGCTAAAAGCATTTGTTGCATGCCATTAGCCAAATACCAGCTGCCATCGCTTCTTTGGAGATGCCAGTTGCCAATCACGCGCGTGGTCGGCCTGCTCTGGCTGCCGAGAATGAGCCAGGGCAGCCGTTCTCCTGCATGCGCAAAGGATGCCTGGTCGGAGGGCCCGGCCGGCCATAACTGCCTTTCGGCCTGAAGCACCTGACCAGTCATTTGCGCCGGAAGAAATTCCGGCCAGGGATGAATGCGCAAGCTACCGCCCGGGTAGGCAATTTCCAGCTTCTGCTGAAGCACGCTCGCGCTGACTTCGCGCAGCGTCAGCGGCGCCAAAGGCGGCAAACCTTCAATACTGAGGGCATTTGCCAAGGGCGTTCCGGCCAGGGCGGTTAGCACGAACAGCCAGTGGGTAATGGTACGCCCGCCGGGGCTCATCTATTCTCCTTCGCATGGCAATCCCGGTCGGAATGACAGATTGCGTCTTGCAGCGAAACAGGCAGAGACACTTCTGGCAATTTGTTTGCCGGCCGCTGGTTCATCGGATTTGGACGCGGCGGGCTTGCCCGTCTGGCAAAGGTGTTGCCGGTCACCGCGCCGGCAAAATGGCGCGAAAAGGCGAACACCAGATTGCTCCACTCGTCATAATCGCGCAGGATAGTCATGTTGCTGTCGTTCAGTGGCGTGATATTGTGCGGGAATGTGGCAACGCTCAACACGCCATCGTCATTCCAGTCCGCATACGCGCCCGGCACGCTTCCCCTGCCGATATTGGCCGATTCCAGAAGATTGCTTTCGTCCAGATTGATGCTGCTGCCGTTGGAATAACTTATCTTGAAATTGCTGCTGCAAGGCGAATTCTCCACTAGGTTGCAGTAGGTCTTTCCTTTCAGATTGTTGGCCAGATAATATCGTTCAGCCGCAAAGATGCTGTCCGGCGTTTCGCTCAGGCCGGCAAACTGGTACATGTAATTCATCACGCTATAGTGATTCGGCTTGTAATTCAAGTCTTCATTGCCGCCATGGCGCAAGCCGAGGTTGTGTCCCAGTTCATGCATGAGCGTGCTGGCCTGCAGATTGACCAGCAGATTCATGCCGACGCCTGGCGACGTATTCAATCCGTAATTGCCGAGCGTGACGATCAAGTCATTGCCATACATCTCGGCCATGCCGGAAGGGCCGGCGCCCCCGCCGGGATTCAGTGAATTGGCAAATACCGCATAATGGAAAAGGAATTTGCGGCGAACATCAAAATGCCGGCTCTTGAAATCGTAGAACGAAGTGCAGCCCGGCGCCGTATATTCGCTATCCGCAGCCAGTTCAATGCAGGAAGCATACTCGATCTGATTTCCTCCGCCGAGATTGAATTGCGCCGGGTCGAAAACGGAACCATGCAGATTTCCGGTGTCGATATGGACAGCGACATTCTTTTCGGCGAAGGCAGCCACCAGTTTTTGCAGCGCCTCGCGTCGCGGCGTAATGCCAGGGTCGGTGCTGCTCATGTAATCGATTTCAACAAACAGATCCCGCTGGCCGCTGCGCGCGCCCATGGCGTAGAGATCCAGGCCGGCATAGGTGCCGCCCTGCGCCTTCGCGCTATCCGGGATGCCATCGCGATCCGAATCGATTACGCCCGGCTCGACATCATTCATCCCCGCCGGGGTGGCAAAATTGACCAGAGACCAGTCGCGTGCGCTATCGCTATCGGCCAACGCGCCGGAAGCCAGGCGCACGATGGCGCGGCCATATTCATTCACGCCGGAAGGCAGGTTCGCCACGTTCGCTCCGCCCCATGCGGAAGCATTCAGCGGGGCGGCAGTCGAGGCGCCAAGGCGGATGAAGTCAACGGTTTTTCCGCCTGCCACCAGTTCCAGCGAACCGCTGGCAGTCCAGAATGGCACGTAACGGTCATTGGCGATATAGACAATCTGCCGGTTGTTTTTCAGGTTGTCATATACCCGGCCGGCGATGACCAGATAGCCTTTGGCTGGAATCGTGGCGGTGGGTAAATTGAATGTCATTGGAGCAAGCGACATGGTATTTGCGCTGAGGTCAACATGACTGCTGCGCAATGTATATCCGGACAAGCTGACCGCTCGGTCCTCCGGATTGTAAAGTTCAAACCAGGCGACATCATTGACGTAATAATTCGGTCCGATTTCCGAAATCAATAATTTCGCGGATGAATCATTAATCGTTTCCGGATCGGAGGGATCGGGGGCGGCAATAATTTGCGAAGGGTTGGACGGCACGTCTGCAGTTGTGTCAGGCGTTTTTGCGGCGGTGACTGGAGAGATGGCAGCTCCCTCTTGCGCGCCACCCCCTCCTCCGCCACAGGCGCTCAGGGCAAGACCGATAATGAAAGCACAAGTGAATCTCTCGACGCTTGAGCGCGGCAGGAATCGCGTAGGGTAATGCATTTAGTGCTCATAGGAATGAGGATGAGCACTAACAGACAGTTGCGTCTAGGAATGGTTCTCTCTAGGAAAATATAATTCCTGCGCCCTGCCTTATACAGATCATTACTTCAGATGATTGCTTCTTCTGATTGCTGACGACTTCGGCAGTAATGAATGAAGGATGAAAGGCAGCGACCATTGACCGGTTGACTACCCCGAAATGCCGACAGTCAGGGTTGCTCGCAGGCTTTGCGCAGGATCACCGGAAACCGCCGCGATTTGATAGGCCGCGCCGTCGCTGAATATGCCATCCTCGCTGAAATCCGCAACGGTCGTGTTTTGACCGCGATTGCGATACAGCGGCGTATCGTAGACCGCCCTGGTGATCTTCTGCGGAAAAGCCAGCTGGCTGGTTGCGGTGGCGCGTGCATCCAGATTGTCGTTCAGGTAAATCTGGAAATGGATGTGGGTGATTCTTCCTTGATACCATCCCGGAAAGATCGTGGTGAAACTGACTTCACCATTGGCATCGCTGAGCTGAATCCCGCGCAAATACGTTTCACCCGCATGACTGCCATTGTCCGGGTTGCTGTAGCCGGAATATCCTCCATCCTTGTCGCAATGCCAGATATAGACTGCCGCATTGGTAATCGGCCGGCAAGCCCGATTCACGTCTTGCACCTTCAGCACCAGTGTCAGCGGGATGCCGGCTTTGCCTTCGCGGATATCCTTGCGCACCATGGCTGAATTGCCAAGGAGGGCCAGCAAGGGATAAGGTCCTGCAGTTTCGGACGGAATCAGGATGCAGCTGCCGGCTGCCGATGCGGGCATTGGCGCGGCGGGCGTTGCCGTGTTCTCCGCTTTGCCGACGGCCGAGGATGCGCCGGAGGCGGCGCTGGGACTGCCAAAACCGAACAGGCCGGTCATGCCGAAAGCGCCAATCCTGCCCATTGCCTGGCGGCGATTGTTGAATTTCTCGTCCTTCATCGTCATGACTCCGGATGACGTTTCGCCAGCAAATAGGACTTTAAGGCGGCGAATTAGTGCCTGAAGGCTCTTCGTGGCAGCTTGATTCGACATCAATACTGGCTTTCCGTAGGCGTCTTCGCCGCATGCTCGACGCCTATGATTTGTCGCCGTAAGCTGTGCGCGAACGCCGCCTTGGTGACTGGCACGCGCGATGCCAGCAATTTTTCCAGCAAGCGCTGGATATGGCTCACCAGGTGCGGAAAACGCGCATCTCCCGGATGCAGGCTCAGTCTCGCCAGCGGCGACATTCTTGAACAAACTTCAAGCGTATCGGTCCAGTGCGGAGACAGCAACCTGCCCGGCGCATTGCGGGTGGTATAGGTCATGCTGGGCGCAAACACCGATTGCCGGTCCGGCAAGAGGAAAAACCGTCCCCATGTTGTTGTGTAATCGAAGGGAAATTCCTGCAATGCCGACCACGCTCCTTCGCCCAGCAACCAGGCCGGCGCCACAAAGCCCGTGACAGGCCAGTTTCGCTGCTGAAACCAGGCAAGGCCGAGTTCCAGCCGCCGCCTTGCTTCTCCGGTGGTGATGGCGGCGAATTCCCCCTCCATTTGCGTATATACGGTACGCATGAAGCGATCGCCAAAACCGCCTCGCACCGGCCCGGTATCCAGGTGGTTATAGCCATGCAAAGCAAGCTCATGGCCGTGCGCCAGCAGATCATCGAGCATTTTCTCGTACTGCTGCGGACATTCCTGGCGATCATGATATTGCGGCACGACAAGCAAGGTGAGAGGAACCTTGCCGATCGCCCGGATCGCTTCGAGCAGGCGCAGGCAATCCGGCCATGTCGCCGGCGCCACGTCATGGATCGAAACGCACAGGGCCTTATTGGCGCTTGGCGACATAGGCGAGCCCCGCTTCCAGTTCTTCCCGTTGATAGCCGGCGAGCAGGCCGGCATACCTGTGCAGCAGTTGCGGCACGATGCGGTCCCAGTCGAACTCGCTGGTGACTTTGCGGCGCGCATTCACGCCCAGTTGCGCCAGGTCTTTCCGGAAAATAGCCTCGATCCCTTCGCACAGCGCGCTTGTGCTGCGCGGCCTCACCAGCAGGCCGGTGCGTTCATCCACCAGTTCGGCGACGCCGCCGGCGTTCGTGCAAACCACCGGCAAGCCGCAGGCCATCGCTTCCAGCACGATCAGGCCGAAAGTTTCACAATCGCCCGGGTGCACCAGCACGTCACAACTGGCAAGCAATTGGGCCAACAGGCGCAAATCGCGCACGAAAGGAATGTAGGTAGCGTGACGGCAACGAGGCAATTCTTCACCGCTGCCGATCATGACGACATGATAGGGCTTCCCGAGTTTATGGGCGGCTTCCAGCAGCAGGTGCAAGTTTTTTTCTGGTGCGAATCGCCCGGCATAGACCAGCAGGCGGGTGTCGGGCGGAAGGCGTAATTGCGCACGCAGGCTATGGTCACGCCGTTGCGGGCAAAACATCCAGGTATCAACGCCTAGCGGCTGATGCGCGGCGGTGCGCACGCCCATGGATTGAAGTTGCTCGACCATCGTCTTGCTTGGCGCAAGCACCATGTCGAATTGCCGATAGAGATGTTTCAGGTACATTTGCGTGGCCCGCTCTGCCATGCTGCCCAGGCGACGTCCGATGATTTGTGGCATGTCGGAATGATAGAAACCCACTACCGGCACCTGGAACTGCTGCCTCATCCGCAAGGCAGCCCAGGCGCAGTGGTAGGTATCTCCCACTTCGATCAGGTCCGGCTGCAGGCGTTGCAGCACACGGGTGGCGGCGCCGATCGTTCGCGGCATGCGGTAACCGGAGATGCCCGGAATAGGCAAGCTGGGAGTCTTGATCACGGAATGCGCGCGGTTGCTGCTGCAGGCGCTTGGACTGACGATGGTGTGCTGAATGTGGCTGCGACGGGCGAGCCAGCGGGTCTTCGCGTTCAGGTAGGAGCTGACGCCTCCTCCCTCGGCGGCATAGAACATCGTGATATCGACCAGATGCACATTGACAATTTATGATGGGCGTACGCCACGATAGCGCAGCACGGGTAAATATTGATTGAGCTTTCTCAAGCGAGAAAATCAGTAAGATCACTGTTACGAGCGCAAAGTTCGAAATGCTCAATCAATCCTCCATTGCAGGAATGAATTTGCGGATAGCCTGATCTGGAGAAATTGGCGTTAAACTGGCAGTTAACCTAGCACGCGCACCCCAGTTGCGCGGCACCTGGAGTCGGAGGCAGCATGGAGTGGCCAAAGCAGAGCGATAGCAAGCGCGACCCCGCAGCGGCGAACCGCCCAGCGCCTGGCGGTGGCGGGCAGGATGGCCTGCCGCGCAGGACCTGGCTGGTTTTTGTCGGCATATTGCTGGCCAATTACCTGCTGATGCGTGTCCTGTTCCCCATGCAGGATGAACCCATCACGATTCCCTATACCGTCTTCAAGACGGAAGTCGCCAAGAATAATGTCACGGCGATCTTCAGCCAGGGCGCCAGCATCGAAGGCCGCTTTGCCGCGCCGGTGACCTGGCCTGCTGCTGACGACAAGGGGGCCGGTCAGAATGCCGGGACGCGCGCGAATGCGCCGCCTGCCAAGCCGCGTACTGCCCAGACTTTTACCACCACCCTGCCGCAGTTCGTCGGCCCTGAACTGGAAAAATTTTTGATCGACAACAAGGTGGAAATCAGCGCGGTGCCGATCCAGAATGGCAGCGGCTGGGCTACCCTGCTCTTTGGATTCGGTCCGGCCATCCTGCTGATCGCATTCTATGTCTGGCTGTATCGTCGCGCGTCGCAGCAGAGCGGCGGCCTCGGCGGCGGACTGTTTGGCATCGGCAAGAGCAAGGCGCGTCGCTACGACCAGCAAAGCGATGCGAAGATCACCTTTGACGACGTCGCCGGCATCGATGAGGCCGAGGACGAACTGATCGAGATCGTCGATTTCCTGCGCAATCCCGCCAAGTACACGCGGCTGGGCGGCGCCGCGCCCAAGGGCGTGCTGCTGATCGGCGCCCCCGGCACCGGCAAGACCCTGCTGGCCAGGGCGGTGGCCGGCGAGGCCGGCGTGCCCTTCTTTTCCATGAGCGCGGCCGAATTCGTCGAAATGATCGTCGGCGTCGGCGCCGCGCGCGTGCGCGACCTGTTCAAGCAGGCGCGCGAGAATGCGCCGGCAATCATCTTCATCGACGAGATCGACAGTGTCGGCCGCGCCCGCGGCCAGGTGGCGCTGGGCGGTTCGAGCGAGCAGGAACAGACCCTGAACCAGATCCTCACCGAGATGGATGGCTTTTCCAGCCGCGAAGGCATCATCGTGCTGGCCGCCACTAATCAGCCTGACGTGCTGGACAAGGCCTTGCTGCGCCCGGGCCGCTTCGACCGCCGCGTGGTGCTGAACCTGCCCGACAGGAATGGCCGCGAAGCCATTCTCAAGGTCCACACGCGCAAGGTGCCGCTGGCAGCCAACGCCAGCATGGCGGAACTTGCCGCCAATACCCCGGGCCTGTCCGGCGCCGACCTGAAAAACCTGGTGAATGAGGCGGCGCTGCTGGCTGCGCGACGCGAACAGAATGAAGTCTATCTGAAGGATTTCATGGATGCGCTGGAAAAAATCGTGCTGGGGCCGGAACGTCCGCTCCTGCTGAGCGACGCCGACCGCGAGCGCATCGCCTTTCATGAAAGCGGCCATGCCATTCTCGGCCTGCTGGTGCCAGGCGCCGATCCGGTCAATCGCGTGACGATCGTGCCGCGCGGCCAGGCGCTCGGCGTGACTTACCAGCGTCCGCAGAACGACCGCTACAATTACCCGGAAGCCTACCTGCGCGCCAGGATCGTCGGCATGCTGGGCGGCCGCGCGGCCGAGGAAATCGTTTATGGCAGCAAGACCACCGGCGCCGAGGGCGATATCGAGCAGGCCACCGAACTGGCGCGCAGCATGGTCACGCGCTGGGGCATGAGCGATGCGCTCGGCATGGTGCAGCTGGCGGCGCATCAGAATCCCTACCTCGGCACCGAATTCGGCAACAGCAGGCCCTTTAGCGAGGAAACCGCGCGCCGCATCGACGCCGAAGTGCACCGTATTATCTCGGAATGCCATGCGCAAGCCCGGCGCCTGCTGGAACAGCATCGCGACAATCTCGACCGGCTGGTTTCAGCGCTGCTGGCGCGCGAAACCCTGGATGAAAAGGAAATTCTTGAAGCCAGCGGCTTGCCACCCGCGCCGCCGCTGGAAAGCCGTCCGCTCGATGCCGGCTCCGGCAATAGCCGGGATACGCTGGCGCGCCCGGCGCAAGCATCGCGCTGACCGGATGCTGCGCCGGCCCCGCGCCCGCTTGCTGCAGCCGTGGGGCTGCGCCGGCGATCACTGGGGCCTGCTTCCCCTAAAACGCTCCTCGATTTCCTGCCGCGTCTTCATGCCGCTCACATCGCCGGGCATGATCAGCACGCTGGCATTGCCGATGATCTTGTTGTTGTACAGGTCATGATGGGCTTGCGGCAGCTCGTGGTAGGCATAGGTGCGGCTGTTGATGACGCGCACCTTGCCCCTGGTGATCAGAGTGTTTGCCTGCCGGCAGTCGAGGAAGTTGGCGTAATGGGAACCGAGGATGCGCTTTTGGTGCATCCACAGGTGGCGCACGTCGAAACTCAGTTCGTAGCCGGTGGTAGCGCCGCAGATGACAATGCGGCCGAAGCGCGCCGCCAGGAATACCGAGGTGGCGAAGGTTTCCCGGCCGGCGTGTTCGAACACAACG
Organism: Oxalobacteraceae bacterium; assembly: GCA_003537575.1. GTDB lineage: Bacteria > Pseudomonadota > Gammaproteobacteria > Burkholderiales > Burkholderiaceae_D > Paucimonas. The sequence continues at coordinate 40,233 of DPRS01000029.1, forward strand.
TCGGGCGAGCGCTTCTCGCCGCAGATTTCCCAGATGCGCTTGCCCATGGCTTTCATCATCTGGTTGCGGCGGGCATTGTTGGCCGTAGTTTCGTAATGGTTAAATTCGACGTCAGTGACTTCATAGCCCTTGAACTCGGTGCGGTTGATGTAGCCGAGCGCGCCCAGGTCCATGCAGAACCTGCCCTTTTCTTCACTGGAGACCACCGCGATGACATCGGCGCCCATTTCGCGGCACAGCTGGATCGCGTAGGTGCCGAGCCCGCCGGCGCCGCCCCAGACCAGCACCAGTTCGCCCGGCTTGATTTCAGCCTGGGTGAGCAGCATGCGGTAGGCGGTGAAATAAGTCAGGATGTAAGAGGCAGCATCTTCCCAGGTCAGGTGTTTCGGCTTGGGCAGGATTTGCTGGGCCTGCGCCGAAACAAACTGCGCATAAGTGCCGTCCGGCGTCTCGTAGCCCATGATGGCGTGATTCTGGCTGCTCATCGGGTCGAACGAGACGAAGTTGGGATTGTTGAGGCCGCCGTTGCCGTGCTCCATGCATTGCCTGAAGCAGGTGACGATCACCTCGTCGCCGACCTTGCAATTCCTGACGTTCTTGCCGACCTGCCAGACGATTCCGGAGGCATCCGACCCAGGGACGTGGTAATCGCGTTCATGCAGATTGAAGACGCTGATCGGCTGGCCCAGCCCGGCCCACACCGTATTGTAGTTGACGCCGACCGCCATCACCCGCACCAGCACGTCGTTGTCGCCGACTTCGGGCACCGGCACGACCCGCTCCACCAGGGCTTGCAGGGGTTCGCCGAAACGGTTTTTTTCGATGACCCAGGCATGCATCGTCGCCGGCACGACGCCGGGTTCGCCGTATTCCTGCAAGCCGTAGATTTGCGGGCGGCTGCCGGCAGTTGCGATGTTTTTCAGTATTGCGGACATGATTATTCACCCAGTAATGTGGCAAGCGACTGCTGGTAACCCGAGGCAATCGCTACCAGGTTGCGATGATAGCGATCGGCAAGCTGCGCGATATCCTCCTCCCTGAAGTGCCTGCGGTCGAAGGCGAGACGCACCCAGGTCTGCTCTTCCGGCACCACGAACACGCGCAGCGGAAAATGCCAGCCATCGGCCCAGGTGGCGGCGACGGCACGGATCGGCAGCGCCGATTCGCCGGATTGCGCGCGCGGGATATTTTCGAAAATGAAATTGCTCGAGTACAGGGCTTCCGGCGCAATTTCCACGCCCTCGTTCCCCTCGCCCGCTTCGCTTGCCAGCGCCGCCAGGCGCGCCAGCGGCAAGCCGCTGTGGGCTTGCGCATTGGCGTTGGCTTCATGCACCGCCAGCAGCAATTCCGCCACGCCGGATGCCGGTGTCACCGCCAGGCGCACCGGCAGCGAGTTGGTGCACTGGCCGATGATCTCGCCGATGCCCTCGTAGTCGACGCTGCGGCCGTGCACGGTGACGCCGTAGACGATGTCACGGCTTGACGCCAGTTGCGCGAGCGAAAGCGCCCACGCCGCCTGGTAGATGGCATTGGCGGTGGTGCGGGTGGCGCGCGCGCATTCCTGCACTTGCTGCAGGAATGCGGCATCGAGCGTGAATTGCCGTTCACCGTAGACATCGGTGCCGGCCGGCAGCAGCGGCTGCGGCGACATCAAGTGCCGCAGCGGATCGGCATGGCGGTAACCGGCGAACACCGCGCGCCAGTGCGCTTCGTCGCGTGCCGCCGGCTGGCTGGTGAGCCAGTCAAGGTAACGGCCGAAACCGTTCCTGTCGGGCGCCGGCGGCAGTTCCGCGCCGCTGCCGATGGCGAACAGGCAAGCCATCAAGTCGGCGCTCAGCATGCTGGAAGTCCAGCCGTCGAGGATGATCTGGTGCTGCGACAGCAGCACGGCGAAACGCTGGCTTTGCGGCGCCAGGGTGACATGATAGAGCCGCAACGCCGGCGCCTGCGCGAGATCATAGTAGGTGGTACGATCGCGCGCCATCAGGTTCTGCAGCGCCTGCTGCTGTGCGACCGGGTCGAGCTGCGAGTAGTCCAGCGCGGTCACGGCGAAATCGGCATCGCGGCATACCACCTGCACTGGCGCGCCGTCGGCATCGTCGAGGAAGCGGCTGCGCAGCGGCTGGTGTCGCGCCACCATGGCCTGCCAGGCCTTTTCCAGCAGGTTGCGGTCGAGCGGGCCTTCCATCACCGACAGCGCCTGCGTGACATTGCCATGCTTGCCGGCACGGAAGCGCCGGTAGATTTCCGTCTGCAGCGCGGTCAGGCCGTAGCAGGCTTCCACCTGTTGCGGATCGATGCCGTATCGCGCCAGCACATCCGCGTCGAGCGTGATGCGCTGCCGCGATTGCTGTGGTGTTGAGGCGGATTTCCCGTCATTTCCTTGCAGCTGTTCTGTCGCCCCGCTTGCGTCTCCAGACTTCTGCAGGGATTGCGCCACCTGCGCGATGGTCGGCGTGGTGAACATCTGTTTGGGGTCGATCAGCAATCCTGCCTTCTTGGCCTGGACGACGATCTTCACGCCGAGCAGCGACTCGCCGCCGAGTTCGAAGAAGTTGTCGTTGACGCCGATCTTGGCGATGCCGAGGGTCTCCTGCCAGATTGAAGCCAGCAGTTTCTCCTCCGGCGTCGAGGGCGCTACGTATTCGGTGGACAGGCTGGGGCGTTCGTACAGGCTCAGGTCCGCCGTGGCAGCATCCGCCGCGGCATCGCCTGCTGTCATGGTGTCGCCGGCATCGGCCAGCATGGCATCGGCCAGGGTGCGGTTCTTGCGCAGCAATTGCTGGAAATCGGTGGTCGAGACGATCGCTTGCGCGGCGCCGCTGGCCAGCGCACGCTGAATCACTTCGATGCCCTCGCGCGGCAGGATCGCCGTCTTGTTATCTTGCAAGCGCTGCAGCAATGCGGCATCGCCTTGCGCGCGCGCAGTCTGTTGCGGCGTATTCCAGATATCCCAGTTGATCGACAGGAAGCGCGTGGCGGCTTGCCCATCGTTGACGGCATTGCGCCTGTGCGACTGCGCCAGCGCATCCAGGTAGGCACAGGCGCCGATATAGCCGGCCAGGCCGTAGCCGGTGGTGGCGACCGACATGGACGAGCACAGCAGCACCAGTTCCGGCACATCGGCTTGCAGCGCCGCCAGCAGGTTGATGGTGCCGCGGACTTTCGGCGCCAGCACTGCTTCGATGATATCCCGCGAGGTTTCCCGCAGCGGCACGAATTCGCCGTAGCCGGCGCAATGCACCAGGCCATGGATGCGGCCGCCCCAGGCGGCGCGCACCTGCGCCAGCACGGCATCGACCGCGGCGGCATCGGCGACGTCGGCCTGCACCAGCATCACTTCGGCGCCGGCGGCGCGCAGCGCCTGGATGCCGCGCAGCTGTTCCAGCAAGAGTGGATCGCCGCCCTGCTCTGCCAGGAGCGCGCTCCATTGCGCCTCCGGCGGCAAGCCGGCGCGCTGCAGCAGCGCCAGGCGCGGACGGTTTGCCGCCAGCGCCTGCGCATGCGCCATGCCGACGCCGCCGAGGCCGCCGGTGACGACATACACGCCCTGTTCGCGGATCGGCAGCGCGGCGATATCCGGTTTGACGGTCGGCAGGGGCACGAAATCCTGTACGAAACGCAGGCCATGGCGCCAGGCGATGGTGTCGCCGCCAGTTGCCTGCGAGGCAGCCACTGCCGGCTGCGCCAGGCGTGCCAGTTCGGCGGCGAGGTAAGTGGCGATGCCAGCATCAGCAGCCACAGCAGCAGCCTCGGAGCCGGAACCGGCATCGATATCGACGGTCGTGAAACGGATATGCGGAAATTCATAGGGAATTACCCTGGCCGGGCCGGTGACCAGCGCCTGCAGGCAATCGACCCGGTCGCCGGCCAGCACGGCCTGGCGGTTGCCGGTGACGGCAAGTATCGACAAGGCGTCGGCATGACCGATGGCATCCAGCGCCTGGGCGAGATGCACGAGGCTCAGTGTCGAGGCGATCTGGCCGCGCTCGTCTTCCTGGTTCGCCGTCAGGTTCCAGCAATGCAGCACGGCGCCCGGCATCGACTGACGGCTCTGCAGCAGTTGCAGCAGGCGGCGGTACCCGGCGGCGTCGAGCGGGTCGATCTGATAATTGTAATCGCCATCTTCGGCAAAGCTGCTGGCCGGCGTCACCGTGATCACCCGCGCGCCCTGCCGGCGCAGGCGCTCCGTGGCGGCAGCGCCATAGCCGCGCCCGTCGATGAAAGCCAGCACTACCTTGCCATCGAAGCTACCGAGGCCGCCGCCGCTGCCGGCGCTGTCGCTCCCCTTGCCGGTCAGTGCGGCTGGCAGTTCATGCAGGCGCCAGGATGGCTGCCACAGCCAGTCCGCCAGCGGCAGCTTGGCGCCAGCCGACTGCACATGCTTGCGGTTTTCCACCCAGTAGCGCTTGCGTTCGAAGGGATAGGCAGGCAAGGCAATGCGCTTGCGCTTTTCACCCGCATTGAAGGCTTGCCAGTCGGGCGCGACGCCGGCCAGCCACAGCTTGCCCAGGGTTTCCAGCAAATGGCACTGGTCATCCTTTTCTTCCTTCACATGGCGCAGCGAGTTCAGCAGCAGCGCTGCCGAGTCCGGCTTCAGCTGACTGCGCACAAAGCTGCACAGGGCATTGCCGGGACCGGCTTCGAAGAACACCGTGTTGTCGTCCTTGAGCAGCGTGGCGACGCCGTCGGCGAAACGCACGGTCTGGCGCAGATGTTTTTTCCAGTAGCTTGCGGTGGCGATCTCGGCCGGATCGGCCCAGTCTCCCGACATGTTGGAGATAAAGGGTATGGTTGGCTTGCCGAACCTGATGGTGGCGAGGAAGCGGCCGAACTCTTCCAGGATCGGATCGACCATGGGCGAATGGCCGGCGGTATCGATCAGCAGCCGCTTGTACTCGATCTGGCGTTGTTCCAGGATGTGTTCGAATTCCTGCACCGGTTCGTGGCGGCCGGCGACCACGCAGCGGCCGGGATCGTTGATGGTGGCGATCGAGACGCCGTCGATCAACAACTTTTCGACTTCCGGCGCCGGCAGGGTAACGCTCAGCATGCCGCCCTTGTCGATTTTTTCGAACAGGGCGCCGCGGCAGCAGATCAGGCTGACCGCGTCTTCCAGGCTGAACACGCCGGCAATGCAGGCCGCGGTATATTCGCCCAGGCTGTGGCCGATCAGGGCGGCGGGCTGCACGTCCCAGGACATCCACAGTTTCGCCAGGCTGTATTCGACCGCGAACAACGCGGCGAAGAAGTTTTTCGGCTTTTGCAGGATGGCGGCGTTTTCCTCGACGCGCGCGGCCTCCGGATAGATTAGGCCAGCCAGGTCCAGTCCCGCCTTGCGGCGGAATAGCTCGGCGCAGGCATCGAAGTGCTGGCGAAACGCCGCTTCCTGCTCGTACAGGCCGCGCGCCATGCCGACGTACTGGGTGCCGCCGCCGGGGAACATGAATACCACCTTCTTCGGCTTGTCCGTGGTGCGGCCGGTGAAACCCTTGCCCACTGCGATGCTGCCTGCCAGCCGCGCCGGCTTGTCGTCCTGCACGACAAAGGCGCGGCGGAACGCAAAGGACTTGCGGCCCACCTGCAGCGTGTAGGCGGTGTCGGCCAGCTTTGAGCCATCGTCATTTCTCATCCAGCCGGCCAGATTTTCAGTCATGCGCTCCAGCGCCGACGGCGTCTTGGCCGACAGCACCAGCAACTGCCATGAGCGGCTATCCGAAGATTCGGTTTCTGGCGGTTCTTCCAGCACGATATGAGCATTGGTGCCGCCGATGCCCAGCGAGCTGACGCCGGCACGGGCCGGATATTCGCCTTCCTCGATGCGTTCCAGCCTGTCGATCACGTAGAAGGGGCTGTTGTCGATATCCAGCTTGGGATTGGGTTTTTCGAAATTCAGGCTTTCCGGGATCACCTTGTTCTTGAGGGCGAGCGATGCCTTGACCACGCTGGCGGCGCCGGCGGCCATGCCGAGATGGCCGATATTGCTCTTGACCGAGCCGATGCCGCAGAAATTCTTGCGGTCCGTCTGCAGGCGGAAGGCACGCGTGAGCGCGGTGAATTCGATCGGATCGCCCAGTTCGGTGGCGGTGCCGTGCGCCTCGATGAAGCGGATGTTGTCCGGCTCTACTCCTGCCACTGCCTGCGCTTCAGCGATGATGTTGGTCTGGCCGACGATGCTGGGCGCGGTATAGCCGATCTTTTCGGAACCGTCGTTGTTGACCGCGGAGCCCTTGATCACGGCGTAGATGGTATCGTTGTCGGCTAGCGCATCTTCCATCCGCTTGAGCAATACGAAGCAGGTGCCGGCGCCGCCGACCGTGCCCTTGCCTTTTTCATCGAAGGCGCGGCAATAGCCGTCCGGTGAGCTGTAGCCGCCCTGGTGGTAAATGTGGCCGGTGCAGTTGGGCGTGGCCAGGTGCGAGCCACCGGCCAGCGCCATCTTCGATTCGCCGTTCAACAGGCTCTGGCACGCCAGGTGAATGCATACCAGCGAAGTCGAGCAGGCGGTGCCGAGCGCGATGCTGGGGCCGTTGAGATTCAGCTTGTAGGAAATGCGCGAAGCAAACATATCCTTGTCGACGCTGATCTGGGTATCCAGCGCGTCGCCGGCCGAGGTGGCTTCATCGCCCTTCAGGAGGTTGAAGATGAAATACGTGCTCATGTTGACGCCGGCGAACACGCCGATGCTGCCGTTGACGGATTCCGGCGTATAGCCCGCATGCTCCAGCGTCTGCCAGGCCACTTCCAGGGCGAAGCGGTGCTGCGGATCTAGGTTGGCTGCCTCGCGCGGATTCATCTCGAAAAAGTGAGCGTCGAACTTGTCCTGGTCCGGAATGAAGCCGGCAGCCGGGACGAAATTGGGGTCGTCCAGCGCTGCCTGCGACACGCCCATGCGCTCGAGTTCTTCGCGCGAAAAGCGGGTGATGCAATCGGTCGAGCTGACCAGGTTGGCCCAGAACTGGTCGATATTCTCTGCCTTGGGAAAACGGCCGGCCATGCCGATGATGGCGATGTCATTGTTGACGCCATCGTACTCATTATCATGGTCGTCGTTGCTGCCGTCGTAAGCGTCGTTGTGGTTCATTGTCTTCGATTGGTCCATGGGTGATTCTGATGTTAGCGAGCGACCTTGCGCTCGCGCGAACGATTTCGACGCTGCATTGCAGCGCGCCTTTCCTGGCCGGCGGCCCGGGCGGCATCCGCGCCACTGCCGCTGCCCGGACCATGAGGCCCGCTGCCGCCCTGGCCGTCCTGTTGCCCGAGGAAGGCCGCCAGTTTCTCGACGGTGGTGGCATTGAACAGCTCCACCATCGGAAACTGAAGGTTCAGCTGCTGCTGGATTTCATGATGCAGCTTGACGATCAGCAGAGAATTGGCGCCGACATCGAAAAAGTTGTCACGGATGCCAATCAGCTCGGCGGCGCCGAACACTTCGCTGGCGATGCGCGTCAGGATTGTTTCCAGTTCGTCGCGCGGCGCTACTTTCTCGCTGCGCGCCGGCGCCGATGCCGCCATGCTGCGGCGCAGCGCCGCGATGTCGATGCTGCCGTCTGCATGTAGCGGCAAGGCGTCAAGCTGGACGTAGCCCGGTTCGACCGCTTGCCCGAACTCGTCACGCAACTCGCTGCCGGTGGCGATTTCACGCGCCAGGTCCGGTTCGCTGCCGCTGAACCAGCACAGCAAGGGACGTGATTGCTGCCGCAAGCCATCCACCAGGCGGCGGATGTTCGGCCGGGTGTCGTCCAGCCCGACCAGCACGTTGCGACAGCCATGCCATAGCGCCGCCAGCATCGAGTTCAGACCCTTGGCGACCGGCATCGGGGTGAAGCCGAGCGCGCGCGACAGGCTTTCCGCTTCCTTGTACTGCCGGCCCATGCCGGTGTCGTGCCACAGACTCCATGAGATGCATGCGCTGCGCACGGCGGGATTGCTGCCCACTGTCTCGATGAAGGCTTCCTGGTAGCGGCTGGCGATGCTGTACGCCGCCATGCCGCTGCCGCCGAACTGGCCATTGACGGAAGAGAAATTGACGAACAAGGCATTGCCGCGCTGGCCGCAGATGCGGTACAGTACCCGCGTGCCCAGCGTCTTGGCGCGCAAGGCATCGTGCAGGCTGCGCAGGGACTGGCTTGCCATGGCTTCTTCATGCGCCAGGCCGGCCAGATGGAATACGCCGGCCAGCTTCTGCTGCCACCGTCCTTCCGCCTGCTCGACCGCTTTATCGATAGACGGGAAGTCGCAAATATCGGCGCCGACATAGCTGACATTGCCGAGCGCCGCCAGCTCGTCCAGCATGTCCTGCTTTTCCGCCGACAATCCGGCCAGCGGCGTGCGCCCTACCAGCAGCAAGCGCGCGCCGAACTGGCGCAGCAGCATGCGCGCCAGTGCAAAGCCGATGCCGCCCAGGCCGCCGGAAATCAGGTAGGCGCCGCCCATGGCCAGCTGCATGCCGTGCTTGCCTGGCTTTCCTGCATTACCTGGCCCTGTCTTGGCATCCTTCGCCAGCTCCAGCCGGCGCAGGCGCAGCACATGGCGCCGGCTGCCGCGGTAGGCAACTTCCTCGTCGGCGTGGAAAGCATCGGCTTCGCGTGCCAATTGGATCGACTGTGCGGCGAGGCCGCCATCGCTATCTGCGCTGGCGAAGTCGATATGCCGGCACTTCAGCCAGGTGAATTCCTTGCCCAGCGTTTTCAGCAGGGCTAGCAATGCCGCCTTGTCCGGATTCAGGACATCCTCCTGCGCCACCCGTTGCGCCCCCCTGGCTGCCCAGATCCAGCGCATCGGCGCAGGTTCGCCTTGCGCGGCGAAGGCTTGCGCCAGGTACCACGCCGAATACAGCCCGATGGCGTCGGCCAGCGGCGCCCGGCTCAGCAGCGCTGTCGTGCCGCCGCCGCTGCTGTCGCAATCCCACAGACTGATGACGCGCTCGACCGTCAGCGAGCGGCGCGCCAGCGCCGCCAGCAGTTGCGCGTAATGCTCCTGCATGGCCGGATTGATGCAGTAACTGTCGCCATCTTCCTGGAAGCTCTGGCCTGCTGCCACCGTGATCACCGGGCCTGAAATCGCCAGGTGCCCTGCCAGGCCGCCGCGATCCGCGAACACTAGGGTAAGGCCGCCGCCAGGCTGCGAGGCGGCGTTGCCGAGCTGCTTCTGCACCCATGCCTTGCCGAAGAACCAGTCCGGCAGCGTGTTCTCGTTGCGTTCGGCGATATCCAGCGCGCGCAGGGCATGGTCGAATTCACCGCCAGCGAAGGCGCTGGCCAGCCGCGACAGCTGGATCTTGCCGATCTCCGTCTTCGGCACCTGGTCTTTCTCCAGCGGCACGATATAGGATGGATTGACGCCGATTTTTTCCATCACCACCTGGCGGATCTGGCGAATCAACCCGGACAGTTCCGCACCCTTGAACGCGCTGTGGAAGAAAATCGCCAGCTGGTCGCTGTTGCTTCCCTGCCGCCGCACCGCGCAGGCCGCGGTGTACGAGACCGTCACGCCGGACACGGTTTCCGCCACCTCGGCAATTTCGTGGCTGTAAAAATTGACGCCATTGATGATGATGATGTCTTTTTCACGGCCGGTGATGGTCAGCTCGCCATCCTCGATGAAAGCCAGGTCACCAGTCTTGAACCAGCCATCGGCGGTGAAGGCGTCACGGTTGATCTCGGCGCCGCCGAGATAGCCGCGTGTGACCGTCCCTCCCGACACCTGCAGGCGTCCCGACTGCCCTTCCATCATTGGCTGGTCATTGCCGTCGACGATGCGCATGTGGACGCCCGGAATCGGCTTGCCGACCGAAACGAAGATGGTATCGTCGCTGCCATAGGTAAGCTTCAGACGCTTCGAGTACGTCACGCCAGAGGAGATCTCGGACATGCCGTACACCGGCTTGACGCAATCATCGCCGAGGCTGAAAGCCTGCAGCAGTTCGATGAAGGTTTGCGTGGTCCTGGGCACCACCGCTTCGGCGCCGTTGAGCATGAACTTCAGGCAGCCAAGATCCAACTGGAGCTGCCTGAGCTGTTCCTGCCTGTCGACGATGAGCGAGAAAGCGAAGTTCGGCGCCCAGGTGATCTGGATGCGGTGCCGGTCGATCAGCTGCAGCCAGCGCAGCGGATCTGCCAGGATATAGTCGGTGTCGGCCTGCACCTGCGAGGCGCCGGTATGGATATCGCGGATGTGGAAATAGATAATGCCGCCGACGTGGTCGAGCGCCATCCAGTTCAGCGACGGCATGCCGGCATCGAAGCCGTTCATCTGCACCGAGCCCATGCTGCGGCCGATCAGGTTGGCATGCGACAGCTGCACGCCCTTGGGCATGCCGGTGCTGCCCGAGGTCAGCATGATCAGGGCGACATCGTCGCCGCCGCCGCGATGGAATTCGCGCGCCGGTTCTTCATCGAGCATGACGTCGATGCCATGGACCTCGACTCCCTCGACGGCTTCCAGCGCGCCGATGTTGCGCACGCCCTCGATGACGGCATCGCCGGCCAGCACGATGGCCTTGTCCATCATGCGCCAGGCATGCGCAATCTTCAAGGTTTGCGCATTGCTGCTGCGGTAATTCTTCGCCACCGCGATCGGCACCGGGATGAAGCCACCCAGTGCGCAAGCCCAGAAGGCGACGATGAAATCCTCGTTGCGGTCGAACTGGAAAATCACCTTGTCGCCGGCGGCAATGCCGGTGCGGCGCAGACCGCTCAGCACGCATTGCGCACGGTGCAGCAGTTCCGGGTACGTCAGTTCGGCCGTGCTGTTGTCGGCGTAATAGAAGCTGATGCCGTGATCCGGATGCGACATCGCGGCATGGATCAACATGTCCGCCAGCACGGCCGGACGATGCGGCGTTTCGACGATCGCCTCGCTGGTGATGATAGCCGGCACTTGCGATACGGCGCGATTATCAGTCTTTCTGGGCTTGCTGACCTGCTGCGGCCCGACTGGCGCCGCACCGCGCGCCTCTGGCGGCAACAGATCGTGCAGATGCAGGACCGCCTGGACCTCTTCGGCTGCCTGTTCCAGCAGGATAGCCTGGCGCACCTTGGTATTGCGCGCGATTTTCTGCGCCCAGGCTAGGCGGGTATCCTGGTTGTGCACGGGAAGCTTGCGCAATTGCCGCGCATCGACCGCGCCATGGCGGGTGAGCGGAATGGCGCCGACTTTCACGCAAGCCAGCAGGACGACGCCGTACAAGCCGCTTTCCGCAAGCCAGGCCGTGCACGTGGCAGAGTCGATATCCTCCTGGTCGCAGACGACATAGGCTATGAGCTGGCAGCCTCTGGCCGCATGGGCGCGCACCGCGACATGGCAATCGTGCATGCCGGGCATTTGCAGCAGCCGCTGCTCGACTGCGCGCGGATACACCAGTTGTCCGTCGATCAGCGCCACATCATCGGGGGAACTCAGCAGCATCAGTCCCTGTCGGGTGACGCGTGCCGTGCAACCGGTCTCCACGGCCAGCGATCCTTCGCTGAAATGCAGGTGCAGCGAGCCGATCGCCCCGGGCGGCACCGCCCTGCCCGCAGGATCGGCCAGCATGTAGCCGACTGACTCGGCTGCAGCGGCCTGATCTGCATGCAGCGCCTTCAGCAGGGGCTGCTCCGACCATGCCAGCACGGCCTGCTGTGCCGTTTCAGACTCCAGCGGCAGCGACGACAGCCGCTGCAGCGGATCGGCGGCAATGGCGCGCAGCAGGCAAAGATAACTGTCGATGTAAGAGCGGATGGTTTCCGACCTGAACAGGTCGGTATTGAATTCGAAGCTTGCGCTCATGCCCGCTTCATTGTCCAGCACTTCGAGCAGCAGGTCGAACTTGGCAGTCTTGTTTTCCAGCGCCAGGTTGCTGATTTCGACACCCGGCAGGCTGAATTTGCCTTCCGCCAGGTTCTGCAGCGAGAACGACACCTGGAACAGCGGCGAACGCGAGGGATCGCGCTCCGGCAATACCAGGTCGACCACCTTCTCGAACGGGATGTCCTGGTGCGAATAGGCTTCCAGCGTGGTTTGCCGGACCTGCTCGAGCAGCGCCACGAATTCCGGATCGCCATCGAGGTCGGACCGCAGCACCAGGGTATTGGCGAAAAAGCCGATCAGCGGCTCGATCTCGGCGCGCACGCGGTTGGCGATCGGCGTGCCGATGCTGATGTCGGTATCGCCGGAATAGCGCGACAACATGACATTGAAGGCTGCCAGCAGCGTCATGAACAGCGTTGCGCCATGGCGCTTGCCCAGTTCCTCCAGCGACGCGCGCAAGCCGGCGTCGATCGCGAAGGCCAGCCGGTCGCCGTTGTAGGTCTGGTTTTTCGGCCGCTCGAAGTCCAGCGGCAGGTCCAGGGTCGCCTGGTCCCTGAGCTTTTCGCTCCAGTAGCCGCCCTGCTGCGCCAGCAGCGCGCCCTGCAGGTGTTCGATCTGCCAGACCGAGAAATCGGCATACTGCACCTGCAACGGCGGCAAGGGCGACACCCGGGGCGCTTCCTGGCCTTCTTGGCGCACGAACGCCTCGTACAAGCTGCTCACTTCGCGGATCAGCACCGTGATCGACCAGCCGTCCGAAATGATGTGGTGCATGTTGATGAACAGGCGATGTTCCACTTCCGACAGCCGGAACAGCACGGCGCGCAGCAGCGGATCGGCATCCAGGCGGAAACCGGTTTGCAGATGGCGCGCGACATGCGCGGCGAGATCGGCTTCCTTTTCGGCGGGCGTCGCGCCTGCGAGCTGCACCACATCCATGGCCCAGTCGATCGACGGGTGAATTTTCTGCAAGCCGCGGCCTTCCTGCGCGATAAAGTTCGTGCGCAGCACTTCATGCCGCTCGATCAGCGCCAGGAAAGCCTGTTGCAGCGCCGCCGCATCGAGCATGCCGACAATCTTCAGCACGCTGGGCATGTGGTAGAAATTGCTGTTTTCTTCGTAGCGGTCAAGGAACCACAGGCGTTGCTGGGCATACGACAAGGGCACCATCAACGGTTCCTGCGCGCGCCTTTCGAGGATGCGGATCGGCTCTTCGACACAGGCCGCATTGGCGTCGGCGACCATCCCGGCCAGGCCTTCGATGGTGGCATTCTCGAAGAACTGCTGCAGCGACAGATCGATGCCAAATTCCGCGCGGATGCGGGAAACCGCCTTGGTCGCCAGCAGCGAATGGCCGCCCAGTTCGAAGAAATTGTGGCGAACACCGATGTCGCGCAAGCCGAGAATATCTTCCCAAATCGCCGCAAGCTGTCGCTCGACGCTGTTGCGCGGCGAAACATGACGCTCGTCGCCTCCTTCATTCACCGAATACGAGCGCAGCGCCAGGCGATCGATCTTGCGGTTCGGCGTCAGCGGCATGGCATCCAGGCGCACGAACAGCGAAGGCACCATGTAATTCGGCAGACGCTCGCCGACGGTCTTGCGCAACTCGCCTGCGTCCACCTTGCCGACAGCATCTGCCGTGCCCTCGCCTTCCAGTGTGTAGAAACACACCAGTCGCGCGACGCCCTGCTGGTCGTCACGGCTGCTGACCACGGCCTCGAGCACGCCGGGAATGGCGCGCAGGACATCCTCGATCTCGGTCAGCTCGACGCGGAAGCCGCGGATGCTGACCTGAAAATCCTCGCGGCCGATGAACTCGATCTCGCCGTTCGGCAGGTAGCGCCCGAGGTCGCCGGTCTTGTACATGCGCGCGCCCGGTTCATCCGAAAACGGGTTGGGAATGAAGCTTTTCGCCGTCGCTATCGGATCGTCCACATAGCCGCTGGCCAGGCCGACGCCGGCGGTATGGATTTCTGCGATGACGCCGATCGGCACCTGCTTGAGGCTTTCATCCAGCAGGTACATTTGCGTGTTCGGCAAAGGCTTGCCGATGGTGAGCTTTTCGCCGACCTGCCTGTATTCGTACAGCGTCGAGCCGATTGACACTTCCGAATTGCCGTATAAGTTCAGGAAACGCACGCCGGCGCGCGTCCACTTTTCCACCACGGCGTCGTTGCAAGGTTCGGCCGAGGAAATCACCGTCTTCAGGCTGACGGGCATGCGTTCGGCCGGCATGGTCGACAGGAGCGAAACCGGCCAGGTCGCATGGGTGATCTGGCTCTCTTCGAGGAAATCGTACAGCGGCTCGTCCGGCAGCGCCTGCTTCGCCGTCACGCTGTACAAGGTGCCGCCCGGCACCCAGGCCATGAAGGCGCCCCACAGCGCGATCGAAAAGCTCAGCGAGGCGAACTGCAGCACCCGGCTGTCCGAACTCAGCAAGCCGGCCCATTCATGGGACACCGCCATGTTGCGGAAAGCGCGGTGCCCTACCAGGATGCCCTTGGGCTTGCCGGTGGTGCCGGATGTAAACAGGATATAGGCGGAGTGCGATGCGCCGATGCGCGGCGGATTGGAAATCGGCTGCGACTGGATCGCGTCCCAGCCGGTATCCAGGCATATCACTTCCGCGTCGGTACCGGCGAACAGCGGCGCTACCGAAGACAGCGTCAGGATGATCTTCGGCCTGGCCACGTCCAGCATGCGGGCGATGCGGTCCTTCGGATAATTCACGTCCAGCGGCACATAGGTGCCGCCAGCCTTGAACACAGCCAGGCAGCCGATGCCGGCCCAGGTCGAACGCTCAACGCTGACGCCGACGCGCACTTCCGGCCTGACCCCGCGGCTTAGCAGGAAATTTGCCAGACGGTTGGCGCGCGCATTCAGTTCGGCATAGCTGAAGCGGTCCTCGCCACAGACATAAGCCAGCTTGTTGGGCGAGCGTTCGACTGCGCGCTCGAACAGGTGGTGCATGCACTCATCCTGCGGATACGGGATTGTCGTGGCATTCCACTGGCACGCCTGCACTATTTCATCGGCAGTCACGACCGCCAGCTGCTCAATCGGCGCGATAGTGTCGGCCAGCGCCGCATCCAGCACGGTCTGGTAATGGCGGGCGATGCGCGCCACGGTCTGCTCGCTGAAAATATCGGTGGCATATTCGATCACGCCGCGGATGCCGTCGGCGCTTTCCACCAGCGAAAAATTCAGGTCGAGCTTGGCGCTCTGGGTCGGGATGTCCAGCAATTCGCTGCGCAGGCCGGCAAACGAGCCGGTTTGCGCCATTTGCTGGTTATGCAGGCGGAACATGACCTGGAAGATCGGCGGCACGCCCAGGCTGCGTTCCGGCTGCACGGCTTCGACCACGCCGTCGAAGGGCACGCTGCCGTTGCTGAAGGCTTCAAGCGCTTCATTGCCGACGCCGGCAACCAGTTGCTGGAAGTTTTCCTTGGGATTGACGCGGCAGCGGATCACCAGGGTATTGGCGAAGCAGCCGATCAGGCTTTCCAGCTCCTTTTGCGGCCGGTTGGCGATGGCCGTGCCGACCGGGATATCGCCGGTGCGGCTGTAGCGTGACAGCAGGATGGCCAGGCCGGCCAGCAGCAGGTTGTACAGCGTGGTGTTGTGCTGGCGCGCATACTGGCTCAGGCGCGCGGACAAGGCGAACGGCAGCGAAATCGCCAGCTCCCTGCCGCGGTAGCTTTGCGCCGGCGGACGCTGATAATCCAGCGGCAGGTTCAGCAAGGGCGCGAGGCCCTCCAGCTTGTTTTTCCAGAAAGCGGTCTGGCGGTCGTACACCGCGCCGACCACGTTGCGGTGCTGCCATTGCGAATAGTCGCCGTACTGCAAGGCCAACGGCGGCAATGGATTTCCGCCTGGGCCTTCCTTGCTGCTGTAGGCGGCATACAGCTCTGTCAGCTCGCGCACCAGCACGTTCAGCGACCAGCCGTCGGCCACCACGTGATGCACCACCAGCGTCATCACATGGCTGCCGTCATCAAGCTGCAGCAGGCGGACGCGGATCGGCAGTTCGCGCGCCAGGTCGAACACATGGTGGAAATCGGTTCGCACCGCCTGCTCCACTTCGGCTGCGGACAAGGCCAGCACGGGCAGCCTGACTTCCGGCTGCGCGACGATCTGCTGCGCCGGTTCGCCATCGGTGACCGGGAACAGCGTGCGCAGCGCTTCATGCCGCCCGATCAGGCTGCGCATGCTTTGCTCCAGCGCCGCGACATCGAGCGCGCCGTACAGGCGCATGGCGAACGGGATGTTGTAGGTATGGCTGCCGCCTTCCAGCTGCTGCAGGAACCAGTAGGGCTTCTGGTCCAGCGACAGCGGAATAAGCCCGTCTTCAGAACGTGGCAGAATCGGCGGCAGGATGAACGGCAAGCCGGCATCGCCATCCGTGTCCAGGCTGGACAGGAAAGTCGCCAGCGACTCGATGGTATTGTGAGTAAAAAGGTCCTTGATCGCCAGCGGCAGGCCCAGGCCGTCCCTGACCCGCGCCACCACCTGCACCGCCAGCAGGGAATGGCCGCCGATCTCGAAGAAGTTGCGCGTGGCGCCGATGTCCTGGATCCCCAGCACTTCCGACCAGATCGCCGCCAGCGCCTTTTCCAGATCAGTGCGCGGCGCCACGTGGCTGGCATCCTGGCTGTCATCGACAGTCAGCCTGGCCAGCGCGAGGCGGTCGATCTTGCGGTTGGGTGTCAGCGGCATGGCATCCAGTCGGACGAACAGCGAAGGCACCATATAGCTCGGCAGCTTGGCGGCAACCAGCTCGCGCAATTGCGCCGCCTCGACCGCCGCGATGTCCGGTTTCTCGACATGGAAGCACACCAGGCGCGCCACCTGGTTGGCATCCTGCTGGCTGATCACCACGACTTCGGCGANNGAGAATGGATCGCGGATGAAGCTCTTGGCAGTCGCCTCCGGATTATCGAAATAACAAGTCGCCAGACCCGCGCCGGCGGTATGAATTTCCGCGATGACGCCCACCGGCACCTGGCGCAGGTGCTTGTCCAGCAAGTACATGCGCGTGTTCGGGAAAGCCACGCCGATGGTCAGCTTCTGGCCGATCTTGTGGTACTCGTACAGGGTCGAGCCCAGCGACACTTCGGAGTTGCCATACATGTTCAGGAAGCGCACGCCGCGCGCGGTCCAGCGCGCTACCACGGCATCGTTGCACGGCTCGGCCGAAGAAATCACGGTTTGCAGGGTGGCAGGCATGCGCTCCACCGGCAGGGTCGACAGCAGCGACACCGGCCAGGTGGCGTGGGTCACCTGCTCGCGCTGCAGCAGTTCGTACAGCGCTTCGCCCGGCATTCCCTGCTCGTCATTGGCGGCGATCAGCGTCGCGCCCGGCACCCAGGCCATGAAACTGTCCCACATCGAGATCGAGAAACTCAGCGATGCGAACTGCAGGACACGGCTGTCCGGGCCGTGCAGCTTGCCCCAGCGGTGCGACTCGGCCATGTTGCGGAAGGCGCGGTGGCCGACCAGGATCGCCTTGGGGCGGCCGGTAGTGCCCGAAGTAAACAGAATATAGGCCGAATGGTCGGCGCCGATTGCCGGCGGATTATGCGCCGGTTGCGCAGCCAGGTCTGCATCGAGCCGGTCAACTAGCACTACCTGCGCAGGATCACCGGCAAACAATCCGGCAATTTCCGGGACGCTCAGGATGAAGCGCGGCTTGACGACATCGAGCATGACGTCGATGCGGTCTTTCGGATACTTCGGGTCCAGCGGCACATAAGTGCCGCCGGCCTTGAACACGGCCAGCATGCAGATGCCGGCCCAGGCATTGCGGCCGACGCTGACGCCGACCTTCACTTCCGGCCCGACACCGAGGTTTTGCAAATAATGCGCCAGCCGGTTGGCTCGTGCGTTCAGTTCGGCATAGGAAAGTCGCACATCGCCGCAGACATAAGCCAGCTTGTCCGGCATACGCGCCGCGCTCGCCTCGAACAACTGAACCATGCATTGGTCCTGCGGGTAAGGCACAGCCGTGTCGTTCCACTGCTCGACCAGGGCGAATTCTTCCTTCGACAGCAGGTTCAGGCTTTCGATCGGCGCTGCCGCATCCACCATCGCCGATTCCAGCAACAGCTGGAAATGCCGGGCGATGCGCCTGACGGTTTTTTCGGTGAACAAGTCGGTGGCGTATTCGATCACGCCTTGCAGGCCGGATTCGGTTTCTACCAGCGAAAAATTCAAATCCAGCTTGGCGCTGTCGCTGGCCACCGTGATGCGCTCGGCTTTCACGCCAGCGAACGCGACGCCCTCGCCGCTGCGCTGGTTATGCAGGCGGAACATCACCTGGAAGATCGGCGGCACACCCAGGCTGCGCTCCGGCTGCACGGCGTCGACCACCACGTCGAAAGGCACGCCGGCATGCTCGTAGGCGGCAAACACCGCGCCGTTGACGCGCCCGACCAGTTCGGCAAAGCTCAGTTCCTGCTCGACCTTGTTGCGGATCACCAGGGTGTTGGCGAAGCAGCCGATCAATCCTTCGAGGTCGGTTTGCGAACGATTGGCGATGGCGGTGCCGATGGCGATATCCTCGCTGCGGCTGTAGCGCGACAGCAGCACGTTCAGGCCGGCCAGCAGAGTATTGAACAGCGTGGTCTTGTTCCTGCGGGCGAATTCGTTCAGCGCCCGGGTCAGCTCGAAAGGCAGCGCGAAGGCGACTTCGCGGCCGCGATAGCTTTGCACCGGCGGACGCGGGAAATCGGTCGGCAGGTCGAGCATGGGCGGCACGCCCTTGAGCGTGTCGCGCCAGTACGCCACCTGTTTCTCGTAGTGTTCGCCGGCCAGGTTTTCCTTCTGCCACAGCGCATAGTCGCCGTACTGGATCGGCAAGGACGCCAGCGGGTTTTCCCGCCCCGCCACCAGTGCATTGTAGATTTCGGCCAGGTCGCGGATCAGGATATCGAGCGACCAGCCGTCGGCCATGGTGTGGTGCAGCAGGATGGTCAGCACATGGTCGTCCTGATAGATCTTGTGCAACACTGCGCGGATGGGGATTTCTTTTGCCAGGTCCAGCACATGGCTCGCATCCAGCTCGATCTGCCTGTCGAGCACTTCCTTGTAGCGGTTTTCCTTGCGCTCATCGATATGCAGGACGAACCTGGGCGCCGCCAGCACTCTCTGCGAAGGCTGGCCATTCTCGACCGCCAGCACGGTGCGCAGGCTTTCATGGCGCGCGATCAGGGCGGCAAAGCTGCGTTCCAGCGCATCCGTGTCGAGACGGCCGTTCAGGCGGATCGCCGCCGGGATGTTGTAGGTCGCGCTGCCGCCTTCCAGTTCGTACAGGAACCAGTAAGATTGCTGTTCCAGCGACAGGGGGAGCACGTCGTCGCCCGCCATTATTTTCTGGCGCGGCGCCACCAGCGGCAGGATGTGCAAGGCGGCGGCGTCTGCCGACGCTTCCTGCAGCCGCCGCGCCAACGCGGCGATGCTGGTATACACGAACAGGTCGGCCACTTTCATCTGCACGCCGAAATGTTCCTTGATGCGCGAAATCGCCTGGATCGCCAGCAGCGAATTGCCGCCCAAATCAAAGAAATTGTGGTGCACGCCAATCTTGTCCAGGTTCAGCAAGCCGCACCAGATCGCCGCCAGGCTTTCCTCGGTGGCGTTGCGCGGAGCGACGAATTCCGCCTGCGCCAGGCTGGCGACATCGGGCTCCGGCAGACGCCTGCGGTCGACCTTGCCGTTGGGCGTCATGGGGAAGCATTCCAGCAGCACGAAAGCCGACGGAATCATGTAGTTCGGCATGGATGCCGCCAGGCTGGCGCGCAATACTTCCGGCGTCACCGTGGCATCGCTGGCGACGATATAGGCCACCAGGCGCTGCTGCTGCTCATGGTCATTGTGCGCCACGACGGCAACCTCGGCCACGCCGGGCTGGCGCGCCAGCGCGGCTTCGATCTCGCCGAGTTCGATGCGGAAGCCGCGGATTTTCACCTGGCTATCCAGGCGCCCGATGAATTCCAGGTTGCCGTCCGCGCGTCGGCGCACCAGGTCGCCGGTGGCGTACAGCTTGCCGGCGCCGAAAGGGTTGGCGACGAATTTCTCCCGGTTCAGTTCATCCCGGCCCAGGTAGCCGCGTCCCACGCCGCGGCCGCCGACATGCAGCTGCCCGGCCACGCCCAGCGGCACCGGCTGCATCAGTTCGTCGAGCACATGCAGCTGGACGCCGCGCATAGGCCGTCCCATGTGCACCACTTCCGTAGCCGGAGCTAGCTGCGCCATGCTGGCGCACACCGAGGTTTCCGACGGCCCGTAGGCATTGTAGAAACTGCGCCCCTGCGCCCATTCGCGCACCAGGCCGAGCGGGCAATGCTCGCCCGCGACGGTGAGGTGCTGGACCGAGTCCCAGCGTGCCCGTTCCAGAACCGGCAGCAGCGCCGGCGGCAACGTCGCGTGGGTGATGCCCATGCGAGCCACGTAATCCGACAGTTCCTGGCCGGACTGCGTCAGTTCGCGCGACACGATATGCAGGGTCGCGCCGGCGCACAGCGCCATGAAGATTTCCGAAGTAGCGGCGTCGAAGGCAAAGGAAGCAAACTGGATCAGCCGGCTGTCTTGCGTGACCTTGAAGAATTCGGCCTGCGCCTGCGCCAGGTTGGACAAGCCCTGGTGCATCAGCAGCGAACCCTTTGGATTGCCGGTCGAGCCGGAGGTATAGATGACATAGGCCAGCGACTGCGGCGTCAGGCCGATGGCGCCGGCTTCGATATTGTCTTCCGGTTGGCCGGCAAATTCCGCACCATCGTCAATCACGACCGTGCGCTGATCAGACAGCGGCAACTGCTCCAATAAAGCCTTTTGCGTCACCATCATGCCGACGCCGGAATCCTGCAGCATGTAGCGCAGGCGCTCGGCCGGATAGGCCGGGTCGAACGGCACATAGGCGCCGCCCGCCTTGAGAATGGCCAGCAGGCCGGTCACCATGTCCGCCGACCGCTCGACGCACAGGCCAATCAGCGTATCCGGCTTCACGCCTTGCGCGGCAAGATAATGCGCGAGGCGATTGGCGCGGCGATTCAATTCCGCATAGCTGATGTCCTCCTCGCCGCAACGCAACGCGATCGCATCCGGCGTGCGGGCCGCCTGCGCCTCGAACAGCACATGGCTGCAAACCGGCGGAAAAGCGTCGTCCGCGAGCGCATTGGCATGCTTCAGCAGCTTGCCGGCTTCGTGCGCCGACACCAACGGCAAGCGTATGACGGCCTGTTGCGGCATGGCGGCGACCGCGTCCAGCATGACGCCAAAGCTTTCGGCAAGGCGCTCGACCGTCGCCGCCTCGAACAGGTCGGTCGCATATTCCCACGACAGCTTCAGGCCTTCGGCGGCTTCGACCACGTTCAGCGTCAGGTCGAACTTGGTCAGACCGGAAGTTTCCCGAATACTGCCGGATTGCAGGCCGGAGAACTCCAGGCGGTTTTCGCCGCCGCTCTGGAATACCAGCATGACCTGGAACAGCGGGTTGAAGCTTTGGCTGCGCTCCGCCTGCAGTTCATTGACCAGCATCTCGAACGGCAAATTCTGGTGCTCGTAAGCATCGGTGAACGTCGCCATGCCCTGTTGCAGCAAGCCGACGAAATCCGGCTTGTCGGAAAAGTCGCTGCGCAGCACCAGGGTATTGACGAACAGGCCGACCAGCGGCTCCAGTTCGCTCAGTTCGCGATTGGCGACCGGGGTGCCGATGACGATGTCGGTTTCGCCGCTGTAGCGATGCAGCAGGCTGGCGAATGCCGCATGCAGCACCATGAACAGCGTCACGCCCTGCTCGTTGGCCAGGCGCTGCAGCCTGGCGACGGCCTCGGCTGGAATCAGTTGCGGCACCGTAGCGCCGCGATAGCTCGGCAGCGCCGGACGCACGTGGTCGAGCGGCAGCTTGTGCACGCTCGGCAGTTGCGCCAGCTGGCCGCGCCAGTACGACAGCAGCGTGGACAAGCGCGCGCCCGACAAGGATTGCCGCTGCCAGGCGGCGTAATCGGCGTACTGGCATGCCAGTTGCGGCAGCGCCGCCGTACGGTCTTCGACAAAGGCGCCATACAGTTCCGACAATTCCCGCACCAGGATGCCGGTGGACCAGCCGTCGCTAGCAATGTGGTGCATGGTCACCAGCAGCGTATGGCGCGTGGCGGACAGTCGCACCAGCGCCGCGCGCAGCATCAGGTCGAGCGTCAGATCGAACGGGCGCAGCGCCTCTTCCCGGGCGCAAGCTTCAAGGGCCGATCCCTGCGCCTCGGCATCGAGTCCGGAGAGGTCGATCCTGCCCAGGCTGAAATCAGCATGGCCGCGGATCACCTGGTACGGCACGCCATCGTCGTCGGCGTACGTCGTGCGCAGGATTTCATGGCGGGCGATGAAGGCGTCGAACGCGCGCTCGAGCGCGATTGCATCGATTTCGCCGCTGAAGTCGATCGCCGCCGGCATGTTGTACTGCGCAGAATTGTCGTCGAGCTGGTTGACCACCCACATGCGCTGCTGCGCATGCGACAGCGCCAGGAGCGCATCGCGCCGCACGCGGGCAATAGGGGAAACGGCGGCAACGGTGGCCGGATCGATGCCGGCGGCATGCTCGATCAGCGCCGCCAGCGCGTGCAATTCCTGCGCCTCGAAGACATTGCGGATGGCAAAGGCAATTTGCCAGCGCTCGCGGATCTGCGCCACCATGCGCGCCGCCAGCAGGGAATGTCCGCCGCTATGGAAGAAATTCGACTTGCCATGGATTTCCGCGCCATCTAGCAGCGCGCTCCAGATCGCCGCCAGCGTCTTCTCGGTCGGCGTGACCAGCGGCTGGTATTCGGTGAAGTTGGGCTTGACCGGCTCCGGCAGCGCCTTGCGGTCCACCTTGCCGCTGCTATTCCTCGGCAGCACGTGAAGGCTGACGAACACTGAAGGCACCATGTATTCCGGCAGCGCCTGGGCCAGGCGCGCGCGCAGCTCATCATGCGACAAATGCGCATCGGCGGCGACCACGTAGGCCACCAGGCGCTGCATGCCGCTATCGTTTCCGTTGCCCTTGACCGCCACGGCGCTCTCGGCGATGCCCGGTTGACGGGCCAGCACTTCCTCGATTTCGCCCAGTTCGATGCGCAAGCCGCGGATCTTGATCTGTTCATCGATGCGGGCGATGAATTCCAGCTGGCCGCCCGGCAGATAGCGCACCAGGTCGCCGGTCTTGTACAGCTTCGGGCTGTCGTGCGTATTGAAAGGGTTGTCGATGAAGCGCTGCGCAGTCAGGTCCGGCTGATGTAGATAGCCGGGGGAGAGTCCCGCGCCGGCGATGTGCAGCTCGCCCGCCACGCCCACCGGCACCGGCTGCAGCTGCGCATCCAGCACGTAGAACTGCAGGTTGCTGATCGGCCGGCCGATCGGCACATAACCTTGCGCCTGCGCCGGCAGGTTGTCCATGTCGAACCAGCTGGCGTTGATGCTGCATTCGGTCGGCCCATACAGGTTGATGACCTTGCCGGCCAGGCGCTGTGCCTGGCGCGCCAGTTCAACCGGCAATGCCTCGCCACCCAGGAAAATCCGCCGCAACGATGCGATCTTGCTGGCCCCGGGCGCGGTCAGCATGGCGCGCAGCAGCGCCGGCACGGCCTGCAGCTGGGTGATCCTTTCATTAGCGATGGTCTCGACCAGGTAGTCGACATCCTGGTGCCCGTCGGGGGCGGTCAGCACCAGTTGCGCGCCGCTAACCAGCGGCGCCCAGATTTCCCAGACCGAGGCATCGAAGCTGAAAGGGGTCTTCTGCAGCATGCGGTCGTCCGCCTGCAGCGGGAACTGGTTCAGCACCCAGCCCATCTGGTTGCAGATGGCGGCATGGCTGATCGGCACGCCTTTCGGCCGCCCGGTCGAGCCCGACGTGTAAATCACGTAAGCCAGGTCGTCGCAATCGACTTCCACCTGCGGGTCGGTGGTCGGCCAGGCATCCAGCGCCTGCGGCTGCTGAGGATCCAACAGCACTGCGGCCGCATCCAGCCCGGCAAAAACTTCCGCCAGCTGCGGCCGCGTCACCAGTACGGCGGCCTGCGACTGCTCCAGCATGTAGCGCAGGCGTTCGGCCGGATAGCCCGGGTCGAGCGGCAAATAGGCGCCGCCCGCCTTGAGGATGGCGAGCATGCCGACCACCATGTCCAGCGAGCGTTCGACGCACAATCCGACCACGCCATTGGTGCCGACGCCGCGCCCGATCAGGCAATGGGCCAGGCGGTTGGCACGCGCCTCCAGCTCGGCAAACGTCAGCTGCGCATCGGCTGCGAACACCGCCTGCGCATCCGGCGTCCTGTCGAGCTGGCGCGCGAACAGGTGATGCAGCCGCTCCGGCTGGCGGAAAGTCTTGTCGGTGTCGTTCCACAATTCCAGCAAGGTATGGCGCTCGTCCGCATCCAGCAGCGACAGTTGGCTCAGGCGCGCAGATGGCATCCTGACGATGGTCGCCAGCAGCCGCCTGAGATGCCCCGCCAGCCGCAGCATGGTGGATTCGTCGAACAGCTCTGTCCTGTATTCGATGTGGCCGCTCAAGCCGCCCGGTCCTTCCTGCAGTTCCAGGGTCAGGTCGAACTTGGCGCTGCCGGAGCGAGCCGGATGCTGCGTGACTTCCAGCCCGTTCAGCGCCAGTGCTCCCTGCGCGGCATCCTGCAGCACGAACATCACCTGGAACAGCGGCGAGGTGGCGAGGTCGCGCTCCGGCTGCACCAGGTCGACGACCTTTTCAAAAGGCAGGTCCTGATGCGCGTAGGCATCGACGGTCGTCTTGCGAATCGTCTGCAGCAGCGTCTCGAAAGCCGGGTCGCCGCCATAACCAGCGCGCAGCGCCAGGGTATTGACGAAGAAGCCAATCAGTTCGCGGGTTTCTGGCAAGCTGCGGTTGGCGATCGGGCTGCCGATGCAGATGTCGTCCTGATCGCTGTACTTGTGCAGCAAGGCGCCGAACGCCGTCAGCAGAGTCATGTACAGGGTCACTCCCCGCTCGCGCGCCAGCGCCTTCAGCAGGCCGGTCAGCTCGCCGTCGATCTGCAGCGCAATCGCATTGCCGGCGTGTCCGGGGCGCGCCGGCCTGGCCCGGTCGGTCGGCAGGCTCAGCGGCGTGACGCCGCTCAGCTGCCGCACCCAGTATCGTTCCTGTTGCGCCAGCACTTCTCCCGCCAGGTAGTCGCGCTGCCAGGCGGCGTAGTCGGCATATTGCACCGGCAGCGGCGCCAGCGGCGATGCCTTGTCCCGGCTGAAAGCAGCATAAAGCGCCGACAGTTCGCGCATCAGCACCGCGACGGACCAGCCGTCGGAAATGATATGGTGCATGCACACCGCCAGCGCGTGGCTGCCGTCCGGCTGCCGATAGACGGTGGCGCGGAACAGGATATCCTGCGACAGGTCGAACACATAGTGCAATTCGCGCCCGATCGCCTCATCCAGTTCAGCCTGGCTGCGGTCGCTCAGGTCCACCACGGACAGTTTCCAGTCAGTGGCGTCCTGCACGATCTGTACCGCCTGGTCGCCGCGCATGACGAAACGCGTGCGCAAGGCCTCGTGGCGGCGGAAGATTTCCCGGAATGCGCGATCGAGCGCGGCGATATCCAGCTCGCCGCGAATGCCGAACACCCCGGCGATGTTGTAGAGAGAACTCGCCTCATACTGCATCAGGAACCACATGCGCTGCTGGGCATAGGATAGCGGCAGCGGCACATCGCCGCGACGTTCCGCATCCAGCGGCGCGATGCGCCGGCGGCGGCCCGACGGGTCGTCCAGCGCGGCGTTGAGGAAGCCTGCCAGCGCACTGACGGTTTCATGCTCGAACAGGTGCTGCACCTGCAGCGCGACATCGGTGCCCTCAGCCACGTGCGCGGCCAGGCGCGTCAGCGTCAGCGAGTCGAGGCCATAGCCAATCACCGGCACATCGCGCCGGATCGTGCCGGCCGGCAGCTGGGCGAAGGCTTCGAACAGCGCCGCCAGATGGTTTTCAACCAGCGCGAGGCGCCCTTGCCCATCCAGCGCCTGCCAGGCGGCGCGGTCAAAATGCGGTAACACATCGCCGGCCGGATCCGTCGTCTTGTCGATGCGCGCGATGGCATCGATCTCCCCCGCCAGGAACATCTTCTTGCTGGATTGCCGCTGCACCTTGCCGCTGGACGTCTTCGGCAATTGTCCCGGTTTGATGAAAACGATGCTGCGCACCTGCAGTTCATGCTGCGCAACCACCGCCTGCTGGATCGCCCGCGCCAGCGTATCCGGGTCCATGCTGCGCAAATGGGTGCGGCGCACTTCCAGCACCACTATCAGCTGTTCCTCGCCGTTTTCCTCGATGGTGAATACCGCGGCGCCGTTCGGCATGAAGGCTTCATGCGATTCGAACGCGGTCAGCTCGATATCCTGCGGATAATGGTTCTGGCCACGAATGATCACCACATCCTTCAAACGACCGGCGATGTAGAGCTCGCCGCCATGCATGAAACCGAGGTCGCCGGTGCGCAAGTAAGGACCTTCACCGGTGTCGGCCAGCCGCGCGGCAAAGGTGGTGGCAGTTGCTTCCGGCTTTTTCCAGTAGCCTTGAGCATTGCTGTCGCCGTATGCCCAGATTTCGCCTACTTCGCCATCGGCGCAGCGCTTCAGGGTTTCCGGATTGACGATCAACACGCCCTGTTCGCAGCGGGAATATCCGCAGCTGACGAGTTCATGGCCGTTCTCCACAGCGCCGGCTAGCGGCACGACGCGATTCTGCTGCAGTCGTTCGCGGTCGAAATGCCGAGTGCGTGCGCCCTGCCCCGGTTCAATGCCGGTAATCAGCAGCGTGGTTTCCGCCATGCCGTAGCAGGCGTAATGGGCGGCGGCATCGAAGCCGGAGGCGGCGAAGCGCTGACTGAAGGCGCGCTGCGATTCCGGCCGGATCGGCTCGGCGCCGTTGAATGCCACGCGCCAGGAACGCAGATCCAACTGCGCCAGCTCTTCATCCTTGACGCTACCGACGCACAAATCATAGGCAAAGTTCGGCCCGCCGCTAGTGGTGGCGCGGTACTTTGAAATCGCTTCCAGCCAGCGCAAGGGCCGCTGCAGGAAAGAAGCCGGCGCCATCAGCGTCACGGTAATGCCGGCATAAACAGGCTGCAAAACATTGCCGATCAGGCCCATGTCATGAAACAGCGGTAGCCAGCCCACCACCACGGTATCCGGTCCATGCCCCATCGCCGCATAGATGCTGCGCGAATTGGCCATCAGGTTGCCGTGACTGACCATGACGCCCTTCGGATCGCCCGTCGATCCCGAAGTGTATTGCAGGAAGGCGATGTCATCAGGGCCGATGACAGGCAGCGCCGGCAGGTTGCCGCCGGCTTCGTCAGCACTGTCGTCACCGATCGTATCGGTGATCAGCCACTCAAGCGATGCCAGCTCCGCCACTTCGGCAAACTGTGGTTCGGCGATTTCCCGGGTTTGCGCATCCGTCAATGCCACCTTTGCCTGGCAATTCTGCACCAGCGACTTCAGCCTGCCGAGTTTCTGATTGCGTTTGGGCGGATATCCCGGCACGGCAATCACGCCGGCATACAGGCAGCCGAAATAGGCTTCGACAAATTCAAGTCCCGATGGATACAGCATCAGCGCCCGGTCGCCTGGCCGGCAGATGGTCAACAATCGCGCGGCGATGCATCGGGCGCGCCTGTCCAGTTCGGCAAAAGTAATGGTTTTTTCTTCAATCCCGGTAGCCGGATAGGAAAGGAAACGAAACGCCAGCGTATCGCCTGCCTCCCTTGCCCGATAAGACAGTAACTCCACAAAAGTCTTGATCCGTTCGGGAACCACCGGGTTCATACTCATCCTTTCGTTGTCTTAAGATACGCCGCTGAGAGCTTTTAATTTTCATCAACGCCATGCCAATAAAATTGCCAAATCTATATTTGCGGCACTGCACAATAAATTAAATTTTAGCAAGTAATTCTTAAAAATTACTAAATGACAACAAAACCAAGTAGAACTACTATGTTTCCAAAAAGGAACGTGTACTGAAAGTAGAATGTGCTAAAAGTGTTGCAGTATTGCCACGATTTTTAAAAATAAAAAGCGGCAGGAATGTGCGCGTTTATTTGACAGAGATTTAACATTGCCAGGAGTAGGCTCGAGTACGGGTATGCCCTTCTTGCATCAACGCGAATCATCAGAAAACAATGCATTCTTCCTTACATACAGGCAGCCAGGCTTCCCACCGTTTTGTGCGCCCTCGCCCGGTCGCCGCGCCGCGCCTGCGCCTGTTCTGCTTTCCCTATGCCGGCGGCTCGGCGGCGGCTTACCATCAGTGGCCTTCGGCCCTGCCGGCGGATATCGAAGTGGTCGCAGCGCAGTATCCGGGACGCGCCACGCGCATGCGGGAAGCTCCCTGCACGCGACTGGAAGCGCTGCTGGACGATATGGAAACGGGAATTGCGCCATTGCTCGATCGCCCCTTCGCTTTCTTCGGCCACAGCATGGGCGCCACGGTCGCGCATGAACTAACGCGCCGACTGCTTGCGGCAGGCAGCGCCCTACCGCAGCACCTGTTCCTGTCCGGCCGCAGCGCGCCGCAGCTGGCGCCGCGCCGGACGCCCATCCATGCCTTGCCGCACGAAGAATTTATCGCCACCCTGCGCGACTTCAGCGGCACACCGGCGGAAATCCTCGAACATCGCGAGCTGATGGAAATGATGGTGCCAATGATCCGGGCGGATTTTGAAGCGCTCGAAACCTGGAAATACCAGGCTTCCGCTGCTTTGCCCATACCGGTTTCGGCTTTCGGCGGCATCGCCGATGAAGCCGTGCCGATGGAAAACCTCGATGCCTGGAGCGTTTGCACCAGCGAACGATTCAAGCGCCACATGTTCCCGGGCGGGCATTTCTTTCTGCAGCAGCACTACCCCGCGATGCTGAATATCGTCGCCCGAGCGCTCGCAGATGACTGAACACGCCAGCGCTGCATGCTTGCGGCATGAAGTGCATGTCTGGCTTGCGCGTCCCGAACCCTGCTCCTTGTCCATGCTGGCCGGGCGCTACGAAGCGCTGCTGAGCCAGGAAGAACGGCAACGCAGCCAGCGCTTTCATTTCGAGCACGATCGCAAGCATTATCTGGCGGCGCACGCTCTGCTGCGGCTGGGCCTGGCGCATTACCTGGGCGGCGCGCCGGAACATATCAGCCTGGCACAAGGCCGTAACGGCAAGCCGGAACTGGCGCCGCAGCACGGCGCGCAGCCGCTGCGCTTCAATCTGAGTCACACGCGCGGCATGGTCGCATGCGTGCTGACGCATGCGCGCGACTGTGGCATCGATGTCGAGGGAATCCGCCCCATGCAGCAAATGGATGGCGTAGCGCGAACGGTTTTTTCGAAGGATGAGCGGGAATATCTGGCCGGATGCGGGAATGCGGCAAGGACGTCAGCCTTCTTTACGCTGTGGACATTGAAGGAAGCCTACATCAAGGCAACCGGACTGGGCATGTCGGCGCCGCTGCGGCAGATCAGCATCGATCCGCGAGGCTTGCGGATACGTGATGAAAGCTGCCCGGACCCGGAAGGCGATTCCCGGCAGTGGCTGTTCGACAGCTGGCAGCCGACCCCGGACCACGCGCTTGCGCTTGCCTGCGAAGGCGCCGCGACGGTCAGTAGGATAATCTACCATGAGCTCGATCTGGCCGACGGTGCTCTTCATGTTCTGCAGCAGCGGCAGCCACGGACAATTTCGCCATAAGCCGGCACGTTGCCGCAGAATCTGAACTGCCTGGCGTCAGGAATCTGCACAGGAACCGCTGCCGCAGAAACTTTTGACGAACGCTTTATTATTTATTTGTCTGCGTCCGCTGCCTCGCCCGCAGGCGCCGGCAGCTTGGTTGCCAGCACCTTGTCGATCCGCATGCCATCGATATCGACGATTTCAAACTTCCAGTTTTCCCATTCACAGCTGTCCGCTGTTTGCGGCAGCTTGCCGAGCAAGAGCGTCAGCATGCCGCTCAGGGTGTTGTATCGCCCGCGATCCTCTTCCGGCACCAAAGCGAGTTCCAGACGGTCTTTCAATTCCGGAATCGGGATCAGGCCATCCAGCAGCAGCGAACCATCGTCGCGCTGCACCGCCCAGGCATCTTCGGCGTGATGGGTCTTGAATTCTCCGGTGATGGCTTCCATCACATCCTGCAGAGTGACAATGCCCTGCACTTCGCCATATTCATCGACGATGAAAGCCAGCTGCACGCCGGAGCCCTTGAATTCTTCCAGCAGCCCCATGCCGGTCAGCGATTCCGGCACGAACACCGCAGGCTTCAGATCCTTGAGCAAATCCGGCTTTTCACCGCGCAGGGTGGCTTCGAGCATTTGCCGCGCGTTGGTCACGCCCAGGATATTGTTCCAGCCGCCGCGCACCACCGGAAAGCGCGAATGCTGGGAACTCTCGAAGCGCTGCAGGTTCTCTTCCAGGCTGTCTTCCACGTCGAAAAACACGACTTCGCTGCGCGGCACCATCAGCGAAGCGATCTGGCGATCGTCCAGGCGAAACACATTGCGCACCATCTGGTGTTCATGCAGCTCGATGATGCCGGCATCCGAGCCTTCCTCCAGCATCATGTGCAGTTCTTCCTCGGTCATCGCATGCGGGCCGGAATCCTTCACGCCAAAGGTGCGCAACACCAGTTGCGTCGATCCCGACAGCAGCAGCACGAACGGCTTGGCGATGGCGGCCAGCCATGCCATCGGCCGTGCCACCATGCGCGCAATCGCTTCCGGCGCAATCTGGCCGAGCCGCTTGGGCACGAGCTCGCCCAGCACAATGGAAAAATAGGTTATGGTCACCACCACCAGGGCGGTGGCGAAATACTCCGAGGCGGCAACCGGGATGCCCAGGCTTACCAGCCAGATTCCGAAGGGCTTGGCCAGGGTCGCTTCACCGACGATACCGTTGAGCACGCCGATCGAGGTGATGCCGATCTGCACCGTCGAAAGGAACTTGTTGGGATCCTCTCCCAGCTGCAAAGCCGCCGTGGCAAAACCGTCGCCGCTATCGGCCAGCTTTTGCAGGCGTATCTTGCGCGCGGTGACCAGAGCGATCTCCGACATTGCAAAAACGCCATTCAGGATGATCAAACCAAACAGTAAGGCTATTTCCATTGCTGTGAGCACCCTAAGTATGCTCGGGTATTTATCATGCGGGTATTGTACAGCTTACAAGGGGCCGCACGGAAATGCAGCCGGCAAGCCGGAAAGAGTGGAATGCTGGCGCAGAAACTAGAACATCAGCGCCGACGTCAGCGCCTTGACTTCTTCGTCGGATTCTTCAAGGATGCTCGACAGCGTGCCTTCGCCCACGACAAAGTCGATGGTGGAAGCGGAAGTCGCGGTGGTGGCACCGGCCGCCTCGAACAAGGGAGAAGCGACGGATGCAAGATCGTTGGCCAGCATCAGGGTATCGCCCAGCGTCTCGGGCGGCATGGCGCGATAACCATACCAGAGCGATTCGACCGCTTGCGCCACCGTGTCCGGCACCGCCAGCTTTTTCAGGACGCCGCGTCCGATAATCTTTTCACCGTATTCGGCCCAGGCTTCAGGGTCGCCATCGAGCAGGCCGGGGAATTCCTCGGCGCGCGACAGCAGGTAAAAACCGCCCACCTCGTGCACGATGCCCGCAAACAGCGCGGTTTCCGGGTCGACGCGGGTGACCTTGCGGGCAATCACGTGCGCCAATGCGGCCACGTGCGCGGTGTGTTCCCACAACTGGACGACCTTGGCACGCAGCATCGGATCGCTCAGCATGCTGCCGATCTGGCGCACCACGACCGCCGCCACCAGCGATTGCAGGGTGCGGAAACCGAGCCGCATGACGGCGGCGCGGACGTTGGTGATATCGCTACCGGAGCGGTTATAGGCGACCGAATTAGCGATTGCCACGGTGCGTGCCGCCAGCAAGGGCTCGGCCATGACCAGCTTGGCCGCCAGTTCCATGTGGCAGTCAGGATCATTCAATGCTTGCTGAATTTTCAGCGAAGCGTTGACGTTGGTCGGGAAAACCATGTCTCCCCGACTCGCCTGCTCGGCAATGCTTCTGAATGCGTCAAGTCTGTCCATGCGGAAAATTATACTCTCAGCATTTGCGCGGATGCTAGTCAGCCATTATTGAATAACCAAAATCCCGCGCCGACGGCAAAAAAACAACATGCGCAGGCCGGGCAAGTGGCATTTCCGACAACCCTCGCCGAGCACTGTCGCCATGCCTGGCCGCTGCGCATTCTCAAATCTCGACCTGGGTGCCGAGTTCGATTACCCGGTTGCTCGGCACGCGGTAGTAATCGGCGGCGTCGCGGGCGTTGCGCGACATGGTGGCATACAGCGCCTCGCGCCAGCCTGCCATGTTGCGGCCGGTGCTGTTGCCCACGCGCGGAATGACGTTTTGCCGCGCGATGAAGAAGGATGTCCCCATCATTTCGATCGCCAGTCCCTGGCTGGCGCACATTTGCAACGCCAGCGGAATGTCGCGATCATCTTTGAAGCCGTAATTGACGTCCACCTGATAGCATTCGTGGTCCAGCGGTTGGACTTTTACCCGTTCCGCCTCGGGGATGTACGGTATGTCGGCATTATGCACGGTCAGGAAAATGGTCCGTTCATGCAGCACCTTGTTGTGCAACAGGTTATGCAGCATCGCGTGCGGTACGCCATCGCCTTCGGCGCGGAAGAACACCGCAGTGCCCTCCACCCGCACAGGCGGACTGACGAACAGCGACAGCAGGAAGTCTTCCAGCGGGATCAAATGCTTCTTGAGGTTTTCATAGACGATGCTGCGGCCATCCTTCCAGGTCAGCATGACCGTCACCATGACCATGCCCAGCAGGATCGGGAACCAGCCGCCATGCACGATCTTCAGCACGTTTGCCGACAGTAACGTGATATCGATGGTAAAGAAGAACCCGGTCGCCAGCCAGCACAGCAGCAGGTTGTAATTCCATTTGTATCGGATCACGAAGAAAGTCAGGATGGTCGTCATCAGCATGGTGCCGGTGACGGCGATGCCGTAAGCTGCCGCCAGGTTCGACGACGAGCCGAAACCGACCACCGCCAGCACGACCACCACCAGTTGCAGCCAGTTAGCCAGTGGAATGTAGATCTGGCCCATTTCCCGCTCGGACGTGTACATGACGCGCATGCGCGGCAAAAAGCCGAGTGAGATGGCCTGTTGAGTGACCGAAAACGTCCCGGAAATGGTCGCCTGCGAAGCGATCACGGTGGCCATGGTGGACAGAATCACCAGGGGATAAATGCTCCAGGCGCCGAGCTGCTGGTAAAACGGATTGGAGACCGCCTCGGGATTGGACAGCAGCAGCGCGCCCTGGCCAAGGTAATTCAACGCCAGTCCAGGAAACACCACGGCAAACCAGGCCAGCCGCACCGGCTTCTTGCCGAAATGCCCCATGTCGGCGTACAGCGCTTCGGCGCCGGTAAACGCCAGCACGATCGCCCCGAGTGCGACGAAAGCCAGCCAGCCCTTGCCCAGCAAGAAACCGAGCGCATGCATGGGGTTCAGCGCGGCCAGGATGGCCGGCGTCTCGATGATATTGACGATGCCCATGCCGCCCAGCGTCACGAACCAGACCAGCACGATCGGCCCGAACCATTTGCCGATGCCCGCCGTGCCGTTTTTCTGCACCATGTAAAGCGCCACCAGGATGGCCACCGTGATCGGCACCACATAGGGGCGGAACGTCGGTGTCGCCACTTCCAGCCCCTCGATCGCCGACAGCACCGAGATCGCCGGCGTGATGACGCTATCGCCGTAAAACAGCGCCGCCCCTATCAGTCCGGCGAGCATGACGGGAAAGAACCAACGAGACTGTTGCGTCACGGATGACAGGGCCAGCGCCAGCAGCGCCATGATGCCGCCTTCGCCGCGGTTATTGGCACGCAGCACCAGGGTAACGTACTTGAGCGAGACGATGATCACCAGTCCCCACACGATCAGGGACACGACTCCGAACAGGTTTTCCGGCGTAAGCGGGATGCCATGTGTACTGGAAAACACTTCCTTCATCGTGTACAGCGGGCTAGTGCCGATATCACCATACACGATGCCGATGGCAGCGATCGTCAAGGCACTTAAACTGGATTTGGCATGGTTCGACATTACTTGGCACCTATAACATTATCTTGCCTGCAGGGCGCGCAGTCGGCTGGCGCACAGGGCAACCGCCTCATTGGCCTGCCCCACGACCCGACCCATGGTGATAAAGCCGTGGAACTGCCCTTCAAAGCAGACATATTCGACATCATTGCCGGCAGCACGCAATTGCGCCGCATACTCTCTGCCTTCATCGACCAGCGGATCATAACCGGCGGTGAGCACGAGGGCTGGCGGCAGGCCGGCATGGCTGGCGGCGAGAGCCGGCGACAGCCGCCAGTCAAGACGATCAGCCTCGCTGTCGAGAAAATTGGAACAGAAAAAATCGATCAGCCTGCTGGTCAGCAAATAGCCTTCACCGTTGTGCAGATGGGATTGCGCAATGCAGCGAAAATCGGTAGCCGGATAAATGAGCAGCTGGTACGCCAGGCGCGGCCCGTCCGCATCGCGCGCCATGAGCGCGCAAGAGGCAGCCAGGTTGCCGCCGGCACTGTCGCCGCCGACGGCAAGGCAGTCCGGATCGATGCCAAGCGCGCCGGCGTTTGCGGCGATCCACTGCAGGGCGGCGAAGCAATCGGCATGCGCAGCCGGAAATTTGTGCTCCGGCCCCAGCCGATAGTCGACCGACAGCACAGTCACCCTTCCCTGATCGCACAGCTGACGGCACAGCGTGTCGTGAGTATCGATGTCTCCCACGGTGAAGCCGCCACCGTGGAAAAACACCAGCGCAGCCAGCGCTTCACGCTCGCCCTTATTCGCAGGGCGATAACGGCGGACCGGGAGCTCGCCGGCAGGACCGGGAATAGTGAAATCCTCCACCAGCCCGAGTTGCGGAGGCAGGGGCTGGGACGCAAAGCTGCCGGCTCTGAAGCTGGCGCGCGCAGCCAGCGGCGGCATCGTATCGTAGGAAGGCAGGTTTCGGCTTGCGATCAGGTCGAGCAATTTCCTGGCATCGGCATCCAGCATGGTTTATTTCCAGATTTTTGGTTCGGCTTCTCTACCGGATGAATTGCCCACCAGGTAAAAGAATTATTGCAAGCAGAGAGTGCAAAAGAGGTCGGGCCCAGCGGCATGGCCCGTATTATATACGGGGGTGATCAATTATCATCATCTGCGCCGGCGCAAGCGGCTGCATCGTTGGTAAAAATGGCAATCACATGCCGATTACTCGATCGCCTTAAGCGCGTCGCTGGCGTCCAGACCAGCGGCGCGGCCGGCCGCTGCCTGGCACTCCGGATCGGCAAACTCCGCCGCCAGCATATCCAGAAAGACCCGCGTGCGCGCCGGCATCAGGCGCCGACCGGGAAACACTGCCCATGCTGTCGTGCTCGGCGTATTCCAGTCCGCCAGCACGCGCACCAGTTCTCCGCGTTCGACATAAGCTTGCGCATAGTGGTCGGGCACGACTGCAATGCCGGCGCCGGTGCGGGCAAGCCTTATCAGCAAGTCCGGTGAATTTGCCGTGACGCGCCCTGGCGGAATCCCTTCCCAACGCTGTTCGCCGCGGCTGAGTATCCAGGACAAGGGCTCGCCATTGCGTGCCAGCAGGCGCAAGGCGTCATGTTCCATCAGCGCTTCTGGTTCGGATGGCGTGCCCCTGCGCGCCAGATACCGCGGCGAAGCGTACAGGCCGGCGGAAAAAACCGCCAGGCGGCGCGCCGCCAACGAGGCGTCATCGCCCAGTTTTCCCATGCGGATCGCCAGGTCGAAATTCTCACCGATCAGATCGACGCGCCGCGGCGACAGGTCGATCTCGAGTTCGACCGACGGATACCTGGCAACGAAAGCATCCAGAAAAGGCACCAGCGCCACATTCGCCAGATCGCCCGGCATCGATACCCGCAAGCGGCCGCTGGGCTCGATCTGGCGCTGCTGCGCCAGCGCCGCGGCTGCCTCCACTTCCGCCGCCATTTGCCGGGCATGCTCCAGCACGCCATGGCCGAAATCGGTCAGGCTCAGTTTGCGCGTGGTCCGCAGCAGCAGGCGTTCTCCCAACTCGGTTTCCAGCGCGGTGATACGGCGCGATAGTGTGGATTTCGGCAATCCCATCCGCTCTGCGGCACGGCTGAAACTGCCCTCATCAACCACCTTGGCAAACAATAAAAGGTCATTGGGTTCCAGGCGCATGAATATCCTTTAGTTCCATTAATGGAACAATGTTATCCATTTTAAAGGCTTCTGCATAGCATTTGGAACAACTAGAATGATGCCATTGACTGATCAACATGAGGAGTTACATCAATGAATATTCTGCAAATCAATTCTAGCGCCCGTGGCGGCAATTCCCACTCCACCCGTCTGGCTGGCGAAATCGTTGCCCGTCTGCAATCCATTCAAGCGAATACCCGTCTGAGCGTGCGCGATCTGGGACAAACTCCGCATCCGGCCCTTGATGAAAAGGCCCTGCAAGCCCTGTTCACGCCGGCCGAGCAGCGCACCCCGGAACAGGCAGCGCGCGTGGCCCTTGACGATGCGCTGATTGCAGAAATCAAGGCAGCCGATGCCGTAGTGCTGGGAGTGCCGATGTATAACTTCGGCGTGACTGCGCAATTGAAAAACTGGATCGATGCCATCGCCCGCGCCGGCGTGACGTTTCGCTATACTGACACGGGTCCGGAAGGCCTCTTGAAAGGCAAGAAGGTCTATGTCGCCCTGACCCGCGGCGGCCAGTACCGCAATACCCCGACGGATTCCCAGGTGCCTTACCTGAAGACCGTGCTGGGCTTCCTCGGCTTGACCGACATCGAATTTGTCTATGCCGAAGGCCTGGCGATGGGCCCCGAAGCGGAACAGAAAGCCCTGGCTTCGGCCCGTGCCGAGATCGAACAGGTGCTGGCGGCCTGAGTCCGATCCGGTTTGCAGCCCGATTGTCTGCAAGGCCGATAAAGTTCTTGCTGTAATAAGCCTTCAGGCGTTCGCCCATTCCGGTGGCGCACGCCTGGAGGCTTCATGTTTCAAGGAGAGTGTGATGACAGTTGCGACTTCAACCGCAGTGCAAGACGAGCGGGTTTTGCGCCCGCGCGGTGTCGAGCGCGTGGTCGCCGGCATGGCGACTTCCGACGGCGCCGGCGTCAAACTCACCCGGGTACTGACGCAGGATCTGCAGCGCAGGCTGGACCCTTACCTGATGCTGGATGCATTCGGCACCGACAGGCCGGAAGATTATATCGGCGGTTTTCCCGACCACCCGCACCGCGGCTTCGAAACCATCACCTACATGATCGCCGGGCGCATGCGCCACCGCGACAGCGCCGGCCATGAAGGTTTGCTTTCAAATGGCGGCGTGCAATGGATGACGGCCGGTCGTGGCGTGATCCATTCCGAGTTGCCGGAGCAGGAAGACGGCGTCATGGAAGGCTTTCAGCTGTGGCTGAACCTGCCGGCGCGCGTCAAGATGGCAGCGCCGTGGTACCGCGATTTCCAGAGCGACGATATTCCGCAACTTGTGACGGCCGAAGGCGTGACGGCGCGCGTGATCGCCGGCACCAGCCATGGCGTGGCCGGCGCCATGCGTCGCGATGTCACCGAGCCGCTCTATCTTGACCTGCATTTCGACGGCCCCGCCAGTTTCGCCCAAGCGCTGCCGGCCGGGCACAATGCCTTCATCTATGTGTACCGCGGCAGCGTGAAAATCGGCGAGACCGAAGTGCCGGCGCAGCGCATGGCCATCCTGCGCAACGAGACCGAAGCCGACGGCGTGCGCCTGCAGTCGGATGGTCCGGCACGCGCCCTGCTGATCGCAGGATGCCCGCTTGGCGAGCCGATCGCCCAGTACGGCCCGTTCGTGATGAACACGAACGAGGAAATTTTCCAGGCGGTGGAAGATTTTCGCGCAGGTCGTTTTTAGCCTGCGGCCAGGCGCGGGCGCGCCGATTGCACCGCTTCGGCGCCCATCATCAGCGCATCCACCGCGCGGTCGAAAGCCGGTGCATATTCCACCAAGCCGATCTTGCCGCTTTGCAGAGCCTGCAGCAGCGATGCGGCGGAATACACCATCGGCTTGGTTTGCTGATCCAGCTTGAAAATGAACAGCGAGTGATGCTTGCTGACCCAGATCAGGCGGGCCGGCACCGCGGTATCTGCGAGGCGGAACTCGACGGCACTGCCCACCTGCAGCTGCAACAGCAAGTCTGCTGAAGGAGCCGCGGCATAAGCCGATGGGCGTGAGATTGCCAGGTCGGCCGTTACGCCGCGATCGGCCAGCGCGCTTTCCAGCACTTCCTGCTCGACCTGCAAGGGCTCCGTCAGCATCCAGGCGGCGCTGTCGTCGCTGGTCGCCAGACGGGAAAAATCCTTGCGCAAGTCTTCCAGGCTCGGCCATGCCCTGGCGTTCTCCGCCGCGCCTTGCGAGCGCAGCACCTGGGTATGCACCGGCACCAGCCGGTCCAGTGCGGCCTTGCACTCCTCTTCCGACATGTGGACCATCAGCATGCCGATGCGCAAACGCTTGACCAGGCCGGGCAGCATGCGCATCAGGGCGCTACGATCTTCCGGCGAAGTCTTTTCCTGAGCGCTCCAGACCAGCTCCGGCAACACTTCGCGATATTGCTGGCCCAGCGCAGCCGAGCCGCTCGCGGCATCCTGGCTTGCAGCTCTCACCAGCACCCGCGCCCACACCTGCTCGATGAAATCCTTGACGCGCCGATCGACTTCCAACGGCGCCAAAATTCCGCGCAGGGACTCGGTTGTATTGCGCAACACCGTGCTGAATTTTTCCGCTTCCTCGGCGGCCTGGATGCTGCCAGTCGTCTCGGCATCGGTATTGGCCAGTTCAGCGGCCAGGAATCGTTCCAGCTCCTGCAGGCAATCGCTGAATACCGCCGTATCCTGTTCGAATTCCTTCAGTATGCGCTTGACCAACCGGCCGATTTCGCCATCCAGGCGCTGGGCGATCGGCGATGCCGGATCGAGTCCCAGCGCCGCCGAGCCGATCCGGTTAAGCAATTGACGCGCCGGATGCTCGGCTTGCTGCAGCAATTGCGGCTCCAGCATCGCCGCCTTCAGAAAGGGAATCTGCAAGCGTGCTATCCGCGCCCGCACGCCCGCCGGGATTTGCTCGTCGTCCAGGATGAGCTCGAACAGAACCGCCACCAGATCGATGGCCATGCGCTGGCCCTGGGCCTGTTGCGGCAGCCCGAGATCTTCGCTCAAGACGAACTGGCGGTTCTGGCCGCCTGTCGCCGTGCCGCCATCGTCTTCGCTTTCCGCGGCCAGTTGCTGAAAACTTCCGACCTGCTGCAACACTTCCGCGGAGGGCGGCGTCATCCAGCCCGGCGCCGTCGCGCCTGTCAAGCTATCAGCGGGATATGTTCCCATATCGCCAGCATGCGCGTCCGGCGCTGCCGCCTGCGCCTGATTGAACAAATTCCAGACAAATTCCTGAAATTCCCCGGTTTGCGCTTGCAGCGCGGAGACCTCCGGCCCCGTCCCGGGATTGCCGTCGCTATCAACACTGCCGGCTCCGCCGCTTGCCCCGCCGCCCTGCAGCGATTCCAACATACGCTGCAAAACAGGCAGAATGCGCGGATTAAATTCCGCTGAAGGCGCAGGCGCAGCGGCCGATGCCGTGCCGCCGGTTACAGCCGGACCACCGGCCGCCGGGGAATAATTCAACCCGGCATTGGTGGCATTAAGCGCGGCAAGCTGTTGCGCGAGCTGATCGCGCTGATGGCGCTTGAGCTTGGTGGGGCGCGCAAGCAGCCGTGCCTGAATGCCGTTGGCATCGAACACTTCGCAGATCGAAGCATAATAATTCGGCAGGTGCTGCGCCAGTGAATCGGACAGGCGCGCAAACAAAAGCTTGCTCGCCTCTTCATCCTGCACCCGCTCCTTCAGGCTTTCATACAGCGCACGGGCGATCAGATAGGGGCGGAAAGGGTTTTCACGCTCATGCACATCCGCATCGCCATGCATCTGGGCGATCATGATGTTCAGTCGCCCCAGGTTTTCGTCGCAAGCATCGCGCAAGCGCTGCACCAGATGGCCGACTTCCAGTTGCCGATTGACGGTTTCATCATCGATCAGCGACAAGGTATTGGCTGAAAGCCGGTCAAGTCCTTCGCGCAAATCGGTGTACATGGTGCGCATGCCGCGCTCGACGCTATCGCGGTAGCGCGCGTCAATGCCGGCGATAAAGCCCGCCTGCTCCTGCCGCAACACCTGCAATGCCATTCCAAGTAAGCGCTGATCGAATCCGGCGCGCACCTCCGCCATGTCCAGTGCCATGGCGGCGTCGGCATCCAGCACCATGGTCCGGGCCAGTGCCGAAAATTTAATTAGCGCGCGGTCTTTCGCCAGTTGAAATACGCGTTTAACGAGCTGCATCTGATGGTTTGTATGGGTAACGACGAGATGCCGAAATAATAGCTCAGGGGCAATGCGAACGAAACAGCATTCTCGCTTGAGAATCCAAGCAAATCCGATATATGGCAGGAATAAGACGAAATCCGTCTTTCTGCATTTACGGAATAGTTCTTTTTGGTGGCTTTTATTTACCAACGATAAGTAAAAATGAAAACAGCCCGGAAAATTTCCAGGCCATCCAAAGCGCTGCCATATTCAGAACAGCACGGCAGCGGCCATAACCGCCGCCACTTATTGAATTATTGAATCATTGAATCGAAATTTGCTTGCGTCCCGTGCTTGCCTTTTTCGGCAAGACCAGTTCCAGCACGCCGTCATGGTATTTTGCCTCCGCCTTGGCATCATCGACCTCTTGGGCGAGTGAAAAATGGCGGGATTGCTGACCATAATAACGTTCACTGCAAATCAGGTTTTCACCTTCCTTTTCCTCATGCTCCTTCTTGATTTCCGCACTGATCGAAACATTGTTGCCCTCGATCGCCACCTTGATATCTTCCTTCGCCACTCCGGGTATTTCAGCCTTGACGGTATAGGCCTGATCGGTTTCGCTGACATCCATCTTCAGCGAAGATTCAGCGCCAAAACGACGCATGCTCGGCATCCAGCGACTTTCCTTCAAAAAGTCTTCCATCTCCTGCATCGGATCGAAACGAGCCGTGGCCCTGAATGGATCAAAACGGGACAAGTTTCCAGCCATGATGACCTCCATCTGGGTAAATAAAAACGCCTGTCACGAAAGCTTGATCATGCTAGGACAGTATAGTCATCTCGGCATGAGCAAGCTCAAATTTTTATTTACCGACCCCGATGGCCACGCTTTCGCTCCCGGTCAACCGCGCCAGCAGAATCTTCTGCAAAACCGGTCTGTCGCGAATGTGCATGCAAGCCGTTTCGCTAGGGCCGTACCTGGCTCTCCACCACGGGCTGCTCGGTCATGGTCGTCGTCAGCATCGACAATTCCAGTGTCAGCAAATGGATGATGTCGCCGGCAGAAACTATGCCATACAGCACACCTTTTTCGTCAATGATCGGCAAGCGGCGTATCTTGTGATGCCGCATCAGGCGCAAGGATTCCGCAAAGCTCTCGTTTTCATGCGCCGTGATCAATGGGGAACTCATGATGTCGCCGGCAGTAAGCAAATCCATATCGACTTGCTCGGCGATGGTTTCCACCACAATGTCGCGGTCGGTAATGATGCCGATCGGGATGCGCGCACCATCCTCGTGACGCACCACCACCACATCGCCGACATGATGCTTGCGCATCAAATGCGCTATCTGCGGAATCGAAGCATCGGCTTCGCAGCACACCACGCCGATGTTGCAACATTCGCTGATGGGCATGTAGATTCTCCTGCGAAAGAAGATGAAAGTGCGCATCATGGCAAGATCGCCAAGGGAATGCATCACGCGCCGGAATTAGGCAAGGCCTGTGCCTGGCAGTCGTATGCTTCCCGGACGCCCTTTAAGCTGCCATTCGTCTCGGGCAGGTCAGTAATGTTGGCAGAAACTACAAACTCACAGAATTATTTACCGTTCTCCAGAGTGCACCCCTGCGGCAAAATTGATCAAGTAAAATAGCCACTCTTTACCTCTTTGCCTTTTGCCTTTGCCAGATATCCGCCAAGGATATGCCCAATGCGCTGGGGCAAATCTTCCAGAACGAGTTTCATGCTGCGAATTACAGACCTTCAACTTCCTCTCGATCATACAGAAGCCGAACTACAGGAAGCGATCTTGCAACGCCTTGCCATTCCGGCGAGCGCGCTGATCAGCCATGCCATTTTCAAGCGCAGCAGCGATGCCCGCAAAAAATCCGCGATCAGCTTCATCTACACCCTGGATGTCGAACTTGCCGATGAAGCCGAAGTTCTGCAGCGCTTCAAGCATGACCGGCATATTGGCCCGACACCGGACACGTCCTACCATTTCGTCACCCAGGCGCCCTCTTCGCTTGCTTCGCGTCCGATAATCATCGGCTTCGGGCCGTGCGGCATATTCGCCGCGCTGATCCTGGCACAAATGGGTTTTCGGCCGATCATCCTGGAACGCGGCAAGGTAGTGCGCGAACGGACCAAGGACACCTGGGGCTTGTGGCGCAAGCGGGAACTGCAACCGGAATCGAACGTCCAGTTCGGTGAAGGCGGCGCCGGCACCTTCTCCGACGGCAAGCTCTACAGCCAGGTCAAGGATCCCAGGCATTACAGCCGCAAGGTCTTGACCGAATTCGTCAAGGCCGACGCGCCGCCGGAAATTCTCTATATCAACAAGCCGCACATCGGCACTTTCCGGCTGGTCAAGATGGTGGAACAGATGCGCGCCACCATTGAAGAACTGGGCGGCGAATTTCGCTTCGAAAGCAAGGTGGAGCGTCTGGAACTGAAAGACGGCAAGGTACGCGGCGTGATGCTGGCCAGCGGTGAACATATCGCCGCCGACCATGTCGTGCTGGCGATCGGCCACAGCGCCCGCGACACCTTCCAGATGCTGTACGACAGCGGCGTTTACATGGAAGCCAAGCCCTTCTCGCTCGGCTTTCGCATCGAACATCCACAATCCATCATTGATCGCGCCCGCTTCGGCCCCGCTGCCGGCCATCCCCTGCTGGGCGCGGCCGATTACAAGCTGGTGCACCATTGCGCCAATGGCCGTTCAGTCTACAGCTTCTGCATGTGCCCGGGCGGCACCGTGGTGGCGGCAACCTCGGAACCGAACCGCGTGGTCACCAATGGCATGAGCCAGTATTCGCGCAACGAGCGCAATGCCAACAGTGGCATCGTGGTCGGGATTACTCCGGCCGATTTTCCTGGCCACCCGCTGGCCGGCATCGAATTCCAGCGCCGCTGGGAATCGCGTGCCTTCGAACTGGGCGGCGGTAATTACGACGCGCCCGGCCAGCTCGTGGGCGACTTCCTGGCCAACCGCCCGTCAAGCGAATTCGGCGCGGTGCAGCCATCCTACAAGCCCGGGGTACACCTGTGCAACCTGGATACCGCGCTGCCGGATTACGCCATTGCGGCGATCCGCGAAGCCTTGCCTTTCTTCGACAAGCAGATCAAGGGATTCGCCATGCGCGATGCCGTGCTGACGGGGGTGGAAACGCGCACATCGTCTCCGGTGCGCATCAAACGCAAGGACGACGACCTGCAGAGCATCAATACGGCAGGGCTATACCCGGCCGGGGAAGGCGCCGGCTATGCCGGCGGCATCATGTCGGCGGCCATCGACGGCATACGGGTAGCCGAAGCCGTGGCGCTCAGCATGACTGGCGGGGCCGCGCAGGCGCTAACTGTCTGAACACCGAAGCCTTGGCAAGCTTCCCGCTCAAGGCATCGCAGAGCTGACCTGGTCGGATTCCGGACAAGCGGGATCGCGACCCCAGCGCCCGCTGCAAGCGCGAAAGCGGCACAATTCGCTTTCCAAAAACCCCAGGCTGATGCAACGCTTTAATTCCGACTCGGTCGATCTGACCGGATTGAGGGCGACGTTTTCGCGAATGGCAGGACTTTTCCTGGTTTTCTTCTTTTGTTCGATCGCCGCAATGCGCTGCTGCGCACCAGCCGAACCCGTCTTGGGCGACTTCACCGCACCCGCCGGTTCCGCATTGGTGGAAACCCGGTTCAGCAAGGCGGCAATTAATTCGACATCGCCATCCTTTTCCGCCCGCTTGCCTTTTTGAGGGGCACTGCGCGCGATCGTGGCCGCGCGCGCGGAAGATTCATGCGGCTTGCCGGCCGCTGGCGCCTTGGCCGCCATCCGGGTATCGGAATGCGCAGCGGGTTTTTCCTTGGAGGAAGCTGTGGCTGTGGGACTGGCTGGCGTGGTCGGCTTGGCAGAAGCAAGCGCAGAGGCTGGATCAGCAGG
Source organism: Oxalobacteraceae bacterium (assembly GCA_003537575.1). Classification (GTDB taxonomy): domain Bacteria; phylum Pseudomonadota; class Gammaproteobacteria; order Burkholderiales; family Burkholderiaceae_D; genus Paucimonas. Next base: position 84,378 of record DPRS01000029.1, read on the forward strand.
AGCCGCCGTAGCCACTGATCTTGTCGATGCGATTGTCGGTGCCAGTGTCGATATCAGTGCCGGTGCCGGTGCGGATGCCTGCGTTTGCTCCGGTCCTGCAATTGCGACTTGTCCGGTTGCTATCGATGGCTTGTCTGTTTCCTGCGAAGCGCTGACCGTATTCGCCGAAAGCTGGGCTGAAGGCTGCGTTTCTTGCGCGCCGGAGACTGGAGCGATGTCCGCAACGATGTTCGCCGGCAGATCTTCCTTTTCCCCTTGCGGCTGGAGGCCCGCATCAGCCGGCCGGGAATCCGCAGGTTGAGGAGCCGCCTGGCTGGGCGCGACTGTAGCGACGATATTGTCAGACGCTTTTCCGCCATCGTTATGTGCCGCCAGTTCCATGGCTCCGGTATCCGAGTTTTCCGCGAAGCCGCCAGCCTGCCACCAGCCTATTGCCGCAGCACTTGCCAGAGCCGCGATGATTACGGTAATCAAACTCTTGCGGCGCGGACGCGAATATTCCAGTTCGCCCAAAATACTGTCTGCCTGCATATCGATGGCATTCGATGTGGCATCGGCATATAGCGAAGGCCTGCCTGCTTTTTGGGGAGAGGCGTTTCCCGAAGAATGAGAGTTCATTTGTCTTCCTGAACAATATTTTATATTGTTAATTGATATATTTATAACATTAATATAAGATCAATTGCAATATTTACATTAAATTTGGTGACAAGGCCATTTTTTCGTCAATGCCAGCGGAATATACCGTTTTAATTCTTTTGCTTAGCGCCTATGCGCTTGTCATCTTTCTTGGCGGCTTGTTTATTCTCGACGCCCAGCGGCGGCGCCTATTGCAAAACCGAATACAGCGACTGGGAGCCCGCGTGGCTGGCACTGTCCAGAACGCCAGTGGAAACATCCACCAGACTTCGAGTTATACCCACCGGCATTTGCGGCACGCCATCGGCGCGGCGCTCGCTTTTATTTCGAGTCATAAATTGCATGTCCTCGCTGCCTGTACGATTTTGCTGATTCCTGTGGGGATTGTCCTGCTTCTCCAACCCTCGAGCTTACTGCAGGGCTACGATGACCTTCCGCAAACCGCCGATCCGGTGATTCTCGCCCTGTTAAGGGGAGAACAGCTGGCGCCTCCTCCGCCAATGCCGCCCGAAGCATTCATCACGGCGGAAGTTGAAGCGGTGAGAAAAAATCTGGCTGGCGCCAGTCGCGAATGGATGATTCTCGATGCCGACTTTCGTCAGCGCCTGCTGACGGTCTTTCATCTGATGGCGCAAAAAGGCTATCCGATGGCTTTGCTGGAAGGATATCGCAGTCCGGAACGCCAGGCTTATCTGGCCGGACTTGGCCCCCAGGTTACCAATGCCGGCGCCTATCAAAGCTTCCATCAATTCGGACTGGCTGCCGATTGCGCTTTTGTACGAAACGGCAAGCTGGTCATTTCCGAGAAAGATCCATGGGCCATGCAGGGCTATCGGCTGTACGGAGAACTTGCCGAATCCGTCGGGCTGGTCTGGGGAGGAAGCTGGAAGATGATGGATTTTGGCCACGTCGAACTGCGCAGACCGGGCACAATCACGCGGCCCGGTAAAAATAAGTTGCCAAATTGACACATTAAACTTATCATTTGCGCAATTGTTATTTTATTAAATACCATGACTAGACCACTCATCGTCATCGGCGACACCACCAGTCATGGCGGCACCGTGATCAGCGGGGCCGCCACCACCGACACCGAAGGCAAGCGCATTGCCCGTATCGGCGACAAGGTGACATGCCCTCTCAAGGGGCATGGAGGAACCACGGTCATCGTGACAGGCGACCCGAACGTCATCATCGATGGCAGCCCGGCAGCCCGCCATGGCGATCTGACAGCGTGCGGCGCCACCCTGGTGGCGACCCAGGTGCCGACCAATACGGAATGAGCGAGCGTCGGCCTGATGCCATGCAGTCGCCAGCACACTATGATTTTGTCAAATGAATCATCGCTTCAAGCGTCCTGATTCTTCGATTAACCGCTTCCACAAGCTTTGCCGATGCCTCTGTCTTTCCCTTTCCGGCCGAATTTGCTGAGCTTTGCCAAATGGGCGCTGATTGCCATCGGTGTGGTGGCGGCCATCTGGTTCGTCGTGATTCTGTGGTGGCAAAGCAGCCAGCGCCAGATCACGCCGGGAGATGCGCTGACTTATCTCGTCGTCCTGCCGGCCGCTGCGCTGCTGGGGATTGCCGGCATGCGATGGATGCGCAAGCGCGCGCCGGCAGTCGAGACCGGCCCGGTCGATGCGCCTGCATCAGGGGGCGTCCAGCCAGCGCCGGACGATGCCGCTGCCAATGGCTTGCCGATACTGGCGGCCTGGAGCTTCACCAGCATCGGCACCAGTCTCGATGAATACCGCCAGGCCTTGATCGACAAGCGGCAACGTCCGCATCCCGATGCCGGCATGCTCGATGACTATGGATTCCCGCTGCATACGGCCCGCATCAGGGAACTCGATATCTCCACGGTGCAGGATGACCTGAAAGCTGTTATCAGCCGCAATGCCGGCCTGGCGCAGGCACAGGACGACTTGGACCGCGAAGGCTTTCTGCGCACCCTGGCGCTAACATCCCAGCTGCTCGCTCAGTTGAACGCGGAATGGCCGCTAGCGGATGATGCGCCGGACAGCTCCGCATCTTCGCATGGCTCCGCCACCTTGCGCGGCAGGGATGCGGTTGGTGCCATGACCGATATGCGCCTGCAACTGCAGATCAAAATGATCGTACCCTCCAGCTTTACGCCCGCAGAACAGCAACTGACCTTGTCGTATTTGCTGGAAAATGCCGCCGCGCTGCCCATTGAGTCACAGCAGCTCCATGTGCAGATTTTGCCGGCGGCCGACGATCCCGTAGCGTTGCAACTGGCTGAGCGCTTCCGCGCCGAAGCGCTGGACTCTGAACAGCCGCAGGCGCTGCTGTTGCTGGCTTGCGAATCGGCTCTGTGCCCTGTCGTTGCGGAACGCTGGCAAGCCGAGAACAAGCTGTTCGGCAGCCATGCGCCGCATGGCCAGATGCCCGGTGAAGCGGCATTCGCCATCCTGTGCGCCAATCGCCAGGCCTTGCCGCTTTCCATGGATGCGCCGGCTTGCTTGCTTCAGCGCGTGGTTCACGCCAGGCGCGAGCATTCCGCCGACAACGGTGGCAAGCCCGGGCATGCCACGCTTGCCGCCGTGGTTGCCGACGCCCTGGCCGCTGCCGGCGTGGCCGGGAACGCTATCGGTGCAGTGGCCTGCGATGCAGATCACCGCAGCAGCCGCGTGCTCGAATGCATCGGCGCAATGCTGGAGCACACGCCGCAACTCGACGCCATCGAAAACCGCTTGTCCGTCAACGAGGCTTGCGGCCATACCGGCGCCGCCTCGAATGCCGGCGGCTGGGCAGCCGGCATTGCCCAGGTGCGGCAAGCCGGCAGTCCGGTGCTGCTCTTTAACGTCAGCCATGCCTTTGAACGGGCCGCCGCCGTTCTCTTGCCGGCAAATGAACGGCCGCAGCCATCGTGAACCGCATACAGAGTTTCGTCCCATCCCAATCATGTGTCTTGCAGAATGGATCGCATTAAATGAACAGAATCTTTTCCTTTTTCCGTGACGCGCGTTTCGCTTCCGTTCTCGGCCTGCTGTTCGTCCTGGTCGCCATTTACGTGCTGGGAATCACTTTTGATGCTCCCAGGGAATGGCTCTACTTTGGCTGGGCGGCCGCTGTCCTTGTCTGGCTTGCCTATGGCGTCGCGAAATGGGTGATCTCGCGCCGTGCCAGCCGCGCCATGGAAAGCATGTTCACCAGTCAGGCCGAGGATGCAGTAAAGACGGCGCCGACCGACAGAAAACAAGAAATCGATATTCTAAAGAAGCGCTTGCTGGACGCGGTTCATACCATCAAGAGTTCCAAGCTCGGGCAGACCACGGGCGCCGCCGCCCTGTATGAAATGCCCTGGTACATCGTCATCGGCAATCCTGCTGCGGGCAAAAGTACCGCCGTGCTCAATTCCGGCCTGAATTTTCCCTTTTCCGATAAAGGTGGCCAAACCGTCCAGGGCGTCGGCGGCACCCGCAATTGCGACTGGTTCTTCACCACCGAAGGCATCCTGCTCGACACCGCCGGCCGCTATGCGGTGCAGGAGGAAGACCGCAACGAATGGTTCGGTTTTCTCAAACTGTTGAAGAAATATCGTCCCAAGGCGCCGATCAATGGCATCGTCATCGTTGCCAGCATCGCCGAACTGAGCGGCAACCGTCCCGATGCCACCATCACGCTGGCGCGGGAATTGCGCCAGCGAGTGCAGGAACTGACGGAAAAGCTCGAACTGTTCGCGCCGGTGTACGTGGTCTTCACGAAGGTGGACCTGATCGCCGGCTTCGTCGACTTTTTCGAGGATTCCGACGCCGACGAGCGCAGCCGCGTCTGGGGCGCTACCCTGCCATACGACGCTGACGGCAAGTCCAATGCCATTAGTCTGTTCGACCAGCATTTCGATACCCTGGCCGACGGCATCAAGGAACTCGGCACCACCCGCATGTCGCTCAACCGCAGCGAAGGCATGAGCCCGGGCGTGCTCACCTTCCCGCTCGAATTCGTCGGCGTCAAGCATCACCTGCGCACCTTCATCGCCACCCTGTTCGAGGATAACCCTTACCAGTTCAAGCCGATTTTCCGCGGCTTTTACTTCACCAGCGCGATCCAGGAAGGCGTCGCTACACATGCGACCGGCGAGCGCATCGTGCAGCAATTCGATCTTTCGGCGGGCCGGCGGCTGACCGCCAGCATCAGCTCGAATACCGGTTTTTTCCTCAAGAACCTGTTCTCGTCGGTGATCTTCGCCGACCGCAACCTGGTGCGCCAGTACGCCAGCCGCAGCAAGATCCGCATGCGCTATGCGGCTTTCTATGGCGCCGTGCTGGTACTGGGGCTGGCGGTGGGCGGCTGGAGCTGGTCCTTCGTCAGCAACCGCCAGTACGTGGCCAATATCCAGGCCGATCTGGAGCAGGCGCAAAAGACCCAGGAAAACCGGCTCGACCTGGCTTCGCGGCTGGAAGCACTCGGCATCCTGCAGGACCGCTTGCAGCAGTTGCGGCAATACCGCGACAGCCGGCCGATGGCCTTGACTTTCGGCCTGTATCAGGGTGAACGGGTCGAGCACAAATTGCGCGCGGAATACTTCAAAGGCTTGCAGCAGGTGATGCTGCAACCGGTGGCCGCCAATCTCGAGGCTTTCCTGGCCGAAGTCAATGCCCACGCCGGCAAGCTCGAGGTGCCTGCGCGCACCCCGCAAGGCGGCATCACGCTGGCTGCCGCTGGCAGCGGTAGCCAGTCCCGTGGCGCTGCCGCCGCGCTGTACAAGGATACCGTCCCCACCAATGCCGAAGATGCCTACAGTGCGCTGAAAACCTATCTGATGCTGGGCAACCGCGAGCGCATCGAACCAGGTCATCTGAACGACCAGCTGACCCGCTTCTGGCGTAATTGGCTGGAAAACAATCGCGGCAACGCCTCGCGCGAACAGATCATCCGGGATGCGGAAAAACTGATTTCGTTTTACCTTGCGCAAGCCGGCCAGCCGGATTTTCCTCTCATCGAAAACAAGCTGGCGCTGGTCGACCAGGCCCGCGACACCCTGCGCCCGGTGGTGAAGGGCACCCCGGCCCGGGAGCGCGTGTATAGCGAAATCCGCATGCGCGCCGCGACCCGCTTCCCGATCGTGACCGTGGCCGGCATCGTCGGCGAGTCAAACAAGGATATCGTCGCCGGCAGCCATTCGGTCTCCGGCGCCTTCACCCGCGAGGCCTGGGAACAATATGTCGAAGCCGCCATCAAGGAAGCCAGCACGAAGGAACTGCAAAGCACCGACTGGGTGCTGAAGACCTCGGTCAAGGATGACCTGTCGCTGGAGGGCAGCCCGGAGCAGATCCAGAAGGAACTGGTGCGGCTGTACAAGGCCGATTACGTCAATGAGTGGAAAAAGTTCATGCAAGGCATCCTGATCAAGGATTTCACTTCCTTCGAAAATGCCGTGCAACACATGAATGCCCTGGGCGACCCCCAATCATCGCCGATCAGCGCCCTGCTCCAGACCCTGTATCGCGAAACGTCCTGGGACAATCCTTCGCTGGTCAGCCAGGGCCTGCAGGGCGCCAGGCGCGGCTTGCTGGACTGGTTCCGCGAAACCGTGCTGCGGCAGACGCCGAGCCAGGTCCGGCTCGACCTGCCCGGCGGCGCGGCTGCAGGAACTGCCAAAGGGGCCTTGCAGACCGGCGTGGTCGGCAGGGAATTCGCCGCCATCGCCAATCTGGTCGTGGCGCGCGGTGAAAACAAAGATCTGTCGCTGATGAAAGGCTATCTCGAGCATTTGTCGAAGGTGCGCACGCGTTTCAACCAGATCAGCAATTCCGGCGACTTCGGCCCGGCAAGCCGCCAGTTGATGCAAACCACGATGGACGGCAACGGTTCGGAACTGGCCGACGCCCTGAAATACATCGATGAGAACATGCTGACCGGGATGCCGCCGGCCGAACGCGCCACAATTCGTCCGCTGCTGGTGCGCCCGCTCATGCAAGCGTTTGCCGTCATCATCGCTCCAGCCGAGCAGGAATTGAACCGCACCTGGATGGCACAGGTCTACGATCCCTTCAGCAAATCGCTCGGCACCAAGTATCCGTTCGCCGCCGACTCCCGCGTCGAGGCCACGCCTGGTGAAATCGCCCAGTTCTTCGGTCCGGATGGCGCCATTTCGAAGTACGTGCAATCGGCGATGGGGCCGCTGGTGATACGCCGCGGCGACACGCTCGCCACGCGTACCTGGGCCGACATGGGCGTGCGCTTGAACCCGCAGTTCTCCGCCAATCTGGCGCGCTATGTCGCGCCGCAGGGAGGCGGCGGCGCTGCGAGTGCCAATGCGGGACAGGCACAAACCAATTTCCAGTTACTGCCCATCCCGAGCGCGGGTCTGGTCGAATACACGGTGGAAATCGACGGCCAGTCCATGCGCTACCGTAACGGCCAGCAGGAATGGAACAGCTTCACCTGGCCGAATGCGATGGGACAGCCCGGCGCGAAAATCACCGCCGTCACCAGCGATGGCCGCACCGTTGAAATCATCAATTTCCCCGGCCAGTTCGGTTTGGAGAAGTTCATTAATTCGGCGCAACGCCAGAAGCTTGACAACGGCGTCTTCCAGATGATCTGGGAAGGCGCTGGTCAGCAGGTGGCGCTGCGTTTCAGGCTGATCAGCGATGCCCGCCCCGGCGGCAGCGCCGCAGCCAATGGCGCTGCCGACACGGGATTGCGCGGCCTGAGCCTGCCGCATGCCGTGGTTGGCAAGGAACAGGCGGAAGCCGCCGTCCCCCCCATCAATCAGACCCGGTCATGAGCGCAGGTTACGTCATGCAGCTGAAAAATCCTTCTTCTCTTTACTTCGGAAAAATCCCCGCGCGCGGAGATTTTGTCAAAAGCGCGGCCGGTATCAAGGTTATCTCGCTGATCGACAACTGGGTTGCCCAGGGCATGGAAATGCTGCTGGCCGAACCTGGCTGGAAAAACTACTACGACAGCGCAGGAATCATCGACTTTCTCTTCATCGGCACGCACAAGAAACATGGAATCAGCGGCCAGATGATGCCAAGCAAAGACGCTTCCTCACGGCGCTTTCCCTTCATCGCCGCGACCCTGTTCGAGCTTGACGATGCGCTCGAATTCCTGCCCTTGAGCGGACTGATTCTGGAAAGGCACGGAAACCATCTGCGCGCTCTGGTGCAGCATGCCGTCAAAACACTCGACGCCACCGATGTGCTAGCCGGCCTGAACGAAGTGCAGCTCGATCCGGAGGCGGATTATCAGCAGATCGGTGATGCCTACCATGCATATCTTGGAGCCACCAGCCTGGATGGCATGACGAAAAGCCTGGGATTGGCTGGCGCAGATACCAGCTTGCGTCACATGATCATGGCCCTGGGCTACCTGCTGCAACCCATGCTCACCACCTACAGCATTGCGCCGCAAAAAGGCTTGTCTCTGCCGTTGCCGCGCGATCCCTCGCGCCTCGCATTGGCAAAATCGTTCTGGCTGGATTTGATCGGCACCTTCCTTTCACGGGGGGAACTGGAACTAAGCATTTTTTCATGCACCCATTTCGGCAACCCGAAACTCATCATGACTTTCAATGGCGTGCCTCCGAACATATACCGAGCGCTGTTCGACGAACAGGCGGCCGCGGAATACCTGATTGATATCAGCCAGTCAGCGTGGGTAGAAGAATGTGCGATGCAAGATCTGAGCACCATCAAGCTGTCGAGCTATCTGAGCCATGGCGATCTGACCTTGAAGCAAGTGGTGGATACTTTCCGCCAATGCTTTGCCGGCCTCTAGCAAATGAATGGCAATCGAACATGAAATTATCGGCATTTACCCTTACCCCAGTCCCAGACAGGAGCACCAAGATGAAGCATACAGCGCTGCGCGGCCTATCGTTTCTTGCTGCCGTTTTTGCCGCCGCCCATGCCTGTGCCGAGCCGCCGGCTACGGCAAACCCTGCAGCGGCAGCCAGCGCCTCAACTGCCGTCACCGTCCCGGTAGGCCGTGTCGTCATTTCCGGCACGGTGCCCGACGAGGCAACCAAGGCGGCATTGCTCGCCCGTTTGCAGGAGGTGTACGGCACCGGCCAGGTCATCGATCAGCTCAGCGTGGGAGGCGTGGTGGCGCCGGCCAACTGGACCGGACACGTGCAAAAACTTATCGGGCCGAACCTGAAAACGATTCACAAGGGGCAACTTGCCGTGGATGGCAATACCGTGGCGGTGCGTGGCGAAGTCGAGAGCGAGGCGAGCCGGCAGGCGATCACCAGCAATTTCGCCAGCGCCCTCAACCCCACTTACACGGTTCGCAACGGCTTGCGCGTGACGGCCTCCAGCCAAACCGTGCTGGACCAGACTCTGGCCAACCGCGTGATCGAATTCGAAAACGGCAGCGCCCTGCTGACCGAGTCCGGCAAGCGCATTCTCGACGAAATGGCGCAAGCCCTGGTAAAGCTCGAATCGAAGAAGATCGATATCATCGGCCACACCGATGACACTGGCACGCGTCCGCGCAACGTCGCCCTGTCCATGGCAAGAGCAGAATCGGTCAAGGTCTACCTGGTTGCAAAAGGCCTGACGCCGCAATTGATTTCCACTACCGGCATGGGCCCTGATCAGCCCTTACTGTCCAACGCCACCGAAGACGGGCGTCGGCGCAATCGCCGCATCGAATTCCGCGTCAGCCAGTAAAACTGGCGTCAGGCAATAAAACGCCGACGCGTTCCTTGCAAGTTGAACGCGTCGGCTGATCAATTCCCTCAATCAGGGCAACGTGCGCCGTCGGCAGTATTCCGAATTACCCGAAAGCGGATGACGGCTCAATTGCCCGAAGATTGCCCTTCCATGCCAAGCAATTCTTCCAGGTGCGAAAGGCTGCCCTGATCCTTCAGGACGCTGCGCAGCCATACATGCAAAGGCATGTTGCCCCAATGCGCCGCCTTGTCGGCGAGATAGGCAACCGGACTGTGCGGTTCCGTACGGCGGAAAAATTCCGCTACCAGTCGAAGTTGTTCCAGTGCCTGAGCACGCGTCCTGATCGGTCCCTTGCCGCCTGGCGCCGCCGATGCGTTGGTTCCATCCTCGCCCATGTCCCCATCCGCCTCGGCAGCCTCCAGCCCTTCCGGCGCCAGAAGGCCCAATTCGCGGGCTGTGCGCTGCAGGCGGTCTTCGATTGCATCGAGTGAATCCGACAAGGGAGCAAAGGTCGGGCCGTCGTTGCCAAACAGGGTATCGGCCACGCGCTTCAGTTCCGCCAGCGCTGCCTGGCAGCGCGCGGCATCGGTCAGCCATTGTGTATACAAGGCCTTGTCGGTCTTGGCTGCAGCGGTGGCGAATTTTTCCAGGGTTATCCTGTCTTCCGGCACGGATTCGGGATCCCGCTGCAACTGCGATTCCAGCAGGCGCGCCGATTCATGATCGTTCAGGTTGAATGCGCCGAATTTGGACTGGGTAATCGGAATCTGCCGCACCAGTTGCGCCATGCGCATCACCAGCCAGGAGATATTCCCGATACGCTGTTCCTGATCGCCGCCTTCCGGTTGGGGATGAATTTGTCCGCCGAAACGCTCGATCAGGCGCGCAGCCAGTTCCATTCCCTGCCCCAGTCCAGCCAGCCCGGAAGTCTTGACCAGGCCCTCGGTCAACCAGGCGGAAAGCCGCAAATCCTTGCTGCGCGAGGCCAGCAGTTGCGTGCAATCCTTCACCACGGCAGGCCAGTCGGCCTGCTTGAGCTCGGTTTGCCATTCACCATATTCGATACTCGGATCGTCTTCGCGCCGGGCTTCCTTGATGCGGTCGAATTCCGGCGAATATGCCAGGTCTTCGCCGCACAACGAGGTTTCCGAGACCGGCTCAAGTAGCCCTTCGAGTTGCACATTCATCGCATATTCCTTCCTGATCCATTCAAGACACGAGATTCAGCTGATCCGGTAGCTGAAATCATTATTTTTATTCACGCCGACCTTCAGCTTGCGGATAGCCTTGCCTTCGGCCATGCGCGCCAGCACCGCCTCGGCAATTTCCGGCAGCATGCTCCCGGAAAGGATATGGTCGACATTGCGCGCGCCGGAATCGACTTCGGTGCAGCGCGCCAGCACCGCCTCGACCACCTCGTCGGTATAGCTGAACGAAGCCTTGTGATTTTCCTCGATGCGCTTCTGGATGCGGCTGATTTTGAGGCGAATGATTTCCGCCAGGATGTCGTCGGGCAGCGGATAGTACGGAATGACTTTCATGCGTCCCAAGAAAGCCGGTTTGAACGCCTTGAACAGCTGTGGCCGGATGGCTTCGGCCAAGGCTTCCGGATCAGGCAATTGTTCCGGCTCCTTGTTCAGACAAGCCTGCATGATGGCCTGGGTGGCGATATTCGAGGTCAGGATAATGATGGTATTCTTGAAGTCGATTTCACGGCCTTCGGCATCGTCCATCACGCCCTTGTCGAATACCTGGAAAAACAGTTCCAGCACGTCCGGATGCGCCTTTTCCACTTCATCCAGCAACACCACGCTGTAGGGTTTTCTACGCACGGCCTCGGTCAGCACGCCGCCTTCGCCATAGCCGACGTAGCCGGGTGGCGAGCCCTTCAGGCCGGAAACGGAATGCGCTTCCTGGTACTCGGACATGTTGATGGTAATCAGGTTGCGCTCGCCGCCGTAAAGCACATCGGCCAAGGCCAGCGCCGTTTCGGTCTTGCCGACGCCGGAAGGCCCGACAAACAGGAACACGCCCTTGGGTTTGTTCGGATCCTCGATGGCGGCGCGTGCCGTGCGCACCCGCTGGGCGATCTGCGCCAGCGCATGCGATTGGCCGATGACGCGCTGTTCCAGCAAGGCTTGCAGATTCAGCACTGTCTTGATTTCATCCTTGACCATCTTCCCGAGCGGAATCCCGGTCCAGGCCGAGACGATTTCGCCGACGGTCTGGCCATCCACGCACACCGGCACCAGTGGCGACTCGCCCTGGAGCGTTGCAAGTTCCTTCTGCAAGCGCGCCAGTTCCAGCAAACTCGCCTGGCTGCTACTGGCGCGTGCCGGCTTGGACCCAGGGCCATCGGTGCCGGTGGCAAGCGCAAGCGGCGCCATGCGCTGGACGTTTTCGACTTGCGCGCGCAATTCCTGAATTTGCGCAACCAGAGTTCTTTCCTGTTCCCAGCGCGCCTCATCGGCGACGAGCTGCTCGCGTAGCGCCGTGCGTACCGTCGTCAATTCCGCCAGCCTTTCCGCATGCGGGGCGCCGGCCGACAGCTCCTTTTCCAGCGCAGCAATTTCCAGCGACAAGGCATCATCGCGCTTGCGCGCATCTTCGATCGCCGCCGGCGTTGCCGACTGCCCCAGCGCCACGCGGGCGCAAGCCGTGTCCAGAATGCCAATTGCCTTGTCCGGAAGCTGGCGGCCGCTGATATAGCGGGCCGACAGGCGCACCGCCTCGGCAATCGCTTCTTCCAGCACGCGCACCTTGAAATGGTTTTCCATGTGGCTGGCCATGCCGCGCAACATGGCGCAAGCCACCTCTTCCGAAGGTTCTTCGACCTTGACGACCTGGAAGCGCCGCGCCAGCGCCGCATCCTTTTCAAAATATTTCTTGTACTCGCCCCAGGTCGTGGCGGCGATGGTGCGCAGCTCACCGCGCGCCAGCGCCGGCTTCAGCAGGTTGGCCGCATCGTTCTGCCCGGCCTGGCCGCCGGCGCCGATCATGGTATGCGCTTCGTCGATGAACAGAATGATGGGATGCGCGCTGCGCTTGACTTCATCGATTACGTTGCGCAAGCGGTTCACGAACTCGCCCTTGACGCTGGCACCTGCCTGCAACAAGCCGAGATCGAGCACATGCAGGGCGACGCCCTGTAGCGGCGCCGGCACGTCGCTCGCCGCAATGCGCTGCGCCAGGCCCTCGACCACGGCAGTCTTGCCGACGCCGGCCTCGCCCGTCAGGATCGGATTATTCTGGCGTCGCCGCATCAGGATATCGATCACCTGGCGTATTTCGGCATCGCGGCCGATCACCGGGTCTATCTTGCCAGCGCGCGCGCGTTCGGTCAGATTGGTGGTGAACTGGTCTAGCGCAGGCGTGCGCGCGCCGGCTTGTTTTTCATCGCCCTCTTCTTCGCTCTGGCCGGAGGATTCCAGTTCGATCGCGGCATCTGCCTGGCGCAAGCTGACGGATTCCAGCGTTTCCGGATAATCCGCCGTGAACTCGGCCAGCTTGTGCTTCAATTCATCCACCGTAAACCTGGCAAACAGCTTGGAACCGCGGTATGCCAGCTGCGACAGCTCGGATTCGGTCAGCAGCGCCAGCAGCAGGTGGCCGCTGCGAATGCGTGACGTCTGGCTCTCCAGGGAGGCCAGCAGCCAGGCATGTTCGAACAGTTTCGGCAAGTGCGGGGAAAACACCGGCGTGCGGCTGTTGCCGGATTTAAAAAGGGCAATCTCGTCCTGCAAATCCTTTTCCAGCGCAGCCGCGCTGATGCCGAAGCGCCGGCACAACAGGGAAAAATCGCTCTGCGGGTTGTCGAGCAAGGCCAGGAACAGATGCTCCAGATCGACTTCGTAGTGGCCGCGCGCAACGCAGAAATTGATTGCGCGCTCCGCCGCCTTCCTGCAGCTGTCATCAAGTTTCGCGATCAGTACTTTGAGATTGGAGCTCATGCCGGTTTCCGGTAAAGGTTAATGATGTTTGTCGTTTGCGCCGATCAGATAGGCGACCTCATGTGAATCATTGCTGGTGCTGCGTGCGCCCAGCCAGCCGTTCCAGCCCAGCCGGGCATTGCGGCCGCGGGAATCGAGCGTCGCCTGGACCAGGTCGCGCCTGTCCAGAATCAGCCGCAACTCGCAGTCATGGCCGGGGCCCAGAAGCAAGCCGAAGAGCCTTTCCAGGCTGGCCGAAGCGCTGCCCCCCGGCAGAAAATCCTCGAACTGCGCCTTGCGCAGCGGCCCAATCAGCAGCCGGATGCGGGTAGTCCGGTCCCAGACGCGCTCGCCACAGAAGGTGGAGACGCCAAGCTGGCAATTTCCGCCTCCCAGCGCGGTCAGCTCTTGCCGTGGCAGCTCGATCCATTGCCCGACGAATTGTTCGACACGGCATTTGACCTGAAAATAGTCGGCTACCACGCGGGCAAGCCACTGCGCCGACTGCGGCCGCTCGCGCAGCGCGCCGGCATAGTACGCCAGGGATTCGTCGGCGATCCCTTGCTGTCCATCGTGCAGGCGCTCCCGGAGTCCGGGCAGCCCGAAGCCGGACAGGCTTAATATCAGCGGCAGAAAGTGATTTCTGCGGTCCGACTCGTATTGCAGGTGCAGACGGTATTTCAGCCAGGTCTGATAAAACAGCGCAACGGCCCGGCTGGCGAAGATGTCGAGAAAGGCGCGCGTGGCCGTATCGCGGTGATACGTTTCACGCTCGGCCACGTAATGGGTGTAATGCCGCGGCATGACGCCCATGGGTCCGGTCAGGCCGATAAATGACGGCGTCAGCGTCACCTTGCCAAGCTGGCGCCAGCGCTGTTTATCCGTCGGCATTGCGGATCCGGCCGCAGCAACGCTACCAGCTGCGGCAAAAGCGGTGTCTGCATCAGCAATCAGTGGCGCCTCAAATTCGAGCGCCTCGATTTCGCTGGGTGGAAAACCCAGCGATACGGAATTGCGGAAGCGAATGACTTGTCCCAGGATATCGAGATCCTGCTGATCCCCAGCCTGCTTCCGGTAATGCGCAAGCAGTAGCCGTACCGCCTGAAAAAATTCGAAGCGATAGGGCTCATCCCTGAGCTGATCGATCAGGCCAGGATCGATTCGCCGTTTCGTGCCGGGCATTTGATCAACTCCTGTCCAGATTGCCTGGAAACGATGCTCAATTGGGTAAAACTATTGGCGTGAACATACAGGCCGAAGAAACGGTCAAGTATCTGCGCAAACATGAACAAGCCGATACCGGCATAATGCGTCTCATCCACCACCACGCGGATCTGCACGCCGCGAACAAAGGTCGGAAATGGATTGCCAGCCATGCGCGTCATCGCAGTTCCCTGTTCGATGGCGACAATGCCTGCGATCTGCCGCGCGTTTTGAGACGCCCGGTTGATGTCGTACAAGTTCAGGATTTCCCGTATCGCCTCGACACCTTGTCCGGACAGGGATAAATGGTTCAGCGACAGGTGGGAGATCAGGCGCCAATGCGCGCCCCTGCCTCTTGGAAAACGGTAAGTGCGCGTGGGTTTGCGCAACAGCTGGATGGTCTTGGCGATCGATCCGCCTTCCATGAACAGGTCGCCATCCTGCAGGCCGAACGGCAACTGCGAAGGCAGGTCGCGGTTGGTGCACAGCAGATCAAGACTCAGCGTATTGGTTTCCGGCCGCTGCGGGTCCAGCGTCGAGTCGACCAGCGATATTTCCATCGAATAGCTGGCTTCTTCGCCGTCATCCACATAGCTGGCCGACCAGTAGCGCGCCGGTCCGCCATGGTCTTCGCCATGGCGCAAGGAATAGAATGGCTTGAATTCGCAAACTTCCTCAGACTCGTTGTTTTGCTGAACGCGCGCCACGCGGCTGATTTCATACACATCGTACGCACGAGGAAAGCGGTTGTCGACGATGAGCGGATAGGCGGTCGAGGTGCCTGTAATGCGGATCGGTTCCGCCTTGTTGCGAAACAGGTTCACCACCGGCGTGCAGCCGAGCACGAAGTTATCCGAGCCGATCCGGTCCAGCAAATCGCTGCCGCCGCTGGCATGATCGGCGCGGGCCAGTCCAATCCTCAGCTCGATTGACCGCGTCCCGACTGGCAGGCAGCCGACAAGTCCGGACAGGTCGATATCAATGAAATTGAATTTTTCCGGAAAGGCGAAATATTCCAGCAACAACTGATAGGCGCGATGCGAGCGTGCGTCCTGGGAGACCAGTGTTTCGTCTTCGTCAAAGCCGACCGGCTGGATCGCTTGCAGCGGCAATTCGATCTTTTCCGCGCTGCCGGCATGGCTGGCCCAAAGACCGACCGCTTTCGAAAAAACCGCTTCGCGGATCATGGCCACCACCGAGGGTTCGCCATTCAGGAAAAAGCGTATTTTACCGAGCGGCAAGGCGTCCAGTCCGGCCTGTTCCGACAGGGCGGAAAGACCCAGGCGAATCGAGCTGCTTGCCGCGCGTGACAGCGAAACGCGCAAGCCGGTGGTATCGATGGCATTTTCAAAGCCGGCATGCTCCAGGCGCAATGGCCAGACATCGACGTCATACGCGGTCTGGAAACGGCACGCCACGCCCTTTACCGGGCGGGTTTTCAGTATGGTATGGCGGGCGATGCGCGCCGGCTGGGTCAGTTGTGCCGCCGCGCTGCCGCAATTGAAGCAGGCGATCGATGCAGAAGGAAATGGCCGCAGATATTGCGGGTACAACACTTCGAGCAGCGAATTGGTGATTTCGGGAAAATCATCATCGAGCTTCTTGTGGATGCGCCCGGTGAGGAAAGCGAAAGATTCGATCAGGCGCTCGATATGCGGATCGTCGCAGGTTTCACCGGATAACAGCAGCCGCCCGGCCACTTTCGGATACTTCCTGGCAAAATCGCTGGACAGGCGGCGCAAGTAGGTCAGTTCGCGCTCGTAATATGGCAGCAAGGGTTCCATGTCAGACCAGGGCAGCGCGCTTGGATTTGTTGACCGAATACTGCAACGTGGAGGGCTGCAGCAAGGCGTCAAAGAAGACCGGCTCCGACGATGGATGCACGATGAGCATGGCGTTGATCGAAAATTTCAGGCGATTGACCGTTTTGCTGTCGACCTCGAGGCTGACCTGCACCTGTTTCAGCCGGCGCTCGTGAATGGCGATGGTTCGCTCCAGCGAGCGGCAAATGAAGTTGCGGTCGGCGGGGTTGGCCAGGCTCAACCCGACGAAATCGTTCATGCCATAGCTGCACATCGACTGCAACGCCTGAGGGTAGCCATCGAATGCGTCGCTGCCATAGGCGCAACGGGCATTGAGCAAGGCTTCCAGGTCGCGCGCAACCGATTCCTTCAGCTCTTCGGCAGAGATCATGCGCAGAGAATGTTTTTCCTCCGGTTCGCGCGGCGCATTGTCAGCCAGGCGATCGAACAGGGTCGGCGAGTATTTTGCCTTGGATGTTGAAGCGATAAACATGCGTGGTGACGACTTTTCGAAAGAGCTTGAAAATTGCGGCGCACGGATGCGCGCCGCAATTGCATGAAAAACAGACGAAACGATCAGATCGCTTCGGTTGCCTTGTTTTTCGCCAGGCTCCACATCTGCGGATTACTGCCGCCCTTCTTGCCGTCGATGCCCTGAACGGTGTAAGTCCACTTGACCGATGCGTACTTCAGGGCCAGGACTTCCTGCGGCAAGCCTTCGCCTTGCACAGCCGGCGTCACGGAAGCGACGATCACGTGGTTCAGGACGATTTCCAGGTACTTGACCTTTTCCTTGCCGTTGGCGCGCATGAAGTCGATGGTCACCTTGTTATAGGTATCGCCCTGGCTGCAAGCCAGCCACAGGGACGGGCTGGTCGAGTCGATATCCTTGGTGAAAACCATATCGCCATGTTCGGCGCGCTCGGCGGTATGGCCGCCGGAAGTGCTGGCGGTAGCCGACTTCGGCTGGCGGATCAAGTGGCTCCAGGACAGCGCCTCGAGCCACTTCGGATGACCTTCGTCACGCGATTCGCCTTCGATCTTGGTATCGCCACCTTCGAACTTCAGGTAAATATCTTTCATTCTTCTTGGCTCCTATTTTTTAAATAACGCACCCAAAGGTGCTTTCGAGGGGTACTGCTGTTACAGACAACTACGCTTTTGCCGATTGAGGAAGCTCGGCAACCAAGCGCAACGACACGCTTAGTTCATCCAACTGGAAGTGCGGCCGCAGGAACGTGACGGCACGATACACGCCTGGGCGTCCGGGCACTTCGGAAACCGATACCGAAGCTTCCCGCAAGGGATACTGCGCCTTGACTTCCTGCGAAGCGGAATCGTCCATGACGACGTATTGCGCCAGCCAGTTGTTCAGGAATTGCTCGACGCCCGAGGCGGCGGCGAAGCTGCCGATCTTGTCGCGCATCATCGATTTCAGGTAATGCGCAATGCGACAGGATGCAAAAATGTATTGCAGTTGCGCCGACAGAACGGCATTGGCATTGGCGGCGTCGGTGTTGTATTTCTTTGCACGCTGGGCCGACTGGGCGCCGAAGAAGGCAGCGTAGTCAGTGTTCTTGCAGTGCACCAGCGGGATGAAACCCAGGTCGCTCAATTCCTTTTCACGGCGGTCGGTGATGGCGATCTCGGTCGGGCATTTCAGCGCGATTTCACCGTCATCGGTCTTGAAGGTATGGGTCGGCAGGTCTTCCACCAGGCCGCCGCCTTCGACGCCGCGAATCGCCGCGCACCAGCCATAGTGTTCAAAAGCAGTGGTCAGGCGCGCCGCGAAAGAATAGGCGGTGTTCACCCACAGGTATTTGCTGTGATCGGTGCCATTCACGTCTTCAACAAAATTGAAGCCCTCGGTGGCGGTGCCTTCCTTGGGGTTGTATGGCAACCGGCCGAGGAAACGCGGTACCGTCAGGCCGACGTAGCGGGAATCCTCGGATTCCCGGAACGACTTCCACTTGGCGTATTCGAGCGTATCGAATACCTTGGCCAGGTCGCGCGGCTTGCCGAGGTCGGCAAAACTTTCCAGTCCCAGCAGTTCCGCCGATGCCGCGCTGATGAAAGGAGCGTGTGCGGCGGCGGCGACATGCGACATCTGTTCGATGAAATACATGTCTTCCGGCTGGCGGGTGATGTCGAAATCGCCGACCAGGGCGCCGAAGGGAGCGCCGCCGAAAGTGCCGAACTCTTCTTCATAAACTTTCTTGAACAGCGCGCTCTGGTCGAAGTCGATGGCGTTATTGAAGTCGCGCACCAGATCTTTTTTGGTGGTATTGAGGACCTTGATCTTCAACATTTCACCGGTCGAGGTCTGCTTGCACAGGTAATGCAAGCCGCGCCAGGTGCTTTCCATCTTCTGGAATTCCGGGTTATGCATGATCTCGCTGAGCTGTTTGGAGATCAGGCCGTCCAGTTCGGCGACACGGGCATCCAGGGTAGCCGACAGGTTGTTCGACATGACCACGGTGCCTTCCAGCACCTGCGACACCAGTTCGCCGATCAGGTCGCGGGCACGGGCGCGCTCCGTGTCGGAACGGGCAACGCGGCTTTCATCGACGACCTGGTCGAGCAGGCTGATGCTTCCCTGGTCCAGTTCCGCCGCGCTCAATGCTTGGGCTTGGGCTTGTGCCATTTCAGTTCTCCTTGCGCTTGGTTTCTTCGCCCAGGCGTTGCAGGCTTTCGGTGCTGTTCAATACATCGTTCAGGATGTCCTCGAGCTTGTCGTTGCCGGCCAGCTTGTTGCGCAGGTCGGACAGCTTGGTGCGCGCTTCCAGCAATTTCTTCAACGGATCTACCTGCTGCACCACGGCTTCCGGACGGAAGTCATCGATCGACTTGAAAGTCAGGTCGACGGCGAATTCACCGCCCTTCTCGCTCAGGGTGTTCTGTGCCCGGAAAACGGCACGGGGCACCAGGCCTTCCATGACGTCGTCGAAATTGTCCAGGTCGACATTGACAAATTTGCGGTCTTTCAGCTTGGGCGCCTGGTTATTCGATTGGCCGGAGAAGTCTCCCATGACACCCACCACGAACGGGATTTCCTTTTGTTCGATGGCGTCGCCGATTTCGACGTCGTAGGTCAGTTGAACGCGGGGAGGACGAATCCGTTGCAACCGTTTTTGCACGCTTTCTTTTTTAGCCATGGCGAATCGCTTTCAAAAATATTCAATAGGGAATGGAAGAACGACGGGCTATTTCAGTGATTTGAACGGATCGGCGGAGACGCTCACCTTGGGTTCAATCGAAACGCTGACCTTGTGCGTCGCGCCTGCCTGTGTCGTTGCCGGCGCGGCTGCTGGTGCGGTGGTTTCAGCGACGGTTTTTACAGCCGCTTTGCTGCGTACGACTGCTTTCCGGCGCTGGCGCGGAGCCGCAACCGGTTTTTCTACGTCTGCCGGCACCAGCACCTTTTCGCCCAGTGCCAGCCGCAGCGACTTGGTGAGATTTTCAGCTTCCTGACGGGCATTCGGATTCACCGGATTGTGCGGCACTAGTCCTTGCACCGCCTTGGCGGCGACGCGCAAGCCGGATACCACCAGGAGGCTCTTGGCTTCCTGGCTGTTCTCATCACGAGCCAGGACTTCATTGGCCGCGAGAATGGAAGAGGGATAGTTCCCTTCGTCGAACCAGATGTTGGCAATCTTCAGCCAGGGAGCGACATTAGTCGGGCTTTCCTTTGCCGCCTGATTCAGCAATGCGATCGCCTGATCGCGACGTCCCTTGCCAAGCTCGGTCTCGGCTTGGTTCATCAAAGGTTCAATGCTTGGCTGCCCGTCGGCATCCACCGTCGTGGTGGACGCACATCCAGACAACAGCAAAGCGCCGAAAGCGGCGATTGCCAGATAGCGGCGTTGGCGAAGGGTAAAAAAGGCTGTTTTGGCACTGCTTGTATGCATGAATTACTCCCTTTAAAGAATTTCTTAACTGCACCGTCAATTTGCAAAAATATTTTCTTTTTTGTAATTTGATTATATTTTTGTCATTTAATATTATCACTAAATTAATTATTTCATTATTATTTGCACAACAATTCAGATATACTAACCGAAACATTATTCAAAAGACAATTTTTATTTTAATATTTTTGCAATTTTTACCAACTTAAGAAAAGTGCCAACACAACAGGCCGGAGCGAGATGCGTGCGTAATCGAAACAAAAAGGGAGCAGCTATTTCTCTCAGACAGAAAAGAACATGCCAAGCCAAATCGCAAACTTGCCAAGCTCGTCTCATGCTTTTGCTGGCAAGCTGTCTTTTGTTGACCGGCTGTAGTGCGGCGGTAAAAGTTGCTGCCGACGTACTCGCCGAAAAAGCGTTGGGAGCAATGGGCATCAAGGTGGAGAATCCAAACGCGCCGCGTCCCGCCAAGACAGTGCAACTGCGCCTGGAAACCGCGCAAGACATGAATGCCGGCGATGATGGCCAGGGGCTCTCTACCGTCTTCCGGGTTTATAAACTGAAGGAGCAGAACGCTTTTATGGCGACGCCCTATTCCGCCTTTGGAAATCCCGAAAGGGAAAAATCCGCCTTTGGCCAGGATTTGCTGGAAGTGCGGGAAATGATTTTGTCGCCTGGCGAAATTCTCGATCTGAAGGAAAAAGTCCCGGCAGACTCCGGTTATCTGGGGACTGTCGCCCTGTATCGCCAGCCTAGTCCGCAACGCTGGCGCTTCGTCTTCGCCGCCGCCGATTCGGAAAAAAACGGCATCACCCTCGGCTTGCATGCCTGCGCGATGACCGCGACCAGCACGCCGCCGGTAGGCATGACCCTGAATGAAAGCGCCTTGCTGTCTTCAGCACGCTGCAAACGATGAATTCCCCGTCCACTTGATTACCAGAACGCCAAGTCCATGAATCCACTCTCAAAAATTCTCTGGGGCGAAGGCCTGTTCCTGCGTCCCCAGCATTTTCAGCGTCAGGATCTTTACCATGAGGCGCGCCTGACCGAATTCAGCCGCGCCGCGCATCCTTATCTGTGGGGGATACGCAAGCTGAAGATCGACACCGATGCGCTGGCCTCGGGCATTTTGCGCGTTGCCGAACTGAGCGCCATTCTGCCGGACGGCGAGCTCGTGAATGCGCCCGACTGCGACGAATTGCCGGATCCGGTCAATCTGGCCGAGATCGACAATGTCGGCAACGGCCTGACTTTTTACGTCGCCCTGCCCTATCTGCGCGACTTCGGCCCGAATTTTTCCGCGCAGCGCGAAACTACCGGGCAGGTGCTGCGCTATTACCAGCACGATGAAGCCGCCCCGGATCTGTACACCAACGCCATCGAATCGGAACTGTCGGTGCTGAAAAAATCGCTGCGCCTGCTTTCGGACCGCGACAACCGTGAACAGACCATCTCGATTCCGGTGGCGCGCGTGCGCGCCAACAGTTCCGGCGGCTATGAACTGGACCAGGCCTTCGTGCCGCCATCCCTGTCGATCAAGGCGGCCCCACAGATTTTTCTGCAGGTGAGGCGCCTGATGGAAATCCTGCAAGCCAAGGCCCAGGCGCTGTACGGATATCACCGCGAGCCCTCACAAAATATCGTCGAATTCCGCTCCGGCGATATCGCCTCGTTCTGGCTGCTGCATACGGTAAACACCGCCTTCGCCTCGCTGCAGCACCTTTACCACCACCCGGCGCTACACCCGGAGCGCCTGTTCCATGAATTGCTCACGCTGGCCGGCCAGCTGCTGACCTTTTCCAAGGCCTATTCGCTGGCGGACCTGCCGATCTACAACCATGCCAATCCGGGGCCGGAATTCATCAAGCTCGACCAGATCATCCGTGAACTGATCGAAACCGTGATTTCGGCGCGCTATTTCAACATCGCCCTGGCGGAAGTCAAACCGGCCTTTCATCTGGGACGCATTGATTCGGAAAAAGTCACCAGCAACGCGGCCTTCTATATTTCCGTGGCAGCCGATATGCCGCCGGCGGAACTGGTAGAAGCCGTGCCGCAAAGGATCAAGATTGGCGCCCCCGACGATGTGGAAAAAATCGTTTCCTCGGCCATGCCGGGCGTGCGCCTGATGGCGGCGCCCCAGGTGCCCGCTTCCATTCCGGTGCGCCCGGGCTGCTATTACTTTTCGGTGGAGCCGCACGGCCCGCTGTATGAGCGCATGGTTGCGGCCAGCGCCATCATGATTTACGTGCCCGCCGTCTTCAAGAACTTCAACCTCGAACTGATCGCCGTCGCCCAATGAAAATCAATACCATCGCTCCCTCCCTGTACGCCGAAGGCACGCCGCTGCGCCAGGATGCCAATCCCGCCAACCGCACCCTGGTCGACATGCTGCACGATGGCTTTTACCTCTTGCTGCTGCTGAAGAACCGCTATGTACCCAATGATGCGGCGCAGTTCGCTGCCCAGGTGCGCCGCCTGCTTGATGGCTTCGAACGGAATGCTCGCCTGAAAAATGTCTCGGTGGACGATATCTACGCGGCCAAATACGCTTTTTGCGCGGCGGTCGATGAAACCATCCTCTCCACCGATTCGCCGATCCGCGACGAATGGGAACGTTCGCCTCTGCAGCTGATCCTGTTCGGCGACCAGCTGGCCGGCGAGCACTTCTACAACGAACTGGAAACCGTGCGTCATCGCGGGGTCGCCAGCGTCGAGACGCTGGAGGTTTTCTATATGTGCCTGCTGACCGGCTTCCAGGGCAAGTACATGCTGGAGAGCAAAGAAAAACTCAATTATCTGATCGCCACGCTGGACAAGGAAATCGCCCACCTGAAGGGCAAGCGCGCGCAATTCGCCCCACACTGGAAATCGCCAGACAGCATCAGGCACATGATGCGCGCCGAAATCCCCCTGTGGATTATCGGCGCCGCATTTGCACTCTTCGGCGTGGCGATCTACGCCACGCTCAACTGGCATCTGGCTGACCACACCAATACCACCCTCGGCGCCTATTACGACATCGTCAAGCTGGCGCCGAAAATCGCCAATATCACGATCAGCCTGCCTTGAGGTGAATTGAACTGTCTTGTAGCGCCACCGTTCCCCACTTATTTATGCGGAGCCGTAAAAAATGCCAGACGATTCCGGATTGCCTCCATCCCTGCTTCCTGCCAGCCTTACCGGGCTGATCGGCACGGGCCGACAAGCTTTCTTGCAAAGCCTGTCGCAGCATGCCCGCCTGCTGACCATCGATACGCCGCTGGAACAGGGCGCCCTGCTGGTTGAGCGCTTCTCCGGGCGCGAAGCCATGTCTGAGCTGTTTCGCTTCGATGTGGATTGCCTTTCCACATCGGCGAACTTCGAATTGAAGGCCTTGACCGACCACGAAGTGACGCTACGCCTGATGTGCGCCGACGGCACGACGCGGCCTTTTCATGGCATCGTGACGTCTTCCCTGCAACTGGGCAGCGATGGCGCGCTGACACGCTACCGGCTGACGCTGGCACCGTGGATGCAGCGCCTGACGCAGCGGCGCGACAGCTATGTCTTTCAGGACAAGAGCGTGCTGGAGATCATCGAGGATGTGCTGCGCGATTATCCCTATGCCAGCTACCGATTCGATGTGAAGACAGAACTTCCGCAGCGGTCGGTCACCATGCAATACCGCGAAAGCGATTATGACTTCATCGCGCGGCTGCTGGCCGAGGAAGGCTTGAACTTCTATTTTTCGCATGACGATGAGCAAACGGGCGACACGGCTGCGCAGGGAAACAGCGGCGCGGAAAAGACAGCCGGCCAGGCTCGCCACCGCTTCGTGGTCTTTGACGACAACTCTTTCCTTGCGCCCTGCGCGCAACCCGTCATCCGCTACAATCGCGCTTCCGCCACCGAAACCGCCGATACCGTCACGCTGTTCGGCAAGCGCCATCAGGTTCAGGCTAACGCCGTCACGCTGGCCAACTGGGATTACAAGAAGCTCGTGGCTACCGCCGCCGAGGATGTGGTCGCGGAGGCTCCCGATGCCTTGCCACCCCTGGAAATCTATGAAGGCGCCGGGGCTTACCGCTACACCGACGAAGCCGAGAGTAGCCGCATCGCGCGGATGCGTGCCGAATCGCTGCAGTTTGCGCAACAGGTCTGTCATGCAGAAAGTTCGGTACGCTCACTGGCGGTGGGTGCCTGGTTTACGCTGACAGGCGCCGATGGCGAATCTGTCGGTAACGACAATGAATTTGCCGTGCTGGCTATCGAGCACAGCGGCGCCAACAATCTCTTCGCCGGCATGCCAGGACTCGCCCTTCAGGATGGTGCCGAGCCGGGCACTTACCGCAACCGCTTCACCTGTTCTCCACGTACGTTGCCCATCCGGCCGCGCTACTGGAAACCCAAGCCGGTGTCGCCCGGCGGGCAGGTCGCTCTGGTGGTCGGTGTGGCCGGCGAGGAAATCACTACCGAGCGCGACCACCGCGTCAAAATCCAGTTCCCCTGGCAGCGCGGCGATGCGGCAGTCGCCGGCCAGAGCATGCACCCAGCCGACTCGAACGCTCCCGGCAACGAAACGGCCGGCACCTGGGTGCGCGTGGTGGAACCCGCTGCGGGCGCCAACTGGGGCGGCAGCTTCATTCCCCGCATCGGCCAGGAAGTGCAGGTCGATTTCGTCGGCGGCGACATCGACCGCCACGTCGTCACCGGCCAGGTCTATAACGGCAGCGATACCCCTCCCTTCCATGGCGCCGACAACCATCCAGGCGCACTGGCAGGGTTCAAAACAAAGGAATACGCCGGTGACGGCTATTCGCAATGGGTGATGGACGATACGCCGGGGCAGCTGCGGCAGACCTTCGCCACCAGCCATGCCGGCAGCCAGCTCAATCTCGGTTATCTGATCCGCCAGAACGGCAACCTGCGCGGCGGCTATCGCGGCAACGGGCTGGAACTGACCACCGATGCCTGGAGTATTTTGCGCGCCAGGCGTGGGCTGTTCGTCACCACGTCGCAGCGGGCGCAAGCCGTGTCGACGCAACTGGATAGCGAGGAAGCACAAGGCAAGCTGAAGGCCGCCGGAGAACTGGCGCAGGCTTTGTCGGAGGCGTCGGTGCAGCACCAAGCCTCTTCACTGTCCACGCCAGAGGGGATGAAGAAGCTGGGAGAAACGCTGCAGGGCAAGGACAGTGCCGATGGTGGCGAAGCTCCTGCCTTTGCTGCGCCGGTTGGCGTATTCGACAGCGCCGCAGCCATCAATATCGCCACACCCGCCACCAGCCTGGCTTTTGCCGGGCAGGATCTGACCCAGACTGCGCATCTGGCCATGCGCGTGACGGCGGGCCAGGCGGTGTCGGTAGTATCGGCCAAAACGGCATCGCTCTTCACCCACGCCGGCGGGGCCAAGATCATTGCCGGCAACAGCCCAGTGTCCGTGCAGGCACATACCGGGGCAATGGATGTGCTGGCGGATCAGGCCATGACGGTCACGTCCAGCAATGGCAGCGTGAAGGTGCAGGCCAAGGAGGAAATCCTGCTGAATGCGGGTGGCGGCTATATCCGGCTCAAGGACGGGAATATCGATATCCATTGCCCGTCGAGCGTGTCGGTCAAGGGAGCGTCGCATGATTTCAAGGGGCCGGCGAGCGGGAGTGCGAGTTTGCCGGCGCTGCCGGATACAATCGTTTCGTTACAACCGCTTAAGCCTAATGAGATAGAAATTCAGCATCTATACCATGATAACGAGGCGTTAAAAAACACACCTTATATCGCAATTCTGGCCGACGGCAGCAAGCGGCAAGGACAGACCGATGGTAATGGCACTGTGCGCCTACGTAATATCCCTCCTGGATTAATAAAAATCCAATACAAGCCCGATCCGCGCCCCTATCAAGTGAAAGCAAAATCCGACAATCCCGATCACAAGCCTAATATAAGTGGCATAGATTTCGATGTGCTTTTTAGCAAATATGGAGCAAAAGTATGAGCTGGGGGGCATTCAAAGAAACTTCATTTGAAGTTGGGAGCTGGTTGTATGGCGCCTTGCAAGGGGGATTCAATGAAAAACAAACCATTGGGCAAGTCACTACTGATGCTGTCATTAGCATGTTTCCAATTGCAGGTGAGATTACCGCAGCACGAGATGTCATAGCTAGCTCCATCAGATTGTCTCAATCCCCGGAAAAACGCCAAGAAGTTGTGGAGTGGGTAATGCTCATTCTTCCACTGCTAGCCTTAATTCCCTTGTTAGGTGGAGCGCTCAAAGGCGTAGGGAAACTACTTCTCATGGTTGGCAAGCATGTTGATGAAGACAAAAAGATTTTGGAAGCCATTATTAGCCTACTCAACAAAGTTGGACATGGCGATGCTGTTCGATTTATCAAAAATCTGGATTTCACTGAGTATCGCAAACCGATCGTCGATGGCGTCAATAGCACATGCGAACGCATCAAAGCCGCGTTATCGCATGCTCAAAAGAGAATGGGATCAATATTGCCGCAGGCAGTCATTGATCGGTTTAATTGGCTTAGCGAGCAATTAAATGCACTACAAAACTTGGCTAGCAAGATGGTGCCTCAAGCGCTCAAGGACTTAAACAATCGCTTGAAATATATCCAGAAACTGATGTATGAAGGCGAGTGGCATATGATTCCTGGATCGGGTAAAGCAATCACGAGAGAGACGGAAGCAAGGCTTGTCACCAAGGCAGGAAGGATGGAATGGGAGCTAAAAAATGCACCATATCCGCAAAACGAAGTAGCTGATTTCAAATATAAAGATGGATGGCCGAATTTTACTGATACGACAGAATATAAAATTGAAAAAGGAAACGCTATCATCAAATCCTTCCATGGCATGATGAATCCAGTGGAGCTCAAAGAAGGAACTGTCATTTATCGCGTAATCGATCACAAATTTGGTGAGCCAAACGGTGCCTATTGGATGTATGTTGACCCAAAAAGCATCAAAGGCTGGTACTGGCGTGTGAAGTTCGCTGTGCTGCAAAGCTGGAGCCATAACGGCAAATATGTGAAATACATAATACCAAAAGGAAAATCTCTGCGTGCATGGGAAGGCAAGGTATCCAGCCAGATTGAGAATGACATTATGCGCAACAGCCGAGACGTAAAGAATTTAAAGGTTCCGAATGAAGGATTCGGACAATATTTGGAAGGCGGAGAGGCCCAATTATTTATTGATTTCAAATTTACTGCTAATAAGTGGGCAGCAAGCGAGGTCTCGCTTCTTAAAAAACTCGATACCAACTGGGTTGATCACATGGGAATTAATCTCATACCGAAGACAGCTGGCGTGCAAAAACTCGGTCAATATGTGGAAGAACAAAAGACACTTGCATCAGCCAACCTGTCTACCGCCGCAAATCAGTCAGGGAAATCTGTACGGAGCGCCAATCAAGATGTGGCCAGAACGCAAAGAGCCTATTAAGGATAATAATGAACAACGATACCTTTGCACATCGTCGTGCCTTTTATTTATTAAAAAAATACAGCAGTTATACGTGGTGTGCGGAGATTTTTCGCCTGACAAAACAGTTTGCCGAGGAGCTTGAACAGATTCTACGCAACCCGCCGCCAATGTTTTCGCCCGTGCTGGACTTGGACGAGATGTATATAAACGATTGCTGGCATGCATGCAGCAAGATGGAAGAAGGCTTGGCATTAATATTAAAAACTGACCGCACGACCGGCTACACGAAGTTTGCCGAAGGTTCTGGTTTTCCAGGTTCTGGTATGTATGGTGAGGCCGACCGTGGTGCACCTTGCCGCTACATCAGCAACAGCCATACAGATGCTAAATATCGTGCATTAGGTTATTCTGGGGATTACCGAACAGTTTCCAGCGGTTTATTTTCACTGCTCGAGCAAGCGATGGTATTAGAAACTTATGAAAATCCAACTATTCACATCGGTCCGGATAGTATATGGAGCCACCCAGAATCTTTAAACAACCGCTTTTGGCCTCGTCCCATCACGGACAATTTAAGAGAATCAATATATCCAGTATTCCGAGGGCATCCCTCGCAATTACCAGCCGTACCTAAATCTGACAACGGCGCGCCAACAATCATATCGGGCGAGGAAGTGCTAATTACTGGGATATGGCAGCCTGAAATACTTAAGCCCCTAGATAAAAAAACTTTGGCGTTAATTGGTGGAATTCAATCCTACTGCATGAATTTTTTGGTACAAGGATATTCCGCTCCCAATATGGTTCCAGAATCAGCATACGAACTTTGGGCAAAGACTGGGGACGGGCCCACCTACCTTAAATCAACTCATGGAGCTGTCCGCTGGCGTCTGCTTTGGGCCGATGATCGCTACGGCAAAAACAACATTCCCGAAGAAGAAAAAGATTATTTACGCTCCGCCCCCCCAGCAACCGTAGCGTCTCTTAAAATTGAAAAATCACGCATAGCCGGCGGTCAATCCTGCTCGAAAACCGGCTACTGGTTCACCCCAGCCCAAGCCAATTCCCGCCGCCATTTCAAGGAAGGCGAGATCATGCCCGAGATAGGATCGGATTACGGCACCACCATTTGGCAATGGGATAGCAATCAGGGTTAATCAAGAAAAACACACGTCACTGGACCCGGACGCTTCGCGCCGGTCACCTCCTCGGTGGCGGCCGACATGCCGCCGGCGGAACTGGTGGAAGCCGTGCCGCAAAGGATCAAGATCGGTGCCCCCGACGATGTCGAAAAGATCGTTTCCTCGGCTATGCCGGGTGTATGCCTGATGGCTGCACCATAGATGCCGGCCGCAATCTTCGTGCGTCCGAACTGCAAAAAATGTCCGTAATGTACTGCAACAGTCGAGAAATTGGGCATCCAAGAATATGCAACTAAAACAATAAAAACAGGAACAAACCAATGATGACTGAAGACGAACGCAAGCACGCATTCTGGTTGCTAAAGAAATACAGTTCTTACACTCTATGGAAATCGTTTGGCGACGCGTTTCAGGCGTTTACTAACGCTTGGGAATATGCAGTAAAAAATGCAAAGCCGCCGCTTGCATCTGATGATTTATGGGTAGAAGCGTTAAAAAACTTTTGGCAAGCGTGTAGCGAATTTGATCGAGGACTATTTCTATTAAAGCAAGGGGATCGCCAAATTTTCCGAAAGAATGGGAATAGATATATTTTCCTTCATTCACGTTACGCAGAAAAACTAATGGATTCGGAAGAATATGTACATAACTGGATGGTGAATGAGCAGGAAGTGAAAAACTTGTTTGAAAAATTTGATCACCTTGGATACGGCCCCGGGTGGATAACAGAGCAAGTAAAAAATTGTCCAGCTGTATTTGGTACTGAAAACATATTTCGCTCATCCACTTATCCATTTTCCATAAGCTATTCAAATTTTAACTTTCCAGATGTACTGTCCGACGTGCCCTTCCCTAGTACGTGCACAGTTGATACTGGCAATGAAGTTCCATTTGATGGTATTTGGGAACCCGAATGGCCAGATGCGGATACAAAAAGAACTACGGCGATTAACATCCGCAGCCTTTTTGCTCATTCGTCTTACAGCAACGTGGAAAAAGGATGTATGAATTATTTGATTGCCGGCACTGTGGCACCACTTTATCAAGATGGCGTGAATTTACCAAAGATTCCAGTACGCTGGCGTTTGATTTGGCAAGATCAGAGATATAAGGATGGCTTAATTCCTGTTGAAGAATCAAAGTATCTTTCTAATACCAACACGTCCCATTCAACTCAGCCGGTTTCCCTATCGACGCAGGGCATTGCAGGCAATCAGGCATGTCCGCAAACCGGTTACTGGTTCACTCCGGCACAAGCTGATTCTCGCCGTCATTTCAAGGAAGGTGACCCCATGCCGGAGGTTAAATCAAATTACGGCGCCACGATCTGGCAATGGGATAGCGACCAAGCTTAATTGCACAGAAAGGCCGGCATGTCATTAGACCCAGCCGCTCCACCGCACCCTGCAGCATCAGCCATTCTTCATTTCGACACGAATGGCATTGTCGGCCTCCTTCCTGACAACGGTTCCCATTTCGCGGCACAGTGAATCCATCGCCTCGAAAATGCGCGTGAAGTGGCTGCCGGTAGCCGGACGAACCTGGCAATCCTCGATGAACACCGGATGCAGGAAAATGCGCCGCACGTCAGCGCGCCCCAGCTCCAGTTCGATCAACAGCTGGTGGTCGTTGGCGAATTCCGGATCGACATAATAATCATCCACCAGGTCGCCGGCTGCGTAGATGATCGGACATCCGCGGTACAGTTCGATGCCCTGAAAGACATGAGCGCTATGGCCGAACAGGATTTTCCAGCCCATGTCGATCGCGGCATGCGCCAGCCGGCGAAACCGCGCCGAAGGCCGCCACACCATGTTCGGCCCCCAGTGCAGTGACAGGATGGGCCAGTCCACATGCGCGTGCCGCAAGCTCTCCAGCGCTTCTCGCCATGCCGCCAGCGTCGCCGGCTCGTCCGCAAGATCAAGGTAAGCCATGCCGGGAGCGTGTTCCTGGGCGGCGAAATCTTCCTGGTGGTCGCAAAAGGCCGCCATGCCGAAACGCAAACCGGCGCGCTCCACTAGAGCGGGCATGCGCGCTTGCGCCAGGTTTTCGCCAGAGCCAGCCTGCACTATGCCATGCCGGCGCAAGGTCTCCAACGTGTCCTGCAATCCATCAATGCCATAGTCGAGCGCATGGTTGTTGGCAAGACTTATCATGTCCACTCCCGCGTCCAGCAGAGAGTCGATGGCTTGCGGCGGCGCGCCGAAATAGAATGCCTTGGGCGCACCCGGCCAGATACGATCCGAGGAAGTAATGGCGCATTCCAGATTGACGATCGCCAGATCGGCAGCGCGCATCAAACCGGCCACCGGTCCCAAGGGATATTGAGGCCCATGCAGCAGGATATATTCCTTGACGATGCGTCCGAGCATGACATCACCGCCGAACATCACGCGTACATTCAAAGGAGCCTGGTCGACCACTTTTTCCAGATTCATTCCTGTTTGAGTTGCATCAGGGTATCCAAACACATTTCCTGCCCCATCGTGTTTTTCAGATCGTTGGCGAACTCGCCAATCTATGTTTGGCAGCGCTCCTTGAATTGCAGGCCGTAATGCAGGCACGCTTGCAACAGATCGTCACGGCGCTTAATCCCATGAACAGTTTAGGACACAGAACCAGAATGGGCTTGAACCAGATCGAACAGAACTGCAGCTTGCAAAAGTGCATCCAATACGGAGATAGAAGTGTTTCGTCTTCCTGCTCCCACTGAACATTTCCGTAATGCCTGTCGATGTACTGTATCAATTGCTGGCGAATGCCGTACTGGCAGTCCATTTTGCCGTGGTACTGTTCGTCGTTCTCGGGCTTTTGCTGATAGTCGTGGGCAACCTGCTGGATTGGCAATGGGTGAATGGATTATGGTTTCGCATGAGCCACCTCGCGGCGATTGCCGTGGTGGTTTTGCAGTCATGGGCGGGCCTCGTTTGCCCATTGACCACGCTGGAATCCTGGCTGCGCACCAAGGCAGGTGCGACAGCCTACCGCGAAAGCTTCATCGAGCACTGGCTGCAGCGATGGCTGTTTTACGATGCCCCATGGTGGGCATTTGTTGCTGCTTACTCGATTTTCGGCTTGCTGGTGATTGCGGCCTGGCGGCGGTTTCCACCGAGGCGCGGCACGCCCCGACAGGCGGTGCGCAATTAAGCCATCAGCATCAACTCAGCATCAGCCCGGCATCATTCCAACACTTGCACAATGGCCTGAGCCACCCGCTGCACATTTCCGGTGTTCAAACCGGTGATGCAAACCCGTCCTGAATCCAGGATATAAATTCCGAAACGGTCACGCAGCTCCTGCGCATGCTTGGCAAAGAAACTGCTGTAGCTGAACATGCCACGCTGCGAAACGATGAAGGCGCATTGCGCATCCGGACGCAAGGCCAGGATCTGGTCATGCAAGGCCTGGCGCATTTGCACGATGCGCACCCGCATGGCTTCGACTTCGTCGCGCCACATGGCATTGAGCGCGGGGTCGAGCAGGACACGTGCGACGATCTGACCGCCATGCGTCGGCGGGCTGGAGTAGCTGCGGCGCACGGTAAATTCCATCTGTCCCAGCACCCGGTCCGCTTCTTCGGCATCCTTGCAAACCATGCTGAGCGCGCCGCAGCGCTCGCCATACAATGAAAAGGTCTTGGAAAAAGAATTACTGACAAGGAAAGACACGCCCGCGTCGGCCAGCGCGCGGATCACGTAGGCATCCTCATCCATGCCTTGCGCCAGGCCCTGGTAAGCGATGTCGCAGAACGGAATCAGCTCGCGTGCCTTGGCAATTTTCACTACCTCATGCCATTGCGCCGACGTCAGGTCGGCGCCGGTCGGATTGTGGCAGCACGGATGCAGCAGCACGATGCTGCGCGCCGGCAGTTTCTCGAGGCAGGCGAGCATGGCGGGGAAATTCACGCCGCTGTTGGCGACATCGAAATACGGATAACGGTTCACCGTGAAGCCGGAACCGGAGAAAATCGCCGCATGGTTATCCCAGGATGGATCGCTGACCCACACCTGCGAGTCCGGAAAATATTGCCTGAGCAAATCGCTGCCCAGCTTCAGCGCGCCGGAACCGCCGATGGTTTGGGCGGTAGCGATGTGTTTGTCTTTTACCTTCGAGTGGCTAGCGCCGAACAGGACTTCCTGCACTGCCTGGCGGTAATTCGCCGCGCCCGCCATGGGCTGATAGATGCAGGCTTGCGATTCGGCGCGCAAAGCTTCTTCGGCGATGCTGACGGATTGCAGCTTCGGCACCCGGCCGGCGTCGTCATAATACAGGCCGATGCTGAGGTTGACCTTTTCGGGACGGGGATCCTGGCGGCAGCGATCCACCAAGGAAAAAATCGGGTCGCCAGGATAGCGGGGGAAATGTTCGAACATGGGTGCTCCAGTTTGTTGCGCCGGTGTTTTTTACGACAGCGTCTGTTACGCCAGAAAATGCAGAACCGCCTGGCTAAAACAGGCATTATCGCAATAAATGCCGTTGGCGAACAATTCTGCTGGAAATCGCTTCAATTCAATACAGTGGCGCGCCGCGATAGCGGCTCACTTCGACCGGCGAAACCAGGCTTGCCTTGTGCCCCCAGGCATTGCGCAGGTAGGAAACCACCGCAGCCACTTCGGCATCGCTCAATTCATGCGCGAACGGCGGCATGCCGTAGGGGCGCGGATTGCCTTGCGTGCTGGGCGGATAGCCGCCGTTGAGCACCATGCGGATCGGGTTGAGGGGGTTGTCAAGGGTCAGCGCACGATTGCCGGCCAGCGGCGGATAAGCCGGCGGATGGCCCTGGCCATTGGCCCGGTGGCAGTCGACGCAGTATTTCTCGTAGATCCGCTGCCCTTCTTGCAGGACTTGCTCGGCATTGCCGCTGCTGATGCCGGCACGCGACCCGAGCTGTGCGTTCGCCTGCGGCAGGGACTTGAGATAGCCGGCAATCGCTGCCGCATCGGCCTTGTCCAGATATTGCAGGCTTTGCCCCACCACTTCGGCCATGGGGCCGGATGCCGTGCTGCGCATCGATATGCCGGTGGTGAGCAAATCGGCGATATGGCGTGCTTCCCAGTTACCCAGGCCGTTTTCGGCGCCGCCGGTCAGTGCCGGCGCATACCAGTTCTGCAGCGGGATCAGGCCGCCGGCCAGGTCGAGCTTTTCTTCGCTGCCGCCCAGGACGGTGCGGCTGGTATGGCAGGCGCTGCAATGGCCGGGCCCTTGCACCAGGTAGGCGCCACGATTCCAATCAGCCGGCTTGCTCTGGTCCGGCTCGAATACGCCGGGAGTGAAGTACAAGGTGCGCCAGGCAGCCAGCAGAATCCGCTGATTGTAGGGAAAGCGCAATTCCGGCGCACGATTTTGTTGTGACACCGGTTCCAGCGTGCGCAGATAGGCGAAGATCGCGTCGGTATCGGCGCGCGTCATGCGCGTGTAATTCGTGTAGGGAAAGGCCGGATAGAGGAATTCCCCCTTCTTCGATTTGCCGTTATGCAGGGCGCGCCAGAAATCGTCGGAGGTCCAGGTGCCGATGCCGGTCTCGGCATGCGGGGTAATATTGGGAGCGTAGATATTGCCGAAAGGCGTGACGATGGCCCGACCGCCGGCATAAGCCTGGCCGCCACGCGCGGTGTGGCAAGCCATGCAATCGCCGATGCGGGAGAGGTACGCGCCACGGCGCAACTGTTCAGCGCGGTCGATGACCGACGCGGAAGTCACGTCACTGCCGGGCTCGTACCAATACTGGTACCCGACCACGGCGGCCGGAACGGCGATGATGAGCACGATGAGCGTAGCCAGGAGAGTCAATAGCAGGCGCTTCACGGCTGCCCTCCTTCCTGTGGCGCACTGCCGGAAACAAGTACATCATTCGCGCTGCCGCAGGAGAGCGGCAATCTGGCCGGCAGGGATGGCGCCGGCGCGCTGTCGGCAGGCACCGGCTGCGAAGCCAGCCAGGTGGTAACGGCGCTGACATCGCCCGGGCTGAGGCGGCTGGTGATCTCTGCCATGCAGTCAGGCGCGGGAGTGCGCCGGGACTTGTTCCGCCAGGCGCCGAATTGCGCATTCAGGTAATCGTGCGGCAATCCCAGCAAACCGGGAATCGCGGGAATCACCCCCGTTAGTCTTTGCCCATGACAGGCAACGCAAGCAGGAATTTTTCTGGCGGAGTCGCCCGACAGCGCCAGTTGCCGCCCTCTTTCGAGCTGCTCCTTGCCGGCGCTAACGACTTGCGGCGGCGGATACGGCGGGTTCAGGCCGGAGAAATAGCTTGCCAGTTCTCTCAGATAGGCATCCGACATTTGATCGACCATGTAAGTCATCATCGGATACTGCCTGTGCCCTTCGCGAAAATTGACGAGCTGGTTGTAAAGATAAGCAGCCGGCTTGCCGGCGATGCGCGGGAAAAAGCCTTCGCTGGTAGCGCGTCCTTCCTTGCCATGGCAGGCGGTGCAGGCAATGGCGCGCTGGTCAATGGTGTCAGGAATGGCTTGCTGGGCGCTTGCCTTCCCTCCTGCGCCGCAGAAGACGCAAGCAAGGATAAAAAAAATCAGAATCAGCGATTTTTTATTCATGAATTCCACATCGGTCAGGCCAGTCGAACTGGCCATTTCAATCAACCTTCAAGCCGCAAGCGCAACACTGGTTCGGTATGCGATGCAGGCCCCCAAAATCCGAAGAGTGTTGCAATTATCACATTTCCATGAAAAAGACACAGTAACAGGAACGATATTAAAAAACATGGCAGATTTGTTTTCCCAGTTCGCCGCAAACTTTGCCTCTGCAGCGGCTGATATGAAAATTCATGAATAGAAAATCCTGTACTTGAAATTTCGTGTACGCGGGATTTCGCAGTCATCGCGCATACAAGTCTCACTGCCGCCAGTCCGGCATAAAAGTGCATAAATATCACGTACAAAATAAACTGATATGTTTTTTCTGCTGAATCTGATCCTGCAATATTTTTCCCAAAAGCCATAGCATTGCGGCAAACAAACTCAGCAGATGGCGCCGGCTGTCGCGCGTCATTGTTCCAGGAAGGCTCCCCATGAATCCCACCGGCTTATTGCTGGCCACTTTTATTTTGTCTGTCGTTGGTCTGTTCGCATTCATCTGGTCACTGCGCAAAGGCTTGTTCGATGCCGAATCCAGCGGCGCCAAAACCATTTTTTCGACTGGAGAAATCGGCCGGACAGAAGAACCGGCTGCCAGCAGGCAGCAGCACCAGGCGCTGCAACAAGTGGCCGACCGTGGCGACGTTCGCCGCGGCCAGCGCCAGGATGTGTCCATCGATGATCTGGCGGCGCGCGAAGCCGCAGACCGTTCCAGCGCCTTCCCTGCATTTGTGCTGTTTGCCTGCGCGGTGGTGTGGCTGGTGGCGGGCTCGGCAGCCGGCCTGGTAAGTTCGCTCAAGCTGCACTGGCCGGATCTGCTGACCGATACCGCCTGGCTTTCCTTCGGCCGCTTGCGCGCCATTCACCTCAATGCGGTAGCCTATGGCTGGGCGCCGATGGGCTTGCTCGGGCTGGCCATGTGGATGCTGCCGCGCCTGCTGAAAACTCCGCTTCTGGGCGGCCGCCTGATCATCATCGGCGCGGTCATCTGGAATGCCGGCCTGATCGCCGGGCTGGGCGGCATCGCGGCGGGCATCAATGCTGGCCTGGAGTGGCTCGAAATCCCCTGGCAGATCGGCGTCCTGTTCGCGGTGGGCGGCATGCTGATCGGTTTGCCGCTGGCACTCATGCTGCCCCGGCGCAAGGTCCATCATCTGTACGTGTCGGTGTGGTACATGGGCGCTGCGCTGTTCTGGTTCCCGACGCTGTACCTGGTGGCGAAGATCCCCGGCGTCCATTTCGGCATCGAGATGGCGACCATGAACTGGTGGTTCGGCCATAACGTGCTGGGCTTGTTTTTCACGCCGCTGTCGATTGCCTGCGTCTATTACTTCCTGCCCAAGGTCATCGGCCGGCCTGTGCAGTCGTACAACCTGTCCCTGCTCGGCTTCTGGACGCTGGCCTTTTTCTACGGCCAGGTCGGCGCGCACCATCTGATCGGCAGTCCCGTGCCGGAATGGCTGATCACCCTGTCGATCGTGCAAAGCGTGATGATGATCATCCCGGTGGTGGCGTTCTCGCTGAACCAGCATCTGACGCTGAAGGACCACTTCGGCGCGCTCAGGCATTCACCGACGCTGCGCTTCATCTTCTTCGGCGCGACCATGTATACGGTCGCATCGCTGCAAGGTTCGATGGAGGCGCTGCGCTCTCTTAACGCCGTCACCCATTTCACGCACTTTACCGTGGCGCATGCGCATTTGGGCATGTATGGCTTCGTTTCCATGGTGATCTTCGGCGGCGTGTACTTCGCCATGCCGCGCATCCTCGACACGCCATGGCCGAAGCCGAAGCTGATCGCCCTGCATTTCTGGCTGGTGCTGACGGGCTTCGCCATCTATATCGTGACATTGTCCATCGGCGGCGTGCTGCAGGGCCTGACGCTGCTCGATCCGGCGCGCCAGTTCATGGATTCGGTGGCGGTCACCCTGCCCTGGCTGCAAGGCCGTTCGCTCGGCGGCACGCTGATGACGCTGGGGCATCTGTGCTTTGCCATGCACGTGGTCCTGATCTCGCTGCGCTCGGGCGTGCTGACGCAGCCGGTGCGCGCCGCAATCCACTCCCCGGCCTGACGGAATCGATAAACAAATGGAAAACGAACTGAAACTGATCAGCGGCGCCATGGTGACGCTGTCCCTGGCAACTGCGGCGATGGTGGTGGTACCGTTCATGCAGCTCAAGCATGTGCCTGCCCCGGAAGCGCTGAAGCCGTACACCAGCGAGCAGATGCGCGGCCGGCAAGTCTATATCGCCAATGGCTGCATCGCCTGCCACACCCAGCAGCCCAGCGTTACCGGCGCCGGACGGGCCGATGCGCAACGCGGATGGGGGCGAGCCTCGGTGGCAGCCGACTACCATTACGACCAGCCGCCGTTGCTGGGCACCATGCGTACCGGCCCGGACCTGTTCAACATTGGCGCGCGGCAGCCGAGCGCCGACTGGCACCTGGGCCACCTGTTCCAGCCGCGCGCCTATGTCCCCGGCAGCAACATGCCGGCTTACCGCTTCCTGTTTGAAATTAAGGATTCTGCCGCAGTCGCCAAGGGCGAACGCGTGGTGACTCTGCCGCCCGGTACGATCGATTACGGCAAGGTAGTGGTGGCAAAACCCGAGGCGCTCGACCTGGTGGCCTATCTGCAAGGCATGAATCACACCTATCCGGCCCTGACACTGGAACAGGCAGAAAACCTGACGCGCGCCGCGGCTTCGGCAGACACCGCTGCTTCGGCAGACGCCAATGGCGCAGGCAAGGATGCGCAAACGACCGATCAAGCAGGAGCAGGCAATGCAGCAAAAGCAAACCCGTAACGCCGAAAACCCGGACCCGACCGAATCGAACAATCCGGTTCCCCGCGTCGTCATGGGCCTGGCCCTGGGACTGGCGCTGTGGGGCGTCGCTTACATTTTCATGGCTGATCCGGATGGCATCCCGGCGCTGGGCGACCAGCGCGTTCCTGCAGCCCTGGCACCCAGCGCGGCACAAATGCAGGGCAAGGTCGACGGCAAGCAGGTTTACGCTGCCAATTGCCAGGCCTGTCACCAGGCCACCGGCCAAGGCTTGCCGGGCGTGTTTCCGCCGCTGGCCGGTTCCGAATGGGTCAAGGGTGAGCCGCAAGTGCTGACGCAAATCATCCTGCAAGGCTTGACCGGGCCGATCAAGGTCGGCGGCGCCACCTACAACGGCGCGATGCCAGCTTTCGGCGCGCAACTGGGAGACGCTGAAATCGCCGCAGTTGCCAGCTTCATCCGCGCCGAATGGGGCAATGCCGCCAAGCCGATCGATGCCGCTGTAGTGACTGCAGCGCGCAAGGCCAGCGCCAGCTACGCATCGCCGTGGCAAAGCATCGAGGAGCTGCAGAAATTCAGCGCAGCGCAGGCGCAAAGCAAGTCGTGAACGCCACGATCCTGCGTACCTGCGCGGCCACCATGCTGGTGACCGCCTTTGCGCTGGCGGCTTTCCATCAAGTCACCGCTGGTTTTTCCGCGGTGACCGCCGATGGCGTACGGCGCGCCGCGCTGGCGCAGGCGCCGCGCGCATTGCCGGACATTGCGCTTGTCGACCAGCACGGCGATGCGCTGGCGCTGTCGGACTTTGCCGCGCCGGCGGCGCCGGCAACTTTCATTGCGCTGGTCTATGTCCAGTGCCAGACAGTCTGCCGCACCGGCGCATCCGGCCAGGCCTGGCTGCAGCACGCGATACGCGTGCGCGGATTGCAAGGCCGCGTGCGGCTGCTGACGCTGAGCTTCGATCCGCGCAATGACAATCCCGCGGTGCTGGATGGCCATGCCCGCAAGCTCGGCGCCGACGCCGCGCTGTGGAAATTCGCCACCGTGCGCGATGTCGCCGATCTGCCTGGCATGCTCAAGCTGTTCGACATCGTCGTGCTGCCGGATGGCCTGGGTGGATATTCGCATAATGCAGCCCTGTTCCTGGTCGATCGCAATGGCCGCCTGGCGCGCGCCTATGATATCGACCGCCCCGATCTGGCGCTGGCTGATTTCCTGCGCCAAGCGGGAGGCTGAATGCGGAGGCTGACGTCTGCTGGGATTCCGCCTGCCCTTCCCGGCATCCTGCTGGCTGCCGCTGCGTTTTTCCATCCCTGGCTGGAACGGACCATGATGCGCCACATGGCCATCGAACTGCCGCTGCTGTTTGCCATCGGCTGGCTTGCCGCCGCGGCGGCAGGCCCGCGCCTGACCCGGGCCTTGGCGCCATGGAATCTCGGCGGCTTGCCGGCCCTGCTCGGCGCCACGCTGGTCATGGCGTTCTGGATGATTCCGGCCGCGCTCGACCGCGCCGTGCTGGATGCGGGCACGGGATTGTTCAAGGTCGCCAGCCTGGTTGCGGCCGGCATGGCGGCGGGAGCATCATGGCGCAGCGCCGGCCTGGTGATCCAGGCTTTCTTCGTCTTCAACGGCTGCTGGATGACGCTCGCCGCCGGATTGATGTACCAGGAAGTGACGCAGCAATTGTGCAGCGTGTACCTGGCCGATCAGCAAGTGGCAACCGGGATGGCGCTGGTCGGCTGGGCGGTGGCGATCCTTGCCCTGTGGCTGGCACGCGCCCTTGCCGCCCTGAACCTGGCTGGGGAAGCCGCTGACCCAATGCCAGTGGTTGTCCATCCTCCGCAACATGGCGCTGTACAATCGAGATAATCAGCTCAACATTTGACCATGAAACGCTATGAAACCCTTGCCGAGGATATCGCCCAGTCGATTCGTTCGGGCGTGTTGAAGCTGGGCGATCGCCTGCCGTCCGTGCGTCAGGCCAGCGCCAGCCGCGGCGTCAGCCCTTCCACCGTGTTCGAAGCCTACTATCTGCTGGAGGCACGGGGCCTGATCCGGGCGCGCGAGCGCTCGGGATACTTCGTGATTGCCGGCGTCAGGACGCTGCCGCCGGAGCCGGAGATCGTCTCCCGCCCGGACGGCAATTCCATCGCTGTCGATGTCAGCACGCTGATATTCGATATTCTCGAATCGAGCCGTTCGCGCGACATCATCCCGTTCGGCTCAGCCTTTCCGAGTCCGGATCTGTTCCCTTTCGATCGCCTGGCCCGATCGATGACTTCAGCCATCCAGAAAATGGATCGCTGGAGCACCATCGACGACATCACGCCTGGCAACACGGAATTGCGCCGGCAAATCGCCTTGCGCTATCTGATCGACGGCTTGCACGTGCATACGGATGAAATCATCATCACGAATGGCGCTATCGATGCATTGAATCTGTGCCTGCAGGCGGTTGCCCGCCCTGGCGATGCCGTCATCATCGAGTCGCCGAGTTTTTATGGCGCGCTGCAGGCGCTCGAGCGCATCGGCGTGAAAGCCATCGAGGTGCCGACACATCCGCGCGAGGGCGTGGACCTGGCGGCGCTCGCCCTCGTGCTGGAACGGCATCGTCCGAAGGCATGCTGGCTGATGACGAATTTCCAGAACCCGCTGGGCAGTCTGATGCCCGACGAAAAGAAACGCGCCCTGGTCGAGTTGCTGACCTTGCACGATGTGCCGCTGATCGAGGATGACGTCTATGGCGAACTGTACTTCGGCAGCAAGCGGCCGGTGCCTGCCAAGGCATTCGATACCAAGGGCCTGGTCATGCACTGTTCATCGTTTTCCAAAAGCCTGGCTCCCGGTTACCGCGTCGGCTGGACCGCGCCCGGACGCTATGCGCAAACGGTCGCGCGCCAGAAACTGACAACCACCCTGTCGGCTTCCGCGCCAGTCCAGGCAGCGCTATCCGAATTCCTCGCCAAGGGCGGTTATGACAGGCACCTGCGGCAATTGCGTCATGCCTTGTCGGAGCAGCAAAGTGCTGTCATGCAATTGATTGTCCGGCATTTCCCTGCAGGCACGCGTGCCACGCGGCCAGGCGGCGGCTATTTCTTGTGGCTTGAATTGCCTGAAAAGGTCAATGCGCTCGATATCCACAGGCATGCCATTTCACTTGGCATCAGTATTGCGCCCGGCCCGATGTTTTCCGCTCAACGTGGTTTTACCAATTGCTTGCGGCTCAACTATGGGCACCCGATCGACAAGCGCGCAGAAGCAGCCTTGTTGACTTTGGGAAGGCTGGTTTCTGCTTATTGCGAAACAACCGAACGGCCACCCGTCTGTACTGCGTTCCCGATTCC
Organism: Oxalobacteraceae bacterium; assembly: GCA_003537575.1. GTDB lineage: Bacteria > Pseudomonadota > Gammaproteobacteria > Burkholderiales > Burkholderiaceae_D > Paucimonas. The sequence goes on from DPRS01000029.1 coordinate 125,789, forward strand.
TGTCTCTTTGAATTGAATCATTACCATTCGGCCTCTGAAATAGCATACCGGCAAGTATGGTTTTGACATGTATTAACAATCTTCCGGGAGTAATTATCAGATAAGAGAATGATCGTTTATTCTCTATGGTATGATAGAAGTAAATATTATCCTTGCCGAGCTCTATTCCATTATTGAGGCCACTCATGTTGTCAAGAAAAACACTGTCTCGTCTTCCCGCACAATTCCTGCTGCTGGGTGCCATCACCCTCGCTGCTTGCGGCAAAACCCAGGCTCCACCGCCCCAGTCCGGCGCGCCGGAAGTCAGTGTGGTGACACTTGAACAGCAAAAAGTCAGCCTGACGAGGGAGCTGCCGGGCCGCACCAATGCCTTCCTGCTGGCCGAAGTCAGACCGCAGGTGACCGGCATCGTCAAGAAGCGCCTGTTTACCGAAGGTGCGCTGGTGAAAGCCGGGCAAGCCCTGTACCAGCTGGACGATGCCACTTACCAGGCCAATCTGGCGAGTGCCCGCGCCAATCTGGCGCGTGCCCAGGCGACGCTGAAGCTGGCGGAATTGAATGCGAAGCGTTCGAACGAGCTGGTAAAGATCGATGCTGTCAGCAAACAGGACAATGAGAATGCCAACGCCGCGCTGGCCCAGGCCAAGGCCGACGTCGCCGCCGCCGAAGCTGCCGTGCAAAGCAACACAGTGACCCTGAACTATGCCCGCATCGCTTCGCCGATCAGCGGCCGCATCGGCAAATCCAGCGTGACGCCCGGCGCCCTGGTGACCGCTAACCAGGCTGCATCCCTGGCGACCGTGCAGCAACTTGACCCCGTCTATGTCGATTTGACCCAGTCGGCCAGCGAACTGCTACAACTGCGCAAGGAAGTCGCCGCCGGCAAGCTGACCCGCTCCGGCGACGTCCCGGTGCAAATCCTGCTCGAGGATGGCACTGTCTACAAGCACGAAGGCAAGCTGGCCTTTGCCGACGTCAGCGTCGATCCGGGCACCGGCAGCTATTCGCTGCGCGTGACCGTGCCCAATCCCGACAATATCCTGATGCCGGGCCTGTACGTGCGCGCCCTGATTGGCGCCGGCGTGCGTGAAAACGCCCTCCTGGTGCCGCAGCAAGGCATTGCGCGCGATCCCAAGGGTAATACCAGCGCCATGGTGGTCAACCAGGAAAGCAAGGTGGAAGCGCGTCCCGTCAAGGTCAGCCGCACCATCGGCGACAAGTGGCTGGTCGAAAGCGGCCTGGCCGCAGGCGACCGCGTGATCGTCGCCGGCCTGCAGAAGATTCGTCCCGGCGCCCCCGTAAAAGCGGTCGAAGCCGCCGACAAGGCCGTTCCGGCCCAGAACCCGGCGCCTGGCGCCGCCGCAGCAGAGGCCAAGCCGGCAACTGCAGGCGCGAAGCAATAAGCGGAGAAATTCATGGCACGTTTCTTTATCGATCGACCAATTTTCGCCTGGGTCATCGCCATCATCATCATGCTGGCGGGCGCCCTGGCGATCACCACGCTGCCGATCTCGCAATATCCCACCATCGCCCCGCCGACCGTGGAAATCCGCGCGACCTATCCGGGCGCCTCGGCCAAGGTGGTGGAGGATTCGGTGACGCAGATCATCGAGCAGAACATGAAGGGGCTGGATGGCCTGATCTACATGTCGGCCACCAGCTCGGCCACCGGCAGCACGCAGATCACCCTGACCTTCGACAACAAGATCGACCCCGACATCGCCCAGGTGCAGGTGCAGAACAAGCTGCAACTGGCCATGCCGCTGCTGCCGCAGGAAGTCCAGCGCCAGGGCGTCAACGTCAGCAAGTCGCGCAGCGGCTTCCTCCAGGTGGTCGGCTTCGTCTCTGAAGACAACAGCATGAGCAAGGACGACATTGCCGACTATGTCGTCTCCAACCTGGTCGATCCGCTCTCGCGCGTGCCGGGCGTCGGCAACATCCAGGTGTTCGGTTCCAAGTACGCCATGCGCATCTGGCTCGACCCGAACAAGCTCGACACCTACAAGCTGGCCGCCAGCGACGTCGTCGCCTCGATCAATGCACAGAACGCTCAGGTTGCGGTCGGCCAGCTCGGCGGCACGCCGTCGCTCCAGGGCCAGCAACTCAACGCCACGATTACGGCGCAAAGCCGCCTGCAAACGCCGGAGCAATTCCGCAGCATCGTGGTGCGCAGCAATCCGGACGGCTCGGTGCTGAAGCTGGGCGACATCGCCCGCGTCGAGCTGGGCGCGGAAAACTACGACTTTTTAACCTATTACAATGGCAAGCCGGCCACCGGCGTGGCGATCTCGCTGGCCACCGGCGCCAACGCGCTGGATGCCGCCGCCGGCGTGCAGGCCAAGCTTGATGAGCTGAAAGAGTTCTTCCCGCATGGCCTCACGTCAGTCACGCCGTTTGATACCACGCCTTTCGTGAAGGTAGCAATCAGTGGCGTCGTCAAGACCCTGGCCGAAGCGATCCTGCTGGTGTTCCTGGTGATGTACCTGTTCCTGCAGAACTTCCGCGCCACCCTGATTCCGACCATCGCGGTGCCGGTGGTGCTGTTGGGCACCTTTGGCGTCCTGTCCGCGCTGGGCTTTTCGATCAACATGCTGACCATGTTCGCCATGGTGCTGGCGATCGGCCTGCTGGTGGACGATGCTATCGTGGTAGTGGAAAACGTCGAGCGCATCATGAGCGAGGAAGGCCTGTCGCCGAAGGAAGCGGCGCGCAAATCGATGGACCAGATCACCGGCGCGCTGGTCGGCATCGGCCTGGTGCTGTCGGCAGTATTCGTGCCGATGGCCTTCATGACCGGCTCGACCGGCATCATCTATCGCCAGTTCACCGCCACCATCGTCTCGGCCATGGGGCTGTCGGTGCTGGTGGCGATCGTGCTGACCCCTGCCCTGTGCGCCACCATGCTCAAGCCGCTGGCAAAAGGCCACCATCATGGAGAAACCGGCTTTTTCGGCTGGTTCAACCGCAATTTCGAGCGCACCAGCGCCGGCTACCAGCGCGGCGTGCGCGGCATGCTGAACCGCGGCAAGCGCTTCCTGGCGATCTTTCTCGCCCTGACGGCGGTGATGGTGTTTCTGTTCCTGCGCCTGCCGAGCTCCTTCCTGCCGCCGGAAGACCAGGGCATCCTGTTCGCCATGGTGCAAACCCCGGTCGGCGCTACCCAGGAGCGCACCATGGAATCGATCCGCAAGATCGAGAATCACTTCCTGGAAAATGAAAAGGACCTGGTGGAGTCGGTGTTCAGCGTGCAGGGCTTCAGCTTCGCCGGCACCGGTCAGAACAACGGCATCGCCTTCATCAAGCTCAAGGACTGGAGCGAGCGCAATTCCGCCGATCAGCACGTGGATGCGGTCGCCGGCCGTGCCATGGGTGCCTTCAGCCAGATCAAGGATGCCATGGCCTTCGCCTTCGCGCCGCCGGCCATGCCCGAACTGGGCACGGCGGCCGGCTTCAACTTCTTCCTGAAGGATAACGCCAACCAGGGCCACGACGCCCTGCTGGCAGCACGCAACCAGTTGCTCGGCGGTGCCGCGCAGAGCAAGCTTCTGACCAAGGTGCGTCCGAACGGCCAGGAAGACACGCCGCAGTTCCGCATCGAAGTCGATACCGAAAAGGCTTCAGCGCTGGGCCTGTCGCTGGCCAATATCAATAACACCCTTGGCACGGCCTGGGGCGGCCGCTACATCGACGATTTCGTCGACCGTGGCCGCGTCAAGCGCGTCTACATGCAATCCGACGCGCAGTTCCGCATGACGCCGGATGACTTCAGGCTGTGGTCGGTGCGCAGCAACGACGGCAAGATGGTGCCTTTCTCCGCCTTCGCCACATCGAAGTGGGAATACGGCTCGCCGCGCCTGGAACGCTACAACGGCGTGCCGGCGATGGAAATCCAGGGCGAAGCCGCGGCCGGCGTGAGTTCAGGCGACGCCATGAACGAGATCGAACGTCTGGCGGCGCAGCTGCCACCGGGCTTCGGCATCGAATGGACCGCCTTGTCCTACCAGGAGCGCCAGGCCGGTTCACAGACCACCGTGCTGTACACGCTGTCGCTGCTGATCGTGTTCCTGTGCCTGGCGGCGTTGTACGAAAGCTGGACCGTGCCGACCGCCGTGCTGCTGGGCGCGCCGCTGGGCATTCTCGGCGCCGTGCTGGCCAACACCATGGCCGGCATGCCGCGCGACGTCTACTTCCAGGTGGCGATGCTGACCACGGTTGGTCTGTCAAGCAAGAACGCGATCCTGATCGTCGAGTTCGCCAAGGCCAATTTGGAGCGAGGCATGAGCCTCATCGACGCCACCATGCACGCGGTGCGCGACCGTCTGCGGCCGATCATCATGACGTCGCTGGCCTTCGGCCTCGGCGTGCTGCCGCTGGCGATTGCCACCGGCGCCGGTTCCGGGGCGCAGCGCGCAATCGGCACCGGCGTGGTCGGCGGCATGCTGGCCGGCACCGTGCTCGGCGTGTTCTTCGTTCCCCTGTTTTTTGTGGCGATCCAACGGCTGTTCGGCCCCAAGCAATCGCCCGCATCGGCTGCCGATCCGGCAGCAGGAGTGACTTCCCATGAATAACAAACCTTTGCTCACTACTCTGGCGCTGGCTGTCGCGCTGGCCGTCAGCGGCTGCGCCATGCTGGAGCCGCAACTGCCGCAAGCCGATGCAGCGATCCCGGCGGAGTGGCCCTTGCCGCCGACTACCGCCAGCGGCAAGACAGCGGCGACCGTCCGGGCCGGCGCGCCGGCCGCGATGGAACAGGCCGTGGCCGATATCGGCTGGAGCGATTTCTTCATCGATCCGAAGCTCAAAAAACTGATCGCCCGCGCCCTTGACAACAACCGAGACCTGCGGGTGGCGATGCTGAACGTCGAACGCGCGCGCGCCCTCTACAACATCCAGCGCGCCGACCGCTTTCCCTCGGTGGGCGCGAATGCCGCCCTGAACCGCTCTGGCGGCAATGTCGCCAACCCTGGCAGCGTCTACTCCGCCTCGATCGGCACCGCCTTCGAGCTGGACCTGTTCGGCCGCGTGCATAACCTGAGCAACGCCGCCCTGCAGCAATACTTTGCGCAAGAAGAAGCGCGCCGCAGCGCCCAGCTCGCCCTGATCGCGGAAATTGCCGGCGCCTATCTCTCGCTGGCCGCCGACATGGAGTCGCAGCGGGTAGCCCAGGCGACCCTCGACAGCCAGCAATCCGCCTATGACCTGATCGTCAAGCGCCACGAACTGGGCGCGGTTTCCGCGCTCGACCTCGCGCAAGCCCAGACCACGGTGGAAACCGCGCGCGCCGATATGGCCCGCTACGCCGGCCTGGTCGCTACCGACATCAACGCCCTGCGCCTGCTGGTCGGCGCGCCGGTCGAAGCCGAACTGCTGCCGCAAGGCTTCGACCTGGCGGTGTCCGGCATCGCTCCCCTGCCGGCGCAATTGCCTTCGCAGACCCTGCTGCGCCGTCCCGACGTGCTACAGGCCGAGCACCTGCTGCGCTCGGCCAATGCCAACATCGGCGCCGCCCGCGCTGCCTTCTTCCCCTCGATTTCGCTGACCGGCAGCATCGGCAGCGCCAGCACGGAACTCTCGGGGCTGTTCGAGTCCGGCACCAGGATCTGGAGCTTCGTGCCGCAGATTAGCCTGCCGATCTTCCAGGGCGGCAGGCTGACCGCCAATCTGGGTGCGGCAAAGGCTGACCGCGACATCGCCCTGGCGCGTTACGAGAAATCGATCCAGGCGGGTTTTCGCGAAGTCGCCGATGCCCTGGCGCTGACCAAAACCCTGGCAGAGCGCCGCGCGGCGCAGCAGGCGCTGGCGGAAGCCGCCGGCCGCGTTCACCAATTGTCGAAGGTTCGCTACGAGCAGGGCCAGGACAGCTTCCTCAATCTGCTCGATGCCCAGCGCAGCCTGTACGCCGCGCAGCAGGGCCTGGTGGCTGCGCAGCAAGCCGAACAATCCAACCGCGTCAACCTCTACAAAGTACTGGGCGGCGGCTGGGTGGAGAGCAGCAAATGAACGCCCGGCCGCACTGCCAGAACCGGCAGAGCGAGCGCGCCCAGGCCCAGAGCGAGCGGATCCTGTGCGCGGCGCAAAAATGCTTCATCGAGCATGGGTTCCACGCCGCAGGCATGGCACTGATCGCCGAAACCGCCGAGATGAGCCCGGGCCTGATCTACCGTTACTTCGACAACAAGAACGCCATCATCCTGGCGATCGTCGAAAGGCAACTGGAAAACGCCCGCACCGGCATCCGCGCCCTGCACCACGCGCCTGACTTTGCGGCTGCCGCTTTCGACGCGTTCGATTGCTGGCGTCGCGCCGACCCCCGGCTGATGAACGTGGCGCTGTTTCTCGAAATGAGCGCCGAAGCCAGCCGCAATCCGGAACTGGCTGCCGCCTTGGCCACCTCCGACGCGGAAGTGCGCAAGGAATTCGCCAGCTGGCTGGGAGCAGCCATCGAAGATGGCGGCAGGGGCTTGCCGCCGGAGCTGGCCAGGATGCGCGCGCTGTCGCTGCAATGCTTCATGGAAGGCCTGGCGATCCGCGCATTGCGCGAACCCGACACCGCCCCAGAAATTTTGCGAACCGCGATCGGCGAATTTGTGGATAATCTGTTTACCGCGGCTTTTCCCGCGGAAGGAAAGTATCGACGCGACCCATCATCCTGACAAGGAAGCCTGCATGCAAGCCAGCCAAGCAACCGTCACCGAAAATCCGCGCCATCCGGACAATATCGTCATTGTCGGCGGCGGCGCCGGCGGACTGGAACTGGCTTGCAAGCTCGGCCGCCAATTCGGCCGCTCGCGCGTGACGCTGATCGACTGCCGGCTATCCCATATCTGGAAACCTTCCCTGCACGAAGTCGCCGCCGGCACTCTGGACATTCACCAGGAAGGCTTGTCCTATCAGATGCTGGCGCATGACAATGGCTTTACCTTCGTCTACGGCCCCCTGACGGCGCTCGATGCCGAAGCCAGGCGACTGAGCGTTGCGGCGGTCAGAAACGATGCGGGCGAGGTCATGATTCCGCAGCGCGAGCTGACGTATGCCTGCCTGTGCATCGCGGTCGGCAGCGTTTCCAACTACTTCGGCGTGCCTGGCGCGCGAGAACATACCATTTCGCTCAACGCGACCGAAGATGCCGAACGCTTCCGCCTGAAAATGCTGGAGTTGCTTACCATGGCGGAGATGCGCAAGGAAACCGGCCACGAAGCCGGCGTCGATATCGTCATCATCGGCGGCGGCGCCACCGGCGTGGAACTGGCGGCGGAATTGCGCGAAGCCAGCGGTGTCTATGCCGATTACGGTTTCCGCCGGCTCGATCCTGGCCGGGACGTGCGCATCACCCTGCTGGAAGGCGCGCCGCGCATCCTTGCGCCCTTGCCGGAACGGGTTTCCAGCGCCGCGATCCGCCTGCTGGCCAAACGCCATGTTACCGTCGTTGCCGGCTGCCGCGTTACCGATATCCGCGCCAACAGCGTCACCGATGCCGAAGGCGTGACGCGCCCCGCGGATATCTGCGTCTGGGCTGCCGGCATCAAGGCGCCGGAGTTGCTGGCCACCCTCGGGCTACCGACCAACAAGGCGGGACAGCTCGAAGTCACCGGTCATCTCACCATCAAGGGCTTCGCCGACATCTACGCCATCGGCGACTGCGCCGCCTGCCCGAATGCCGAAGGCGGGCTGGTTCCGCCACGCGCGCAGGCAGCGCACCAGCAGGCCGATTACCTGTTCGAGGTTCTGCAGCACAGGTTTGCGGGGAAACCCGCGCCGGCGCATCCCTACGTGTACCGGGACTACGGCTCGCTGGTGTCGATCGGGCAGCAAACCACGGTGGGCAGCCTGATGGGATCGCTCAAGGGCCTGAGCTGGTTCGTCGAAGGCTTTTATGCGCGCATCATGTACATGAGCCTGCACCTGATGCACCACCGCGCCATCCTCGGCACGCTGCGCACCGCCGTGCTGGCACTCGGGCGCTTCCTGGTCAAGCGCACCACTGCGCTGGTCAAGCTGCATTAAATATCTTATCCGAAGCGGTTCAAGCCCAGCTTGAATACGCCTATGCCCTGTAGTAGCTTGCCGGCCCGTTCCTCCAGTGTCAACGCCACATTGCCCGACTGCTTCACCAGGCTGGCATTCTCCAGTGTGCAGTGATCCAGCTCCATCACGGCCTGGTTGACTTGCACGATTCCGCTGCTCTGCTCGGTAGTCGCCGTGGTAATTTCACTCATGATGTTGGTCACCTTGCACACGGCGTCAACCACCCCGGCAATTGTCGCCTGCGCCTGCGCAACCTGCACGGCGCCGTCTTCAACCTTGCAGACCGAGTCGCTGATCAGATCCTTGATCTCGCGCGCGGCTGCGGCACTGCGCTGGGCAAGACTGCGCACTTCTGCCGCCACCACGGCAAATCCGCGCCCTTGTTCGCCGGCATGCGCCGCTTCTACGGCGGCATTCAGCGCCAGGATATTGGTCTGGAAGGCAATGCTGTCGATGACGGCAGTAATATCCATGATTTTCCGCGAACTGCCGGAAATCGACTCCATGGTATCGACAATCTGCCCCATGGCATGTCCTCCATGAGCCGCGATATTGCCCGCCTCGTCGGCCAGCCTTTTGGCATCAATCGAGTTGTCGGCATTGTTGCGCACGGTGGAAGTCAGCTCCTCAAGGCTGGCGGAGGTCTGTTCCAGCGATGAGGCTTGTGCCTCGGTGCGGCGCGACAAGTCGAGGTTGCTGTCGCTGATCTCGTGGGCGGTGCCCTTGATGAAATCTGCGCTGTCCCGAACGCCGGCGATAATATTCGCAAGGCTTTTTTGCATCACGTTCAGATTGTGCTGCAACTGGCCGATTTCATCATCGGATCCAGGCTGTATGAACGCAGTCAGGTTGCCAGCGGCAATTTGCTTGGCCGCGTCCACCGCCATGCCCAGCGGCTGCACGATGGAGCGGATCACATAAACCAGCAGGCATATCGACAGAACGATACCGGCAAATATCATTGCCGCCACCAGGCCCCGCACCGTCTGATAATTGTCCCTGGCACGCTCCGACTCCACCCTGGCCGTCTCCAGTTGCAGCTTGATCAGGGCATCGATATGCTGGCGCACGGCCATGTGAGCCTCGGGCGCAACTTCCAGCTCCAGCCTTTTCACTTCCTCCCAGTTACCGGACTTTAATGCAGCAACTATCGGCTGCAAGCTTTCGCGCATCAACCTGGTGCGCGCCGCCGCGAATTTTTCCGCAAGCTCCTTTTCCGCAGGCGCCATTCTAATTGTCATATAGGCGGCCCAGGCGTTCCCGGCTTCATGGTTATTTCTTTCGATCTCATCGACCGTTGCCTGCGCATTGGCGGGTGTCGGCCTGAGCAAGGCAGCGGATATACTCAGCCTGCTCATATCCAGCTTGCTGCCAATCAGGCCAAGATGGCCGATTACCACAGCGCGGTCGGCGTAGATCGATTCCAGCCCATCGTTGCTTGCGTCCATGCCTGAAATGCCAACCAGCCCGACCGCTGCGATGAACGCGCATAACAATGCCACCACCGCAGTCATCTTCCCCCGCAAATGCAAATCCTTGAGACCAGCGATATGGCCGGCCAGGCCTGGCCGTACCACTTTGCCGCGGTGAATGCGCAGGCGCCCAGGGTTGCCATTCCTGAAACATTCGTAAGCGGCTGCAGCGGCATCGACCTGTTCCCGCGCAGGCGCGGTGCGTACCGATGTATATCCGACAACCCTGCCGTTTTCCCGGATCGGCGTAGCGTTCGCCAGCACCCAGTAGTGGTCGCCATTCTTGCGACGGTTTTTCACCATGCCCGTCCAGGATTGTCCCGCCTTCAGGCAAGCCCACATATCGGCGAAAGCTTCAGCCGGCATATCCGGATGACGAATAATGTTATGCGGCTGGCCGATCAGCTCTTCCTCTGGAAAGCCGCTCAACTCGATAAAATCCTGATTGGCATAGGTGATTTTGCCGGAAAGGTCTGTGCGGGAAATAAGCGATTGGTCATCACGGATAGGATATTCGAAACCCGTCACCGGGAAGTTGCTACGCATGTTGATTTCTAAGGTTTTCGTTGTTGATCAGGGATGGATGTAATGTTGCCCCCACCTCTTCGGAATGAGGACAATGCCGACAAACCGGCAAACACCAAGCCAAAAGTCCGGGGCTATCTCTGCATATGAAATTCACGGATGCCGGAAGTGGAACGCTGCGGCCAGACGTATCTTGCCAAATCCAGATTGCAGGAATATGACAAAAAGTGGGAGGGAGATTGGAAAAGCGCACGGGCTTGCCTTGCACAAGCCCGTGAGGCGAGAGTCAGTAGCTGACCATCAAGCCCAGTCCCAATGATTTATGCGCGTGCTTGTAATCGATCAGGCTCTGCCCGTAACCGGTAAAGAGCTGGACATAGCCTTTGAGCTTGCCGGCGAGCGGGAATGCCCAGCCTGCCTGCAAGGCGCCATGGCCGGTGCGGAAATTACGCCGGGCCAGGAGCGACCATTCATGGCCGTTGCGGCGGTACGTGCCCAGCAAATCGCCATAGCCGAGGAAATCATTGATATCGGGATTATCGTCCGTGGCGGCATCTTCGTTCAGCCGTTTCCATGCGCGCGCGAGGACCGTGAAATTGCCGCGTTCCAGTCCGAGCTGGGCATACACCCGGTTCCAGCTGCGCGACAGTGTCGACGTCTGGCCGTTGGACTGGTGCACCAGTCCAAAGTTGACGAAGCGGGCACGCATCCCGAGCAAGGCGAAATCGACCGGCATCACCAGCATCATCTCGGGCTGATAATTGGATTCCCGGAACGGGCTGGAAGCATCATGATTGCCGGCCTGCCAGAAGCTTTCCTGGGTATAGCCGAACCACAGATCAGCCGGCGTATCGAGAAGGTTCTCGGCGCCCTTCATCTTGAAGCCGAGCTGGAACACCAGTTCGCCATGCGAAAGCCCGTTGCCATCCGGCGTAATCCTGCGGAACGGCAGATACGGTGTGTTATTCGGCGAAGAGTTGTAATTCGCGATGATGTAATTGGGACGGTGCGGTCGGAAAGCAAATATGCCGCGCTTGTTTTCCCGCCCCACTTCCCAGTGGCTGCTCAGGCTGAATTCGGCTGTCTGCTGTTCGCTTGCCGGCGGAAAAGCCGCTACCGAATCCCTGGTGCCCGGCTCCTGTGCCGCAGGCGCCGTCCTGGCTGCCTGCGCCGGCGTGCCATCTGGCGCAACCGGTGTAGTTTTCGCGGCTTCGGACACGTCGCGCTCGACGGTATCGCGTTCGATGGCAGCGCCTGCGGCCAACCGGTCGTAGCAGGCAAGCCGGCTGCCGGCGTCAGCGATGCCGGCACAGTCGGCCAGGCCGGCAGGCGCCGCAGCCGCTACAGCAGTTGCAGGAGCAGCATGCGCCAGGTTACCCAGCAGCGCCAGGGCGACTGCAGCCCGCATGTGCCAGCCGCCCGGCGTCGGCATGGATCGCACCCGACAGGAGCGTTCAACCCATCGCGGCACGGCGCATTTCCTTGCGGGCCTGGGCTGCGGCAAAACGTCGTTCTTCATCCGGCGTGGAAGGCTGCAGAGGGTGTATCGACGTCGGCTTGCCATTTTGATCCACCGCCACCATCGTAAAAAAACAACTGTTGGCATGTCTTACCGTACGCGCCTGGATATTTTCAGTAATTACCTTGATACCGATTTCCATCGACGTATTCCCGGTATGATTGACTGAAGCGAGAAATGTGACCAGTTCGCCGACATAGATGGGCTGCCGGAAAGTCACCTGGTCGACCGATAAGGTGACGACATAGCTGCCCGAATAGCGGCTTGCGCACGCATAAGCGGCCTGATCAAGCAGCTTGAGAATGGCGCCGCCATGGACATTGCCGGAAAAATTCGCCATGTCCGGGGTCATCAACACGGTCATGGTGAGCTGATGGTTGGGGAGATTCAACTGATTCAACTGGCTTCCTTTGATTTAAAATGAGATTTTTCCGGGAGCAATATGGAAAAGCATTATCTTAACCCGCTATTTTCGCCGCGCTCAATCGTTGTGCTGGCGCGCAAACCGGATATGCCGGATGCAGACGACGCGTATGGCCAGCTTGCTGTGCGTAACATACGTGAATCCGGCTATGCCGGCCGCCTCGATTTTATTGATACCGGCATCGAGGGAGCGCTCTCCGGCCTGACGCAATCGAGCCCGGACCTGGTCTTGATCGCCTTGCCGCCGGAAGAACTGGCCAAGGCGCTGGAGATGGCCGGCCGCATGCAAAGCAAGTCCGCCCTCATCCTCTCCAAAACCATCGACAACCGCCAGGCCCAGGAACTGCACGCGATAGCACGGCGCCACCGCATGCACTTGCTGGGACCGAATTCGATGGGCCTGCAGCGCCCCAACCTGCAGCTGAACGCCGGCAGTTTCTGCTCGTTCGCGCAAAAAGGCCAACTGGCGCTGGTTTCGCAATCCGGCGCCCTCGCCAATTCGGTGCTTGACTGGGCCGGCCGCAACGGCGTCGGCTTTTCCACCGTCGTCTCGCTGGGCCCGAACACCGGCGTCGACATCGCCGACGTGCTCGATTTCCTCGCCGAAGACAACAACACCCGCAGCATCGTGGTCTATCTGGAAGGGATTCGCGACGCCCGCCGTTTCATGAGCGCGCTGCGCGCTGCCGCCAATGCCAAGCCTGTGATCGTGCTCAAGGCCGGCCGCAAACCCTCCGGCACGAAAGCCGCATTGACCCACTCCGGCGCCATCGTCGGCAGCGACGACGTGTTCGAAGCCGCACTGCGCCGCGCCGGCGCAGTGCGGGTGCGCTCCTTCGTGCAATTGTTCACCATCGCCAAATGCCTGTCGGCGCGCCACCGGCCGCAAGGCAAGCGCCTTGCCATCGTCACCAACGGCGGCGGGCCCGGCGTGCTCTCGGCCGACTGGGCCAACGATCTTGGCGTGACGCTGTCCAGCCTGCCGCCCGCGGCACAGGCGGAACTGATGCCGCTCTTGCCGGCGCAAACCACGCATGATCCCTTCCTCGACCTGGGTGAAAACGCCGAAGCCGAGCATTACCGCCTCGCCATCAAGGCCCTGGGTGCATGCGAGAACGTCGATGGCGTGCTGGCCATCCTGTCGCCGCGCACCGGCCTGGACAGCTCGACGGTGGCGCAAGCCCTGGCCGACCTGCAGCCCTCCCTCGCCAAGCTGGTGGTCACGTGCTGGATGGGCGACGAGCAGGTGCTGGCGGCGCGCAGGATTCTGTACAAGGCCGCCATTCCAACCTTCCGCACGCCGGAGGCTGCGGTCGAAGCCTTCGACATGGCTGCCTCCTTCTATCAGAATCAGCAACTGCTGCAGCAGACGCCTTCTCCTCTTTCCAAATTCGACAAGCCCGATCTCGAAGGTGCGCGCATTCTGATCGAAACCGTGCTGGCGGAGCGGCGCAAAGTCCTGACCGAGATGGAATCGAAAGCCCTGCTGGCGGCCTTCCGCATCCCGGTCACCCGCACCATCCTGTCCCGCTCGGCCAATGAAGCCATGCTGATCGCCAACCAGCTCGGCTATCCGGTCGCCCTGAAAATCGACTCGCCCGACGTGCACCACAAATCCGATGTCGACGGCGTGGTCCTGAACGTCAACAATACCGCGGCCGTGCGCGACACCTGGGAAACCATGATGCGCAACCTCAAGCGCCGCCTGCCTGAAGCCCGCATCAACGGCATCACCATTCAAAACATGTCGGGCAAGCCGCACGGCCGTGAACTGTATATCGGTCTGTCCACCGAAGAACCATTCGGCCCGGCAATCTCGTTCGGCGCCGGCGGCCGCATGATCGAGTTGATCGCCGACCGCGCCATCGAACTACCGCCGCTGAACCGCTTCCTCGCCCAGCACCTGATCGAGCGGGTGCGCTCGAGCGAGACCCTCGGCGAATGGCGTGGCGCCCCGGCGGCCGACCGCGAAGCGCTGGAGCGCATCCTCATGCGCGTCTCGGAAATGGTGTGCGAATTCCCGCAATTGCGCGAAATGGACATCAACCCGGTGATCGTCGACGCGGATGGCGCGCTGGTGGTCGATGCCAGGATCGTGATCGACCATGCGCCCTCCGAGACAGGTCAGTACGGCCATCTGGCGATCCTGCCCTATCCGGCTGAACAGGAAAGGGAGTGGCCCTTGCAGGGCGGGGGCGGCTACACGGTGCGGCCCCTGCATCCCTCCGACGCCAGCATGCTGCAGGCATTCGTCTCCCGGCTATCGCATGAAAGCCGCTACTTCCGTTTCGCCAGCGCGGTGAACGAACTGTCGGCGCGCATGCTGGCGCGCTTCACACTCATCGACTATGACCGCGAAATGGCCCTGGTGGCCATCCATCGCGAACCCGCGCTCGACGATGGCAGCAAGGGCGAAGAGCGCGTCATCGCAATTTCCCGTTACGTCAGCAATCCCGATTCGACCAGTTGCGAGTTTTCGCTGGTGGTCGCCGACGATTTCAATGGACGGGGATTGGGAACGCGCATGATGCTGTCAATCATGGATCTTGCACGGAGCAAGGGATTGAAGCGGATCGAAGGCATGGTGCTGAACAATAACGCTCCCATGCTCAAGCTGATGCGCAGCCTGGACTTCGAAATCCACTCCTGGGATGAAGACCCGGATTTCCGGCTCTGCACCCGCGAGCTTTGACATGCTGACATCCGATATGCTGCCACCCGATTAGTTTCCATTAGGCAACTTTCAAAAAATGCGCATACAATACTCCCCACAATAAAAGGGAGACTGGCGCATGTGGCAGCAAATGGGGCGTGAAGAGCGCCGCAAAATGGGCATCGTGCTCGGCATGACCCTGATCTACGGTTGCGTCCTCGGCTCCCAGTTTTACGTGGCCCGCCTGGTCAACGCCCTCGGCGGCAGCGCCACCCATGCCGGCCTGCTGCTGATTTTGTCCGTGCTACCGATATTCGGCGTGGCAGTGTACGGCAAGCGCCTGAACGGCTGCATGTCACCATCACACATGTTGCGTCTGGGGCTGGCTTGCCATGCCCTGCAATTGCTTTTGCTGGGGTTTGCCTCGAATCTGGGCGTTCTGGTCCCCGCGATGCTCCTGAGCGGCTTTGGCTATGCGCTCTCGTTCGCCACCCTGCTCAATGGCGCCACGGCGCACGTGCCGGGCACGTACTACGCCCAGGGCATCGCCTACATGACCCTTTGCTCGCAGCTTGGCATCGGCCTGGGTAGCCTGATCTCCGCCATGGCCGAACCCACGCTTGGCATCAATGGCGTATTCTGGGCTCCATTGCTGTTGTCTCTGGCGGGACTTGTGCTCGCCGGCCGCCTGCCCGCTGCCGCAACAGGGAATGCCGCGCCGCCGTCCCACCAGGCCAGGCCGGCAAATCCAGCCGGCCTGCGCGGAAAAATCCTTGAAATATTCATCCTGATGGGTGTGCTCGGACTGACGTTTGGCGTGCCGCTGCAATTCGTGCCGATGTGGCTGGCGAAAGCACCCGACATGGCGTTTTCGCCAGCCTATTTCCTGACCACCAGCTTCTTCACCATCATGCTGACGCGCCTGCTGTTCAGCCATTGCCTGAGCGGCCCTCATGAATTCCGTGTAGTTGCCGCCTGTTTTGCGATCGTCGTTCTGGCAATCGCCGTGCTTGGCCTGGCCCGTACTCCGGCGGAATTCGTCGCCTGCGCGCTTGCCTACGGCGGCGCCTACAGCCTGCTCTATCCGAGCTGCACCGCCTATCTGCTGCAGCAAGCCGACGCGGTGGAACGCGCCGCTTGGGCGAACTGGGTATTGCTGGCTTATGAAGTCGGCGCACGTTGCCTTCCAGCGATTTTCGGCATGATCGCCGACCATGGCGGCTTCCCACTGACATTCCTTGTCCTGGCTGCAGTGATCGCGACAGCTGGCGCCTGGCATCTCATGAAGCGGCGCCAGCCGATTGCCGTAGCAGTTTGAATCAACGCGCGCGCAGCGAAGTTGGCGGTGCCATTACTCATCTGTAATCGCATGCATCGCATTGCAAAAAATATTTTCAAGCATGAAGGCGCGATTCTTGAGATTAAGTTATCTGAAGGAAGATCGCTTATATACAAAAGTTCCGCTTGAGAATTTGACCGCAACTAAAATGACGAAGAAATAAGCAAGCTATCGTAGTGACGCGTACAAATCTTGTTGTACTTATTTCAGCAAAAACATAAAACCATTACAAAAAGGGAGCGCTCGACCATATCGGAATTCAAAGTCATGCATAAAATTACCAAAGCCGTCTTCCCCGTAGCCGGACTTGGCACGCGCTTCCTGCCGGCCACCAAGGCCAGTCCCAAGGAAATGCTGCCGATCGTTGACAAGCCATTGATCCAGTACGCCGTAGAAGAAGCCGCGGCCGCAGGCATCACCGAAATGATCTTCGTCACCGGTCGCAACAAGCGCGCCATCGAAGACCACTTCGACAAAGCCTATGAACTGGAAAAGGAGCTCGAAGCCGACAACAAGCAGACCTTGTTGAATCTCCTGAGTGGCATCAAGCCGAAAAACGTCGAATGCTTCTACGTGCGCCAGGCCGAAGCGCTTGGACTTGGCCATGCCGTGCTATGCGCCGAACGCATGGTGCACCGGCAGCCTTTTGCCGTGATCCTTGCCGACGATCTGCTCGACAGCGAAATTCCGGTGGTACGGCAAATGGTGCAAATGCATGCGCTGCACGGCAGCAGCATTGTCGGCGTTGAATCCATCCTGCCGGAACAAAGCCGTTCCTATGGCGTAGTTGCCGGCAATCCGGTCGGCGAACGCCTTTTCAGGCTACACGGCATCGTCGAAAAACCCGCACCGGAGCTGGCGCCGTCGAATCTTGGCGTGGTAGGACGCTACATCCTTTCCCCCGCCATTTTTGCCCATTTGCGCAACCTGCGTCCGGGCGCCGGCGGAGAACTGCAGCTGACCGATGCGATTGCCAGCCTGATGCGCAAGGAAACGGTATACGCATACCAGTTCGACGGCATGCGTTACGACTGCGGCTCGAAACAGGGCTATCTGCAGGCGACTGTGCAGTTCGGCTTGAAACATCCGGAAGTCGGCGCTGTGTTTCGAGACTACCTGGAAAACACTGTCGCTCCACAGCTCGGGGACGCATTCGAAGAAGGCTTTCCGCCAGCGCACCGCAAAGCAGGCTATGGAGCGATCCGGGCCTGAGCATTGCGGAGACTGGAAATCTCGACAGCCATCGTCTGTCAATTGACCAGCACCGAGCCAACCACTTCAACGCCGGAGCGCTTCATCTTGTCGCGTATCGTGGCGAGATCCGCAAGATAGGTTTCATCCTTGCGGGCCACCAGCAATACCCCGCCGATGGCGGCGGCCGCCGCCAGCGCATCACCGCTGGTGGAAAGTGCCGGCACATCGATCAGGATGACGCTGAAATGCCTGCGCAGGTTTTCACGCAGGACATGGAAGATCGGCCGATACAGCAATTCCTGTGGATTGGGCGGTATCGTGCCGGCCGGCAGAATGGACAAATCTTCAAAATACTCGTCCCGGCAAATCGCATGCAAACCGCAGCGCCCTGCCAGGATCTCAGACAAGCCTTGCCGGGACTTGATGCGAAAAATCTCATGCTGCCTTGGCTGGCGCATGTTGGCATCCACGATCAGGGTCGGCTGCCCCAATTGAGCGAACATCACACCCAGATTCGCGGTAAACATGCTTGAGCCGTCCGCCGGGCTGATGCTGGCCACCACCAGTTCGCTGCGGGTGCCGGCAAACCATCGCTGCAGCAACTGGCTGCGCACCATGCGCAACATTTCCGCCGTTTCGCCAAACGGCTCGTAGGCGGCGACCAGCTCTTTCGGGTAATCGCCCTGCCCCGGATGCAGATATGAAAAGCCGAACTGATTTGCCAATACCTGCTGGATATCGGTTTCCGTAATCAATCCCAGCGAACGGGCGGCTTCGCCGAAGCGCATACCCCGTTCTCGTTGCAGGCGCAAGACACGTTCAGTGTCGGCAGCCGTGATTTTTCCATGGTCGAGCAGAATCCGCCCCATCGACGTATCGTGATCCGTCGACACAGGCAAGCTAGCCATTGGCGGCACAGGCTGATTCATGAACAAGACCTTTCCTAATACGGCAGCATCGGGCGCTGCATCCCCAGGCGCGGCGCCTTGAAGCCATTTTCTCCGCTCGGTTCCCTTCCGATGACGCCCAGCACCGGCGCATCTAGCACATTGACCAGGTCATCCGCCGTACGCACGCGCCGGTCCGCCATTTCGGCAAGCACGCCGATCGCTATTCCCAATAGGGTGCCGAGCAGCGCCGCCAGCAAGGTGTTGCGCAGCACTTGCGGACCAGCCGGTCTGGATGACGCCACCGCCACGTTCAGCACCGCGACATCCGTCTGGCCGATCTGCCCTGCGAAGCTGGACTGGGCAAGACGCTGGTTAGCGGTATCGTAGGCTTGCTGGGCATTTTCCACCTCGCGCGCGAGTAACGCGATTTCGCCCCGAGCCCGGTTCAACTCGAGCATCTTGCCTTTTTGCTGATCGTAAGCCGCTCGTAATTCCGCTTCGCGCTTCTGCAGGCTGCGCACATTGTTGGCAGCGCCATGGGAAATGGCCGCCGTCTGCGCATTCAATTCGGCGCGCAGCCTGCTGACTTCGGCATGGGCGGAGCGATATTGCGGATGGTTGGGGCCGAGGTTTTGCGTGCTCTGAGAGAACCTGGCTTCCGCGCGCGCCAGTTCAGCTTTCAAATTCTGTATCAATGGGTTGCCAAGCACTTCAGGCGATTCGCTGACACTGCCCAGCACGCCGCTGCGCCGCGATGATGCTTCCAGCAGTTGTGCCTGTGCAGCGACTAATTGACTCGACAATTCATTCAGGCGATTGCTTTCGACGTCCATGCGCGAATCGACGTTGACGATGCCCTTTTCCTGCTGAAATCTGGACAGTTTTTTTTGCGATTCTTCGAGGTTTTTCCGCAGTTGCGTGGCTTGTTCGCTGTAATAGCCGGATACCTTTTTCATGGGATCCGCCTTCAGCTGCACTTCCGCTTTCTGGTATGCGGCTGCAAAGGCATTGGCGACCGAAGCGGCAAATTTGGGATCGGTTCCCTTGAAAGTAATGTCAATGACGCTGCTTTCGCGGGATGGCTGCACTTCCAGGTTTTTAAGAAGCAGGTCCGCCAGCCAGTCGCGAATCGATCCCTGGCCATCAGCCGCCTTCAGGAATTGCTCGCGGACTTCCTTTCCCTGGTCCAGCTTGAGCGAGTCCACCACCTTCAATGCGACATTTTTGCTGGCGATGATGTCAACCTGCGTGGCAATATAGCCGTGCACCACTTGCGCGGGCACAGCGTTGCTGGCGGCCGGATCGGCGCCGCGATAGGTAAGCACCAGTGAGGCGGTGCTCTTGTAAACCTTAGGTTGCATCAGGCTCACGGTAAAGGCGGTCAGCGCCGTCACCAGCAAGGTGAGCAGAATGACCTTGCGCCGTGCACGGAGAACCTGCAGAAACTGGGGGAATCTCATCGTTACGCCCTCAAGGTTTGCCTTCTACCGCAAGCCATCCCGAAACCGCCCGGCATGCATCAGAACAGGCTTTCCCTCACATAGACCACATCATCGGTCTGCACGATGTCTTCATGCTTGGCGGAAACTTCGTACAGCGTGCCATCGGGTTTGCGGCGCTTCAGTTTCACGCCGCGATCGGTGCCGCGCGGACTCAGGCCGCCTCCCACGGACAAGGCCTGGATGACGGTCATGTTGCGTTCCAGCTTGTAGGTGCCGGGATGCTGTACCTCGCCGTAGATATAGAAACGCGGCGCCCGTTCGACATAGATCACGTCATTGGTCCTGAGCTCGAGGTTTTTGTGCATGTCGCCATTCTTGACCATGCTGTGGATATCGAGGGTTTCCTTGATCGTCTTGCCATCGCGCGTTCGTACCAGCGTCACGGTATCGCCTGCGTCGGCGGTCATCCCGCCCGCCACTGCCAGGATATCGGTAAGGCTGCGCTTGCCGTCGACCGGATAGCGCCCCGGTCGTGTCACCTGCCCGAAAATCGATACCTGCTGGCTGAGATTCTGGGCGATGGCGATATTCACCTGCGGATTACGCAGATACCCGCCCCGTTCCAGCAAGCCGGCGATCTTTTTCGCAGCCGCCGAAGGCGACAGGCCGCCCACCTTGACATCGCCGATCAGTGGGAAAGTGATGTTGCCGGAATCGGAGATGCGGGTTTCCAGCGCAAGATCCGGATGCCCGTACACGTTGATACGCAAGGTATCGCCGGCGCCGATTTCAGTATCGGCTGCGCTTGCCCAGCTGACACCGAAAGACAGAAATAATGCCAATATCCATTTGAAATAGCTTTTCATTTTGATTCCCCATCCTCTTTCAAAACCAAAGGCTTGACTGGCGTCGGGTACTGCTGACGCTTCATTGCGCGGCATCCTGCTTTTGGCCGGACGCCTTGACGATTAATCCCTGTCCAGGCGGCGGCATGCTCTGCTGCCTTCCGGCGAGTCGCGATGCGACGCCGCCATCCACATACTCGACTCTGGCGCCGGCGCGCAAACGGGCCAGTTCTGACTCTCCCAGTTGCCGTCCGCGCCGGCTCAGCAACAGACGCTCGATCTGCGGCGCCGCCGCTTCGAAGGAGAGCGGGCTGTCCTGGATTTCCGTAATGGCGAGCAGCGATGCGCTGTTTCCTTCCTGGGTTATGAACATCTGGCCTGCTTGCATGCCCTGCATTCTGGTCAGCAAGCGTTCCGGCAAATCGGTGGAGCTCTCGACTCGTCGCTCCTGTCGATGATGGATGCGGTGTCCGTCTAGCCAGGCCGAGACATCGTCCAGCGACCTGGCCCCGTCCACCGCCGCCTTCAATTCCGCCGTCACTCCGGTGGATGGCAAAACGATTTCATTCAGATGAAAGAGCTTGCGGCTGGAGAATTTTTCCGGATGCTTGTCGAAATACGCCCTGATCTCGCCACGCGAAGGTGCGCTGGCATAGGCGACCCTGCTTTGCAGGTATGCCTGCGCAAGGATTTCCGCCCGCGCATTTTCAAGCGCCGCCGCCACATGCGGATCGCGGTCTATCCGGCTGCGCACGGCCTCGGCTTGCAGCAATTCGCGATCAACCAATTCCTGCAAGGCCTTGCCGCGCTCGGCACCCGACTGTGCAGCACCCGCTGCGCGCAGGAGCTCGTTGCCGAGCTGCTGCTCGGTGATCGGTTTGCCGTTCACACGCGCTACCGGCTGGCCCGGCAATTCGAAATTGCCGCAAGCGCCCAGGATAGTCCCAAGCCCGACAATCGCGACCATGCGTGGCAAGCGCAGCAAAGAGGGAAAGCGTGTTCCTGGCGATAAAAAATCGCTATATCGAATCAAAAGCCACTCTCCTAAAGTGCGTGTAAACCGACAAAGACTTATTGGCGCGCGCTTTAGATCGCGCACCGCTGACATGAATTTTGCATGGACTCAATTTAGCATTGGCCTATGCAAAAACATTGTTTTAGCGCAGGGGATGGACCACAAGTGGAACAGTCTTGTGACAGCGATCGGATTTACGCACCGCCATGTGGCATGAATACAAATCACATCCCGGTTTGAGGCCAGCTACACCAATGCAAAGCCAGAGCGAAGAAAGAAAGAAAGAAAGAAAGAAAGAAAGGAAGAAAGGAAGGAAGGAAGGAAGGAAGGAAGGAAGGAAGGAAGGAAGGAATTTATGCGAGCGCCAGGAGGACTTCCTCCTGGCATTTCGCGGCTATAGAATGGCAGCGACGCTTCTTAAAGACGCTATTTAAAACTCATAGCGCGTGCCGATGCTGACACCCAGATTGCGATAGGCGTTGGCTGCGACATCCGAGTTCTGCACGGTGCGGTAGACCGAAGTCTGGAGCCGCAACTTGCGAATAGGATAGTACGACAGTTGCAGCGCGCCGTAGTTGATGCGGTCGTTGCGCGCCAGGTTGGCAGGGGTATAGTCGCGTCGCTCATGCTGGAAAATGCCATCCAGCCGCACTTGCTGCGTGATTTCCCAGCCGGCGCCGAGGCTGATGCCGCGATTCAGCGAATAAGAGGCAGTCTGGTCGTCCAACGCACCGACTTCACGCCAGACACTGGCATTCACGGTACTTTTCCCGGTGGCGCGCCAGGTGGCATTGATACGTCCGTTAAAACCAGAAAAATCATTGGCAGGCACACGCTCATTGTCGCGCTGGACCCAGCCGGCGAGGAACAGCAAGTCGGTCTTGCCCGTCAGCTTCCAGTCTACCCGCGCCTTCACTTCATCCTGGGAATAATCGTTCAGCGGACTATTCTGAAACTCCCCTTCGGCATGGCGGTATTGCAGCCCGATGCTGCTGCCGCTGCGCGCCAGGTAATCGATGCCGATTTCGCCGTCGTCGACGGTACGGTTGGCCACTTGCGGCCCGATCTGTTCGTAGTCGAGCTCATAATGGCTCGCGCCGCCCCGCAGGCGCCAGCTTGGCTGCAACAACCAGCTGGCGTCGAAGTACTGGCGGTCTTGCGTGCGCACGTTCGGCAATTGCGTGGGCAATCCGGCAGTGGATACCGAATCCTGCACGGAAGTCAGCGTGCGCAGGTGCGTTGCGCCGAGGTTGCCTTCCAGCTTGCTGCCGATGCGCCAGTTCCAGTTGCCCTGGATATCCCGGCCATTGTAGTCCAGGTTGCCGAAGCGGTTGAAGCTGGTGTGATCCAGATTGACGCTGGCGGTGAGCCTTTGCTGGCTGATGGTCTTGTCGAAGATCAGTCCCGCCTCGACGCGCCGTGCCGTATCCGACAGCTTGGGGCTGCCGGCGGCAATCGCGGCATTGCTGGTGCCGAGAATATTATCGTCATGCGTCATAGACAGTCCGACATAGGCACGCACTACATCGCCTTCATCCGCCAGGGCCGGCACGCTCAAGACCATTCCGGGAACGAAGATAAGCGGTAACAGGTGCTGACGACGCAATACAGGTAAACGTACTGAGGATTGCTTGAGCATCATTAAGTCCATCCCTCTACGAAAAGAAAAGCAGGCAGTGTCTTTCTTGGCAGCTTAGGCGACAAACCGGCAGCATCGATCTATCTGAAAATTGACAGTGGGAATCGCTGGTTTGAAACATCGCGTCGGCTTGACACATCGTTAATTAATTATAAACCAGTTTTATTTCTGCCAAGATAAGCTACTCCCATGGCGGCATACCAAGTTATTCTGGCGCATCTGTCGACGGTATCGAAACGGAACAATCAACCCCATCAGCATCATGAGGTAAAAACGCCACACTCAGAAGGAAGGGAGACAGTCGTTCGCGCCAGAACGTCAACATACGTCACATTGTGTTAATTTTATTGCCCACAAGAACATTTACATAGCCAAAACACGTGATAATACGAAACAAATTACGATAAAAGCCGGGGACACAAAGTGGCGTATTACTCGATTGCCGATAAATGCTCACTGCTGGAAAAAATTAACAGCACCATCGAACTGACAAGCTTGCTGAATTTGTTCGGCGAGCAAATTGAAAAACTCGGGCTTCTGGATGGATATCTGATCAATCTGATCGATGCGACCGAAACATCGCTGATCAGCTGGAAAGTCCATTTCATCGGTGAATATCAATCGCTTGAAAACACTTACGCCGGCTACAAAGTGGCGCTGGCGCCGGATGCTTCCAATCTGAGCGCCAGGGCTTACCTGCAAAGGCAAACCATCCAGGCAGATATCGCCAATGCCACCGATGAAGTCAAACGCTTGCTTGGCTTGTGGAAGCTGGAAGATATCGCCGTCATTCCTCTCATGCCGGCGGAAGAGAGGCAAACCGCGAAGCTGCCCGGCACAATTGCACTGTTGAAGCAGCATGGCAAGATCGATCAGGAGACCCTGGACATTCTTGATGAATTGATCGGGCTGTTTCATGCGCCGCTGTGCAATGCGCAGGAATATGCGTTTCTCAAGGATTATCAGAGTCGTTTCGAGGCCGCCGCCGCAGAGCAATCCCGCTTTTTGCAGTTCATTGTCGAAATGAACAATATGACTGCGCCAGAGCGTATCTACGATATGTTTTCGGGCGAGCTGTTTCACAAACTGTCTTTCGACATGGTCGGTTTTTTTCTGCTGGAAAATGAAGTTCTAATCAGCAAAAAAATTTCGATCATCAACCATCGTTACGAAACGCGACGGGCAAAATGGGAGCAATTCCTGCTGCATCATCCCTATCAGCAAAACACGACCGATGGCGGCATTTCTCATACATTCATGCGAAATACCCATCTGCTTTTTCCTGATGTACAAAAGATCAAGCATCTGCCGATGTCGGCCAATGATCAGGCTACCCTGAAAATTCTCGGTTCGGTGCGAACCCTGCTGATGGTGCCGATCCGTTACCAGAACGAGCCTATCGGGGTACTGACTTTCTTTACCTTTGCCGATACGGTCGATATTTCCGAATCGGACCTGAGCCTGCTGAACAACTTGTCGGCATTTCTTGGCACCGCCATCATTAATGGACGCAATTATCTGTTGAATCTCGAGCAGCACCGCGAAATCGAACGACTCAACATGATCTTGCAGGACAAGGTCAAGGAATTGGCGGAACAGGCTGCCACCGACAAACTGACCGGGCTATTCAATTTCCGCACCTTCGAACTCGAACTGAACCGCCGCATCAATGAATTCGAGCGCCAAACCGATAAAAACGGCTTGTCGATCGCCATCATCGATATCGATCACTTCAAGAAATTCAACGATACTTACGGCCATAATGCCGGCAATATCGTACTGGCCGGAGTTGCCCGGGAAATCGGCAAGCTGGTCCGCAAAATGGATTTGGCCTGCCGCTATGGCGGCGAAGAATTCGTCGTTATTCTTGCCAAATGCGACCCCGAAGGCATACGGGTTTTTGCAGAGCGCATGCGCATGGCAATTGCCGCCACTGAATTCGAGACGGATGCCGGCAAGTTATCGGTGACTGTCAGCATCGGCTGCACTTCGCACCAGCTCCAGGATACTTATGATTCGCTGTTCAAACGCGCCGACCAGGCCTTGTACCGCGCCAAGGAAAATGGTCGCAACCGGGTTGAATTGATCTGATCCCGTATCTCCCTGCCCGCTCCGGCCGCTGTTAATCAGGGCCGGCCCCATCCTTGCACTTTCCCATGCTCTTCACACTGGTGAATGAGCATGGCGAAATCATTGCCATTGTGCCGAATTGATCAATGGCCGGAGCAGTGTGCCGCGACATCATACGTGCTTAAGGCGTGCTTAAAGCCACGCCAGCTTGTCCATTGCTTCCAAATGGAAATTGCATGCACTATTCGTATAGCGAAAAATCTTTTGCAAGAGATCTGTTCGATGCCGCCAAGTCGAAGTTACGGAAATCATTCCCCGACGCTTCAGCCACGCCGCGCCACTGGTTGGATGCGTTGAATTATGGCAGCAACTTTACTCCCTTCCACAACAGAATAAAGTTTCGATCGATGCGCGGCATCTCGCTGCGCATCGCCAGTGCGCCGCTCTGCACGCACGATGCGGCCATCATTGGCCGCTTGCCGCAGGCCGCTAGCGCTGTCAAACCGGAAGCGCCGCCGGCATCAGATAGCGAAGCCGCAACGCGACCGTCGCCAGATAGAAAAGCTGCGGCACGTTCATCGTCGGAGCCAGACGTCAACTGGCCGCCACACGGAAATGCCGAGCCGCAGCAAAAGCAGCCAGCAAGCAGGCAGGAAGAGCAGCCAGTTGCAAGTCAGGAGGATGCCAACCGACAGCTCCCTTCGCGGATTTCAACGCCAGTGCTCAGTACCCTGCTTGGCCTCACGGTTGCAATCATGGCCGGGATCATTATCGGCAACAACAATACTTCCAGACTGGAATTCGCCGACAGTAAACACGCCAGGGGCAGCATGGAGTTGGGAGCCGGGGCGTTGTCAGCTTCAGGTGGTGCAGCTTCCAGTCACGTTCCGCGTCTGACTCTGGACAGCACGCCATCCCAGTCCCCACCAGAGGTGGCCAACTCAAAACTGGCATCCGGAAAATTGCGGCAGCGCCGGGATGAGGCATCAACCAGAAGCATGGCCGTGAAGCAGCCAGTAAAAAAGAAAACGCATGCGAGCGCCCGCAGCACGCGTCCATCTTCTACCAGCAAGGAACATCGGAAGTCCGCACCGGCACCGCAAACAGCCACGGCGCGCAAGGCGCCTGCCCGCACCGCTTCGGCCATCGCGACAAAGGCTGTCAGACCGCAGCTGAAATCGCAATCTCCGGCGCGGCTTGGCACGTTGTATGCACGTTGTGAAAACTTGAGAGGCTTGTTGCGGCAGGAACGATGCCGTTGGCAGGTGTGCGGCGGCAAGTGGGGCAAGCATGGCTGTCCTGCCTATAAGCACAAAAGCATGTCGGAAATGGGTTTCGGCCAACTGCCGCCATCTTCCTCGGAGCGCACGAGCGATGGCGGCTGAGATGAGGGAAGCATGGGCGGGAAGCGTGGATCAAGCATCCCGCCGGCTGCCATTCAGCTTGAAATTTTTCTTTTCCGGCGCAGTGATTTTAAATGGATGATGCCGCCGACACGGAGAACATTCAAACCGTTTCAATGTCCATCAAACAAATCCCCTAAATAATGTACCGGGAGGCTTGCATGATGAATCAAGAGAATCTCCTTCATTCCGAACAACAGGAAAGCTTTTTAAAAGACCTGGTGTCTTTCGCCAAGGATCATCACGCGCAGCACTGGTCCGGTAAATTCAGCGAATTCCTGGAAAGAGTCTTGCCCGCAGATCCGTATGGCGTGGCTCGCACGTCGCACCAGTACATCTGGGACATGATCCGCTGGAGCAGAACGGAAGATGCCAGCGGCAATCCGCAATGCCGCCTGTTCCAGGATGAACTGTTCGGGGTCGATGAATCGATTGCCCGCGTGATGGATTATTTCAAGGCGGCGGCGGCAGGTTCCGAAGTGGGACGGCGTCTGCTGCTCCTGCTGGGGCCCCCTTCCGGCGGCAAGTCGACGCTGGTGATCCTGCTCAAGCGCGGCCTGGAAGAATACAGCTACACCGAAGCCGGCGCCATGTATGGCATTGCCGGTTGCCCGGTGCATGAATCGCCCTTGCACCTGGTTCCCCACACATTGCGGCCGAGCTTTCGCGATACCTACGGCGTCGAGATCGCCGGCGAGATATGCCCGTTCTGCCGCAGCCGCATGGAACAGGAATACGGCGGCGACTTCATGCAGATGCCGGTCGAGCGCATCTTCATTTCCGAAGCCGGCAGGAGCGGCATCGGCACCTATGCGCCGCATGACCCCACCACTGCCGACCTGGCCGACCTGGTGGGCTCGGTGGACTTGTCCAAGGTGGCTGAATACGGTGACGAAGGCGATCCGCGCGCATGGTCCTGGTCCGGCGCTGTCTACGCCGCCAGCCGCGGCATGCTCGAAATGATCGAAATTCTCAAGGTCAAGCGCGAGTTTCTCTACCTGCTGCTGACCCTGACGCAGGAAAAGAATGTCAAGGTCTCGCGTTTTCCATTGATCTATCTGGATGAAACCATCCTGGCCCATACCAATCTGGCTGAATTCCGCAAGTTTTTGCAGGAAAGCGAAAACGAAGCTTTGCTCGACCGCATGGTGATCATCCAGGTGCCCTACACCCTGAATTACAAGGATGAAGCGCGAATTTACAGGAAGCTGATTTCCTCGGCGGCGCCGGCTTTTCGCGAAGTGCACCTCGATCCGCACGTGCTGCACGCGGCGGCGGTATTTGCCACCCTCACCCGTCTGCAGGATGGCGAGGAAAAGGAAGCCGACCTGAGCAGGCGGCTGCGCATCCATGCCAGCGAAGAAGTCGAAGGCGCCAATCGCGCCGAAGTCGAACGGATGCGGCACCGGGCGCCGGAGGAAGGCCTGGCCGGCGTATCGCCGCGCTTTGTCATCAATGCCTTGTCCAACGCCATCATCCAGTCGGACAGCAGAAGCCTGACGACCATGGATGTACTGCTGGCCCTGAAGGATGCCATTGAAAACGATGCCCGCATCGATCCGAAGAAAAAGCGCAAATGGGTCGATTACCTCGTGCTGGCACGCAAAAATTTCTACAACCGCTGGGTCAAGGAAGACGTCTATAAAGCCTTGTTTGTTTCTTTCGAACAGGAGGCCCAGGATTTGCTCGACAAGTATCTCGATGAGGTGGAAGCAAGCCTTGACAATCGCCCGGTGCGCGACCCCATCACGAATGAGGAACGCAAGCCGGATGAACGCTTCTTGCGCACCGTCGAGGAGACTATTCACATTACCGACTCGGGCAAACAGTCGTTTCGCCAGGAAGTCGTACGGAAGGCGATGGGAGCCTTCAAGCGCGGCGAGAAATTCACGCTGGACAGCCATGCATTGCTGCATGAAGCAGTACAGCAATACTTGTTTGAACAGCGCCGTGACGTTTTGCGCCTGGTGAGTTCGACGACACGGCCGGATGAAGAGGTCCGGCAGAAAATCTCGGTGGTTGAACAGCGCCTGGTTCAGGAATATGGCTATGACACTCACAGCGCACGAGAAGCGCTCAATTACGTCACGACCCTGCTGGCACAGGAATAGACGGTGCCGGCCAGGCCGCCGGTAGCATCCGGCGGATCTGGACAATGGTCAGACAGGAACAAGCATGCGCAATCACATACGGATTTGCATGGAAACTCCCTGGTACGAATTGTTTTCCCGTGGCGCACGCGACATGCTGCGCCACAATGAAAAAGTCCGCCAGGGCGTCAAGGACAATCTTTCGACGCTGGTCTCAGGCCCCGACCTGATCAGCGGGCCGCAGCAGGACAAGACCGTGCAGGTGCCGGTGCGCATGCTGGAGCATGCGCGCTTTCGCCTGCTGCAAGGGCAGGACGATGCGCAGAGCGCCGCCGGCCAGGGCGACGCGCAGCCCGGCGACGTGCTGCGGCAGGCGCCGCGCATGCCGCATGACGAGGATGGCCAGGGTGGCGGCCAGAATGAGGGGGAAATCCAGTTGCTGATGGAACTGAAGGTCGACGACATCATGGACTGGCTGTGGGAAGAAATGCATTTGCCAGACATACAGCCGCGCCGCCAGGCTGCCATCGAGGAAAAGGAATACGTGCGCGAAGGCTGGGACAAGCACGGCGCCCGGGCGCGCCTGGATCGCCGCCGCACCATGAAGGAAGCGATCAAGCGCCGTGCCATCCAGCCTGGCGGTGCGCCCTTCTGCAACGAGGATTTGCGTTTTCGCCAGCTGGTGCAGCGCAAGAAGCCGGCCACGAATGCGGTTATTCTGTTCGCGCTGGATGTCTCGGCCAGCATGACCGATGCCGAACGCAAGCTGGCCAAGACTTTCTTTTTCTTTGCCTTGCAGGGCATCCGCCGCAAGTACGCCAAGGTCGAAACCCGTTTCATTGCGCACACCACGCATGCCTGGGAATTTTCGGAGAGCGAATTTTTCCAGGTGTCGGGCGTGGGCGGTACCGGCGCGTCAAGCGCCTTTCAGTTGGCACTCGAATTACTGGAAACCGATTACGACCCGAGCCAGTACAACATTTACCTGTTTTATGCCTCCGATGGCGAAAATTTTACCGAGGACCGCATGCCAGCCACCGAAGCCTTGAGAAGCTTGCTCAAGCAAGTCAATTACGTCGGTTACGTGGAAACCACGCCGGGTTCCCTGCGTACAACCAATACCGAAATGAAAGCGATTTGCACCGCACTGGAACAGGATGGCTTGCCAGTCGTCACCAGTGTGCTGGGCCGCCCGGATGATATATGGAAAGCGATCCGGAAATTCTTCATTTCGCAAGCGGATGCCGCCGAGGCGGAACAATGACGAGCACATCGGAACAACTGCAAGACTATACGCGCCGCATCGAGGATCTGGCGGTAAGCCTGGGGCTGGACTTCTACCCCGTTGATTTCGAAGTGGTGCCCAACAACTTCATGACCGAGATTGCCGTCTACGGTTTACCGGTGCGCATGCCGCACTGGTCTTTCGGCATCCGCTACATCCATCAACTGATCCAGCAGGGCATGGGGCATTCGCACATTTTCGAAGTGATGTTCCCGGGCGACCCTTGCCATGCTTATCTGGTCAATGAAAATTCTCTTTCAGAGAACACGCTGGTGGTCGCCCACGTACTGGGGCATGCCGATTTTGCCAAGAATAATCACCTGTTTCGAAAATTCATGGACATGGCCGGCGGCCATATCCTTGAGCAGGCGGCCGCGCGCGCTCATGGCATTGAAATGGCGCTCGAGCAGCATGGCCAGGAAAGAGTCGAGGCCGTACTGGATGCGGCGCTGGCGCTGGAGCCGCATATCGATGTCAACAGCGAACTGCATCGCGACAAATCGTCGATGGTTTTTCCCGCGCCTGCCGGCATGTCGCGCGCGCCCGCCACGGCGCAGCTGTCCTCACGCCAGAATTTTCACCGGCGTTACCATCAGTTGCCTGGCGAAAGCCTGGAGCTGGCGCTGGAGCCAATGACGCCGTCCCGCGAAACCGTACTGGAAGAATATGACTTGCTATGGTTTATTGCAAACCATGCGCCGGACATGGCGGGATGGGAGCGCGATATTTTCCTTGCCGTGCGCGAGGAATCCTTTTACTTTTACCCTGTCTTCGCTTGCCAGATCATGAACGAGGGATGGGCTTCCTATTGGCATGCCCGGCTCTTGCGGGAGGCGGATTTCCTGCCGCATGACTTGTACTTGTCGGCAATCAAAGCGCATTCGGATGTGGTGCGACCCTTCGCTGCCGAACGGCAGCTCGCACTGGCGATCAATCCCTATCATCTCGGTTTTTCAATGTGGGAAAACATCATTGAAAAGCATGGCATTGAAGTTGCCCGCAGCATTTGCCGGGAAGAAGACGACTTTGGCTTTATCCGCAATCACCTGGATGCGGAACTGGCGCAAAAGCTCGATCTGTTCGTTTATGAAACACATGCCGACGGCGATATCAGGGTTGCGAGCAAGGATATCCATGTTCTGCGCGAAACGATCCTGGCGCCGAAATTCAATTATGGCGCACCGCGTATCGCCGCCACCCGCATCGGCCAGGATGGCAGCCTGGAACTGACGCACGATCATCGCAGCGATGGCCGCGGGTTGGACATGAGCCGCGCCGACCGGGTGCTGGAATATATCGCCCAAGTGTGGCGGCGCCCTGTGACCATGCATACGGTCGATGAGCGCGGCTATGCGCGGGATATTACGAGCAAAAAGGAAAGCTTTTAAAGCGAACCCAGTCTCAAACATGTCAGGCATCCATGGCATGTGATGGCAGCTGAAATGACTATGTTTTCGCCATCGGGGATTCCTGTGGCAAAATGAATTCATTATCCCTCAGTGAAGACGGGCGTCTTATGCAACCCGCATTGCAATCCAGCGAGCGCGCCACTCTCGAAAGCATCTCCGCCATCCGGACCTGGACGCCCGGCCTGTATTCGTTCAAGACGACCCGTCCGCCGGAGTACCGCTTTGCCGCCGGCCAGTATGCGCGCCTGGGCTTGCTGACTCCGCAAGGCCATCTCGTCTGGCGCGCGTATTCGATCGTTTCCGCCAGCACGGACGACGAGCTGGAGTATTACGTCATCGACGTCCCCGGCGGCGCCTTTACCTCGCAATTGCGGCAGCTTGTTCCGGGCGATCCCATCCTGCTCGACCGCCAGAGCTTGGGCGTGATGCTGCCGGAACGTTTTACCGATGGCGAGGATTTGTGGATGCTGGCGACCGGCACCGGCCTCGGCCCGTTCATCGCCATCCTGCGCGAGGCGACGGTCTGGCAGCGTTTTCGCCACCTGGTGCTGGTGCATTCGGTGCGCCATCCGGAGGAATTCTCCTACCGGGATGAATTGCTGGAACTGCAGCGCGCGCACGATTCCGAGATGGCGGAATTGCGTCTGTTGCAAACCTGCACGCGCGTCCAGCCGGTTGGAGAAGAAGCTCACTTGCATGGACGCATTACCACCTTGCTGCAAAACGGGGAACTGGAGCGGCACGCAGGCTTAAAGCTGATGGCGGAAAGTTCACGTGTCATGTTATGCGGCAATCCCGCGATGATCGATGAAATGCGGGAGTTGCTGAAGGAGCGAGGCATGCGTCCGGTGCGGCGCGATACGCCGGGACAATACCTCGCTGAAAATTACTGGTAATCCGGCAGCGTCAGACTTCCAGCCACTCCTTGCGGACTTCCGCATTAGCGCGCAGGTCGTCGGGCGTGCCTTCGAACACCGTCCTGCCATGCCCGAGCACATACAGGCGCTGCGAAATCTCCAGCGCAATCGCCAGCTTTTGCTCGACCAGCAGCACCGCCACCCCGCGGCTCTGCAAGGCCACGAGGAATTGCGCCACCCGCCCGACCACCTGCGGCGCCAGGCCTTCGGTCGGTTCATCCACCAGCACCAGGCGCGGATTACCCATCAGGGTGCGGCACAACGCCAGCATCTGCTGCTCGCCGCCGGAAAGTACGCCGGCCTGGGTACGCGCGCGTTCCCGCAGGCGCGGAAACAATCCGTACATGTCGTCGATGTGCCAGCAGGCGGCACCGAAATCCTTGCGGCCTGGCTGTTGCCCAAGCAGCAAATTCTGCTCAACCGTCAGCGTCGGAAAAACGTCGCGGCTCTCGGGCACATAGCCGAGCCCTTTGCGCGCAATCTGAAACGGCTTGAGTCCGAGGATATCGTCGCCGCCGAGCCGGATTGCGCCGCGCGCCTCGACCAGTCCCATGGCTGCTTTCAGCGCAGTTGAACGGCCGGCGCCGTTGCGCCCCAGCAGTCCGACGATTTCACCAGGCGCCACGCACAAGTCCAGGCCGCGCAATACATGACTATTGCCATAAAACGCGTGCACCCCAGCGTATTCCAGCAGCGCAGTCATACCGCCCCCCTGAAGGCGCTGCGGCCGAGATATGCCTGCTGCACCGTTTCGCTGGCACGCACCTGCGCCGGCGCGCCGCAGGCAATGATTTCACCGTCCACCAGCACGGCGATGCGGTCCGCCAGGCTGAACGCCACCCCCATGTCATGCTCGACCATCAGCAGGGTCTTGCCGGCGGTAAGGCTGCGGATCAGCGCCACCATGGCATCGGATTCCGAACGGCTCATGCCGGCGGTCGGTTCATCGAGCAGGATCACGTCGGCGCCGCCGGCGATGGTAACGCCGATTTCCAGTGCACGCTGTTCGGCATAGCTGAGCTGTCCTGCCGGCGTGTCCCGCCGCGTCTGCAAGCCGATTTTCTCCAGGATTTCGTCGGCCCGCGCTGCGACATCTCTCAAGCCGTTCAGGAACCGCCAAAAGGAATGGCGGTAGCCGAGCGGCCACAGCAATGCGCAGCGCAGGTTTTCATGTACCGATAGCCGATGGAAAACATTGGAGACCTGGAAGCTGCGCGACAGGCCGCGCCGGTTGATCTCGAACGGCTTGCAGCCCGTAATCGGCGTGCCATGCAGCAGGATGGCGCCGTCATCGGGGCATTCGCGGCCGGATGCCAGATTGAACAGCGTGGACTTGCCGGCGCCGTTCGGGCCGATCAGCACCATCCGCTCGCCCGTCTCCACGCCCAGACTGACGCCACGAATGACGCCGGTTTTGCCGAAGCTTTT
This sequence comes from Oxalobacteraceae bacterium, assembly GCA_003537575.1. Taxonomy (GTDB): domain Bacteria; phylum Pseudomonadota; class Gammaproteobacteria; order Burkholderiales; family Burkholderiaceae_D; genus Paucimonas. The sequence goes on from DPRS01000029.1 coordinate 159,372, forward strand.
ATGCACGTTTCGCAGTTCGAGCGCGAATGGTTTCATACCGGCCCCTGCCGTTCCTGCGCCGGGGCGTATGCATGTTCTCGCGAGCGATGGTCATGCTGTTCTTCGCGTTCGCCCGCCACCCCATCGGCATTGAGCGCTTGCCAGCAACGGACAAAACCAGGGCGCAGGCGGCGAAAGGCGGCAATTGCTGCCGCCAGCAAGAGCACGGCGAGCAGCCACGATAGCGGCCTGGCGGTGTCGACACTCACGCCAAACAGGCTGATAGCGCTGCCGTGCGCCGATTCCAGGCTGCGCCGGTACAGCATTTCGATCAGGAGCACGCTGCCGGCAAGCGCCAGCAGCGCCGTGGCGGCCAGCGCAGCGGATGCGCTCAATAACCTCGAACTGGCAGCCAGTCCATTCCGCCGCACCAGTCGCACGAATCTCGGCAAGTCCATCGCCATCCCGGCCAACCCGCCCGGCGCAGCCATCACCATCAGTACGAATACGGCGCCCAGGTACAGTTGCCAGGCACTGGTATAGGCCGACAGCACCACCGTCAGCAGCACGCCGGCGATGGCACCTAGCGCCGGCCCGAAGAAATAGCCGATGCCGCCGATGAAGCTGGTCAGCAGCACCCCGGCCGAGCGCGCCACGCTGACGTTTTCGGCGCTGACGATTTCGAAATTGAGCGCCGCGAGACCGCCGGAAACGCCGGCAAAAAAAGCGGAAATAACCAGCGTCAGGTAACGCACGTGGCGCGGATCGTAGCCGATGAATTCGGCGCGCTCCGGGTTGTCGCGCACGGCATTGAGGATGCGCCCGAGCGGCGTGCGCGTAAAAGCGTACATGGCGGCGGTGCAGGCGAAAAGCCAGGCGGCGATCAGGTAATACACCTCGATCTGCGGGCCAAAGCTGATGCCCAGAAAAGGCTCGCCGATCACGCGATTGCCCGAAACGCCGCCCTCGCCGCCGAAAAAAGCGGGGAACATCAGGGCGCTGGCGAACACCAGTTCGACCATGCCCAGCGTGATCATGGCAAAGCCGGTGCCGGCCTTTCTGGTGGAGATATAGCCGAACACGATGCCGAAAAACATGCCGCCCAATCCGCCTGCCAGCGGCACCAGCGACACCGGCAGCGGCAATGCGCCCGCGCCGGCGAGGTTCAGCGCATGGATCGCGACATAGGCGCCGAGCCCGGAGTAGACCGCATGGCCGAAGCTGAGCATGCCGCCCTGCCCCAGCAGCATGTTGTAGGATAGCGCGAATACCATAGCCGTGCCCATCTGCGACAGAATCGACAGCGATGCCCCTTGCGAAAACACGGCCGGCGCCAGCAGCAAGGCAGCGGCAAAGCCGCCCCAGGCCAGCCAGCGGTCGCGATCGATTTGCCGGCGCAAGATTGCCTTCATTTCCTCATCCTTCGCGCACGCCCAGCAAGCCGCGCGGACGCAGTAGCAGGACCACGATCAGAAGCAGGTAAGGCAGGATCGGCGCCACTTGCGCGATGCTCAGGCCCAGCAGCGGCATCTGCGCCAGCGCCGGTTCCGGCGCGAAGCCGAGCAAGGACACGATATCAACCAGGGAATGATCGAGCGCCACCGCGAACGTCTGCAGCACGCCGATCAACAGCGACGCGATGAAGGCACCCGCCAACGAACCGAGTCCGCCGACCACCACCACCACGAAGATGATGCTGCCGACCGCGCCCGCCATCGCCGGCTCGGTCACGAAAGCATTGCCGCCGATGACGCCGGCCAGCCCGGCCAGCGCGCAGCCGCCGCCGAACACCAGCATCGTCACGCGCGGCACGTCATGCCCAAGCGCCTGCACCATCTGTGGATGGGTCAGCGCCGCCTGGATCACCAGGCCGATCCGGGTTTTCTTCAGCAGCAGCCAGATCGCCAGCAGCATCAGCAGCGCCACCAGCATCATGAAGCCGCGATACGCCGGGAAGGTCGTAGAAAACAGGGTAAACAGCGGCTGGTCCAGTTCCGCCGGCACGCGGTAGGGAACCGCCGCGCGGCCCCAGATCAGCTGTACCGCTTCTAGCAGCATGAAGGACAGGCCAAAAGTCAGCAGCAGCTCGGCCAGATGGCCCTGGCGGCGCACCGCGCGCAGCGCATAGCGCTCTACCAGCGCGCCCAGCACGCCGGTCAGAAGCGGCGCGATGAAAATCGCCGGCCAGTAGCCGATGCGATTGCTGACGGCATAGGCAAGGTAGGCGCCCAGCATGTAGAAACTGGCGTGGGCAAAATTCAGCACCCCCATCATGCTGAAGATCAGCGTCAAGCCGGCCGACAGCAGGAACAGCAGCAGGCCGTAGCTCAAGCCGTTCAGCAGGGTGATGAGGGTAAATTCCACGTCGGCAGCGCGTCTTCTGTCAGGTTGGCAGTCGCAAGAAGCACGTATTTTAGTGCAGATTCTGCCTGACAAGCTTCAGTGAATGCGACTGCAGCCTTGCTTCAGTGCGGCCGTTTCATCTGGCAGGAAGTCGGTTGCGCGGCGACCCAGGTATCGATTTTTTTCTCGGTCTTCCAGCCGTAGCCGGTGTTTTCCTGGTCAAATCTGAGCTGCTTGCCGTCGACCCTGGTCCAGCTGACCAGATACAGCGGCTGCTGCAGCTGGTGGTCGGCCTGGCGCATCTCCACTTCGCCGTTCAGGCTGACGAGCTTCATGCCGGACATGCGCTGCGCCACCTTCACGGGATCGGTCGAGCCGCTTTCGCGCATGGCTTTTGACAGCATTGCCGTCGCCGTGTAAGTGGCCATGCCATAGAAGTCGTCGTTGTATTTTTTCTTGAACGCGGTGACGATATCGCTGCCGGAATACTCTTCATTGTTCGGATGCCAGTAAGCCACCATCTTCATCCGGCCGGCGCCGGCCGCGCCGATCGCCGTCGGCACGCCGGTGGTGCCGGCATACAGGGTATAGAAGTTCGCCTTGAGATCGGCCTCCTTGCCGGCCTTGACCAGCAGCGCCAGGTCCGCGCCCCAGTTGCCGGTGATGACGGCATCCGCGCCGGAAGCCTTAATCTTGGCCACATACGGCGCGAAATCCTTGACCTGGCCGATCGGATGCAGGTCGTCGCCGACGATCTGCACATCCGACCGCTTGCGCTTCAAGTAATTCCTGACCGCGCGCGACACCTGCTGCCCGAAGCTGTAGTTCTGGCCGATGATGTAGACCTTCCTGATATCCTTTTGCCCGGCCATGTACGAAGTCAGCGCTTCCAGCTTCATGTCGGAATTGGCGTCGAAGCGGAAATGCCAGAAGCTGCAGCGCGAATTCGTCATGTCGGGATCGCTGGCGCCATAATTCAGGTACACCACTTCCCTGCCCGGATGGCGCTGATTGTGCTTGTTGATCGCCTCTATCAGCGCCAGCCCGACGCCGGAACTGCTGCCCTGGGCGATATAGCGGTATCCCTGGTCGACAGCGGCGCGCAGCTGGTTAAGCGCCTCCTGCGCACTGCCCTTGCTGTCGAAGCCGGCGACGCTAATCGTATGTTCTCCCGCCCATTGCTCGGTATTGGCCAGGTCCGCCATGGCTTGCCAGCTGCTCAGCAGATTTTGCCCCACCGGCGCAAACGGCCCCGACAGGGATTCGATGAAGGCGATCCTGACTTGTTCGGCCAAGACGGCCGGACTTGCCAGCGCCACGCTCAAACCGGCAGCGGCGACAATCGCACGAATGGTTAACATGGAACATCTCCCCTTGCCTCTTGCTTATGTGTTATCTCAATGTTGCCTCAGGATAACTAGAGAGGAAGTGACTGTAAAGCAAACATTCCACACATCAGTAACTATTGGTTAAAATAGTTACTTTCTTTGAACCCAGGCGCGGTGAGCAAACCGCGGCACAATGCGCCGCGGAGTTTGGAAGACCTTGCCCAATATCGGCGTAGGCGGAAATGTGATAAGGCATGCAAGGCATCGGTGCAGAGCCGGTGCGTCCCGGGTGATTCTGTCAAAATAGAAGATTCATCGAAAAGGCTTCACTCACTGAAGGAATCATCATGAACGCCCCCGGCTTTGCCGCCGCTCTCAAGCCCCTGGACCAGTTGCCCTTCAGTCACTCGTACGCCGCCCTGCCGCCCGCCTTCTACACGCGACTGCAGCCGACGCCCTTGCCGGCCCCCTACCTGGTATGCGCCAGTCCCGCTGCAGCTGCGCTGATCGGCCTCGATCCGGCAGAATTCGCCACGCCCGAATTCATCGCCACCTTCGCCGGCAACCGCATTCCGCCCGGCGCGCAGCCGCTGGCAGCTGTGTATTCCGGCCACCAGTTCGGCGTCTGGGCCGGGCAGCTGGGCGACGGCCGTGCCATCCTGCTAGGCGAAGCTGCCGCAGAGGCGTCCGCGCCCGGCGGCGCGCTGGAAATACAGCTCAAGGGCGCCGGGCTGACGCCTTATTCGCGCATGGGCGATGGCCGCGCCGTGCTGCGCTCCTCAATCCGCGAATTCCTCTGTTCGGAAGCGATGGCGGCGCTCGGCATCCCGACTTCACGGGCGCTGTGCGTGATCGGCTCGGACGAACCGGTCATGCGCGAACGCCTGGAAACCGCCGCGGTGGCCACGCGGCTGGCGCCCAGCTTCATCCGCTTCGGCTCCTTCGAGCACTGGTACTATCGTGACCGGACAGCCGAACTCAAGACCCTGGCCGATTACGTCATCGCCCGCTTCTATCCCGAACTGCGTGACGCCGACAAACCTTATCAGGCGCTGCTGGCCGAAGTGACCCGCCGTACCGCAGAGCTGGTGGCGCAATGGCAAGCAGTCGGCTTCATGCATGGCGTGCTCAACACGGACAACATGTCGATTCTCGGCATTACCATCGACTATGGTCCCTTTGGTTTCATGGAAGCCTTCGATGCCGGCCACATCTGCAACCACAGCGACACCCAGGGCCGCTATGCCTACGCCATGCAGCCGAAGATCTGCCACTGGAACTGCTATGCGCTGGGGCAGGCGCTGCTGCCGCTGATCGGCGAAGTCGATGACGTGCATGCCGCGCTGTCCGGTTACGCATCTGCCTACCAGGAAAAAATCGATGCGCTTTTGCATGCCAAGCTCGGTCTGCAAACCCGCCAGGATGACGATAGCCAGCTGATCGACGCGATGTTCAAGCTCATGCAGGACAATCATGTCGATTTCACGCTGTTTTTCCGTCGCCTGGGCGATTTGCAGCAGGAAAACCCGGCGGCCGATGAGCCGCTGCGCGACCTGTTCATCGATCGCCCCGCTTTCGATGACTGGGCTAGCCAATATCGGCTAAGATTAGGCCGGGAAAATGATGGCGGCCGGGATAGCGCCAGCGATGCGGCACGCCGCGCCGCCATGCATGCAGTCAATCCGAAGTACATCCTGCGCAATTACCTGGCGCAAGTCGCCATCGAGAAAGCGCAAAACAAGGATTTTTCGGAAATCGCCCGCCTGCTAAAAGTGCTGGAACACCCGTTTGACGATCAGCCCGAATACGAAGCCTATGCGGCGCTGCCGCCGGACTGGGCTAGCCAACTGGAAGTGAGTTGCTCATCATGACAGACAAAGTACGAAAGACCGATGCCGAATGGCGCGTCATGCTCGACCCGCTCGAGTATGAAGTCACGCGCCATGCCGCCACCGAGCGCGCCTTCACCGGCCGCTACTGGGACCACCATGAGCATGGCATCTATACCTGCGTGTGCTGCGGCACGCCGCTGTTCGAATCCGACGCCAAGTTCGATTCCGGCTGCGGCTGGCCCAGCTATTTCCGCCCGCTCGACCCGGACAAGGTAGAGGAAAGGGTCGACCGCTCGCACGGCATGGTGCGCACCGAAATCCTGTGCAAGGTGTGCGACGCCCATCTCGGCCACGTTTTCCCCGACGGCCCGCCGCCCACCGGCCTGCGTTACTGCATCAATTCCGCCTCGCTGCGCTTTGATGCCCAGCCCGAGACATCTTCTGAAACCAGCCCCAAGCAACCATGAAGAAATTCCTGTTCGACCTGTTCCCCGTCATCCTGTTTTTCGTCATTTTCAAATGGGGCCAAGGTAATCCTGCCGCCGCCCAGGACTTGCTGACGCAGTACCTGTCCGGCTTCATGGCCGGCGGTGCGCTGCAGGAAAGCCATGCGCCGATCCTGCTGGCGACCGCGGTGGCGATCCTCGCCAGCTTCGGCCAGATCGGCTACATGCTCGTACGCCGCAAGAAGATCGATGCCATGCTGTGGATTTCGCTGGCGATCATCACCGTATTCGGCGGCGCCACCATTTACTTCAACAATCCCACCTTCATCAAGTGGAAGCCGACCATTCTTTACTGGTGCTTTGGCGCCGGCCTGCTGATCGGACAATTCGCGTTCCGCAAAAACCTGATCAGGAGCATGCTGGGTGCCCAGATCAGCCTGCCGGAACCGGTGTGGTTCAGGCTGAATCTCTCCTGGGCGGCTTTCTTTGTGGTGATGGGCATCATCAACCTGTGCGTGGCCTTCGCGTTCGGCCTGTCAGAAGCCGCCTGGGTCAATTTCAAGCTGTTCGGCTTTACCGCCCTGATGGTCATTTTCGCCGTCGGCCAAAGCCTGTTCCTGTCCAAATACATCAAGGAGACCCCATGAGTCCCCGCGAAGAGCGCATCCTGGCGCGCATCAATGAGACTTTTGCTCCCCTGGAATGCCAGCTTGATGATGATTCCGCAAAACATGCCGGCCATGCCGGCGCTGCCTCCGGTGCGGGGCACTATCGTTTACGACTGGTATCGCTGTGTTTCGAAGGGCAAAACCGCATCAATCGGCATCGGCTGGTGTATGATTGCCTCCGTGATTTGATGCATGCCGACATACACGCGCTCAACATCATCGCTCTGGCGCCCTCAGAACTTCAACAACAGGCGCCAAGTGTATAATTGACCGTTTTTTAACTTCCCTGTTAGGAAAAAAGAATGACATTCAAACCCGCCCGCCTGCTGGTCGTACTTCTTGCTGCCGTCACGCTGCCCGTCATGGCTCAAAACGTCGCCGTCGTCAACGGCAAGGCGATCCCTTCCTCGCGCGTCGACACCATGGCCAAGCAAATGGCTGCTCAAGGACAGAAAGATACGCCAGAGTTGCGCACGATGATCAAGGAAGAACTGATCAACCGTGAAATCCTGATGCAGGAAGCCGACAAGCGTGGCCTCTCCAACAGCACTGACGTCAAGAACCAGCTCGACATCGCCCGCCAGGCGATCGTGATCCGCGCCCTTATCGGCGATTTCCTGAAAAAGAACCCGGTTTCCGACGCCGAAATCAAGGCTGAATACGACAAGTTCAAGGCCCAGGCCGGCGACAAGGAATACCTGGCGCGCCATATCCTGGTGGAAAAGGAAGATGACGCCAAGGCCATCATCGCCAAGCTGAAAGGCGGCGCCAAGTTTGAAGACCTGGCCAAGCAATCCAAGGATCCTGGCTCGGCTTCCAACGGTGGCAGCCTCGACTGGGCATCGCCTTCGGCTTTCGTCAAGCCCTTCTCTGACGCCATGGTCGGCCTGTCCAAAGGCCAGATCACCGAAACCCCGGTCAAGACCCAGTTCGGTTACCACGTAATCAAGCTGGAAGACGTACGCGCCGCCAAGGTGCCGTCTCTGGAAGAAGTGAAACCGCAGATCGCCGAATCGCTGCAGCAGAAGAAGCTGCAGGAATTCCAGCAAAACTTGCGCGCCAAGGCAACCGTCAAGTAATCCCGCGGCGGGTTCAGTCCCGCCTGCCAATAAAAACGGCGCTCCCTGGAGCGCCGTTTTTATTCAAGCCTTGTTGTTTGAACGGTAGTTTGAGCGATAGTCACCGGCCCCATGTCTGAGAGACCGACAACTATCCCGGAGAATTCTTCAGAACCAGTCTGGCACGCCCGAGAAGCTATTTAGTCCGCTTGAGCGTCACATTGATCAAGCCATTTTTCTGGATCAAAGTCTTTTCATCGACAATTTTCCAGGCTTCCTCTTCCGCATTCTTGTCCTTCAATACGAGGTATTTTTCGCTTCCCGACTCGCGGACAAAAATCTCTTCAAATTCTGTGCGCTTCCCTTCCGATTCAATGTAATCGTCACCGATGACCAGCGTTCCGGTTTGAACACCGAGTGCATCCAGCAGCGGAGTGGAAGTCGTCCTTTGATACTCGCCTTCAAAGCCATGACCACAGCCCACCAGGGCGGCGATCATGGCAACAATGGATGCATGTTTCAGCATTTTCATCTTTTCAACCTACCCACTTGCGGGCATTGCGGAACATGCGCATCCACGGCGCATCTTCGCCCCAGTTCTCCGGATGCCAGGAGTTGACTGCGGTACGGAACACGCGCTCGGCATGCGGCATCATGACCGTAAAGCGACCATCCTTTGTCGTCACAGCGGTGATGCCGCTAGGCGAGCCGTTCGGGTTGTACGGATAGGTTTCGCTGACCTGGCCGCGGTTGTCGACGAAGCGCATCGCAACAATCGCCTTGTCGATGTCGCCGGTTTGCGAGAAATCGGCAAAGCCCTCGCCGTGGGCTACTGCGATCGGCGTCTGCGTACCCGCCATGCCGGCAAAGAAGATCGACGGCGAGTCGGTCAGTTCCACCATGGAGAAGCGCGCCTCGAACTGTTCCGACTTGTTGCGGGTAAACTTCGGCCAGTCGTGCGCGCCCGGAATGATCGATTTCAGGTTGCTCATCATCTGGCAGCCGTTGCAGATGCCCAGGCCGAAGGTGTCTTCGCGGTTGAAGAAGGCAGCGAACTGCTCGGCCAGCTGGGCATTGAACAGGATGGTCTTGGCCCAGCCTTCGCCGGCGCCCAGCACGTCGCCGTAGGAGAATCCGCCTACCGCGATCATGCCCTTGAAGTCGTCCAGTTTCGCGCGGCCGGCGATCAAGTCGCTCATGTGGACATCGACCGCGGTGAAACCGGCCTTGTGCATCACGTAGGCCGTTTCGACTTGCGAATTGACGCCCTGCTCGCGCAGGATCGCCACCTTCGGCCGCACGCCGCTGGCAATGAAGGGGGCGGCGATGTCTTCCTGCGGATCGAAGGAGAGCTTCGGCGACATGCCCGGGTCCTGCGTATCGAGAATGCGCTCGTATTCGGCATCGGCGCAAGCCGGGTTGTCGCGCAGTCGGGCGATGCGCCACGACGTCTCGCTCCAGGCGCGCTGCAGTTCGCTGCGCGGCTGGCTGTAGATGGTTCTGGCGTCGCGCATGATCTCGATGACGTCGGAATCATTCGGCTTGCCGATGATGTTGCTGCAGGCGCCCAGGTTATACGAGCGCAGCACGTCCATGACTTCGGACTTCTGCGCCGCCTTCACCTGGATCACCGCGCCCAGTTCCTCGTTGAACAGCGCGCGCAGGGTCAGTTCGTTGCGGCGCTCGCCGACTTGCGTGGTCCAGTTCTTGGCTTCGCCGCTGTCGGCGGCGTGGCCATTGTCCATCGCCAGGATATCGACGTTCAGCGACAGGCCGGTGCGGCCGGCAAAGGCCATCTCGCACAGGGTGGCGAACAGGCCGCCGTCGGAACGGTCATGGTAAGCCAGCAGCTTGCCTTCGCGATTGAGCTGCTGGATGGCGTTGAAGAAGGCTTTCAGGTCTTCCGGGCTGTCCACGTCCGGCGCGTCGCAGCCGATCTGCTGCATCACCTGGGCGAAGCAGGAAGCGCCCAGGCGGCCCTTGCCGCGGCCGAGGTCGATGACGATCAGCACGGTATCGCCAGCATCCTTCTTCAGTTGCGGCGTCAGCACGCGGCGGATGTCCGGCACCGGCGCAAACGACGAGACGATCAGCGACACCGGCGAGGTTACCGATTTGGCGCCTTCTTCGTCCGTCCAGGTGGTGCGCATGGACAGGGAATCCTTGCCTACGGGAATAGAGATTCCCAGCGCCGGGCACAGCTCCATGCCCACCGCCTTGACGGTGTCGAACAGCGCGGCATCCTGGCCCGGCTGGCCGCAGGCCGCCATCCAGTTGGCCGACAGCTTGATGTCGGTAATGTCTGAGATCGGCGCGGCGGCGATATTGGTGATCGCCTCGCCCACCGCCATGCGGCCCGATGCGGCGGCGTCGATCACCGCCAGCGGCGTGCGCTCGCCCATTGCCATGGCTTCGCCGAGATAACCCTCGTAACCCATCGCCGTAACTGCGCAATCGGCCACCGGCACTTGCCACGGGCCGACCATCTGGTCGCGCACGGTCATGGCGCCGACGGTGCGGTCGCCGATGGTGATCAGGAAGGATTTGTCGGCCACGGTCGGCAGGCGCAGCACGCGCAGCGAGGCCTCCAGCAAATCGATACCGGTCAGGTCCAGGCGCGGCAACTCGCGCTGCACATGCGTGACGTCGCGGTGCATCTTGGGCGGCTTACCGAGCAAGACTTCCATCGGCATGTCCACCGGGTTGTTGTTGTGTTCCGGATCGACCACCTTCAGCTGGCGCTCTTCTGTCGCGGTACCCACGACTGCGAACGGGCAGCGTTCACGCTGGCACAGATAGTCGAACAGGGGCAGCGATTCCGGCGCAATCGCCATCACATAGCGTTCCTGCGACTCGTTGCTCCAGATTTCCTTGGGCGCCATGCCGCTTTCTTCCAGATGCACCTTGCGCAGGTCGAAGATCGCGCCACGCCGGGCGTCATTGGTGATTTCCGGGAAAGCATTGGACAGGCCGCCAGCGCCGACGTCGTGGATCGACAGGATCGGGTTGCCCTCGCCCAGCGCCCAGCAGGCGGAAATCACTTCCTGGGCACGGCGCTGCATTTCCGGGTTGCCGCGCTGGACCGAATCGAAATCCAGGTCGGCGGTATTGGTTCCGGTCGCCATCGAGGAAGCGGCGCTGCCGCCCATGCCGATGCGCATGCCCGGGCCACCGAGCTGGATCAGCAGGCTGCCTACCGGCAGATCGTTCTTTTTGGTATGGATCGCGGCAATGTTGCCCATGCCGCCGGCGATCATGATCGGCTTGTGGTAGCCAGCCACGCTGCCGCCGACATTCTGCTCGTAGGTGCGGAAATAGCCGCCAAGGTTGGGCCGGCCGAATTCATTGTTGAACGCCGCGCCGCCGATCGGGCCGTCGATCATGATCTGCAAGGGCGATGCGATGCGCTCGGGCTTGCCGTAGATGGTCGCCGCGCCAGGCGCGCGCTGATCGGCAGGCAGCGTGACGTCGCGGGAGTTTTCCCATGGCTGCACTGCATGCGTGATCATCAGGTTGGACACGGTGAAGCCGGTCAGGCCCGCCTTGGGCTTGGCGCCGCGGCCGGTCGCGCCCTCGTCACGGATCTCGCCGCCGGCGCCGGTGGAAGCGCCCGGGAAAGGAGAAATCGCGGTCGGGTGGTTGTGCGTTTCCACCTTCATCAGGATATGGGTCAGCTCGTCGGTGGCAGCATAGACATTGCCTTCGGCGGCGCCGCGCGGATAGAAGCGCGGGATGGTCGCGCCCTCGATGATGGAGGAATTGTCGCTGTACGCCACCACCGTGCCCTTCGGCTGCAGCTGGTGGGTGTTCTTGATCATCGCGAACAGCGACTTGTCCTGCTTCTCGCCGTCGATGGTCCAGTCGGCATTGAAAATCTTGTGGCGGCAGTGCTCGCTGTTGGCCTGCGCGAACATCATCAATTCGACGTCGGTCGGGTTGCGTTCGGCACGAATGAAAGCATCGACGAGGTAATCGATCTCATCTTCCGACATCGCCAGACCGAGGTCGGCGTTGGCTTGCTGCAGCGCAGCCTTGCCGCCGCCCAGCACATCGACGAAGGCCAGCGGCTTGGCTTCCAGTTCGCGGAACAGGCCGGCGGCGTCTTCCGGGTTGCGCAAGACATTCTCGGTCATGCGATCGTGCAGCAGCGCCGCGACCTCATCCGCGTCGGACAGTTTTTTCGCGCCACCGAGCAGGCCCGACTTGAGCTGCACGTGATACACCACGCCGCGCTCGATGCGATGAATCTGCGCCATGCCGCAATTGCGGGCAATGTCGGTCGCCTTGCTGGCCCACGGTGAAATGGTGCCGAAACGCGGAATCACGACAAAGCGCTCGCCATCCTCGCGGCCTTCGAACACATCGCCGTAAGTCAGCAGCGCCTGCAGGCGGCCGATCTCGTCTTGCGACGGCGGCACGGCCGCATCGATGAAATGCAGATAGCGTCCGCTGATGCCGACAATGGCGGGATCGATTTCTTGCAGTTTGGATAACAGTCGTTGGCTACGGAAGGCGGACAGGGCATTCGAGCCCGGCAGAATCAGCATGGCGAGAGCAAAGTTGAGGCGGTTTCCAGCATTTTTCGCCAGAAGTACCGCAAGTTGAACCGGAAACCATGATTATACCTTGATGCAGCTCTCACCTGCCGCTTGAAACATCATTGCAGCCCTCTTGTCGCCGGAAGAGATTTTGCGAGCGCAATGACGACACTGGGAACTGACTGTATTTCCGAGTGTCAATGGATTTTCCAGTGGGATGGCAAGTGAACTGGCATAAAAGCCACGGCATGCCGGACGCCGTGATTCGGCAATATATTTTTAGCGCCTCAAGCCCACAAAAGAAGGCCGGCGGCATGCTATATTCGCTGCACTTTTCGGGTGGCAATCTGCCGCGCGTACCATCAGTCTATTAATGTCACATCAACAGCAGATCGCGGTAATCGGCGGCGGCGTCATCGGCGTGTGCACCGCCTATTTCCTGGCGCATGCCGGGCACCAGGTAGTCGTCATCGAAAGACTCAGCAACGTCGCCGAAAAAGCCAGTTTCGGCAATGCCGGCGTAGTCGCACCCGGCTACGTCATGCCCTGGGCCACACCGGGCATGCCGAAAAAAATCCTGGCTTCACTGTTCAGGACAGACGGTCCGGTGCTGCTCAAGCCCACTTTCGACCGCGCCATGTGGCGCTGGGTCAGGCAGTGGCTGGCCGAATGCGAACTGGATCGTTTCCGCGTCAACAAGGAGCGCATGCAAAGAGTGGCCTCCTACAGCCGCCTGGTCCTGCAGCAACTGCGCGAACACCACCGGCTCGATTACGAACAGAGCCGCGGCTACCTGCAACTGTTCCGCAGCGAACAGGACATCGCGCTGGCGCAGCCAGCGCTGGAACTGCTGGCCGAACAGGGAGTCGCCCATCGGCCGGTCGATGCCGAACAGGCGCGCGCCATCGAACCGGCCCTGTCCGCCCACACGCCGCTGGCTGGCGGCCTGTACCTGCCGGATGACGAATCCGGCAATTGCCCGCTGTTCACCAAGCAATTGAAAAATCTCGCCCAGGAGATGGGCGTTGAATTTCGTTTCGGCAGCACCGTCAGCGCGATCGAAACGCAGGGCCAGCGGATCGGCATGCGGATCGGCGAACAGGTGTTCAACGTCGATGCCGTGGTCATCGCTGCCGGCATCGACAGCGCGCGCCTGCTGGCGCCGCTCGGCATCCGCGTGCCGCTGTATCCGATCAAGGGGTATTCCGCCACCGCCACCATCCGCAATTTCGACGAGGCGCCGCAAGCTGCCCTGATGGATGAATCCTACAAGATCGCCATTACCCGCATGGGCGGCCGCATCCGCATCGCCGGCATGGCCGAGCTCGGTTCGGTCAGCAACGACTTGCACGAGGCTGCGCTGCGCACCTTGGCCAAGGTCGGCGAAGACTGGTTTCCGGATGCCGCCAACTACAGCACCGCCAGCTACTGGAGCGGCATTCGCCCCATGTTGCCGGATGGCCCGCCCCTGCTCGGCGCTACGCCGATCAGAAACCTGTACCTCAATATCGGCCACGGCTCGACCGGCTGGGCCATGGCGGCGGGCTGCGGACTGCTGCTGGCCGATATCATTTCCGGCCGCAAGCCGGACATCGACATGGAAGGCCTGACGCTGGCGCGCTACGCCCGCATGCCATAATATCCGCATCATTTTCCCTCTTGCGGATGCCATGAACGAACTCTACACCGTCGCGGAAATCCGCCGGATCGAGCAAACCGCGCTGGCCACCCTGCCCGCCGGCGCCCTGATGCAGCGCGCCGGCGCGGCCGCCACGCAACTGGCGCAGGAACTGCTCGCCGCACGCGCGCATGCCCGCGTGCTGGTGCTGGCCGGGCCGGGCAACAATGGCGGCGATGCCCTCGAAGTCGCCGCCAGCCTTGCCGCTGCAAATGCTCATGTCACCGTAACGCTGTTTGCCGATGCCGCCAGGCTGCCGCCGGACGCCCGCACCGCGCTGGCGCGGGCACAATCCGGCACGGCAGGATTTGCCGACCCGGCCAAGGCAGACGCCATGGAAGCCTTGCGCAGCCAACCCTGGGATCTGGTCATCGATGGCCTGTTCGGCATAGGGCTGGCACGCCCGCTGGCCGGCGCCATGCGCGCCATGGCGGAATACGTCAATGAACTGCCATGCCCAGTGCTGGCGCTGGACGTGCCCAGCGGCCTGGATGCGGATACCGGCGACATCGTCGGCCCGGATGGCATTGCCGTGCGCGCCAGCCATACCATCAGCTTCATTGCCGACAAGCCTGGCCTGCATACTGCTCACGGCCGCGACCATGCCGGCAAGGTCAGCATTGCCGCTCTCGATATCGACCGCGCGCTATTCCCGCCGGCGCAAGCCTGCCTGAACGGCCTGCGAATGTTTGCCGGCGCGCTCTCCCCGCGCGCGCAGAATTCCCATAAGGGCAGCTACGGCGACGTCGCCGTACTAGGCGGTGCCCATGGCATGCAGGGCGCGCCGCTGCTCGGCGCGCGCGCCGCCCTGCACTGCGGGGCCGGCCGCGTATACGCCTGCTTCATCGATGAAGCGCCAGCCTTCGACCCGGTTCAGCCCGAGCTCATGTGCCGGCATGCCGGCGACTTCGATTTTTCCCAGGCCACCGTGGTCGCCGGGCCGGGCGCCGGTAGCGCACCGCGCACCCATCAGTTGCTGACGCAGGTGCTGGAAACAGCGTCGCCGCTGGTGCTCGATGCCGATGCACTCAATGTGCTCGCCGCCGACGCCACGCTGCAGCAGCAACTCGCCTCGCGCAAGGCTGCGAGCATCCTCACGCCGCACCCGCTGGAAGCGGCGCGCCTGCTGGCCGTCTCGGCCGGCATGGTGCAGGCCGACCGCCTGGCGGCGGCGCGCCAGCTGGCGGCGCGCTTCAATGCGATCGTGGTGCTGAAGGGATCGGGCAGCGTGATTGCGCGCCCGGATGGCATGACCGCGGTCAACCCGACCGGCAATCCGGCGCTGGCCACCGCCGGCACCGGCGACGTCCTGGCCGGTGTCTGCGGCGCCCTGCTGGCGCAGCATCTGCCGCCCTGGGAAGCGGCGCTGGCGGCGGTCTGGCTGCACGGCCATGCCGCCGACGTGCTGGTGAAACAAGGCAGCGGCCCGGTCGGGTTAACTGCCGGAGAATTGATTCCGGCGATCCGTGCCGCGCTCAATCATGCCATCGCCAATGCACGGCAGTTCGCCGCGCCCGGCATCACGCCAGCCGCCCGGCCGCAATCGTGATGGTGCGCGCGCAGCGCGCCGCGATCGTCGCATCGTGCGTGACCAGCACCAGGGTCGAGCCGCGTTCCTGGTTCAGGGCGAACATCAGATCGATCACCGCTTCGCCGGTGGCCGCGTCCAGGCTGCCGGTCGGTTCGTCGGCCAGCAGCAGCGGCGGTTCGGTAACAAAGGCGCGCGCCAGCGCCACGCGCTGCTGTTCGCCGCCGGACAAGTACTTCGGATAATGTTTCAGGCGCGAAGACAGACCGACCCGCTCCAGCATCGCCTCAGCCCTCGGGCGCGCCTCGCGGTCGCCGCGCAGCTCGAGCGGCAGCATGACGTTCTCCAGCGCATTCATGTGCGCCACCAGCTGAAAGGACTGGAACACGAAGCCGAGCTTTTCCTTGCGCATCTGCGCACGGCCATCCTCGTCGAGCGCATAGATATCGATGCCGTCGATCCTGACGCTGCCGGATGTGGGTGTGTCCAGCCCGGCCAGCAAGCCAAGCAAAGTCGACTTGCCCGAGCCGGACGCGCCGACGATGGCCAGCGTGGCGCCGGCTTGCACGGTAAAATGGATGTCGTTGAGAATCGTCAGTTCACCGGTGGCATCGGAGACGCGCTTGCACAGGTGCGTCACC
This sequence comes from Oxalobacteraceae bacterium, assembly GCA_003537575.1. Taxonomy (GTDB): domain Bacteria; phylum Pseudomonadota; class Gammaproteobacteria; order Burkholderiales; family Burkholderiaceae_D; genus Paucimonas. Next base: position 175,411 of record DPRS01000029.1, read on the forward strand.
TCGATGGCCGATCTCAAATTGGAAGGTTCAGTCATGCGCTTTGATGGTTTATCAGGATTACCGCAACCAAAATTGCAGCAGTGGCTGCGCGCCCTGTTGTTGTTGATGTGTGCGCTATTCGCTTCGAGTGCCTATTCTGCATCAAAAACCATGCTCGTGCTCGGCGACAGCCTGTCGGCGGAATACGGTCTTGCCCGAGGCAAAGGCTGGGTCAATCTGCTGCAGGAGCGCCTGCGCGCGGAAAAAATCGATGCTACGGTCGTCAATGCCAGCATCAGTGGCGACACCACCAGCGGCGGCGCGACGCGCCTGCCCGCCTTGCTGAAAAAGCACCGCCCGGATATTCTCGTCATTGAACTGGGCGGCAACGACGGCTTGCGCGGCTTGTCGCTGGCAGCCACTGAAGCCAATCTGCGCACAATGATCAAGGCTGGGCAGGCGGCGAATGCCAGGGTGCTATTGCTCGGCATGCGGCTGCCGCCGAATTATGGCGCAGCCTATGCGGAAAGTTTCCATGCGCTGTATGCCAAATTGGCGAAGGAAAACAAAACCGCGCTGGTGCCGTTTTTCCTGGAAGGCATCGCCACCCGTGAAGACCTGTTCCAGGCCGACCGCATCCATCCGAACGCTGGCGCCCACCCCGTCATGCTGAACAATGTCTGGCCCGCCCTGAAGCCGCTATTGCAGAAAAAGTAAGTACATGAAATACCCAGCACTGTTGCCGTTTGAAGAAATCCTGTCGCAACTGGATCGATTCCATACCATCATCGATGTTCGCAGCGAAGGCGAATTCGCCGAGGACCACTTGCCCGGCGCAATCAATTGCCCGGTGCTGAACAACGAGGAACGCGCCCGTGTCGGCACCCTGTACAAGCAGGTCGGCTCCTTCGAAGCCAAGAAGCTCGGCGCGGCGCTGGTGGCGCGCAACATCGCGCACCATCTCGACACCGTTTTCGCCGACAAGCCGCGCGAATGGAAGCCGCTGGTGTATTGCTGGCGCGGCGGCAACCGCAGCGGCTCGATGGCGCACATCCTGGCGAAGATCGGCTGGCCGGCGGTGCAACTGGATGGCGGCTACAAGGAATACCGACGCCACGTCAACGCCGCGCTGACCGAACTGCCAGGCCGTTATTCCTTCCGTGTGATCGGCGGCCCCACCGGCAGCGGCAAAAGCGAATTGCTGCGCACGCTAGAACAGGCGGGCGCCCAGGTGCTCGACCTCGAACAGCTTGCCGCGCACCGCGGCTCGGTGCTCGGCCACCTGCCGTCGCAGCCGCAACCGACGCAAAAGACTTTCGAGAGCACCATCTGGCAGGCATTGCGCAGCTTCGATCCGGCGTGCCCGGTTTTCGTCGAGTCCGAGAGCAAAAAAGTCGGCAACCTGCGCGTACCGGAAGCGCTGATGGACAGGATGCGCGCCTCCCCCTGCATCGCACTGTCGCTCGACATGGCCGGCCGCGTGGCGCTGCTGATGCGGGAATACGAACATTTCGTCGCCGCCCCGGATGACCTGAACCGCCAGCTCGAATGCCTGTTGCATTTGCATGGCCGCGAAAACCTCGGGCGCTGGCAGGAAATGGCCAGTTCCGGTGCAATGGCGCCGCTGGTGGAAGAACTGCTGAAGCAGCATTACGACCCGGCCTATATGCGATCGATCAACAGGAATTTCACGCATTTTCCGGATGCGCGTCCTATCGTTCTACCGGACATTTCCTCGCAGAGCTTCGCGGCGGCAGCGCGCGCATTGCTGGAGCAGGACTGAGACACTAGTCGCGCGCGATTCCGGGCGGCGCAGGTCTTGCCCATAAAAAAACCGCTCCGGAGAGCGGTTTTTTTATGGCGGACGGATGGGGCTTACTGCGCCGTCTCCGCCTTGTTGAGTTCTTCCACCGGCTTCAACAGCTTGGTCTTGGCTTTTTGCTTGAGCGCTTCGACATAGGCGACGGTTTGCTGCTGCGCGATGATGCCGGCAATCTGCTGTTCCTCGGCCTGGCGGCGCGCCGCCTCGGCAGTCGCCGGCTGAGCCACTTTGACGATGCGGTACACGGCATAGCCTTGTTGCGGCACTTCCGCTCCGGCATAGGCGGGCAGCTTGCTCGTATCGGCCTTCATCACCGCCGCCAGCGCCGCCGGGCTCATGTCCTCATGCTTGCTGCGCGAGACAGTTTTGACAGAACCGAAACCGGCAGCATCGTCCTTGGCTTTCAGCGCAGCCAGTTTCGCTTCACCAGCCTGACGCGCCAGTTTCAATGCGTCTTCCTGCACCACGCGCTCGCGAATGACCTCCTTGACCTCCTCGAACGGTCGCTTCGATGCCGGCTTGTGCGCGACGATGCGGCCTGCAATCAGGGTGTTCGGCGCAACTTCGACGGCTTCGGTATTGCGCTTGTTCCTGATCGTATCGTTCGAGAACAGCGCCGTCAGGAATTTTTGATGATTGAAAGGCACGTTCGGGCCGAGCGCGGGATTCGACTCGCGCGTCACGTTCGCTGCCGTTTCAATCTTGAGACCGAGCTTGTCTGCCACCGGCTTCAGGCTATCCGCCTGCTCGTATACGGTATCGGTAAACACTTCGGCCAACTCGGAATATTTTTTCGCCGACTGCTGCTTCCTGATCTCGACGGCAATCTCGTCCCTGACTTCTTCGAGCGGCTTGGCCGAACCAGGCTTGATGCCGGTCAGCTTGATAATGTGGAAACCGAAATCGGATTGCACCAGGCCGCTGATCTCGCCTTCCTTCAATTGATTGGCAGCTTCCTCGAAAGGCTTGACCATCATGCCGGGACCGAAAAAGCCCAGATCGCCGCCCTTTTCGGCGGAGCCCGGATCGTCTGAATTTTCCTTGGCCAACTTGGCGAAGTCGCCCGGATTTTGCTTCAGCTGCGCCAGCAGCTTCTCGGCTTCCGCGCGCGCAGCCTGCTTGTCGGCGCCGGAGGCATCCTTGTTCACGGCGATCAGAATATGGCTGGCACGGCGCTGCTCGTCGACCGCATAGCGTTTTTTGTTTTGCTCGTAATACGCCTTGATATCCTCATCGGCAACCTTGACCTGCGCCTCGGCAGCTGCCGGCGTCAGCACCACGTATTCGATGCTGGCTTGCTCGGGAATGGCGAACTGCGCGGCATTCCTGTTGTAATAATCCTGCAGCTGCTGGTCGGTCACCTTCACCTGCGCAATGAAGTCGGCAGCCTTGAACAGCATTTGCTGCACATCGCGTTCCTGCTGGGCGATATCGGAGACGCGCGCCGCTACCGTTTTCGGCGCGAAGGCGCTGTCCTGGATGGCGGCAGTCAACTGCTGCACGGCCAGGTCGCGCCGCAAGCTGGCTTCGAAACTCACCGGCGTCATGCCTTGCATGGCCAGCAGCGACTTGTAACGATCGTTATCGAACTTGCCTTCCGGCGTCGTCAAGCCTTCCATGCCGAGGATCGCCTGCTGCACAGCCTGGTCGGAAGCCGACAGGTTATTGCGCGCAGCTTCCGCCGCCAGCGCGCGTTGCGCGATCAGGCTATCGAGCAGACTCTTGCGCTGCTGCGGGGTATCCAGCATCTTGGGATCGAATTGCGCACCCAGCATCTGACGGTACTGGTCCATCTGGCGGCGCTGGGCTTCATCGAATTCTGCCTGGGTAATCTTCTGGCCGGCGACTTTCGCAATCGTATTATCACCCTCCTGGAAACGCGTATAGCTTTCCAAGCCAAAAAATGCAAAGGAAGGAAAAATGAACAGCAGCAGGATGAACTGCATCAGCCGTTGATGGGTGCGGACGAAATCAAACATGTTCAACCTATCCAGTACACAGATTGCGAAGCCTTAACGTAACGTTGCGTCTCGCGTATCGCATAAGAAAAAAGGCGAACTTGCGTTCGCCTTTTTAGTGTTGGCGGAGTGGACGGGACTCGAACCCGCGACCCCCGGCGTGACAGGCCGGTATTCTAACCGACTGAACTACCACTCCAATTTACTGCCGTTTTGTCTGACTGCATCTGGTGGGTGCTGAGAGGCTCGAACTCCCGACCTACGCCTTGTAAGGGCGCCGCTCTACCAACTGAGCTAAGCACCCGCTGCACTGCTTAACCAGTCAAACAGCAGCGTTTGTCACCACGCTGCGAAGAAGACATCATTATACACAATCTTACGAATCCTGCCACTAGTAAATGCCGTCAATTCCGCTTTTTACCAGTGCAGTTCGCCGATTAGTTGATGGCGTCTTTGAGGCCCTTGCCCGGCTTGAACTTCGGCACCTTGGCGGCCTTGATCTTGATGGCGGCGCCGGTTTGCGGATTACGGCCGGTACGGGCAGCACGCTTGCCTACCGAGAACGTGCCGAAACCAACCAGGGTAACGGTACCGTTTTTCTTCAAAGTGGTTTTGACAGCATCGACCATCGCATCCAGAGCACGGCCGGCATCAGCCTTGGACAGATCGGCAGACTCGGCAATGTGATCGATTAATTCGGATTTATTCACTTACGCCCCCCTCGCTAGATTAAATTTCCCCGCACGTGTTTGCCATTCATATGGTCTTGCACTTGCTGCGGAGCACGAAAACTGAAGCACGTATTAAACAAGTCGCCACGAATTGTGTCAAGGGATTTGCATTCTGTAATGCTTTCACAGAGTGGTTTTTTCGGCTTTTTCCCACATACCTGAGCGCCCACGGCTCGTTCTTGCCATACAAAGGCCAGCGTGCCAGGGCCCAGTAGACGGTGACTGCTATAAATTTAAGCAGCCATTCAGCGCAAACCTGCGGAGAAGCCGGCAAAAAAAAAGCGCTCCGAAGAGCGCCTTTCATCACAAGAAAGATCAATGCTTGACTACCGTGGTGTCGGCTGGTTCGCCGCTTTTGGGGGCTGCCGCGGCCACGGCAGCTTCTTCCTCCGGAAGCGGCATCGGCTGACGCTCCAGCGCGATCTCCAGCACCTTGTCGATCCAGCGCACCGGAACAATCTCGAGCTTGTTCTTGACGTTGTCCGGAATGTCGGCCAGGTCCTTGACGTTTTGCTCGGGAATCAGCGCCGTCTTGATGCCACCGCGATGCGCCGCCAGCAGCTTTTCCTTCAGGCCGCCGATCGGCAGCACTTCGCCGCGCAGCGTGATCTCGCCGGTCATCGCCACATCCGCGCGCACCGGGATACCGGTGAACACCGACACCAGCGCGGTGGTCATGGCGATGCCCGCCGACGGGCCATCCTTGGGCGTGGCGCCTTCCGGCACGTGAATATGGATGTCGCTCTTGTCGAACACGTCGCTCTTGATGCCGAGCGTCTTGGCGCGACTGCGCACCACGGTGCGCGCGGCCTCGATCGANNACGCCGAAATCGAAGCGTCGCACGCCGAGGAACTTGTCGAGGTTTTTCGGCGTGACGGTGACTTTCTTCTCCTGCTTCTTCAGCAGCAGCATCTTCACCACCTTGCGGCAGATCTTGGAGATTTCGCGCTCCAGCGAACGCACGCCGGCTTCCCGCGTGTAATAGCGGATGACGTCACGGATCGCCGCTTCCGACACGGCGATTTCGTCATCCTTCAGGCCATTGGTCCTGATCTGCTTGGGCAGCAGATAGCGCTGCGCAATGCTGGTCTTCTCGTCTTCCGTATAGCCGGACAAGCGGATGACCTCCATGCGGTCCAGCAGGGCCGGTGGAATGTTGAAGGAGTTTGAAGTCGCCACGAACATCACGTCGGACAAGTCGAAATCGACTTCGATGTAATGGTCGGAGAAGGTGTGGTTCTGCTCCGGGTCCAGCACTTCCAGCAGCGCCGAGGAAGGGTCGCCGCGGAAATCCATGCCCAGCTTGTCGATCTCGTCGAGCAGGAACAGGGGATTGCGCACGCCGACCTTGGTCAGGCTCTGCAGGATCTTGCCCGGCATCGAACCGATGTAGGTACGGCGATGGCCGCGGATCTCGGCTTCATCGCGCACGCCGCCCAATGCCATGCGCACGTACTTGCGGTTGGTAGCGCGGGCGATCGACTGGCCGAGCGAAGTCTTGCCGACGCCCGGAGGGCCGACGAAGCACAGGATTGGCGCCTTCAGCTTGTCGACGCGCTGCTGCACGGCGAGGTACTCGAGAATGCGTTCCTTGACCTTTTCCAGGCCGTAGTGCTCGTCTTCCAGCACTTTCTCGGCGTTGGGCAAATCATTGTTGACCTTGGATTTCTTGCGCCACGGCAGGCCGATCAGCGTGTCGATGTAGTTGCGCACAACGGTAGCTTCGGCTGACATCGGCGACATCATCTTCAGCTTCTTCAGCTCGCTCTGCGCCTTGTCGCGCGCTTCCTTGGGCATTTTGGCGGCGATGATGCGCTTCTCGAGTTCCTCAAGATCGGCGCCCTCCTCGCCCTCGCCCAGTTCCTTCTGGATCGCCTTGACCTGTTCGTTCAGGTAATACTCGCGCTGCGACTTTTCCATCTGGCGCTTGACGCGGCCGCGGATGCGCTTTTCCACTTGCAGGATGTCGAGCTCGCCCTCGAGCTGGCCGAGCAGGTGCTCGTAGCGCTTGGCGACATTGAAAATTTCAAGAATGACCTGTTTCTGCTCGAGCTTCAGCGGCAGGTGGGCGGCGATGGTGTCGGCCAGGCGGCCGGCATCATCGATGCCGGCCAGCGAGGTCAGGATCTCGGGCGGGATCTTCTTGTTGAGTTTGACGTACTGGTCGAACTGCTGGACGATCGCTCGGCGCATCGCCTCGACTTCGGATTCGTCGCCGAGCTCGGATTCGACCGGGGATAGTTCCGCCGTAAAATGGCTTTCCAGTTCGCTGATCTGGTGGATGCGGGCGCGCTGCGCGCCTTCGACCAGCACCTTGACTGTACCATCCGGCAACTTCAGCATTTGCAGGATATTGGCGATACAGCCGATTTCATAAATATCTTCTGCCGAGGGCTCGTCCTTGGCGGCAGCTTTCTGGGCTGCCAGCATGATGCTCTTGCCCTGCTCCATCGCTGCTTCCAGCGCCTTGATCGATTTCGGGCGGCCGACGAAGAGCGGAATGACCATGTGCGGAAATACTACGACGTCGCGCAAGGGCAACAGCGGCAATTGGGTATGTTCGGTTTGATTGGTTGTCGTCATGGCGAGCCTTATCAAGAATGTTTAATTGATGTTGGCACGATCGGGCAAAACACAAGGCCCTGCATCAACAATCGTCACTTTAAATGTGGAAACAGTTCAATAAAAAAAGCCACACGAGAGCGGGCCCTCGAGTGGCTTTGCGATGGAAGCCTGAGTGATTGTTGTTTCAGTAAATTGTACTGCTTTTGCGCAATAAAAGTTTGAAAACCGTAAATATTCAAGGTTTTTACAAGTGTTGCCTCATTACGCGCCGGACACTTTAGGCTGTTCATGGTAAATCAGTAAGGGTTTGGCCCCGTTGGTGATGGAGTTTTCATCAATCACCACCTTGGCAACATTCTGCTGATTCGGCAATTCATACATAACATCAAGCAAGGCATGTTCCAGGATGGAACGCAAACCACGCGCACCGGTCTTGCGCGCCAGCGCCTTTTTGGCAATGGCATGCAGGGCTGCCGGACGTACTTCCAGTTCGGCGCCTTCCATTTCCAGCAATTTGGCATATTGCTTGATCAAGGCATTCTTGGGCTCAAGCAAGATTTGGATCAGCGCGTCTTCATTGAGTTCACTCAAAGTTGCGACCACGGGCAAACGGCCGACGAGTTCCGGAATCAGGCCGAACTTGATCAGGTCTTCCGGCTCGGTATCCATCAGCATGGCGCTGGCATCGCGCTCGCTCTGGCTCTTGACGCTGGCGCCGAAGCCGATGCCGCTCTTTTCCGAGCGATTGGAAATGATCTTGGCCAGGCCGTCGAAAGCGCCGCCGCAGATGAACATGATGTTGGTGGTGTCGATCTGCACGAAATCCTGGTTCGGGTGCTTGCGTCCGCCTTGCGGCGGCACCGAAGCCATGGTGCCTTCGATCAGCTTCAGCAAGGCTTGCTGCACGCCTTCGCCGGAAACATCACGGGTGATCGACGGGTTGTCCGACTTGCGCGAAATCTTGTCGATTTCATCGATGTAGACGATACCCTTCTGCGCGCGCTCGACTTCATAGTTGCAATTCTGCAAGAGCTTCTGGATGATGTTTTCGACATCCTCGCCAACATAACCGGCTTCGGTCAGGGTGGTGGCGTCGGCAATCACGAAAGGCACGTTGAGCATGCGGGCGAGCGTCTGTGCCAGCAGGGTCTTGCCGGAGCCGGTCGGGCCCACCAGCAGGATGTTGCTTTTCGCCAGCTCGACTTCATCTTTCTTGCCGAGATGCTTCAGTCGCTTGTAATGGTTGTACACCGCCACCGACAGGATGCGCTTGGCAGCTTCCTGGCCGATCACGTACTGATCCAGCATGTCGCAGATTTCCTGCGGCGTCGGCAAATCGGACTTCTGCTCGCCGACTGCCTCGACGCTGGCGGCCTCGTCGCGAATGATGTCATTGCAGAGGTCGATGCATTCGTCGCAGATGAAGACCGAGGGTCCCGCGATGAGCTTCTTTACCTCGTGTTGGCTCTTGCCGCAAAACGAGCAATACAGGAGTTTCTCGCCGCTGGAGGATTTTTTGTCAGACATAAGGCTAAATGGATGGCTATGGTGGTTCGATATTACCCGTGAATTCAATATACGTCACGAGACAGCGCAAAAAAACCGGCAGCCGGTGGCATTTATACAGGATAGTAAAACAAAAACGCCCGAACGGTGCATCGTCCGGGCGTTTGTGGCTAACCGGAAATAAACTGGATCAAGCCCGGCTGCTCAGCACCTTGTCGATCATGCCGTATTCCACGGCGGACTGGGCCGACATGAAATTATCGCGCTCGGTATCGGCACGGATCTTCTCGATCGACTGACCGGTTTTTTCCGAGAGGATATGATTCAGGCGATCGCGCAGGTACAGGATCTCGCGCGCCTGGATTTCGATATCGGTCGCCTGCCCTTGGGCGCCACCCAGGGGCTGGTGAATCATGATGCGCGAATTCGGCAGCGAAAAGCGCTTGCCCTTGGCACCTGCGGCCAGCAGGAAGGCGCCCATCGAAGCCGCCAGGCCGGTGCACAGGGTCGATACGTCCGGCTTGATGAACTGCATCGTATCGAAGATTGCCAGGCCGGCCGAAACCGAACCACCGGGAGAATTGATGTACAGGGAAATATCCTTGTCCGGGTTTTCGCTCTCCAGGAACAGCATCTGCGCCACGATCAGGTTGGCCGTATGGTCGTTGACCGGGCCGACCAGGAAAATCACGCGCTCCTTCAGCAGGCGCGAGTAAATGTCATAGGCGCGTTCGCCGCGCCCGCTTTGCTCGATCACCATCGGCACTACGCCGAGCATTTCAGTGTCGAGGGCGGAATTTCCAGTCATGCGTGTCATCTAGCTTCCTTTGTGGAGAGCGGCCCGCGCATCCTTACGCTTGCGCGGTATTGCCCATCAATTCATCAAATGCGACCGCCTTGTCGCTTACCTTGGCCTTGCCCAGGACGAAGTTGACGACGTTTTCTTCCAAAACAAGGGCTTCGACTTCAGCCAGGCGGCGACGGTCGCTGTAATAATACTTCACCACTTGCTGCGGGTCCTCGTAACTTTGCGCGAATTCCTCAACTTGCGTCTTGACCTGCTCGGCAGTGGCTTGCAGGTTGTTGGTCTTGACCAGTTCGGCGAGGATCAGGCCCAGGCGCACGCGGCGCTCGGCTTGCGGCTTGAACAGCTCAGGCGGAAACGGCACGTTGCCGACATTCATGCCGCGCTGGGCCATGTCCTGGCGGGTCATTTCCGACATGCGCTCGACTTCCTGGTCCAGCAGGGCGTTGGGCACATCCAGTTCGGTGATCTTGATCAGCGCATCCATCACGCTATCTTTGGTCTTGGCCTTGGCGCGGCTGTTGACTTCGCGTTCCAGGTTGGCCTTGATGTCTTCGCGCATCTTACCCAGGTCGCCATCGGCGATGCCGAGCGACTTGGCGAATTCGGCGTCGACTTCTGGCAGGTGCGCCCATTCCAGCTTCTTCAGCGTAATGGTGAATTCGGCGGTCTTGCCGGCCACATCCTTGCCATGGTAATCCTCAGGGAAGGACAGCGGAAAAGTCTTGGATTCGCCGACCTTCAGGCCGATCGTGGCAGCTTCGAACTCCGGCAGCATGCGGCCTTCGCCGAGCACGAAGGGATAGTCTTCAGCCTTGCCGCCGGCGAATTCGACGCCGTCGATCTTGCCGACGAAGTCGACGGTCACGCGGTCGCCGTTCTGCGCGGTCTGGTCGGGGCCGCCGTCGCCGTGCGCGCCCTGCTCACCCTTGACGTGATAGTGCACGCGCTGCTTGCGGAGAATATCGATGGTCTTGTCGATTTCGGCATCGCTCACCGGCGAAGCGACTTTTTCCACTTCCGCCGTAGTCAGATCGTTGATCTTCACTTCCGGATACACTTCAAAGGTTGCATCGAAAGCGATCATGCCTTCGGCCACGCCTTCGCTGCCCTTCGGCTCGATCCTCGGATAACCGGCGACGCGCAGGTTGTTTTCATTGGCGGCGTCATTGAAAGCGCGGCCGACCTTGTCGTTCAATACTTCAGTTTCAACCTGGTAGCCGTATTGTGCGGCAACCATCTTCATCGGCACCTTGCCGGGACGGAAACCGGGTGCCTTGGCGGTGCGGGCACGCACCTTCAGGCGTTTTTCCACTTCCTGTTTGACTTCCTCGACGGGAACGGTCAGGGTGATGCGGCGCTCGAGCTTTTCCAGGGTTTCGACTGCAGTTGCCATGTGAATCGTCCAATAAATGAATTAATACTGTGGTGCGAGGAGGGGGACTCGAACCCCCACACCATTGCTGGCGTCAGGACCTAAACCTGGTGCGTCTACCAATTTCGCCATCCTCGCGGGATGTTCTTTCAGCTATGCCAAATAACAAGGGGCGACCGTGAAGTGAACCCTGGTCGCCCCGTCGGAGCTTGGGACAAATGCCGCAATCTCAGAACCCTTGTTAGTGGCTCTTCAACTTCAACCCGGCATTTTACTGGATTTTTTCTCCAGTTGCCGGTTTTTCGACAGCACGCTGCGCTGTCCGCCCGCGGACAGCGCAACAACAAGGCCGTTAGAGCGGACTCAGCCTGACCTAACTCGCCGATGCCGGCTGCGCCGCCGTCTGCGGCCTTTTGACGCGGAACCAGGCGGCATACAGCGCCGGCAGGAACAGCAGGGTCAGCGCGGTGGCGATGATCAGGCCGCCCATGATGGCCACCGCCATCGGCCCCCAGAACACCGAGCGCGACAGCGGGATCATCGCCAGCACCGCCGCCGCCGCAGTGAGGATGATCGGCCGGAAGCGCCGTACCGCCGATTCGACGATGGCGTTCCAGGGCGGACTGCCGGCGGCGATATCGTGCTCGATCTGATCGATCAGGATCACGGAATTGCGGATGATCATGCCGAACAGCGCAATCACGCCCAGTTGCGCGACGAAACCGAAAGGCCGCTGCAGCAGCAGCAAGGCCAGCGCCGCGCCCGCAACGCCGAGCGGCCCCGTCAGGAACACCAGCAAGGAGCGCGAGAAGCTGTGCAGCTGCAGCATCAGCAGCGTGAAGATGATGAATATCACCAGCGGCACATTGGCGGCGATCGACTCCTGCGCCTTGCCGCTGTCGGCGGCGGCGCCGGCCAGCTCGATGAAATAACCGGCAGGCAAATCCGCCCGCAAGGCCGCCAGCTGCGGCTCGATCTGGCTCGACACTGTCGGCCCCTGAATGCCGTCGACCACGTCGGACTGCACCGTCACCGCCCATTCCCTGCCCTCGCGCCAGACGACGCCTGGTTCCCACACAAAATGCGCGCGCGCCAGCTGCGACAGCGGCACGGTCCTGCCACCGGCCGTCTGCAGGTTGGCTTCGTTGAAGGCACTGATGGTAGCGCGTTCCTCGACCGGCTGACGGGCGACGATATCGATCAGCTTGTCATTCTCGCGGAACTGGCCGATGGTGCTGCCGGAGAGAATCGTATTGGCGGCGCGCATCACCGTCTGCGAACTGACGCCGAGCGCGCGCATGCGGTCCTGGTCGAGGTCCAGGCGCAAGACCTTGACCGCTTCGTTCCAGTTGTCGTTGACGCCGACGGTGTTCGGATTGGCGCGCATGATTTCCTTGACCTGGTCAGCGATGGCGCGCACTTTGGCCACCTCGTCGCCGCTGACGCGAAACTGCACCGGATAAGGCACCGGCGGGCCGTTCGGCAGCAGCTTGACGCGACCGCGCACTTCGGGAAAATCCTCCTTGAAGGCGGCAACGATCTTGTCCCGTAAGGCCGCGCGGGTGGCTAGGTCGTGCGGCAGGACCACGAATTGCGACACGTTCGTTTGCGGGAAAATCTGGTCGAGCGGCAGATAGAAACGCGGGCTGCCGGTGCCGACGTAGGCAGTGACGCTCCTGACGCCTTCCTGGCGTAGCAGGAAAGCCTCGAACTTCTTCGCCTGCGCCTCGGTGGCCTGGAAGGACGACCCTTCCGGCAGCCACAACTCGACCAGCAATTCCGGCCGGCTGGAATCCGGGAAGAACTGCTGCTCGATGAAGCGGAAACCGAACACGCCAAGAGCAAACACTCCCAAGGTCAGCACGATGGTGGTCTTGCGCCACTCCACGCACCAGTTCACCACGGCGCGAAAACGCGCGTAGAAAGGCGTATCGAACAATTCATGGTGGCCGTCGGCGCCTGCCGCCGGCTTCACCTTCAGCAGGACGTAGCCGATGTAAGGCGTAAACAGCACGGCGACAAACCAGGAAATCAGCAGCGCCAGCGCATTCACCGAAAACATCGAAAAGGTGTACTCGCCCGCCGCCGATTTGGCCAGGCCGATCGGCAAAAAGCCGGCGGCGGTGATCAGGGTCCCGGTCAACATCGGCATCGCCGTCGAGGTATAGGCGAAGGTCGCGGCATCGAAACGGGACAAGCCCTCTTCCATCTTGCGCACCATCATTTCCACCGCGATGATGGCATCATCCACCAGCAAGCCGAGAGCGATGATTAGGGCGCCCAGGGAAATCTTGTGCAGGTCGATGCCGAATATCTGCATGAACAGGAAAGTCACCGCCAGCACCAGCGGGATGGTCAGCGCCACCACCAGGCCGGGGCGTACGTCCAGGCGCAAGGGCCGGGTATGCAGGCCGAGCGCGACGAAACTGACCGCCAGCACGATCAGCACCGCTTCGGTCAGCACTTTCAGGAATTCATTCACCGACGAAGCGACGATTTCCGGCTGGTTCGACACGCGTTCCAGCTCGATGCCGACCGGCAGCTNNCCAGGCGGATGATGTCGCCGCCCTTTTCCATCGACACGCCCAGGCCGATGACTTCCTTGCCGTTGAAGCGCATTTTGTCTTGCGGCGGGTCCTTGTATTCACGCTTGATGACGGCGAAATCGCCCAGGCGGAAAGTCGTGCCGTTGGCGCGCAGCTCGAGGTTTTCCAGGTCTTGCACGGTTTGCAGGGCGCCGCTGACGCGCACCTGGAGATTATCCGAAGGCGTGGCCAGCACGCCGCTGGCTTCCACCGCATTTTGCGCATTCAGCTGCGCAACGATGGCATCGAAGGGAATCCCCAGCTGGGCGAATTTTTTGTGCGAAAACTCGATGTTGATCTTTTCATCCTGCACGCCATACAGCTCGACCTTGGACACCGTCGGCACTTTCAGCAGCTGCTGCCGGACGAAATCGGCGTAATCCTTCACCTCGGCATAGGTAAAGCCATCGCCCGAGAGGGCAAAGATGGTGCCGAAGGTATCGCCGAATTCATCGTTGAAGAAAGGCCCGGACACGCCACCCGGCAAGGTATTGCGGATATCGCCGATCTTCTTGCGCACCTGATACCAGGCGGCCGTGGTTTCCTTCGGCGGCGTCGATTCGCGCAACTGCAGGATGATCAGGGTTTCGCCCGGCTTGGAATAGCTGCGGATCTTGTCGATGTAAGGCGTTTCCTGCAGTTTCTTTTCCAGCTTGTCGGTCACCTGCTCGGCCATCTGCAACGCGCTGGAGCCCGGCCAATAGGCCCGCACCACCATGGCGCGGAAAGTAAACGGCGGGTCCTCGTCCTGGCCGAGCTTGCTGTAGCCGAGCACGCCGCCCAGCAGCAGCACGACGATCAGGTAACGCGTCAGCGGGATATGTTCGAGCGCCCAGCGCGACAGGTTGAGGCCGCCTTTCATTTGGCGGCCCCGTTTTTCTGCGTGGAAGCCGTGACGGTAGCCTCCCCTGCGTCGTCTGCGCCCAGGATCTTCACTTTCTGGCCTGCCTTGAGCAGGTTGACGCCTGCAGTCACCACCGTTTGTCCCGGCGCCAGGCCGCCGGCAATCAGGACTTCATTGCCGGTGGGACCAGCCAGCTGCACCGGCACCAGCCGGACGGCGCCATTCTCGACCACCCATACTGCGCTGCCCGACTTATCCTGAAACAGGGCGGAAAGCGGCAGCCTGAGCATTGCCTGCGCGCCGGTGGATGCAAAACTGACATAGGCCGTCATGCCCAGCTTGATCCCGGGCGGCGCTTCGGGGATGGCGATGCGGGCGGCGTAGGTGCGCGTGGCGGGATCGGCCACGGGCGCGATCTCGCGTATCCTGCCGGCGAAATCCTGGTCGGGAATGGCCCAGATGCGCACCCTGACATCGCTGATGCGGCGCAAGGCTTCCACCTTGTCTTCGGGGATGCCGATGACGATTTCCTTTTCGCCCAGCTGCGCCAGGCGCAAGACGGGCGTGCCTGCCGCAACCACCTGGCCGGCTTCGGCGTCGATGCCGGCTACCACGCCATCGGCATCGGCCACCAGGGTGGCGTAACCGGCCATGTTGGACTGGTTGCGGTAAGCCGCCGCGGCCTGGTCGTAACTGGCTCGAGTTGCCTGGTAAGCGGTGTTTTTGCCGTCCAGCACAGCCTGGCTGACAAAATTCTTGTTCCGCAATTCCTGGTAGCGCGCCAGTTCCGCCTTGGCCAACTGATGGTTGCTTTCCGCCGCTTTCAGGCCGGCATAGGCTTGCGCCTGCGCCAGCTGCAAATCTTGCGGATCGAGTTGCATCAATACCTGCCCGCGCTTGACGGTGGCGCCCACATCGACCTTGCGCGCAATGATCTTGCCGCCCACCCGGAATCCCAGCCGCGATTCGATGCGCGGCCTGACTTCGCCCGGGAATTCGGCCACCACATCAACAGGCTGTGCTGCCGTGCGCAACACTCGCACCGGACGGATTTCCTCTACTTTCGGCGCCGGCTTGGAGCAAGCGGCAAGCGAGCCAGCCAGCATCAGAGCCAGCGCCAGGGCAGGTATCGGTCCAGTTACAATTTGCTTGCAGGCGGCGAGAGACAAATGCTTGAGCGATGGCTGCGCCTGCCTCGACAGCTTGATCATCTTGACCACGATTTTTCCTTTACCATGCGGGATGGAGTTGATGTAAAAAAACAATGCAAAAGAGGAACAACATCCTTGTTCACTCCCGATGCACTGTCTCTTCAAAAAATGGTTACTTACACAAATAATTAATTACTGACCTGTCAGTTATTAATTATAGAGATCACTTCCGCACTTGCATATGACTTTTTAGTCATTAACAAAAATATTGCCTCAATGTCAGTAAATCATTACGAAAACTTTCCTGTCGCCTCGATCCTGCTGCCCTCGGCATTAAGACCGGCGGTGGCCGCGATTTACGCCTTTGCCCGCAGCGCCGACGACCTGGCCGATGAAGGCGATCAGCCGCCGCAAGAACGCCTGGCTGCCCTCGCCGCTTATGAAGCGGCACTGGACCGGATCGATCGCGGCGAACCCGCGCAAGATCCAATGTTTGCCGCGCTGGCGAAGGTGGTGGCCGAATACCGCCTGCCGTTGCAACCGCTGCGCGACCTGCTGTCGGCGTTCCGCCAGGATGTCGTCACGCCGCGCTACGCGGATTTTGCCGGCTTGCTGGATTATTGCCGGCGCTCGGCCAACCCGGTGGGCTTGCTGATGCTGCACCTGTACGGCGCTGCCGAACCCCGCAACGTGGCGCAATCGGACGCCATCTGCAGCGCCCTGCAACTGATCAATTTCTGGCAGGATGTGGCGATCGACTGGGGGAAGGATCGCATCTATCTGCCGCAGGAAGACATGCAGCGCTTTCACGTCAGCGAAGCCGATATCGCCGGCCGCCGCGACACGCCGGCATGGCGGCAACTGATGGCGTTCGAGGTCGAACGCGCGCGCGCCATGATGCTGGCGGGCGCGCCGCTGGCGGCACGTCTGCCGGGCCGGATCGGCTGGGAACTGCGCCTGGTGGTCCAGGGCGGCTTGCGCATCCTGGAGCGCATCGAAGCCACCGACTATGATGTTTATCGCCGCCGCCCGAAACTGGGCAAGGCGGACTGGCTGCTGATGGCGTGGCGCAGCCTGTGGATGACGTCTTGAAGAGTCGTGGCGGGGCTTGCCGCGCAAAATCAATTTGGCCGCCTGCGCCCAATTCGGCTAGCATAGCGCCTTTGTCTTGCAGCACACACGAATCCCATCCATGTCGCCTGACGCCTATTGCCAAGAAAAAGCCGCCAAGAGCGGATCGAGCTTCTACTACAGCTTCCTGTTCCTGCCGCCGGAGCGGCGGCGGGCCATCACCGCGCTGTATGCCTTTTGCCGCGAAGTCGACGACACCGTCGACGACTGCACCGATGTTTCGGTGGCGCGCAACAAGCTGATGTGGTGGCGCAAGGAAGTGGGCGCGATGCTGAACGGCAGCCCGACCCATCCGGTCACCAGGGCGCTGCAACCGCATATGGCGCCGTTCGCCCTGGACGGCAAGCATTTGCTGGCGATTGTCGATGGCATGGAAATGGACCTGGACCAGACCCGCTACCTCGATTATCCCGGCCTGCAGCGCTACTGCTGGCATGTGGCCGGCGTGGTGGGCATCCTGTCGGCCAGCATTTTCGGCTTCACCCGGCCGGAAACCTTGCAGTATGCAGAAAAGCTCGGGCTGGCGTTCCAGCTTACCAATATCATCCGCGACGTCGGCGAGGATGCCAGGAAGGGCCGCATCTACCTGCCCGTCAACGAACTGCAGCAGTTTAACGTCACCGCCGCCGATATCCTCAATGCGCGCCACAGCGAGAATTTCGAGAAGCTGATGCGCTTCCAGGTGCAGCGCGCGCAAAAGGTCTACGACGAGGCGTTCGCCCTGCTGCCCAAGGCGGACCGCCGCGCCCAGCGTCCGGGACTGATGATGGCGGCAATCTACCGTACCCTGCTGGCGGAAATCGAGCGCGACGGTTATCACGTGCTGAACCAGCGCATTTCGCTCACGCCGATCCGCAAGCTGTGGCTGGCGTGGAAAACCTATGTGTGCGGCTAAGAATGCCTAAGCTTGCCGTGGTCGGCGCCGGCTGGGCCGGCTGCGCGGCGGCGGTCGAGGCCAGTCGGCGCGGCCACCAGGTTACGCTCTTCGAGCGGGCCCGCACCCTCGGCGGGCGCGCGCGCGCAGTCGAACTGAACGGCGCGCTGCTCGACAATGGCCAGCACATCTTGCTGGGCGCCTACCGGGAGACACTGCGCCTGATGCAAACCGTCGGCATCAGGGAGACGGACGCCTTCCTGCGCCTGCCGCTGCAAATGCGCTATGCGCCGGAATCGGGCGGCATGGATTTCATCGCGCCGCGCCTGCCGGCGCCGCTACACCTGCTGACGGCGCTGCTCCGCGCCAAAGGCCTGGCGCGCGCAGACAAACTGGCGCTGGCGCGCTTTTCCAGTACGGCGCGCTGGATGGGCTGGCGATTGCATACCGATTGCACCGTGGCGGAATTGCTGGAACGCTTCGACCAGACCGAACGATTGACCCGGCTGATGTGGCGGCCCTTGTGCATCGCCGCCCTGAATACCGCGCCGGAACGGGCCTCGGCGCAAGTGTTCCTGAATGTCTTGCGCGACAGCCTGGGCGCGCGCCGCGCTGCTTCCGACATGCTGCTGCCGCGCGTCGATCTGACCACGATGTTTCCGCAGCATGCCGCTGCCCTCGTGGAAAAGGCCGGCGGCAACGTCGTCACCGGCTGCACGGTACAGGCCATCCTCCCTGCCGCTGAGACTGCGCAGGCCGGCTGGACGCTGCAGAGCAACGGCGACGACGACGCATCGACGCAGCATTTCGATGCGGTGATTGTCGCCACCGACCCCGGGCGCGCCGCCGAACTGCTGGCAGCCCTGCCCGGCGCGCCGACTCTCCCCGTCTTCGAGTACGAACCCATCACCACCTGTTACCTGCAGTACGATGCGAGCATCCGGCTGACGCAGCCTTTCCTGGCGCTGCTGGATGATGCAAAGGCCGGCAACTGGGGGCAATTCGTCTTCGACCGCGGCCAACTGGCAGCGGACCAGGCCGGCTTGCTGGCAGTGGTGGTGAGCGCCTCGGCGCAGGCGATCGCGTCGGGGAAGGATGCCTTGAGTGCAGCGGTGGCGCGGCAACTGGCGCAAGCCTTGCGGCAGCCGGCATTGCTGACGCCGCGCTGGAGCAAGGTGATTTCGGAAAAGCGCGCAACCTTTGTCTGCACGCCGGCGCTGGCGCGGCCGGCTGTCGAGACCGGGCTGGAGAATCTGTTTTTGGCGGGCGATTACGTTGCCAGCGATTATCCGGCTACGCTGGAAGCGGCGGTGCAAAGCGGTGTGGCTGCCGTCGGGCTAATCAAGACCTGAAAGGGAATTTCTTCGTCGCCAGCGGCCCCCAACCGTGATTCAAGGGCCCGTGCCCTTGGCCAGTTTGCACCTCCGCGCCTTGGGCAATCGCCTGCAGAATATAACTGCGCGCCAATTTCACCGCCTCCGGCAAATCATGTCCCAGCGCCAGATGGCAGGCAATCGCGGATGACAGCGTGCAACCGGTGCCGTGGGTATTGCGGCTGGCGATACGCCGGTGCGACATGCGCAGGAGCGGCTGACCGCGCTGCAGCAGCACATCCACCACTTCTTCACCCGCCAGGTGCCCGCCCTTCAGCAACGCGGCACGCGTGCCGAGCGCCAGCAAATCAGTCGCTGCCGCTGCCAGCTCATCCTTACCTTGTAGCGCTCTGTCCAGCAGCAAGGCCGCCTCGTCCAGATTGGGCGTAATCACCGACACCAGGGGAAACAGCCGCTGTACCAGCACGCCTACCGTTTCCTGCGCGATCAGGCGGTCGCCGTTGATGGCCACCATTACCGGATCGAGCACCACGTGTGGCCATTGATAACGCTGGATGGCATCGGCCACCACTTCGACTACCTCGGGGTCGTGCAGCATGCCGATCTTGACCGCATCGACGCCGATGTCGGTGGCGACCGCATCGATCTGCGCGGCCAGCATGGCGGGAGGGACGGCGTGGATGCCGGCGACGCCGCAGGTGTTTTGCGCGGTAATGGCGGTAATCGCGGTCATGCCGTAGCAGCCGAGCGCGGCAAAGGTTTTCAGGTCGGCCTGGATGCCGGCGCCGCCGCCGCTGTCGGAGCCGGCGATGCTCAGTACACGCGCGTAGCGCAAGGCCTGCTCCGGGGGCGCTTCTTTATTCACTTTCAGCACGGCGTCCTACACCTCGGTATTGCGGATCTTGTCGAGCGCCTCGTCGATGCGCTCCACGCCAATAATGGTCAAGCCTTCGATCTTTTGTTTCGGCGCATTCGCCTTGGGGATCATGGCGATCGAAAACCCGAGCTTGGCCGCTTCGCGCAGACGCTCCTGGCCGCGCGGCGCCGGACGGATTTCTCCCGCCAGGCCGACTTCGCCGAATACCGCCAGGCCGCGCGGCAGCGGCTTGTTGCGCATCGAGGACTGGATCGCCAGCAGCACCGCGAGGTCAGCCGCCGGTTCGGTGATCTTGACCCCGCCCACCGCGTTGATGAACACATCCTGGTCGAAGGCGGCCACGCCTGCATGGCGATGCAATACCGCCAGCAGCATGGCCAGGCGGTTCTGCTCCAGGCCGACCGACAGCCGCCGCGCATTCGGCACGTGGGAAGTATCGACCAGCGCCTGGATTTCCACCAGCAACGGGCGCGTGCCTTCCTGCGTCACCATCACGCAGGAGCCGGCCACCTGGTTGTCGTGCTGCGAGAGGAACAGCGCGGACGGGTTGGAGACGCCCTTCAGGCCTTTCTCTGACATGGCGAACACGCCCAGCTCGTTGACTGCGCCGAAGCGGTTCTTGAAGGCGCGTACCAGGCGGAAGCTCGAATGGGTGTCGCCCTCGAAGTACAGCACGGTATCGACGATGTGTTCCAGCACGCGCGGTCCCGCCAACGCGCCTTCCTTGGTGACGTGGCCGACCATGATGATGGTGATGCCGGTTTGCTTGGCCACCCGCGTCAGCTGCGCTGCGCACTCGCGCACCTGTGCCACCGATCCCGGCGCCGAAGTCAGCGCATCCGAATACATGGTCTGGATCGAATCGATCACCGCCACCTGCGGCTTTTGCTCGGCCAGCGTGGCAAGAATTTTTTCCAGCTGAATTTCGGCCTGCAGCTTGAGTTCCTGCGCCTCGACCGCCAGGCGTTTCGCGCGCAGGGCGATCTGCGCGCCGGATTCCTCGCCGCTGACGTAAAGCACCTTCTTGACCCGAGAGAGGTTGGCCAGCGCCTGCAGCAGCAGGGTCGACTTGCCGATGCCGGGATCGCCGCCGATCAGCACCACGCCGCCGGCTACCAGGCCGCCGCCCAGCACCCGATCGAATTCCTCGATGCCGGTGGAAAAACGCGGCACATCGATCGCTTCGATATCAGCCAGGCTGAGCACCGGAGTGGCTTGCGCCAGTCCCTGCTGCTGCGTGGAATAGCGGTTGCCGGCGGATTCCACCACGGTTTCCACCAGGGTGTTCCACTGGCCGCAGGCCGGGCATTGTCCGGCCCACTTGGCGGACACGCCGCCGCATTCGGTGCAGGTGTAATTGGTCTTGGGCTTGGCCATCTCAATGCTCCGTTCGGATATTTTTCCGCGGCATTCAGCCGTCATCGCGCTCGACCACGCGCACCCTTTGCGCCAGCGCGCACATCAGCTCGTAGCCGACCGTGCCGGCGGCATTCGCCACTTCGTCGATCGGCAAGCCGTCGCCCCACAGGGTGACGGCGCTGCCGATGCCGGCGCCCGGAATGCCGCTCAGGTCGACGCTGAGCATGTCCATCGATACGGTGCCGAGCAGGCGGCTCCTGACGCCGTCGACCAGCACCGGCGTGCCGCTGGGGGCGTGGCGCGGATAACCGTCGGCATAGCCGCAGGCGACCACGCCGACCGTCATCGGTCCGTTGGCAATGAAGCGGCTGCCGTAGCCGACGGCGTCGCCGGCAGCGATCTGCTGCACGCCGATGATGCGACTGGTCAGGCTCATTGCCGGACGCAAGCCGAAACCTTCGGCACTGCGCGCGCCCGGCGTGGCGCCATACAGCATGACGCCAGGACGAATCCAGTCGGCCAGCGCCTGCGCTTCCGGGTGCAGCAGGATGCCGGCCGAATTCGACAGGCTGCGCGGCCCGTCCAGGCCCTCGGTGGCGCGGGCAAAGCGCGCCAGCTGCTCGGCCAGCGGCATGCCGGCATTGGCGGCGTCCTCGGCATTGGCAAAATGGGTCAGCATGCCGATCCGGCCGACGGCGGGAATCGCGCGCAGCTGCGCATAGGCGGCGGGCAAGGCTTGCGGCCGAAATCCCAGGCGATTCATGCCGGTATTCAGCTTGACATGCACATCGACCGGTCCCCGCACCCCGGACTCTTCCAGCATGCGGATCTGTTCGTCGCAATGGATGGCGATATCCAGCCGGTGCTGCGCCACCGCTTGCATGTCCGCCAACTCGAATACGCCTTCGAGCAGCAGGATGGTTTTTTGCCAACCCAGTTCGCGCAGCCGAGCTGCTCCCTCGATTTCGATCAGCGCCATGCCGTCGGCGTCGGCAAAACCGCGCATGCCGCGCGTCAGGCCATGACCATAGGCATTGGCCTTGACCACCGCCCATATTTTCGATTGCGGCGCGCATCGCCTTGCGACTGCCAGGTTATGTCTTAAAGCGGAAATGTCGATGGTGGCGAGCAGCGGACGGGACATGAATACAACCAAATGAAAACTGCGGACTGGCCTCCATTTTACCGGACTGGCAGATTCCGGTGCCGATCAATTTCGCGGATTGGGCCGCTTTTCATGGTATAAACGATGGATAGACAGATTCCCCCCATATTAGAAATGCGAATGAATCGCGGGTTTTACACCATCATGGCGGCGCAGTTTTTTTCCTCGCTCGCCGACAATGCCCTCCTGATCGTAGCCATTGCAGTATTGACATTCATGAATGCACCGGAGTGGATGACTCCCTTGCTGAAACTGTTTTTCGTCCTGTCATACGTCGTGCTGGCAGCTTTCGTCGGCGCCTTTGCGGATTCGATGCCCAAGGGCCGTGTCATGCTGATCACCAACCTGATCAAGATTGTCGGCTGCGCGCTGATGTTCGTCGATGTGCATCCGCTGGTGGCCTACGGCGTGGTCGGTCTCGGCGCCGCAGCCTATTCTCCAGCCAAGTACGGCATTCTCACGGAACTGCTGCCGCCGGAAAAACTGGTGGCGGCGAACGGCTGGATCGAAGGCTTGACGGTTTCCTCGATCATCCTGGGCACGGTGCTGGGCGGCGCGCTGGTCAACCCGAAAATCTCCGGCCAATTGCTCGCTTTCGATTTCCCGCTGATCAGTACTGGCATCAACACCCTGGCGGAATCGGCGCTGATTGTCATCATGCTGGCCTATCTGCTGGCATCGCTGTTCAACCTAAAGATTCCTGACACTGGAGCCCGCTATTCTCACCAGGAACGCAATCCGGTCAAGCTGGTCACCGACTTTTCCCGCTGCTGCGCGGCGCTTTGGAAAGACCGCCTGGGGCAGATCTCGCTGGCAGTCACTACCCTGTTCTGGGGCGCCGGTGCGACCTTGCAATTCATCGTATTGAAATGGGCGGAACACAACCTGCAACTGCCGCTGGGCAAAGCGGCAGCCATGCAAGGGATCGTCGCCGTCGGCATCGCCATCGGCGCCATCGCGGCGGCGCGTTTCGTGCCGCTGAAAAAATCTCTGAGTGTCATGTCGCTGGGCGTGGCAATGGGCGTGACCGTGATGACAATGACCCTGGTCACGTCAGAATGGATCGCCTACCCGCTGCTGGTCGTGATCGGGGCACTGGCCGGTTTTTTCGTGGTACCGATGAATGCCTTGCTGCAGCACCGTGGCCATGTCCTGATGAGCGCGGGCCATTCGATCGCCGTTCAGAACTTCAATGAAAACCTGTCAGTGCTGACCATGCTGCTGCTGTATGCGCTGCTGATCAGCCTGGATCTCAGCGCCAACGCAGTGATCCTCATCTTCGGCAGCTTCGTCGCTGCCATGATGCTGCTGATCATGCAATGGCATGCCGCCAACCAGCGCGAGCGTGATTCGCTCAGCCTGATCGGCGAACCTAAGCACCACGGCAACACCGAGCACTAGCGCAGGTTCGCCCCGACTGACTAACCGATGGGTGGTCGCCGCTGGGCGGCGCGCGTGCGCCAGTCATCGGGGACAATGAAGCCGCGCCGGACTTCGACCGCCTCGCCCTCCTCCGCTTCGAGCAGCGCCACCAGCAACGGCATGCTGTCGCCGGCAAAGTGTTCTGCCAACACCGCCTGCAGGGCCTGGCGGTCCAAGGCCTGCGCCGTCTCAACCCTGGCTGGCGCCAGCCAGCTCAAGCGCGGCAGGATGATGGCAAGCTGCATGTCGAGCTGTCCAGCTTCCCTCAGCTCGCACCAGAAACCGCGGCAATGACCGCCGGCGACGCCCAATGCCTCGACTGCATGATCCTTGCTATCGTGGTAAAACAGCCAGCCCTTGAGCAATGCCTGCGCATGCGCCACCGGCTGCGGCAGATAGCGTTGCGCCGCCGGATGCTGCGCCAGCATCAGCTGGCGCGAAAATATCTTGTGCATCTTGGCGCCCAGCGTATCGGCCAGATTCGGGCCGACAAAGTAATCGGCTTCCTGTCCGTCTCCGCTCGGCTCGAGCAGATAGAACTTGGTGGCGAATTCCCAATGCACCAGGTCGCCGCCTTGCTGCAGCAGAAAGTCGAACTCGCCAATCGTTTCGTTGGTGCCATTGGTGTCGCTGCGCACCTGCACGCCATGTCCGCGCAATACGCCCTGCGCCTCGAAATAGAAAGCCATCAGCCGTTCGGCATAGCGGCCGAGCCGGGTGAAGGGTTTCAGCGCCAGATAATCATGCAGCGCCTGCGGCGCCAGGTCGAGGGCGACAAGCCAGGACTGCGTGCCCTGCGGCAGCGGCGTGCCGATGCTGGCAATCCGCCCCGCCCATTGCGGCGCCGCCGGATCGAGCAGATCGGGGGCATCCAGCAGCCAAGCAAGCGCGCGCACGTGCGGGTCGCGCAAATGGCCCCAGCGCCGCCGGAAGCGCTGTTGGCAAGTTTCCGCCGGCGCGTCAGGAACGCGTCGCGGCGTCGGCATGGGTCGCCATGGCGAGGCAAAGGTCGCGCCAGGCCTTGGCCTTGTCTTCGGGAGAACGCAGCAGGTAGGCAGGATGATAAGTCACCACCAGCGGCACCTCGGCGTAACGGTGCACCTGGCCGCGCAGTTTTGCCACCGGCGTTTCGGGAGCCGCCTGCAGCAGCGCCAGGGCTGCGCTCTTGCCGAGGGCGACGATGACGTCCGGCTGGAGCAGCGCAATCTGCCGCTGCAGGTAGGGCAGGCAGGCCGCGGCTTCATCCGGCACCGGCGGCCGGTCGCGGCCATTGTCGCCGGTCGGCCGGCATTTGACGACATTGGCGATATAGGCATTGTCGCCGCGCCGCAAATCCATCGCCGCCAGCATGTTGTCGAGCAGCTTGCCGGCGGGGCCAACGAAGGGCTCGCCCTGCAAATCCTCGTTGTAGCCAGGGCCTTCGCCGACGAACAGCCACTTCGCCCGGCGGTCGCCGGTGCCGAACACCGTACGCGTGCGGCCTTCGCACAAGCGGCATTTTGTGCAAGATGCCACTGCCGCTTCGAGCGCTACCCAGTCCATGACGGCGATCTCGCCCGCCGAGGGCTTGCCGGGCATGGATGCGGGAATGTCTTCCGGCGCGGCAGCCGGCATATGCTCGGCGAAAGGCGCTTCCTCCGTCACCCAGTCCGGCACGGCGTCGTCCCATGAAGCGGACACGGGCGCGGGCTCGGCCATGGACGGCTCGAGCGAGAACGCAACTTTCTGCGCGATTCCGGCCGTTCCAGGCCCTGGCGCCACAGCTTCAGGCACCGCAGCTTCAGGCGCTGCAGTTTCAGACAACCCCACAGGCGCAGCCATCCGGCCTACGGTCAGCGCAGGCGCCGCCGCTTCGGCAAAGGCGCTCGCTGCCGCATCGGCAGGCACGGGCTGCCGTTCGCGCAAGCGCCATAGCGGCCCGACGCCGATTTCCTGTAAAAAGCGCACGCGCCTGGAATCCTGGAATGTCATAGGCACAACCTCATCACGATCGCATCTTCACGGCCATTGCCGCCGGCGGGATAGTAAGCCTTGCGCAGGCCGATCCTCACGAAGCCGTAGCGTTCGTACACTGACAGTGCGCGATGGTTCGACGGCCGCACTTCCAGCAGGATCGAACCCATGTCCTGCCGCCGCGCCAGTTCGGCGACCCGGTCCAGCAGCATGCGGCCCAGGCCATGTCCTTGCAGGTCGGCGCGCACGCTGATATTTAACAGATGCATTTCGTCGACCACCGGCATCGCCAGGAAATAGCCGGCCAGCCGGAATGTCGGTTCACGCGCCACCCAGGCTTCATAGCCGCTGGCAAGCGAATCGACAAAATTGCCGCGGGTCCAGGGATGCGGATAAACGCTGTTCTCGATTGCCATCACCTGTTCGATATCGGCCGCCTGCATGGCTTCCAGGATCAGCGACTGCAGCTTCAGCGGCTGCCCGCCGGCGGGATGGGCGAGGCTCACGCCGGCGCTCCTGCCCTGGCCATGCGCTCGCTAGTGGTCAGCGCCACCTTGTTGCGCAGGTACAGGGGCTGCGCCTCCTGCGCCGGCAGCGCTTCGCCGCGGGCATGGGCCAGGCGCGCCAGCTCGGCGATGTGGCGGGCGTGCGGCATCACCGCAGGCATGGCTCCGACGGCGAACGGCGCGCCGGCAAAAGCTTCGGCGTACGCCTGCAAGCCATTGCCGCACGCCACCACAGGGCCTTGCGGCATGACTGCAGCCGGCGCCGACAGGGCCGGCGCCACCACCTCGCGCCAGCCGGCATCGCCGTGTTCGTCATAACGATACTGCGCCCAGTACACTTCGCCCATGCGGGCGTCGAGGATGGCGACGATATCGGCGGCGCCAGTCCGCGCGCGGCAGGCCTGCGCCATGGCCAGCAGGGTAAGCACCGGAATCACCGGACGCCCGCTGCCGAACGCCAGCCCCTGCACCACCCCGGCGGCAGTGCGCACGCCGGTAAACGAACCCGGCCCGCTGCCGAAAGCCAGCGCGTCGCATTGATCGAGGCGGATGCCGGCCTGCGCCAGCAGCTGCTGCACCAAGGGCAAGACGGCATCCGAATGGGTTTTGACCCCGTCGGTATCCAGGGTATGCAGCTGGTCGCCCAGCAACAAGGCGGCCGAGGCGAGTTCGGTGGAAGTTTCAATGGCAAGAATGGTAGGCATGGCGGTATTTTACCGCGCCCGTCTCCGGGATGGCACTGTGGCAAAGGCACAAGCCATGCTGTTATTGCGGGCATGAACTCTGTTAGCATGTTGTCGGCACGCAGACAAGCAGGCAACACGGAACGGAACGCAACACAATGCTCGATCAGAACCCCACGGCAACCATGGACCACACCTCGAAGGAAGCGCTGCTTTCCCACTTTCTGGCTTCTTCCGTCCACGACATGAAGAATTCGGTCGGCATGCTGTCGGCTTCCCTCGAAAAGCTGCTGGGTGAGCTCGATCCGCAAGCCTTCGCCGCCTACCAGGAAATGGCGCACATGCTGTTCGAGGTCCGGCGCGTCAATGGCAACCTTACCCAGCTGCTGACCCTGTACAAGCTGGGCGAGCGCCTGTATCCCTTCGACCCGCAAGCCTGCTCGATCGCCCAGTGCGCGCTGGAACTGGAATCGCAGAACCGCGCCCTGCTCGCTTCCCGCGGTATCACGCTGTATCTCGAGCGCCCGGACGAGCTGATCTGGCATTTCGACGAAGACCTGGTCAATGGCGTGCTCAACCATGCGATCAACAATGCCATCCGTTACACTCATGACAAGATCCGTCTGGCCTTTGCCGCGCGCGAAGGCCGCCTGGAAATCCGCGTCGAAGACAATGGCGCCGGCTATCCGCAAGCGCTGCTGGCCGCGCCCGCCGCAGCACAGGGGGTCAATTTCCGCAGCGGCAGCACCGGCCTGGGACTGCATTTCGCCCGTGAAGTCGCCAGCCTGCACCGGCATCGCGAGCAGCAGGGAACGCTGCGCCTGGAAAACGGCGGAGCCCTCGGCGGCGGCTGCTTCATCCTGGAATTGCCCTGACTCGCTCCTCTGATCCCGCGACCCTGATTCCCTACCGACCCGATAGTCCCGAATGACACTGCCTTCATGAATACTCCGGCATATCCCGACTGGTCGAGCAAGACTTACCTGGTCATCGATGACTTTTCCATCGTCCACCGCATGCTGCGCGACATGCTGCGCAAGCTCGGCGCGCTGGCAATCGACACCGTCAAGAATGGCGCCGACGCCATCACCCTGCTGCGCGAAAAGCAGTACGACGTCGTGCTGTGCGACTACAATTTTTCCGAAGGGCCGAACGGCCAGCAAATCCTCGAAGAAGCCCGGCACCGCGAACTGCTCGGGCTGACTTGCATCTGGATCATGGTCAGCTCGGAAAAGGCGGTCGAAACCGTGATGGGAGCGGCCGAGCAGGCGCCCGACGGCTACATCCTCAAGCCGCTGACCGAATCGCTGCTGCTGGCGCGCCTGAACCGCGCCTGGGACCGCAAGCAGGCTTTCACCGCCATCGAACGCGCTTACGCCGCCCGTGAATACCTGCAGGCAGCGGCCCTGTGCGACCATCGGCTGGCCGGCGCGCCGGTGCATGCCATGGATTTGCTGCGCATGAAAGCTAGCCTGCTGCTCAAGGCCGGCCGGACGCCGGCGGCACGCGCGGTCTATGAACAAGCGCTGGCGTTGCGCGAACATGTCTGGGCCAAGGCCGGTCTGGCCCGCATCGACAGCCTGGAAGGGCGCCATGCCGATGCCAGGAAGCGGCTGCTGGAGATTGTGCGCGAACATCCCTCCTTTCTGGACGCTTACGACCAGCTGGCGCAAACCCTGCAGCAACTCGGCGAAACCACGCAGGCGCTGGCAGTACTGGAACACGCCGCGCGCCTGTCGCCGTATTCGGTCCTGCGCCAGAAAAACCTCGGCGACGTCGCCGTGCAGCTCGGCAAATTCGACGTGGCCGAACAGGCATACCAGACCAGCATCGCCGTCGGCGAATATTCGATCGCGAAGTCGCCGGATGCCTACCTGGGCCTGGCCCAGCTATACGGAATAAGCGGACGCGCGCAAGCCGCGCTGGAATTGCTGGACGCAGCGCGGCAAAACTTTCAGGATGAGCAGATTGCGCTGCGCCTGAAACTGGCCGAAAGCCGGATCAGCGACGATGCAGGGCAGCCGGGAAAAACCAGCTTGCGCGATCACGAAATGATGCAGAAACTGCCCGCAAACGCAGATGGGGCCGGGACTGTCTCTGCATCTTCCGTCGACACCACCGCCGTCACTTCCTCTACTGCTCCGGTGCCTGCGTCTGCGCAAACCTTGTACCAGCGCGCGCAAGCCCTGCTCCATTACATGCGAAGCAACGGCTACAATCCAGTCTCCGCGGAAGAAGTCCGTGCCGTCCTGGCAAGAGTGGAAAAGCTGGCGCCAGGTCATGCCCGCACCCAGGAACTGCAGGAAGCCTTGCATGCCATGGTGGCGGGACGTAATTGAAGGAAACGCCTACAATACGCGCATGAGTGCTATTACCCTGGAACAAGACACCCTGGACCGCATACTGGATTCGATCAAGGACGATTCCTGGATCGTCGCCTGCCTGTGCGCTGACTGGTGCGACGTCTGCAAGGCTTACCGCGCCGGCTTCGATGAATTCGCAGCCCAGCACCCGGACAAGCATTTCCTCTGGATCGATATCGAAGACCAGGCAGACCTGGTCGGCGACCTGGATATTGAAAACTTCCCTACCCTGTTGCTGCAACGCGGCGACGAAGTCGCCTTTTTTGGCGTGGTGCAACCCGACATTGGCGTCGCCAGACGCCTGTTGTCAGCCTATGCGCAAAAAACCGTGACTGAGTTGCATGCCGAAAATGCCGGCAATCCCGCCCGCCTGGCCTGGCAGGACGAATGCAACTTGCGCCGTCGTTTATTTGGCAATTAAACCTTGCTGCTTGAGCTTCTGTAACCAAATTCCCACAGAACAGAACTACAACTTACAATTTTTGCTGCAAATGTAATTGCAAATCGGCCAGTCCTGGATTATCTTTTTGATATTGATAATTAAATAATAATTTGGCGATATAAATCCTTCCGTATCGCTTACAATTTCCGAGAGACAAAGTGGCCACCCCTCATTCCGACCTAGGCGCACCGAGTTCCGGCCTTCCCGGCCAGAGCGGCGCCAGCGGCATATTTTTGCTGATCGACGCCGTTCAGTACCCGGGCATCTGGCGCATCCTGCAATATCGCTTCCGCCGCCTGCCCTGGGTTTCGCTGTCCAATCAAGACTGCCATGCGCAAGCCGGCCCGGTGCTGCTGCATGTCGCCAGCAATCAGACCAGCACGCTGGGCTGGTTTCTTGAACACACCAGGGGCTTGCATTGCCTGAGCTGGATCGAATCGCCGCTCGGGCTGGAAGCGCTGGCGGAACATTTGCGCAAGCTGACGCACATCGAAGGCGAAGACGGCGCCGGCTACGACATCCGCTATTACGATACCCGCATCCTGCCGGCCTGGTATCAAATGCTCGATGCAAGCCAGGAAGCCGCCGCGCTCGGTCCGGTCAGCTCGTGGACTTACCTGGATCGCGACGGCATGCCTTGCACCCTGTTCGGCCATGCGAACGCCGAAATGACCGCAATGCCAATGTTCAGGCTGACGGCAGCGCAGGAGCGAACGCTGCTGGAAGCAGCCCTCCCGGACATTGTCCTGGAACGGCTCGAACAGAACGGCAACGCCGACCTCGCCGCCATGCCTCGCTCCCTGCGCTATGGCTTCATTGCCGACCAGGTCAAAAAGGCGACCAACCAGTACGGCATCGCATCAACCCAGGAAATCGTACTGTTTTGCTCGCTGGCGCTGGGGATCGGCCGCAATTTCGACAAGTTGCTGCCGGTGGTGCAAGTCTTGCAAAAGTTTGCCGACGCAGCCACTGCTGCCGGCCGCACGGGCGGCTACTCTTTCCGGTAAAAAGCCTCAAGCCTGTACACCGGCACCTCGCAGCGGCTCGTGACAATGGCGGCAGCCGCAAAAATCAAAGATGACCGCGTATCCATTGCGCCAGACGCGCTTCATCCAGCACACCCGCTGCCGCAGCCTGGATCATCTGCGCCGCGTCAAGCGGCGACGCTCCCAGCTGCCAGCCATTCGTGTAGAGAAACAAGCCCATGGCCAGCAAGGCAGCGCGCTCATTGCCATCGATGAAAGGAGCATGCCTGAGGATGCCCGTCGCATAACAGGCAGCCAGGTCGGCGACATCCATCTCGACCGGCTCCCCGGCCGCGCCGCCCTTGTTTTCCATGCCCCGCCCGGCGGCCATCAGCATGGGCCAGCACAGCGCCGCCTCCAGCAATTGCGCATCGCGGATGCCTGCCGTGCCGCCGTAAGCCTTCAAGCCCTCGTGGTGCAGCAGCACCAGCACGGTGGAATCGATCGATTGGCAATTCATCGGGCCAGGGCGCGGAAGGCGGCGTGAAAGTCGCGCATGAATTCTTGCCCGGACTGCAATTGCGCCACCGTTGCCGGATCGGCCGAAAACGTCGTTTCCGCTGCAACCGCCAGCGCGGCCGCTCCAGGCGCGCCGCCCAGATAGACCGTATCGCCCTCCTTCAAGCCGTACAGGGCAAGGGTTTCGGGCGGCACGACGAAAGCCAGCAGCGAACCGATCCGCGAAAGTTTGAGCGCATGCATATGCCAATCCTGCATTGAACGATAGACAAGCAATCCTAACCAAGAAGCCGGCAACTGCATAGTCCAAAAACAAACCCCGCCGGGGTCGCGGGCGACCGGGGCGGGGTTGGCGTCAACGGGACGGCTTATTCCATTGCTTCGTACAGCGGCAGCGTCAGGAATTCCGGATAGTCCGGGGTCAGCGACATCTTGTCGAAGATTTCCGCGGCCTGATCGTAGGTCGCGGTGGCTTCGCCCTGGGCGGAAACGGTGGCCTTCACCTTGGCCAGTTCCTCGGCGATCATCGGGCGCACCATCTCGACCGTGACCTTGCGGCCATCGTCGAGGATGCCCTTAGGCGAGACTACCCATTGCCAGACTTGCGAGCGGCTGATTTCGGCGGTGGCGGCGTCTTCCATCAGGTTATGGATCGGCACGCAGCCATTGCCGGCCAGCCAGGCGCCGAGGTAATGGATGCCGACGTTGATATTGTTGCGCAGGCCGGCTTCGGTGATCGGCTGTTCCGGCTGGAAGTTGAGGAAATCCTTGGCGCCGAATTCTTCGGTGCGCTGCTTTTCCCACTGGTTCGGACGGTCGCCCAGCACTTTCTGGAATTCTTCCGCCGCGATCGGCACCAGGCCTGGATGCGCCACCCAGCCGCCGTCGAAGCCATCGTTGGCGTCGCGGGTCTTGTCGTGGCGGATGCCGGCCAGCGCCTTTTCATTGGCGACCGGATCGTTCTTGATCGGGATCAGGGCCGACATGCCGCCCATGGCCGGCGCGCCGCGCTTGTGGCAAGCCTTGACCAGCGCCAGCGCGTAGGAACGCATGAACGGCACTTCCATGGTGATGGCGCCGCGCTGCGCCAGGCAAAAATCCTTGTTTTTCTTGAACTTCTTGATGCAGCTGAAGATGTAGTCCCAGCGGCCGGCGTTGAGACCTGCGGAATGGTTGCGCAGTTCGTACAGGATTTCTTCCATCTCGAAAGTGGCGAGGATGGTTTCGACCAGCACGGTGGCCTTGATGGTGCCTTGCGGCAGGCCGATGTGGTCTTGCGCCATCACGAAGATGTCGTTCCACAGGCGCGCTTCCAGGTGCGACTCCATCTTTGGCAGGTAGTAGAACGGGCCGGCGCCACGGGCGATCTGCTCCTTGGCGTTGTGGAAGAACACCAGGGCGAAGTCGAAGATGCCGCCGGCAACGCGCTGGCCGTCGACGGTGACGTGCTTCTCGTCGAGGTGCCAGCCGCGCGGACGGATCTGCAGGGTGGCGATCTTGTCGTTGAGCTTGTATTCCTTGCCGGCTTCGTTCTTGAACGAGAGTTCGCGGCGGATCGCCTGGTACAGGTTGACCTGGCCCTGCACCTGGTTGTCCCAGTTCGGCGAGTTGGAATCCTCGAAGTCGGTCATGTAGGAGTCAGCGCCGGAATTGAAGGCGTTGATGATCATCTTGGCTTCGACCGGGCCGGTAATCTCGGTGCGGCGGCGCTCCAGCGCCTTGGGCAGCGGGGCGATCTTCCAGTCACCTTCGCGAATCGCCTTGGTCTCCGGCAGGAAGTCGGGCATTTCGCCGGCATCGATGCGGGCCTGGCGCGCGACGCGCGCCTTCAGAAGTTCCTGGCGGCGGCCTTCGAAGGCGCGGTGCAGCTTGGCGACCAGGGCCAGGGCATCGGCGGTCAGGATGCTTTCATACTGGGGTTTGATGTTGCCGGTGATTTGCATGCCGGCCGGGAGTTGCAGTGCCATCTTATTCTCCTGGAAAAAATGAATTACGTGGGCTAGATCTGATGAATACGACTTAAGCCGCCTGGTAGGTCTTGTAAAAATAGACTGCGGTCAAGATGAATCCGACCGCGATGATGAAGCGGCGCAGCCATTGCGCAGGAATTCTGCGGGCAAAGCGCGCGCCCAGATAGCCGCCCAGGATCGCCGTGGCGGCCATTAAAAACGTATAAGGCCAGTCGACCGCGCCGGCGATCGCGAAGGTGAGCACGCTCACGCTGTAGATCACTGCCGACAGCAGGTTCTTGATCGCATTGATTTCATGCACATCGTCGTGCCCGGCAATCGCGAGGCTGGCCAACATGAGAATGCCCATGCCGGCGCCGAAAAAGCCGCCGTAGACCGACACCACCGCGTGTCCTGCCAGGGCGCCAGCGCTGTTGCGCGGCTGCACGGCATGGGCGCCGCGCAGCAAGGCTGAAATCTTGCCGGAAAATGCAAACAGCAGCGTCGCAAACAGCAGCAGCCACGGGATCAGGCGCGAAAACGTGGCATCCTTGATGTTCAGCAGCAGCAAGCCGCCGGCAATGCCGCCCAGTAGGGAAACGCCGCCCAGAGGAATCAGGTAGCGCTTGTGGCGTGCCAGTTCCTCGCGATAGGCCCAGGCGCCGGACAGGCTGGCCGGCCACAGCGCCACCGCGTTGCTGGCGTTGGCCACCACTGGCGGCACGCCCGCCGTCAGCAAGGCGGGAAAGGAAAAGAAAGTGCCGCCGCCCGCCACTGAATTCATTGCGCCGGCAAAAAATGCCGCGCTACCCACAAGGGCGATTTGCCATAATTCCATTACTAAATATTTGCGCTTTATCAGCGTTTGCATGTGTTTTAAGTGGCTTCCAGTATATTCACTATTTATCCTTATAAACATCTAGAATAATCACTTTATTTTTGCGTTTTAGTTAAAAATAGAATTTTTGTGAAATGTAGGCGTAATGGACCAGTTCAAGCAGATTTCCACTTTTGTCGAAGTGATCGCCAGGGGCAGCCTGTCGGCGGCGGCGCGCGCTGAGGGAGTGGCGCCGGCGATGATCAGCCGGCGCCTGGATGCGCTGGAAGAACGGCTGGGCGTCAAACTGCTGCAGCGCTCGACGCGCCGGCTGGCGCTGACCGATGAAGGCACCGCCTTCCTGGAGGATTGCCAGCGCATCCTGGCCGACCTGGAAAACGCCGAAACCGCCGTCTCCGAGCGCAGCGCGCGCGCCACCGGCCATCTGAGCATTTCGGCCCCCGCCGGTTTCGGCCGCTGGCATGTGGCGCCGCTGATGCCGTCCTTCCTGGCCGAACACCGCGAGCTGACCTTGACCCTGAGCCTGAACGACCGCGTGGTGGACCTGATCGGCGAAGGCATCGACGTGGCGATCCGCATCGCTGCCATGAGCGATTCCAACCTGGTCGGCGTGAAGCTGGCCGACAACCGCCGCGTGGTGGTGGCATCGCCGGATTACCTCAAGCGCCAGGGCACCCCGCAAACTTTGGCGGACCTGGCGCGCCACAATTGCCTGGCCATCAGCAGCGACGGCAGCCAGCGCGGCTGGACTTTCCGCCAGGGCGGCAAGAACATCACATTGAAAGTCGAAGGCAACATGGAATGCAACGATGGCGAAGTGCTGCATCACTGGGCGCTGGCCGGCAAGGGGCTGGCCTGGCGCTCGATGTGGGAAGTCGGCGCCGAAATCGAATCGGGGAAGCTGGTGTCGGTGCTGGATGATTACGCCGCGCCCGGCAACGATATCTACGCGGTGTTCGCCCAGCGCCGCCATCTGCCCCTGCGCATCCGCGCTTATGTGGATTTCCTGCGGCGCGCNNGCCGTTTACAATGGCAGTGCTCGAGCACCGGGAATAATACTAACGCCATGCAAAGCCCCGCATCACCGCCAGCGACGGCCGCCGCCGCTCCCGGCCCATCCGCCGGCAAGTCGGTTTGCATGCTGCGCAACGTCAGCAAGACTTACGTCATGGGCGAAGTCGAAGTGCGCGCGCTGCACGACGTCAACCTCGATCTTTACCAGGGTGAATTCGTGGTGCTGCTGGGCGCCTCGGGCAGCGGCAAATCGACGCTGCTGAACATCCTCGGCGGGCTGGATACGCCCAGCGGCGGCACCCTCACCTATCTCGATCATGATCTGACGCGCGCCGGCGACGCCGCCCTGACGCAATTCCGCCGCGAGCATGTCGGCTTCGTGTTCCAGTTCTACAACCTGATCCCGAGTCTGACCGCGCTCGAAAATGTCCAGCTGGTGACCGAGGTCAGCCGCAAGCCGATGGATCCGCGCGAAGCGCTCGCCCTGGTGGGATTGCAGGAACGCCTGCACCATTTTCCGGCGCAGCTGTCGGGCGGCGAACAGCAACGCGTGGCGATAGCGCGCGCGATCGCAAAGCGCCCCGACATGCTGCTGTGCGATGAGCCGACCGGCGCGCTCGACTTCCAGACCGGCCGGCTGGTGCTGTCTGTGCTGGATCGCATCAACCGCGAGCTTGGCACGACCACCGCGGTCATCACCCATAACGCCGCCATCGCCGCCATGGCCCATCGGGTCATCCACATCAGCAGCGGCGCCATCACCGGCATCGACGTCAACGACCGCCGCCAGGCGCCGGAGGAAATCACCTGGTGAGCATCCATCCGCTCGATCGCAAGCTGCTGCGCGACCTGTGGCGCATGCGCGGCCAGGCGCTGGCGATCGCGCTGGTGGCGATGTGCGGCATCGCCAGCTTCATCACCATGCGCAGCAGCTATGAAGCGTTGTCGCTGGCACAGACCCGCTATTACGAGCGCTACCGCTTCGCCGACGTGTTCGCCAACGTCAAGCGGGCGCCGCGCACGGTGCTGCCGAACGTGGAAGAGATCGCCGGGGTCAATGAAGTCCAGGCCCGCGTGGTGTTCGATGCCTCGGTCGACGTGCCAGGCCTGGACGAGCCTGCCACGGCGCGCCTGGTGTCGCTGCCGCCGCAGCAAGGCGCCGGGCTGAACCGCGTGCATCTGCGCGCCGGGCGCATTCCGCAAACCGGCCACGCCGGCGAGACGCTGATCAGCGAAGCCTTTGCGCAAGCCAACCGCCTGCAGCCGGGCGACAGCATCGACGCCATCATCAATGGCCGCAAGGAGCGGCTGCGCCTCGTCGGCATCGCCATCTCGCCGGAATACGTCAGCGAAATCAAGGGCAATTCCTTCCCGGACAACCGCCGTTTCGGCATCCTGTGGATGGACCACGAGGCGCTGGCGGCGGCGCTGGACATGGAAGACGCCTTCAACGACCTGGCCCTGACGCTGGCGCCGGGCGCCAGCGAAGCCTGGATCATCGAGCAGCTCGACAAGCTGCTGGCGCCGTATGGCAGCCTGGGCGCCTACGGGCGCGACGAGCAGATTTCCAATCGCTTCCTCGACAATGAGCTGGCGCAGACGAAAGTCACCGGCAGCGTGGTGCCGGCCATCTTCCTCGGCGTGGTCGCCTTCCTCATCCACAATGTGCTGTTGCGCATCACGGTCCTGCAACGCCCGCAGATCGCCCTACTGAAAAGCTTTGGTTACAGCAACCTGGCGGTCGGCGCGCATTACCTGAAATTTGCGCTGTTCACGGTCATGGGCGGCGGCATCCTCGGCATCGCCCTCGGCGCCTGGATGGGCGAGCAGCTGGCCGAGTTGTATGCCAGGTTCTACCGTTTCCCCTCGCTGGATTTTTCACTGTCCGGCTTTGCGGTTTCGCTTGCCCTCCTGATCGCCCTGCTGTCATCGCTGGCCGGCGCGGTGCTGGCGGTGGCGCGCGTGCTGAAACTGCCGCCGGCCGAAGCGATGCGTCCGGAATCACCGCCGCGCTTTCGCCCCGGGCTGCTGGAGCGACTCGGATTACAGCGCTTCATTGCCCTGCCGCTGCGCATCATCCTGCGCAATATCGGCCGCAACCGCGCCAAGGCCGCCCTCTCGGTGCTCGGGGTTGCGCTGGCCGTGGCGCTGGTGGTGACCGGCCGCTATTCCTTCGATGCCCTCGACGAAATCATCCGCCTGCAGTTCCGCACCGCCCAGCGCGATGATGTGACGCTCAGCTTCAACGAAGCGCGCGAGCGCTCGGTCATCCACGACCTCGCCAATCTGCCGGGCGTGCTGCGCGTCGAGCCGTTCAGGTCCGCCGCGGTGAAGCTGAAGCTGGGGCATCGCGCCAAAAAGACGTCCATCATGGGACTGGGGCCGTCGCGCCAGTTGCGCACCATTCTCGACGATCGCGAACGCCCGGTCGACCTGTCGCCGGAAGGCTTGGTGCTCACAAAAAAGCTCGCCGATATGCTGGGCGCGACAGCAGGCGATGCCCTGCAGGTCGAATTCCTCGAAGGGAAACGTCGCACCGTCGACCTCGCGGTGAGCAAGATCATCGACGAGCCGATCGGCATATTCAGCTACATGGACATGGCCACGCTGGCGCGCCTGCAGATGGAGTCGGAAACCGTGTCGGGCGCCTTCCTCGCGGTGGATCCGCGCCACCAGGAAGAATTCAACCGGGCGCTCAAGGGCATTCCGGCGATCGCCAGCGTCAGCCTGCGCGAAGCCACCCTGCAAAGCTTCCTGGCGACGATCGCGGAAAACCTGACCATCAACACCATCGTGCTGATCGGCTTTGCCTGCGTGATCGCCATGGGCGTCGTCTACAATTCCGCCCGCATCGCCCTGTCCGAGCATGCGCTGGAACTGGCCAGCCTGCGCATTCTCGGCTTCACCAGAACTGAAGTCGGCGCCATGCTGCTGGGCGAACAAGGCTTGCTGACCCTGCTGGCGCTTCCTTTGGGCTGCGCGATCGGCTACGGCTTGTGCGCGCTGCTGTCGCTGCTGCTCAGCCAGGAAATGTTCCGCATCCCGCTAGTCGTCAGCGCGCGCACTTTCCTGCTGTCGATGGGCGTCGTGCTGGCGGCAACCGCTGCCTCCGGCTTGCTGGTGTGGCGCAAGGTGCAGCAACTGGATCTGATACAGGTTCTCAAAACCCGGGAATAACCCATAGCGCATATCGATGAATACAACTTCTTCACCCTCCTCCTCCGCGTCGCCGCACCGTATGCGACGCCGCGCCTGGATCGCCGCCGGCGTGCTGGCGGCCGGCGCCCTGGCCTGGTTCCTGTTCGCCCCGCGGCCGCTGCCGGTGGAAACCACAAAGGTCGTCCGCGGCCCCATGCAGGTGACGGTCAATAACGAAGGAAAAATCCGCGTTCATGACAGATACGTGATTGCCGCCCCGGTGGCGGCGGAAATGGCGCGCATCGAACTGCATGAGGGCGATCCGGTGCGCAAGGGCCAGGCGGTGGCATTACTCAATCCATTGCCGATGGATACGCGGCAAAGGCAGGAAGCCCAGGCCCGTCTAGATGCGGCCAGGGCGCTGGCCCGTGAAGCGGCGCTGCGGGTGCGACGCGCCGATGCCGACTTGCAGCTTGCCGAAAGCGAGCACGCCCGCCTCGAACGCCTTGTGAAAAACGCCTTCGTTTCGCCGCAGGCGCTGGAAAAGGCCGTGACGGCGGAAAAGACTAGCCGCGCCGAATCGCATGCCGCCCGCTCGCGCGAACAGGCGGCGCTGGCGGACGTGCAGGCGGCGCAAGCGGCGCTGCAGGGAGCCGCCTTGCCGGCCGGCGCGCGGCCGCCGCAATTGCCGCTGGCATCCCCCGTGGATGGCGTCGTCCTGAAGGTCAATGAAACCAGCGAGCGCACTGTCGCCGCCGGCACGCCGCTGGTCACGCTGGGCGACCCCATGCGCTACGAAATCGTGGTGGATGTGCTGTCCACCGATGCAGTCAGGATCAAGCCGGGCGATGCCATGCTGCTGGAAGGCTGGGGCGGCGGCAAGACCCTGCGCGCGCAGGTGCGCCTGGTCGAGCCCGGCGCCTTCACCAAGATCTCCGCGCTGGGCGTGGAAGAACAGCGCGTCAATGTCATCGGCGACCCGGTCGATCCGCTCGGCCCGCTGGGCGACGGCTACCGCATCGAAGCCCGCATCGTGGTCTGGTCCAGTCCCGACACCGTCAAGGTCGCCGGCAGCAGCCTGTTCCGGGTCGGCGCCGACTGGCACGTCTTCGCGGTGGAAAACGGCCGCGCCCATCAACGCAAGGTCACGCTCGGCCAGCGCAACCAGGATGAGGCGCAAATCCTCTCCGGCCTGGCGCCGGGAGCCCTGGTGGTACGCTATCCCGGCAACGAGCTGCGCGAAGACATGCGCGTGGCGCCGATTGCCGCGCGACCCTGACTGCCGCGCCGCCGGCGAACCAATGGCGCTGACAAAAAAAATCCCCGGCGAACCGGGGATTTTCTGACTAGCCTGAATCAGCTTGAAAAGCTGCGGCTATTCCAGATGCTTAGATAGCCTGGATGTTGGAAGCCTGCTTGCCCTTCGGGCCGGTGGTGACTTCGAAGCTCACGCGCTGATTTTCCTTCAGGGTCTTGAAGCCATTGCCCTGGATTGCGGAAAAGTGAGCGAACAGATCTTCGCCGCCTTCATCCGGGGTGATGAAGCCAAAACCTTTTGCATCGTTAAACCATTTTACGGTACCAGTTGCCATTTCATTTCCTTTTTACAATAAAAGTGGGCATACGCCCGGTTACATCGTTTGAAGCAAGAAGGGAATGACAGACTGATACTGCACCACTACCTCGAATCGGAACGACCGGCGCATTATACTCAAAAAACATCCATCGAATCCGGGTTTGTTTCAAACGTATTGCGTCCCGCCGATTTGGCCCGGTAAAGGGCTTCATCAGCACGGGCCAGCAAAGCTTTTGCATCGTCGTCATCCTGTCGCCTGACGGCCACGCCGATGCTGGTGGTAACGGCGCGCGGCCGCCCGCAGACTTCGAACGGCTGCTGCATGGCGGCGATGATCTTGCGCGCCACTCCTTGCGCTTCTTCCGCCGCTGTCAGCCCCTCCAGGATGATCACGAATTCATCGCCGGCAATGCGCGCGACGGTATCGGTATCGCGTACGCATGCCAGCAGGCGCTGGGCGAATTCGCGCAAGACCTGGTCGCCGCCCTGGTGGCCGCAGCTGTCATTGATTTCCTTGAAGTGGTCGATATCAAGGAACAGCACCGCCATCCCGCTGCCGTAGCGGCGGCTGAAGCGGATCGCGTCCGCCAGCCTTTCATCGAACTGCAGGCGGTTGGCGATGCCGGTCAGCGGATCGACCCGCACCAGCTGACGTAATTTCGCCTCGACCAGCTTGAGCGCGGTGATATCTTCCACCAGGCCGAAATAGCCTGTCACCGTGCCGCACTGGTCGATGTCCGGGATATAGCTGACGCGCTCGTAGCGCAAGCCTTGCTCGCACCTGACCGTGCGCTCGAACAGGACCGGCGTGCCCGCCAATGCCTGGCGGATGTAATGATGGCTCTGGGCGTAGACATCCGGCCCCAGCACTTCGCTGACGGCCATGCCGGCCAGCTCCTCGTGCAGGATGCCGTAGGCTTCCTCGTAGCGGCGATTGGCGAAGGCAATGTGCTCGTCGGTGGTGACATAGGCCACCAGCGCCGGAATATTGTCGGTAATCAGACGCAAGCGCTGCTCGCTCTTGATTAGCGCCAGTTCATTGGAGCGCCTTGCGGTGATATCTTCCAGACTGGCGACGTAGCCAGCCGGCTTGCCGGATATTATTACCGGAGTCACTTTCAGCGCCACCCACAAGGGCGCATCGCCGGGGCGACGCAGGCGGCAGACTGTCGTAAAGGCCGGATTGTGCTGGGCATCCCAGGCACCCAGGTCGGCGAGGATGCGCGCGCGGTCGAACGGATGCAGGCAGCGACGCCAGCCCTTGCCCCGCAAGCCATCCAGGGACCGGCCCGCCATCTGTTCCATGGTGCGGTTGAGGTAGCTGCACTCGCCTTTCAGGTTGCAATAGACCAGCCCCAGAGGCGAAGCGTCATTGACTGCCTGTAACTGCGCCTGCCTGGTGCGCAACCCGGTCTTGATGCGCAGCGCCGAATTTGCAAGCTGTAATGACGTGGAAATGGATGCAAAAATACCAACAACGCCGGCAACCAGGGACTTGAAGCTGAGTGCGGATAGCAAATTGAAACGGCCACCTATAAGCATAAAGCCCGAACCTGGTAAATTCCGAGTTGCGGCAATGTGCTGCCTTCCCAAGCGGGGTCCATTGCCGGACCGGTTTCGGGAAACTGCAGCATACAAGCCGTACGAGATCTTAAAAAAGGGAAGTGCTTGCATTAACGTAAGAAATCACATGAATGCATCCCATCAAGAAAGTGCATTATCGAACACGGAAAATTGCTTGGTCTGCGGTTTATCAAGAGCGGAAACTATCGATAGTCTTTGTGTTACGCTTTACAACACTTTGATTTTTGTCAAAAAGTGCTTCGATAGCTTGCTGTTTCTCTCTATCGAGCAGCCTCCCGCATGTAACTCTACAAGCTTCCCTGCTGAACACACCCATGTGGCAAACCAGTAAATACTCCTCCATTACAGCGGTGTCTTATCTGCTGACGGCGCTGGCTCTGTGGGGAATCCTGCATTTCGGCTTGCTGGCATCGCTGTTTTCCGGCTTGCTGGTATTTGCTCTGGTGCACCTGCTGGCGCCGCTGATGGCGCGAAAACTCAGCAGCACGCGCGCCCGTCTACTCGCCGTAGCGGCATTGTCGATTCTTACGGTAGGCTTATTGAGCCTGGCGATATGGGGCACGCTGGCATTTTTCAACAGCGATGCCGGTAGCATTGAAACCCTGCTGCAGAAAATGGCGGACATCCTGGAAGATTCGCGCGACCAGATTCCATCCTGGCTGGCAGGCTACTTGCCAGACAATGTCCATGCGCTGAGAGAAATGATTACCGCCTGGTTGCGCCAGCACGCCGGCGAGGCCCGCCTGTTTGGCCAGGAAGCCGGCCGCACCGCCGCTCATGTCCTGCTCGGCATGATCATCGGCGCCATGGTAGCGTTGCATGACACTACCGAGGCGCATGCAACGCAAGCGCTGGCGCTGGCCTTGCGCGAGCGTGCACTGGCTTTGAACGATGCTTTCAGACAGATCGTTTTTGCCCAGGTGCGCATCGCCGCCATCAATGCCCTGCTCACCGCCGGCTATATTTTTATCGTTCTGCCGTTGAACGGCGTGCACCTGCCGCTGGCCAAGAGCATTGTCGCCGTCACCTTCTTTGCCGGACTTTTGCCGGTGGTCGGCAACATCGTCTCGAATACGGTGCTGGTGGTTGCGGGTCTGTCGCATTCACTGCAGATTGCGGTCGCTTCGCTGGCATTCATGGTGGTGATCCATAAGCTCGAATACTTCCTGAATGCGAAAATCATCGGCCGGCAAATCCAGGCGCGGCCCTGGGAATTGCTGATCGCCATGCTGGTCATGGAAGCGATGTTCGGCTTGCCAGGCGTGGTTGCCGCGCCTGTCTTCTACGCCTACCTGAAACGGGAGTTGACAGCGGCCGGCCTGATCTGAGCCCGGCTTGCGCAGCTATGGCGGATGGATAAAAAAAATGGGTCGGCGCCAACGACGCCAACCCATTGAAGCACTACAGTCCCCCCAGGAGATTACACAGTTTGCAACATCAGGCGGCGACGATCTGCTCCAGATCGATGCCAAGTTGTTTCAGGCGATATTCCAGCGCCTCGGCAGTCACACCGAAGTGCCGCGTCATGCCCTTGAATGCCATGCCTTTTCTTGCCAGCTGGCGTATTGCCAGTTCCGGCATCAACAAGGAAGCGGCAAAAGCATCGGCAAAGATTTCCGATACGCCGCTGTCCATGCT
Source organism: Oxalobacteraceae bacterium (assembly GCA_003537575.1). Classification (GTDB taxonomy): domain Bacteria; phylum Pseudomonadota; class Gammaproteobacteria; order Burkholderiales; family Burkholderiaceae_D; genus Paucimonas. The sequence continues at coordinate 218,063 of DPRS01000029.1, forward strand.
GCCCTGGCGCACCCGAAATTCCACGTATTTGTAGCATTCGGCATGCTGCCGGCTTTGTTCAATGTAATAACCCAACTTTTGCGCGCAATTGAAACGCTTGTGGTCATCGCTGTCGCACTGGTTCAGCATGACTACCGCATTCTTGTCGGCATCCTTGATCACCCCCCCAAGGATGGTTTCCGGCAGTTCGGCTTCCAGCACGGTAAGCCCCATGGCGACAGCGATCGCTTTGGGATCGACCGGAAAACTGTGTCCACGCCAGGCTTTATCGAGAACCTGGTAGGCGGATTTTTTTGCATCAAGTTGGATAGAAGCTTGATTCATTGGCTTTTTCTCCAGTAAAAATACTCGCAATAGCGAGGTGAATGATGAGATGAATGGAAGAATATATTTCCTTGGATCAACACCATACTAGGAAATGTATTTCCATGTGTCAACATCTATCGACACAATGTTTGCGCACCATGGAGCATGTCACATTTGCCATTAAAATGATGGAAATCCGGTTTTGCGCGTCAAGAGTCTTGCCTGACTTTAGAGAATTTTCTGACTATATTCAGACTGCAACATGAGCATCCTGGAAACTTTTTAACTTATTTTGCTGTCTATAAATCGCTTTGCCGCTCCACGCGTGACAAAAACGCGTGACAAAACGCGCAATCATTGCATTTCCCGCGCATCGAGCCAGGCAATCCACCATCTGAAAAACAAAGGACATCCACCATGAAAAAATTGACGATTCTTGCTGTCGTCGCAGCGCTGGCCGCTTCCGGCTGTGCCGACATGTCACCGACCCAGCGCGGCACGGCCCAGGGTGCCGGGCTCGGCGCCCTCGGAGGCGCAGTAATCGGTGCGATGGCCGGCGACCGCAAGGATGCGGTAACCGGCGCGGCCATCGGCGCCGCCGCCGGCGCGATTGCCGGCAATATCTGGTCGTCCCGCATGGAGGCGCAAAAACGCGCCATGGAAAATGCCACCCAGGGCACCGGCGTGGAAGTCAGCCAGACCGCTGACAACCGCCTGAAACTGGAGATTCCCAGCGATATTTCCTTTGACACCAACCGCGCCGACATCAAGCCCAACTTCCGCCCCGTGCTTGACCGCTTCGCCGCCAGTCTCAAGGAAAATCCGGCGACCAATGTCAGCATCATCGGCCATACCGACAATACCGGCAGCGACGCCATTAATGAACCGCTGTCGCGCAACCGCGCCGCGAACACGCGCGACTATCTGACGGCGCGCGGCGTGTCGCCGGCGCGCTTCACGGTGGACGGCCGCGGCTCGCGTGAACCGATCGCTTCCAATGACAGCGCCGCCGGCAAGGCGCAAAACCGCCGGGTGGAAATTTTCGTGGCGGAACCGGCGCCTCAGTCGCAGGCTCCCGCACCGCAGCCCGCCGTGCGCTAGGCGCGCCGGCATCGGCGAGTCAGATCGGGCTGAATCCGTTCTAGCTGGTCAGCGCCTGCCACGGCTGGCGCTGGCGCCATGTCTCGCGCCACTCCGCCGGCAGCACCAGGCACAGGGCGCCGATATCGGCCACCAGGGAGCCGAGCGCGGCGGGCTTCAACGTTACTTCCGCCGTCAGCGCCGGCAGGCGCGTCACGATTTCATGCTGCACCAGCGCTTCCAGCCAGTCGCCATGGTGCAGCCATACGCTGCCGCCGATAACGAAAACCCGTGTGTCCAGCGTGACCGCCAGGTTGTAGAGCGCGCGGCCAAACCATTGCGCCGCCTGCTCCACCAGCGTGCGCTCGGCTGATTCTCCCTGCCGCGCCGCGGCAAAGATGGCGGCGGCATTCTGCCCACCGCGCCGGCCCAGGTTGCGCCCCGAAACCAGGGCTTCGACATCGCCGCGGTTGCCGCAGCCGCACAGCGCATCAGATGCCGCGTCAAGCAGCATGTGGCCGGCATGGCCGGCATTGCCGTGCTTGCCCAGCAGTATGTGGCCATCGACGCACAGGCCAAAGCCGATGCCGGTGCTCCAGGTCACGTAGACGCAATTGGCCTGGTCCTGCAAGGCGCCGAAGCTGCGTTCGCCTGTTAGCGCGGCCACGCAATCATTGCGGATGACGACATCGGCAAAGCTCTCGCGCAACACTGATTCCAGCGGGATGCGGGTCCAGTCGTTGGGCAGGTCGGAGGCGCCGGAAAGGCCGCCGCACAGGTTGGGAGTGACCAGGGCGATGGCGCCGTCGACGGTGACGAAGGGGCCGCAGGAACTGACGCCGACGCGGCGAATCATGCCGGGCGCGATGCCGGCAGTGGCGCAAGCCTGCGCCAGCAGGCTGGTCGCCTGCTCGCCGACCGCGCGTTCGCCGCCGCTGCGCGCTGTCGGCGCCACCACGCGCGCCAGCGGGCCGGAGGCGTCGGCCACGGTGGCCGCCAGCTTGGTGCCGCCGATATCGAGCGCGCCGAGATAGATTGTCTTGTCCATGGCTTCAGTATGCCGCATCCCAGTGAATACTCAAGCGCATGGCGCACTGGATCAGACCGACCATGCTGTAAGTCTGCGGGAAGTTGCCCCACAATTCTCCGGTTTCCGGCGCCACATCCTCGGACAGTAGGCCGAGATGGTTGCGGTGCGCCAGCACTTTCTCGAACAGTTCGCGGGCGCGGTCCTTTTGCCCGATGTGCGCCAGTGCCAGTATCCACCATTCGGTGCACACCAGGAACGCCGTCTCCGGCAAGCCGAAATCGTCTTCCTCGTCGTAGCGCAGCAGGAAATCGCCGCGCCGCAAGTGCTGCTCGATGGCCGCCACCGTGCCAGCCAGGCGCGGGTCGTTCGCCTCCAGGAAATTGAATTCGCCCATCAGCAGCAGGCTGGCATCGAGACGGTCACCGCCGAAGGTCGAGACAAAGCTGTTCATCTGCGCATTCCAGGCCTTGTCGCAAATCTCGCGATGGATGACGCCGGCATGCTCGCGCCAGTAGGCGGCGCGCGGCGGCAAGCCCAGGTGGTTGGCGATCGAGGCCAGGCGGTCGCAGGCGGCCCAGCACATGATGCTGGAAAAGGTATGCACGCGCTGGGTGCCGCGCAATTCCCAGATGCCGGCGTCGGGCTCCTTGTAATAGCGGATTGCCTGCTCGCCCAGGCGCTCCATGTCCTGGAAGATCGCCTGGTCTGCCGGGCGTTCCAGGCGGGCGTCGAAGAAGGCCTGGGTAGTGGCCAGGATGGCGGTGCCGAAGACATCGTTCTGGACCTGTTTGTAGGCCAGGTTGCCGACCCGCACCGGCCCCATGCCGCGATAGCCGGCCAGTCCGGGCGCAACGCTTTCCTCCAGCAAGGCCTGGCGGCGGATGCCGTAGACCGGCTGCAGCGGCGCGTCGCGGGCGTCGGCGACGATGTTGAGGATGTAGCCGAGATAGCGTTCCATGGTCCGCGTCACGCCCAGGCGGTTGAGCACGTGCACGACGAAATACGCATCGCGCAACCAGCAGAAGCGGTAATCCCAGTTGCGCACGCTGTGCGGCGCTTCCGGCACCGAAGTGGTGACGGCGGCGATGACGGCGCCGGTGTCTTCGAACACGTTCAGCTTCAGGGTGACCGCCGCGCGGATCACCACGTCCTGCCATTCGAACGGGATGGCCAGGCTGCGCACCCAGTCGGCCCAGTAGCTGCGCGTGTTTTCGTAGAACGAACGCCCGACTTCATGGGGTGAACCGCTGAGCGTCTCGTCCGGCCCCATCAGCAGCGTGATGCTGTCGTGCAGGAAGAAGGGGCTTTCGTCGATGACCGCCGCCACCGAGGCATCGGTGGTCAGCCGCATCGCCTGCGAGCCGCCGGCAAAGGAGATGTGGTGCGTGCCGCAGCGCGCTTCGGCGCGGCGCTTGCCGTATTCGGCGGTGGGCCGGATCTGCAGCGCAATTCGTGGCCGGCCCGCCACCTTGCGGATGATCCGAACCAGCATCGCCGGCGAAAACATGCGCCCGTACATGTAAAAGCGCGGGGCGAAATCGATCACCTCGATGGCGTTGCCCTGGCCATCGGCCAGCCGCGTCAGCAGCACCGCCGAGTTGCGCTCATAGCACTGCTCGACTGGATGGCCGCCTTCGAGGATGACGCCGATCATGCCCTCCTGCCCTTCCTGCCGCCGCCCCTGCCGGCCATCCTGCGGCGCGCGCTCTTCCTGCTCCTGCCGCCCTTCCGGCTGCAACAGGGCGCTGCACAGCGGATCGCTATCGAAATAGGGATAGCACCACCAGACGATGGCGGCATTCCGGTCGATCAGGGCGCTGGTGCGGCAATTGCCGATCAATCCCATGTCCAGGCTGCTCATGCGTTTCCTTTCTTTTTGCCTCAGGCGCGCTCGGGCCCGGCCAGTTGCGCCGCCTTGCCGGCTTGCATGCGCGCGAGGCGCCTGATCAGTTCATCCAGCAGGCGGGCGATGTCCGCATGCTCCGGAATGTAGAATTCCGCCGCGCTGCCGGCCGCGTACTCCACCCGCACCGACAGCACTTCATCGCTGCGCATGCGGAACACATCCTCGTCGGTGACATCGTCGCCGACATAGATCGCGCCGGCGGCGCCGCTACGCCGCAGCAACTGCAGCAAGGCGCCCCCCTTGTCGAACGAATCCGGCGGCAGCAGGTTGAACACGCACTTGCCCGCGACCACCCGGGGCGCCGGTTCGAGCCGCGCGATCAGGCCCTGCAGCCGGGCCGCCGCAGCCGCATGATCGGGCGCCGCGCGGTAATGCAGCGACAGCGAATAGCGCTTGTCTTCCAGATGGATACCCGCCTGGATGCCTGCCTGCATGCCTGTTTGGTTGTTCGCTTGCAGCTGCTGCTGTTTGCCCAGCGCCGCATCGATCTGGGCACGCCAGGCGCGGCAGCAGGCTTCGTGGCGGGCCAGGTCGGCGGCATCGGCCATGCCTTCGACGCCATGATTGCCGACCACATAGGGCGGATCGAAACCGAGGCGTGCGCGGATATCCGACAGGGAACGCCCGGTGAGCACGGCAATCGGCGTCAGCGAAGACAGGTGCAGCAGGCGCTCCAGCACATCGCGCGGCAGGCGCGCTCCTTCCGGGTGGCTGGTGATCGGCGCCAGGGTGCCGTCGAAGTCGAAGGCGCACAGGATGCCTGGCTGCACGACGTCGTCCAGCCGCGCCTGCCCCTTGCCGGAAAACAGCGCCTGCATGCCTACACCACCCGGCGCAGCGAGGCGCGGCTATGGGAATGGATCTTGCTCGTGATGCGCTCGCGCTGCCGCAGCCGCGCCGCATCCAGCAGCATGCGCCCGGCCCAGCGGTAGACATTGAAATCCTTCACCAGCGAACGCATGCTGCGCATGCGCTCGCGCTGCTCGATCTCGGGCATGGTCAGCGCCCGGTACAGCGCTTCGGCGCTTTGCTCGATATGGTAGGGATTGACCACCAGCGCTTCGTGCAGCTCGCGGGCGGCGCCGGTGAACTGCGACAGCACCAGCACGCCGCGCTCGTCGTCGCGCGCGGCGATGAATTCCTTGGCCACCAGATTCATGCCGTCGTGCAGGCTGGTGACCACGCAGACGTCGGCGGCGCGGTACAGGCGGTTGACCTGCTCGGCATCGTGGTGCTCGACCTTCAGCATGATCGGCACATACACGCCGCTGCCGAAACGCTGGTTGATGCGCTGCGCCAGGCTGCGCACGCGCGCCTCGAAGTTCTGGTATTCATCCAGCGATGAACGGCTCGGCGCAGCGATCTGCAGCAGGGTAAACTTGCCGACCAGCGCCGGATACTGTTCCAGCATGCGTTCGACCGCCTGGAAACGCTCGATGATGCCCTTGGTATAGTCGAGCCGGTCGACCCCCAGCCCCAGCAGGTGGTTTTCCGGCAGCGCCAGCTCGCGGCGCACCGCTAGCCGGCAATCGGCCACGTCCGGCTGCCCATGTTCCGGCTCGGGCCACGCAATCGAAATCGGATAATTTTCCACCTGGGTCAGCTTGCCGCCGTAAGAAATGGTGGAGACTTCGTGTTCGATGCGGGCTTCCAGGTAGCGGTCCACGGTTTCCAGGAAATTCTTGCAGTGGAAACTGGTGTGGAAGCCGAGAATGGTGCTGCCCAGCAGCCCTTCCAGGATTTCCTCGCGCCACGGGCAGATGCCGAAGGATTCCGGATTGGGCCAGGGGATGTGCCAGAAAGTGATGATGGTCGCCTTCGGCAAGGCTTCGCGCACCATGCGCGGCAGCAGCGCGAAATGGTAATCCTGCACCAGCACCACCGGATCGTCGGTATGCGCCTCCTGCACCACCGTATCGGCGAAGCGCTGGTTGACTGCGACATAGTGCTCCCAGTCGGCCGAGCGGAACACCGGTCGCACGTGGGCGATATGGCACAGCGGCCACAGGCCCTCGTTGGCAAAGCCATAGTAGAAGCCCTGCTCTTCCTCCTTGCTGAGCCAGACCCGGCGCAGCGTATAGCTGGGGCGCGCAGGCGGCACCTTGACGCGGTCGTTGCGGTCTACCGATGCGCGGTCGCCGGAGCCGCTGCCGTGGGCGATCCAGGTGCCGGAACAGGCGCGCATGACCGGTTCGACCGCCGTCACCAGGCCGCTGGCCGGTCGATGCACCTGCAGCCCCTTGGCGGTCTGCATGTGGATATAAGGTTCGCGGTTGGAGACCACCAGCACCTCGTCGCCGGCCAGTTCCTCGCGCAGCAGCACGCGCAGCTTTTCCGGGGTCCACTGGCGCGAGCTGTCGTCGCGGGCGCGCTTGTCCACGCTATATTCATACAGCAGCGCGCGCAAGTCGCCGGCCAGCGGCTGGATGTCCGGCGCCGGCTCGTGCGGACCGTGGCGGGCCTGCGGCCTGGCGTCGCCGACCAGCACATCCTTGAGCGCATCGAGCACGCCGCGCAGGCTGAAATGCGCGATCAGGATGGTCAGCAGCGCCATCACCGCCGCCAGCACGGCAAACAGCGCCAGCACGTACTTGCGGGCGTCGGCGCTGCGGCGCTCGATGAAACTGGTGTCATGCACCAGGATCAGCTTGCCCTCGTAATTGCCGCCTTCCACCCGCAGCGGGCTTTCGGTGACATGCACCGAGCCTTGCGGCAGCGGCACCATGCTTTGATGCAGTGTTTGCGGCCGGCCCTCAGCCATGCAGCCCAACGTTAGCGGATAGGTGCGCGTCTTGTACAAAAGCTTGCCGTTGTCGTCGCAAAACGCCAGGGCGAACAGGCGCTGGTCCTGTACCGTGCGGTCGAACAGCTCGGCGATTCTTCTGGGCGACTTCTGTGCCATGTATTCCTGCAGGGGATCCTGCAGCGCGGAAGCCATCATCTGCGAGCGCGTATCCAGGTCGCGCACAAACCAGCGCAGGGTCAGGTTGTCGACCCAGGGCACGACGGCATAGGCGAGCAGCGCCCATACCAGGGCCACCGGAAGAATGAATCTGAAGGAAAGACGTAACGATCCTGATTGCATAATTTCAATTAACTTTAGTTAAGTCGGGGACATGCATGAAGCAACCCGGCTGATGGCCTGGGCTATGCTTATCAAGATAGACAGTGGCAATGTGTCATTCATTCCCCGAAATTGCAGTCTTGTCGTTTTGCATCAATTTCCCGTGATTTCCTGCCTTTCCCTCTTTTTTATTTCATGGAAATAAACCGCTTCCAAAATCCTGGAAACGCGGCTATAATTCTGTCTTCAACGCGGCTGTAGCTCAGCTGGATAGAGTACTTGGCTACGAACCAAGGGGTCGTGGGTTCGATTCCTGCCAGCCGCACCAGCATTACCAAAAGGCTTACGTTTAAAAGACGTAAGCCTTTTTCATTTGGTGCCACGCATGGTGCCCTCTCCCTTGCCACGTTGCATATTTGCATCGAATTCAAGATCAACTTGAGTTCCATAAGGCAACTGCAAAACAAGCCCGACTATAATCAAGCCGCTCGCAGCGAGCCGGGACCTACCCGCTTCCTGCATGATGCCGGCCTCGCCCCTGAGCCGGAAATTCACCCTGACCTGTTGAACTTCATGCAAAACACCGTGCTCACCAACATCAATGTCTCCCCCACCCCAGGTAAATTTTCAGTCGTCTTAAGGGTCTATAATCAGGATATCGATGCAGGCCGCATGGTTTATGTCGGCAATTACATGAATTTCCTGGAACGCGCACGCACGGAATGGTTTCACCATCTGGGCCTCAGCCAGCGCTATGTCGAGCGGCATTACCGCGCGTTTTTCGTGGCGCGCGACCTGCACCTGGATTGCTTCAGGCCGGCTTACCTGGATGACGTGCTGAAAGTTTCCATCGGCGTGAAATCGCTCGGCCGCACCAAGATGGTCTGGGCGCACACGATTGAACGGGATGGCATCATTGCCAGCGCCGACCTGACCGCCGTCTGGGTGGATTTGAAAACCCTGAAGCCGGTCGCCATGCCAGCCGAAGTGCGGGAAAAATTTCTCGCCGAATTCGAGCAGCGGGCGCCCGATGCGCAGCGGGAGCCGGAATCCGCTTCCGCCTAGCGCCGTCACAGCCGAGCTTCTCCATGTCCGCCCACGCGCATGCCTAGCCGACGCCAGAAACCCATTAATGACTGGGAATCCCGTTTCCAGGCGATCGTCTCCCATACCCCCGGGCTGGTGTTTCAATGCCGGCTGCACGCCGATGGCAGGCTCGATTTCCCGTACCTGAGCGAAGGCTGCCATGCCCTGCTCGGCATCACTGTGCAGCAGTTGCATAACGAACCGGAGCGCTTCGCGACCCTGCTGCTGCCGGAAGACCGTGCTTCGTTCCGCGCATCGATGATGACGTCTGCCACCGGCGGCAAGGCCTGGAACTGGGAAGGCCGTATCCGCGTGGCGCAATGGAACGATATCAAGTGGATCAATCTGCGCTGCACCCCGCGCCTGGCGGCCGCCGAGCAGAACGTGGGCGTCAGGATGCAGTGGGACGGCATCATGTCTAACATCACCCAGAGCAAGCTGGAGGAAGCCGAAATCAAGCGCTCACGCGCGCAACTGGCGGAACTGTCGGCGCACGTGGAAAAGGTCAAGGAACAGGAGCGCAGCCGCATCGCCCGCGAAATTCACGACGATCTCGGCGGCAACCTCACGGCGATCAAGATGGCGCTGGCGCTGCTGGCCAGGCACCTGCCGGCGGACGCCGCGCTGGAGCTGACCGACAAGGCGCGCTACGTCGATTCCCTGGTCGACCGCACCCTTGAAGCCATCCATCGTATCGCCGGCGACCTGCGACCCGGCGTGCTCGACTTCGGCATCGGCGCCGCCATCGAATGGCAGGCGCGGGAATTCGAGAAACAGACCGGCATCCCCTGCGCACTCGATGTCGACGCGCAGGAAATCGCGTTGCCGACGGACCAGGCAACAGTCCTGTTCCGCATTTTTCAGGAAGCGCTGACCAATATCTGCAAACATGCTGGCGCCGGCCGGGTCGAAGTCAGGCTGGTATGCAGGGAAGACAATCTTTTCCTCGAAGTCGCCGATAATGGCAAGGGCATCGCCGCCGCCGACCAGCGCAAGCCGCAGTCTTTCGGCATCCGCGGCATGACCGAACGGGTCCTTGCGCTGGGTGGCGAGCTGTGCCTAGAAAATGCCGCGGCCGGCGGCTGTGTTGTATCGATCCGAATCCCTTTGTCAAACCCTTGATGCAAACCCTTGACGTACGCTGCCAATAGGCAATAATGCTCGGCACTATGAGCACCAAGCACACCATCAACGTCCTGATCGCGGATGACCATGCGATCGTCCGTGAAGGATTGAAGCAGATTCTTGCCGATACCGGCGATATCGCCGTCGCCGGCGAAGCGGAAAACGGCTTGGAGGCGATCAAGTTGGTGCGCCAGGGGAAAGGCGATGTCTTGCTGCTGGATATCTCGCTGCCGGATCGTAACGGCATCGAAGTCCTGAAGCAGGTGCGCAAGGAAATACCGGATGTGGTCGTGCTGATCCTGACCATGCATCGCGAGGACCAGTATGCGATCCGCTCGCTCAAGGCAGGCGCGGCGGGCTATCTCAACAAGCAGAGCGCGCCGGCCGAACTGGTCAACGCCATCCGCCAGGTGGCTGGCGGCCGCAAGTATGTCAGCGCTGCACTGGCGCAGGAACTGGCCAACCAGATCAATGAAGAGCGCGAAGTGCCGCCGCACGAAACCTTGTCCGACCGCGAATTCCAGACACTGACCATGATCGCTTCCGGCAAGACGGTCAGCGATATCGCGCAGGAACTGGCATTGTCGGTCAAGACCATCAGCATGTACCGTTCGCGACTCCTGCAAAAAATGAAATTGCGCCACAACGCCGAATTGACGCATTACGCCATCAAGAACCGGCTGGTCGAAGAATAAACATCTCCCCTCCCTTGCCAACTCTGGCAAAATTGTAAATTTCCATTTAACAATTAGGGCAAGCGCCTTGCCGCTGCGCGCATTTCTGTCGCCAGGCCAGGCAGGATCTGCTTCCGCTCGCGGAACTGCGGGATCTTGAGCCATGCCGCTCAAACCGCAAAGTAAGCCGGCTTTTACCGCCTGTTCCGCCCATCGCCATGCCAGGGCGATCAATAAAATTGGAATAAATACATGAAAACCCGGCCAGCTCACGCAAACACAGCAATGTCATCCGCCTCCGACAAGCAGCATAGCCAGAATCCCGCAGAAATCGCCCGAGAGACGATCCGCCAGCTGGCGCTGCGTCGGAAGGCGCCGACGCCGGACGCCTATCGCGAGATTTACGAGGAAATCGCCGGCACGGCGGGTAAACCGGATGCGCAGGACATGCTGCAGGCTTTTGCCGAAAACATGATCATGTCGCCGGCGCTGACCGATGCCGGCCACCGCCTGCGACGGGCGGCGGCGGCGCAAGACTGGGATGAATACGGCCGCCAGCTGGTGCAGCTGAGCGAGAAAGCCGCGCAGCCGGCAGCCACGCCGGCGGCTGCGGCTGCCGCGCCAGCCCCTGCGCCGCAACCCGGCATGACACGCACCCTGCTGGCGGACATGCAGGCCGACACGCTGCGCGAAATGCTGGCGCGCACGCTGAGCTTCGCCGTCGTTTCACTGCTGCAGAGCGATGCCGAACTAAGCGCGGAAACGGAACAGCTGGCGGCGGCGGTCAAGGATGCGCGCAGCGGCAGTGCGATCGACGGCATCAACGCGCGCCTGAAGCAGCTGTATTTCAAGATCGAGATCAAGAGCGCCGACCTCGGCGAACAGCAGGCGCTGCTGCTGGGCTTGTTCAAGCTCCTGCTGGAAAACATCGGCGAACTGCTGGAAGACGATAGCTGGCTGCGCGGCCAGGTTGCCGGTGTGCAGAACCTGCTGGCAGGACCGCTCAGCCAGGCCGCCCTGCACGATGCCACGCGCAGCATGAAGGAAGTGATCTACAAGCAGAGCATGCTCAAGCATAGCCTGGCCGAAGCCAAACTGACGGTGAAAAACATGATGATTACCTTTATCGATCGCCTCAGCGCCGTTGCCTCCACCACCGGCGATTACCATGAAAAAATGACCACCTATTCGCAAAAGATCGGCAAGACCACCGATCTCATGGCGCTCAACAGGATCCTCGACGATGTCATGCGCGATACCCGCAGCGCCCAGATCGAGGCCTTGCGCTCGCGCGATGAAATGCTGGCGGCGCGACAGCAGGTGCAGGAAGCGGAGAGCCGCATCCAGCAACTGCAGGCGGAACTCGAGCAGATGAGCGAACTGGTGCGAGAAGACCAGCTGACCGGCTGCCTGAACCGGCGCGGACTCGACGACGTGTTCGAACGCGAGGTGGCGCGCGCCAGTCGCCGCAAGGCATCGCTGTGCATCGCCCTGCTCGACCTGGATGATTTCAAGCGGCTCAACGATACCCATGGCCACCAGGCCGGCGATGAAGCGCTGATCCACCTGGTCAGGGTGGTCAAGGACACCCTGCGCACGATGGACGTGGTCGGCCGCTTCGGCGGCGAGGAATTCATGCTGGTGCTGCCGGATACGCCGCTGGAAGCAGCCATGCAGACCGTGACAAGGGTGCAGCGTGAGCTGACCAAGCGCATCTTCATGCACAGGCATGAGCGCATCCTGGTGACTTTTTCGGCCGGAGTGGCGCTGCGCAAGGATGGCGAAGACCAGGAAACGCTGCTCAAGCGCGTCGACGATGCGCTTTACAAGGCCAAGCACGCGGGGAAGAATCGGGTGGTGGCGGCGGAATGAGGCCGGGCAGGCATCTACTTTTCACGCGATCCTCTTATTGAACCCGCCACGAGGCGGGCTTTTTATGCCCGAAAAGTTGCATTTTCAGCATCAAAATTCATGCAAATCACGCCCTAGACGGCAGCATTTGGAAAATCTTGAGGCTTTGTCGCAAAAATATATTTCTCGAAAAACGACAAAATTACCTTAAAGAAATTTTGAAAACGCTCGACAACGGGGTATCTGGCTCGCATTCGAACGAGACTGAAAAAATAAAACCTTCTTCGAAGCCTAAAGTTTTTTCAGTACCGCCCGATAAAGCTCTCAACAAGGTTTGATTCGCGATTCAAAACGAAGGCAAACCGAGATTGCAGAAATCCGAGCCGGAAGTATCCGACCCTCTTAAGGAGAATTAACATGGCTGTTATCAATACCAACGTTGCATCCCTGAATTCGCAACGCAACCTCGCCCGTTCGGAATCCGCTCTCCAGACTTCCCTGCAGCGCCTGTCTTCCGGCTTGCGCATCAACAGCGCCAAGGATGACGCCGCAGGTCTGGCCATCAGCCAGCGCATGACCGCGCAAATCAACGGCCTGGACCAGGCCCGCCGCAATGCCAGCGACGGCGTCTCCCTGGCACAAACCGCTGAAAGCGCGCTGAGCAGCGCCGGCGATCTTCTCCAGCGCATGCGCGAACTGGCAG
>DPRS01000050.1 GCA_003537575.1 Oxalobacteraceae bacterium
CCGAGCCGGTGCCGGTGCCCCACAGAATCGGCAACAGCCCTGCCATGATCGCCACCACCGTCATCATCTTCGGGCGCACGCGCTCGACCGCGCCCTCCATCACCGCTGCGTACAGGTCGGCGGCGCCCGGCGTAGTGCCGGCCGCCCGGCATTTGACTTTAGCCTCTTCCCAGGCGTGATCCAGGTAGATCAGCATCACCACGCCGGTTTCCGCCGCCACGCCGGCCAGCGCAATGAAGCCCACCGCAACGGCGACCGACATGTTGTAGCTCAAGAGCCACATTAGCCAGACACCGCCCACCAGCGCAAACGGCACCGACAGCATCACGATCACCGTTTCGGTCAGGCGCTTGAAGTTCAGGTACAGCAGCAGGAAGATAATCAGGAGCGTCACCGGCACCACGATCTTCATTTTCCCGATCGCCCGTTCCATCGCCTCGAACTGGCCGCTCCAGGTGGCGTAGTAGCCAGGTGGGAATTGCACCTGGTCATTAACCGCCTTGCGCGCTTCGGCCACGTATCCGCCGATATCGCGGTCGCGAATGTCCACATAGATGTAAGTCGACAGCAGTGCGTTTTCGGTGCGGATACCGGGCGCGCCCTTGGCTACTTCGATCTTGGCCAACTGGCCCAGCGGGATCATGGCGCCGTCCATGGTCGGCACCAGCACTTCGCGGCCGATCAGTTGCGGGTCGCTGCGCAATTCGCGCGGGTAACGCACGGTCACGCCGAAGCGCTCGCGCCCTTCCACCGTGGTGGTGACCATTTCGCCGCCAAGTGCGGAACCGATGATGTCCTGCACTTCGCCGACGCTCAAGCCATAGCGTGCCAGTTGCGCGCGATCCGGCTCGATGTTGAGGTAAAAGCCGCCGGTGATGCGCTCGGCAAAGGCGGAAGTCGTGCCGGGCACCTGCTTGACCACCGCCTCGATTTCCTTGGACAGCCTTTCCATTTCAGCGAGGTCCTTGCCAAACACCTTGATGCCGATCGGCGTGCGGATACCGGTCGAGAGCATGTCGGTGCGCGCCTTGATCGGCATGGTCCAGGCGTTAGAGACGCCAGGGAATTGCAGGGCCTTGTCCATTTCTGCGATCAGCTTGTCCATGGTCATGCCGTCGCGCCACTCCGACTCCGGCTTCAGGTTGATGACCGTCTCGAACATCTCGGTTGGCGCGGGGTCGGTCGCAGTATTGGCGCGGCCCGCCTTTCCCCACACCGAGGCGACTTCCGGGAAGCTCTTGATGATCTTGTTCTGGGTCTGCACCAGTTCCGCCGCCTTGGTGATCGACATGCCTGGCAGACTGGCTGGCATGTACAGCAGGGTGCCTTCGTTTAACGTTGGCATGAACTCGCTGCCCAGCTTCGAAGCCGGATAGAAAGAGACCACCAGCACAATCAACGCGCCAAGGATCGTCAGCTTTTTCCAGCGCATCACGCCCTGGATGATCGGCCGGTACGCCCAGATCAGAAAGCGGTTCACCGGGTTCTTTGCTTCGGGCATGATCTTGCCGCGAACGAAAAGCATCATCAACACCGGTACCAGCGTGATCGACAGCAGCGCCGCCCCCGCCATGGCGAAGGTCTTGGTAAAAGCCAGCGGCGAAAACAGCCGGCCTTCCTGCGACTCCAGCGTAAACACCGGCAAGAACGACACGGTGATGATCAGGAGCGAAAAGAACAGCGACGGCCCGACTTCCTTGCAGGCGGCCAGCATGGCCTCCACCCGCGATTCGCCCTCCTTCAGCCGCTCCAGGTGCTTGTGGGCGTTCTCGATCATCACGATCGCCGCGTCGACCATGGCGCCGATGGCGATCGCGATGCCGCCCAGGCTCATCAGGTTGGAGTTCATGCCCAGCAGACGCATGGCAATAAACGCCATCAGCACCCCGACCGGCAGCATCAGGATCGCCACCAGGGCGCTCCTTACATGCAGCAGGAATACGATGCAGACCAGCGCAACTATGATGCTTTCCTCGATAAGCGTACGTTTAAGGGTATCGATGGCGCGGTGAATCAGGTCGGAACGGTCGTATACCGCCTCGATCGAGACGCCTTGCGGCAAGCCGGCGGATAGTTCGGCGATTTTTTCCTTCAGATTGTGGATCACTTCCAGCGCATTCTGGCCGTAGCGCGCCATCGCGATGCCCGACACCACTTCGCCTTCGCCATTCAGTTCGGCCACGCCGCGCCGCTCGTCCGGCATCAATTCGACGCGTGCGATGTCACGGATCAGCACGGGCGTGCCGCCTTCGCTTTTCACCACCAGCATCTCGATGTCTTGAATGCCGCGCAGATAGCCCTTGCCGCGGACCATGTATTCGGTTTCGGCCATTTCAATCACGCGACCGCCGACGTCGCGGTTGGAATCGCGGATCACCTGCGACACCTTGGACAATGGAATGCCATAGGCGCGCAACTTGACCGGGTCGACCGTGACCTGATACGTCTGCACGAAGCCGCCGATGGAAGCCACTTCGGCCACGCCATGCGCCTTGGTCAGCTGGTAGCGCAGATACCAGTCCTGCATGGTGCGCAGTTCGGCCAGCGACAAGTTCTTGTTCTTGTCCTGCACTGCGTACTGATAGACCCAGCCGACGCCGGTCGCGTCCGGGCCGATCTGCGGTGTTACGCCCTTGGGCATGCGGCCGGCAGCGGAATTCAGGTATTCCAGCACCCGCGAGCGCGCCCAGTAGATGTCGGTGCCGTCCTCGAAGATGACGTACACGAACGAGGCGCCGAAAAACGAAAAGCCGCGCACGACTTTCGATTTTGGCACAGACAGCATGGCGGTCGTCAGCGGATAGGTGACCTGGTCTTCCACCACCTGCGGCGCCTGGCCAGGATATTCCGTATAGACGATCACCTGCACGTCCGACAGGTCGGGTAGCGCATCGATCGGCGTCTTCAGGACGGCATAGATGCCGCCAATCGACACAAACAGCGTGGCAAGCAGGACCAGGAAAACGTTCCGGCCCGACCAGTCGATGATTTTGTTGAGCATGGCTGGTCTCCCGTCAGTGGCCGGCATGCGGGTTCGCCGCCGGCGCACTAACCGCAGGCGCCGTGGCATCCGCCTTGCTGCCCCCGACCGGCCGCACGCCGGTGACGACCCATTCGCCAGGCTGGCGCTCGACAATTTCAAACGCCACCCGCGCTCCCGGCTTCAACTGCTCCAGCAAGGCGCTGTTGGCGACCTTGAATTCCATCGTCATGGCGGGCCAATTCAGGCTCGCAACCGGGCCATGGTTGATACTAACCATGCCGCTGCTTGCATCGACTTTTTCGACCACGCCTTCGCCTTTGTGTCCGACGACACCAGCAGTCTTGCCCGCTTGGCCACCATCCTTTGCCGCACTATTGCCATGTGCTGCATGGCCAAAACTACCAACGGCGGCATTCAGGTTGCTCTCGGCATCGATCAGGAAGTTGGCGGCAACCACCACGTCCTCGCCTTCCCGCACGCCCTCCAGCACCTCAATATTGTCGTCGCTGCGCGCCCCGAGCCGGACTTCGCGCGGCTCGAAACGCCCTTCCTTCACCTGCACCAGCACAATCTGCCGTGTCCCGCTGTCGATTACGGAAGACACCGGCACTGTCACCGCTTCGGCGCGAGCGGCAACCGCCACCTCCACGCTGGAGAACATGCCAGGTTTGAGCAACTGGCCGGGATTGGCCATCTCCACCCGCGCCTGTGCGGTGCGCGTGGCGGCATTGAGCGTCGGATAGACATAGGTGACCGTACCGGTAAACACCTTGCCGGGATAGGCGTTGATGCTCACCCTGGCTTTCGCGCCTTCCTTGACCAGCCCGATATCCTGCTCGAAGACGTCGGCCAGCACCCAGACGGTGGACAAATCAGACACTTGGTACAGGGAATCGCCCGGCATGAAGCGCATGCCCTGGAGCGCCTTCTTTTCAGTGATGATGCCGGCAACCGGCGAGCGGAAGGTCAGGGTGCGCCGGGCCGTGCCTGATTTCGCCAGGGCGCGGACCTGCTCCTCGGAAATGTCCCAGTTCTTCAGCCGCATCAGACTCGACTCGGCAAGCTGCTTCATGCCTTCCTGCGCCTCGCTGCCGGCGCCCTTCAGCGATTGCACACCCTGTGCGGCAATCGCATATTCGCGCTGCGCCGACACCAGTTCCGGGCTGTACACCTCGAACAGCGGTTGCCCCTTGGCGACAGCCTGGCCGGTGGCATTGACGTACAGGCGCTCGACATAGCCTTCGAATTTGGGGGAAATCGCATACACGCGCCGCTCGTCCGGCTCAATGCGACCTGCCGCGCGCACCGTCTTGCTGATCGCTTTCCGGCTCGCTTTTGCGGTGCGCACGCCCAGTTTCTGAACCTTGTCGGTGCTGATGGCGATCTGGTTGGCGGCGGCGGGTTCGGCTGCTTCGCCGCCTTCAAAGACTGGGATGTAATCCATGCCCATTGGATCCTTCTTCGGCACCGGCGACGTGTCCGGCAAGCCCATCGGGTTGCGGTAATACAGGATCTTGCGTTCCTGCTTGCCACCGGCTGCCATGGTTGCGCCCCCCTGCTTCTGCGCACCTCGGTTGCCCGCCCAATAGCCCCCTCCTGCTGCCAGTGCCGCGACGACGATCATGCCGATGGCGATATTTGCTCCCTTGCTCATAATTCTTCTCCCAACAGTCGTTCGATTTCAGCCAGGCGCGCCTGGGCTTCCGCCTGCGCCTTAAAGCGGTTTTGTTTGGCCAGGCGGATCTGCCGCTGGGCATCCAGTAGGGTTGCGAAATCCACCTTGCCGTTTTCATAACTTGCCAGCGCCGCCCGGTAAGTCAGCTCGGCCTGCGGCAACAGGCTGTTTGCTACCAGCATTTCTGTGCGGCGGGCAGCGTCCAGCGCCGCCAGGTTTTCCGAAAGTTCAGCCAGTACCTGGTTGGCGGTGGCGTCCTTGCGCGATTGCGCCGCAGCTAGCATGGCTTGCGCTTCGCGTTCCTGTGCGCGGCGCGGCGCCTGCTGCAAGGGAATCGTCATCTGGAACATTACTTCCCATTCCTTGACGGAGCCCCCTGTCTGCATCGGCGCGATGCCGACGGCGAAGTCGGGATAGCGGTTCTTGTAGACCAGGTCGCGGTTTTTTTCCGCCGCCTTGAGCCGCGACTCTTCCGCGAACAACCGGGGATTGCGTGCCCGCACCCGCTCTGCCAGCGCGGCATAATCGAGTTTCACCGGCTGCGGCAGCGGACGCAGCCGGTCCGGCGCCGCCAGCGGCGCTTGTGCCGGGCGCGCAAGCAGCATGTTCAGGCGGGACTGGAGCATGCGTTTTTCATTGTCCAGGGTAATCAGCTCATTTTTCAGATTGGTCTGTTCCACCTGGGCGCGGATGGCATCCGGCTGTGCGGCCAGGCCGCCGGCATAGCGTGCCTGCGTCACCTTTTCCAGGCGCGCCATGAGATCGAGGATTTCGCGCGCCAAGCCCTCGGTTTGATGGACGGCGTAATACTGGGCATAACTTGCCTTGATGCGGGAAGACAGTTCTGCCCAGGTGCCGTACGACAACCCCTTGGCGCCATCGGCTTCCAGGTGGGCGATGTCGCGCTGCAGGTCGCGTTTGCCGAACCAGGGCACCTCCTGCATGATTTGGTAGCGCGTAGTGCCGACGCGGCTCGGTGCCAGGGTCGGATTCTGCGTATTCATTTTGGTGATGTCGCGCCACTCGATTTGCAGCTTCGGGTCGGGCAGACTGCCAGCCGCGGCGGCACGCTCGCTGGCCGCTTCGGCTTCATGACGCATCGCGGCGAACTCGGGGTTGCGCTCACGGGCATAGTCGAGCAGGCTTTGCACCGAGCCGCCCGGCAGCGCGTCTGCGGATGCCGGTATGGTAGGCGCGGCAAGGGCAATTGCCACCGCCAGCGCGCAGGCATGTAAGGGGTATTTCATGAGTTAACTCCGGACAATGATCAACGACTGCCGCGCGCGCGTGGCTGCGGCGATGAAGCGCCTGTCAGACTGAAGTGTCAGATTCGGAAGCAGCAGTTCCGGATCGAGAGCGGGGGATCGGAAGAGCGCCTTAGCCCTGCGGCATCAGCATAGAAAACAACCAGCGGGTGTACGAGATGCAAGCCGCTCATGGCCGGCATCAGCAACACGGCCACAGTGGGCGGCACATTCGGTGATGGCGGCTTGTCGAGGGTCTGATCGCCTGCCTGCATATGCGTATGGCACAGTGCAGGCTGCGAGCTATCCATTTGCTCGCATTCCGTCATTACATGGTCCGTCTCGGCTGTCATCGCCATCACTTGGCCCGTCGGTAATCCTGGGCATGCGTACGCTGCCATGGCGAGCTGGGAGAACAGCACACTCACGACGGCCAACAGCACAGCGAAGAAACGGGATGGACGGGACAGCCTCATAAATAACCTGCTTTGAACTGAGCAATACTCCAAAATTAGTACACTGCAATCAATGCAACCTCGACATCCAGTTATGACCAACCCTCAGCCTACTTTATGCCTCTGCCATTATTTCGCCTAGTGCTCGACTAATCGCGCTTGCAGCTACCGGTGAACTCTGCCGGAATGCGGTGCAGTTTTGCAGGAGAACAGACAATGTTTGCCTTTAGTTAATCCAATCATATCTTAGAGGAAAGGTGCCCGCGCAAAATAACGAAAATGTAATGTGGCCGTCAGGCTTTTGTCGGCATCAACACACACTCGTGAAGCAGTTCGTGCCGAAACGCGACGACAAGGGAATGCCGTAACGGCTTTTCAGAAACATCGTACAGTGACATATCCGCCACCGGACCGCGCAGAAGCCATGTACAGGAATACTCGTTATTAATGCCGGTCATGCCGCCAGTTCAGACGGATGGTGAATTTCATTGATGGCCCATGATCAACAAGATGCATTTTCAGGGCCAGAAACACCTCGCCCCTGGCAAGCCGCAGCAAGCAAGGGGCGACAGTTCTCATGGTCGAGCTTATTTGGCGACTTCGATCGCGGTGACGACCAACGCGCCATTGGCTTTTTCAGCCATAAAATTGACTTGATCGCCGACTTTAATATTGCTCAGCATCGCCGGGTCTTTGACGCGAAAAACCATCGTCATGGCGGGCATGTTCAGATCTTTCATCGGACCATGCTTGAGCGTGATCTTGCCGGTATCCTTCTGGATCTTTTTCACTTCCCCCGGAATCATGGACGAAGACTGCTGACCCATGGCGCCATGATCCATCTTGCCCATCTCGCCAGACTCCATGTTGCCCATCGAACCGGATTTGCCAGCATTGTCAGCCGCCACGGCGGCAAACGGCACGCCGCAAGACAAGAACAAAACAGTGAGTAAATGCAACAGTTGTTTCATATGCGTTTCCTTAGCAGTTGTCTACACAAATCACGCAATCATCCAGCGACAATCGCGCTTCTATGAAAGCTACATTGTAAAGGCTGATGCTTTGCTTGCATGCGACGCAATGACGATAGTTGTAACAAAGGGTAATTTCCCATCCGGATGTTTTTCCCACGCGCTCAAGTCACTTTTTCACAAACATGCGTCAATCATCCTGCTTGGGGCAGTGGCGGCCTACCTGAATGGAAGCCTTTTCATTTTCCATAGCGGCTCTACATTTTTTAGGATTTTTCAAGATGTCGACCTGTCCCCGATCCACCGGCCGTCGCTGCAGGCAAGCGGATCATGCGATCACAGTCAATCGACGGACCGGCAAAGCAGGCCCACACGGCAGCCGTGATAGTTTCGTGACATTTGCCCACTATGCTGAGAGTGATATCCCCGACAGCATGGAGCAGGCTCATGGAATTACTGGATTTAAAAGGCAAGAAAGGCCTGGTAGTCGGCATTGCCAACGAAGAAAGTCTGGCGACATGGGCGGCAAAGCACTTCCATGGTGCGGGCGCAGAACTGGCCGTGACATACTTCAATGACAAAGCCAAATCCTTTGTCGAACCTATCGCCGGGCAGGTGGAGGCAAGCCTGTTTTTGCCGTGCAATGTGTCCCAGCCGGGTCAACTGGAAGCCGTGTTCGACGCCATCCGTGACCGCTGGGGCAAGCTCGATTTTATATTCCATTCGATTGCTTCAGCCCGCAAGGACGAGATCCACGGGCGCCTGATGGATTGTTCGGCGGAGGGATTTTCCGAAGCGATGATCGTTTCCTGCCATTCCCTGATCAGAATGGCCAAGCTTGCCGAACCACTCATGACATCAGGCGGCAGCATCACCACGCTGACCTATCTGGGCGCGGAAAAGGTGGTAGAGCATTACAACGTGATGGGGCCGGTCAAGGCAGCGCTGGAAGCCTCGGTACGTTATCTGGCACACGAAATGGGCAAGCAAGGCGTACGCGTCAATGCCATTTCGGCGGGGCCGGTCAAGACGCGCGCCGCTTCAGGTCTGATGCATTTCGACGAACTGCTCGACGAAGCCGCGCGAAAATCCCCGCAGCGTCGCCTGATCGATGCATGCGAGGTCGGCAAAACCGCCCTTCTGCTGGCCAGTGATTACGCGTCCGCCATCACCGGCGAAATTGTCCATGTCGACGGCGGATTCCATATCGAAGGCATGGTTTTTCATTGACTGGACGTGAACCTGAATAGCCACTCGTGGACGTTTGGCTGCCCTCCATCTCCTGGGTTTAGCGGGGAGCGCACGAGACCCCGGTCAGCGAGGATGCCGAAATTGTCCAGTATAGGCAGCGCCCTGTCTGCACAACATCGTGAGGCATTTTATGAACGACTCCATAATGAATGCACCCGCGGACGCTGAACGGCGTCTGCTGCTGCAAGCAACAGTGACCGCCGGCGCCATCGCGGGCGTCGCCACCGCCGTGCCGTTTTTAGGCAGCATGGCACCGAGCCAGCGCGCGCTGTCGGAAGGCGCACCAGTGGATGTGGATCTCTCCGCCATCGCCCCCGGCACCATGGTCTCCATCGCCTGGCGCGGCAAACCAGTCTGGGTCTTGCACAGGACAGATGCAATGATCGCCTCGCTCCAGCAACTCGACGACCTGCTGCAAGACCCGCGTTCAAAGAATTCTGAACAACCGGTCGAAGCGCACAATGCCCTGCGTGCGATCAGGCCGGAATATGTCGTACTGGTCGGCATTTGCACGCACCTGGGCTGCGTGCCGCTGTTTCGCCCCGACGCCGCCCCGGCGGACTTGGGCACGGCATGGCCCGGCGGCTTTTACTGCCCTTGCCATGGCTCAAAGTTTGATCTGGCTGGACGCGTTTTCAAAAATGTCCCGGCGCCGGTGAATCTGGTAGTGCCGCCGCATCAATATCTGTCTGAAAGTATCGTGCGCATCGGGATATGAAGTTTGCAAAATCACATGCGACGCTGCTGGCGTAAGCGCCGTCCCAGCCATCGCCATGCATCGTCACACCCTATAAGGAATCATCCATGAAGGCATCAGGACCTGCATTCAGCGAAGAACAGGCCGACCAGGCAAATCGTTTCCCGTATGCTGCCGATCTGCGCACGCCGGCACAAGCGCACGAGCGTTTCCGGATTGCCGCCGAAGCCTGCGCCTGGCGGGAGTCCGATCAGAACTTCGCGCGCTGGGCGCAGGGCTATGGAGTCATCCAGCACGACGATGAAACCCAATTGCGCGTACGGCGTTACGTCGCAGACCTGCTGGCCCGCAAGCCCGGACGCAGGGCCGAGGATGTCTGGCGTCTGCTGTGCGCGGCAGACCGCCTTACCAGCGCCGCCATGTGGCTGGTGGTTCACATGACCTATGCAAAGCGGGTTCGCGTGGACGGTGAAGCACTGCAAACAACCGACTTCAAGCCCACCCCGGACGGCCATACCGGGGGCTCGCTCAACATGGTCCCGGCGTATGTCGGCTACCTGCTCGCCAATGCGCTCACCGGCCGCACCCGCTCCTGGCTGATGGGCCAAGGCCACTGCGTGGCGGCAATCGATGCTGTCAATGTCCTGGTCAGCAACCTGCACCCCGAGCAATCCCGCCGCTATGTCAACACCGAGGCGGGCTTGTCGCAACTATGCGCGGATTTCTACTCGTATGCAATTCATCCGGACGGCAATCCTGCCACTCCGCTCGGCAGCCATGTCAATGCCCATACGGCAGGCGGCCTGATTGAAGGCGGCTACCTTGGCTTTGCGGAATTACAGTACGTCCACATGCCCCTGCCAGGCGAAACGCTGGTGGCATTCCTGAGCGACGGCGCCTTCGAGGAACAGCGCGGTGCGGATTGGGCGCCGCGCTGGTGGCGCGCCAGCGATACCGGCATGACATTGCCGATCATGCTGCTCAACGGGCGACGGATCGAACAGCGCAGTACCATGAGCCAGGACGGTGGCGTCGAATGGTTTGCCCAGCATCTGCGCCTGAACGGTTTTGACCCCATAGTCATCGACGGCACCGACCCGGCCGCCTTCTGCTGGGCCATCCTCGAAGCCGAGACGCGCCTGTCCGCATGCGCCGGCGCAGAACAGGCCGACCACTTCAGCTACCCTGCCCCGCTGCACTACACAATTGCCCAAGCGCCAAAAGGATACGGCTTTCCGGGGGCGGGAACCAATCTGGCCCACAATCTTCCGCTTGGCAGCAACCCTTCCCTGGAAGCTGCGGCACGGACTTCCTTCAACCAGGCGGCGCGCAAGCTTTGGGTGCCGATGGACGATCTGGCCCAGTGCGTTCATCTCCTCAACACTCACGGCGACGACGGCCGGCCCCGCGAGCGTGACCATACGATGGCGGCACGGCAGGTGCTCTGTCGCCAGGCCGAACTGCCCTGGCGTACTCTCGCTCCGGCCGGCGTGGGCCACTCACCGATGCAGGCCCTGGACCAGGCATTCCTGGCCATCACCGATGTCAATCCGGAGCTGCGGGTACGCATCGGCAACCCCGATGAATTGCGCAGCAACGGCATGCCGGGCACGCTGGAGCGATTCCGCCATCGCACCACACGCCCCGAGCCCGGCGTTCCGGAAGCGCTTGACGGCGCCGTCATTACAGCGCTCAATGAAGAAGCGGTCGTTTCGGCCGCACTGGCAAACAAGGCTGGATTGAATCTGGTCGTCAGCTACGAAGCATTCGCCGTCAAGATGCTCGGAGCAATGCGGCAGGAAATGACGTTTGCCCGGCACCAGGCGCAGGCCGGCAGGCCGCCTGGCTGGCTGTCGGTTCCCGTCGTGCTATCCTCGCACGCTTGGGAAAACGGCAAGAATGAGCTGTCCCATCAGGACACCACCCTGTCGGAAGCCTGGCTGGCCGAACCTGCGGACCGGGCCCGCACCCTGTTCCCCCCCGATGCCAACGCCGCTATCGCCTGCCTTGCTGGCTGCTATCGCACCCAGGGTGAAATCTGGACTGTGGTCGTGCCCAAGCGTCCGGTTCCGCTGTTGCTGGATGCCGAGCAGGCACGGCGGCTCGTCGCTGACGGCCTGCTGCGCATGACAGGAACCGGCGCAGAGAATGAAAGGCTTCAACTCATCGCCATCGGCTCCTACCAGCTCGGCGAAGCGCTGCGCGCGTCCCGCAGACTGACCGAACGCCAGGTGCCACATTCGGTAGTGGTGATCAATGAGCCGGGCCGGCTGCGCACGCCGCGCGACACCATGGAAGCCAGCGCCACCTTATCCGATGCCGAGCTGGCGGCACTGTTCCCGGCTCACACCAAGGCACGCGTAGTGCTGTCACACACGCGGACGGAACTCCTGGCTGGCGTCTTGCGCCGAATCGATACGGGCTCTAGCCATACAGCATTCCTCGGTTTCAGCAATCGAGGCGGCACGCTCGACACCTTCGGCATGCTGTTTGCAAACCGCTGCACCTGGGCTCATGTTCTTGTGGCCGCCGCGCAGGCAATGCAGGCCGAAGCAAGGCAGTGGCTCAGCGACGCCGAGTTTGCCACGGTTACCGGCCGAGGCGATCCCCAAGTGCTACGGTAATTGTATAGTCCCGTGCGACGGGGCACCATTCAAAGCGGCGCCAGCTGCAATCGCCGCGACAGTGCCCTGCCCGCCCAAGCTGCTGCGTTACGGCACAGCCGCGCGTCTGCCGGTCTGTGGCCCGGATTCGCTTAGCGGCTCCAGGCCATCTGCCGATTCGCGATGGCAGCCGAGCGGATGTACAGGTAAATCATGAAGCTCAGCACGGCGGCGAACCTTGTTTTAGAAAAATATGGAAGAATCAAAGTCCACGCTGCCGCGGGCCAGTTCGGCATGATCCTAACAGGCGTGGCTAATGCCATCGCCGGTTGGCGATTGGCCGCCGCAATGCCAAGGCACATTTCCATTTATTAAGCCAATGCCGCCATCCTCACTGCCATGATATGGGCCGGGATATTTGCGGGACGATCGACGACCGAATTGCCAGCAGCAATATCGTGATCGATTGCCCATCCAAGCAAATGTACGACAAGCAAGGCGCGCCCAATCCCAGGACGCAAGCTGATCCTGCTTGATTTTGAATCAGCCTCGCGACTGGCATCGGCGCTTACAAAGTAACAAAGGGGGCAATTGTTCCCCCCACTCATCTAGGCATTCAAAGATAAGAGACGCCGGTCTCCTGTCACGCATCAATCTCGCGTTAACAGTATTCAGCAGTCACCACGCCATTCAGCGTTATTGCGCTGTATGGCTGGTATGGTCTCCCTATATTTGATTGCTGTGCATATCTTTAGCAGAGGCCTGGCGTGTCTCCATCCGTACCTCGTCTCTGCTCTTGAGCGATTGCGCTGCTTTCGCGGCGGGTGCCACATGGCTGGCATGATCTCCCGATACTTGATTGCTGTGCATATCTTGAGCAGCGGCCTGGCGCGCTACCTCCCGTACCTCGTCACGGCTCGTGGTCGATGGCATATCCATCTGGACTGTCGCCCCATGGCTTAAAGGATCGGTTGCCATTGGTATCCCCGCAGGCATGTTTTGAGCAATGGCACCGGACCCGAGCGCTGTAAGCAATGCACCCATTGTGACGACGAATGTCAATTTATTTGCTCTCATGATTTTTCTCCTAATGTGTGAAGACAACCGGCTGATAATGCCGCAAGATTCCAATGAATCTATGGATAGAACTTTAGCCGGCCACTACCAACGGGAGCATGACAGCCGCGTTACAGTTGCGTAATGTGTGGGTGTGCCCTGACCACATGCAGGTTCGTCAGGTCGCGAAACAGAAAAAGAAGGCAAAAGAATCGGTCACATGCGACGCATGAGAGCGGCGGACGTCAGGCTCTCGGAACTGCGAGTCGGCGTGCTTACGGTCCGCCCTCACTGTGGTGCCGAGGCCTGTCCATGATCGCATCGTGTGATTGATACAAGGAGTCAAGAGCGCAGTGACCCGACGCCTGCTCTTGATTGGGCGCTGGACCAGAAGAACATCAAAATCATGACGCTCAGAATCGCGGAAAAGAAACACCATACCGAAAACAGCGCGACCGTATAAAACCAGTATGCAATGAAAAACAGCAGCAACGCCAGGCCACCAAACACTTGCACCAACCGATGGCTGGAAAAGAATGACACCACGCAGGTCGCCAGCAGGTACAGCAGCATTGCCGGCGCCTCGTAAAAATGCGGCGACACATACACGATATGCTCTTCAGCCACCGCGATCACGGGGTATTTGACGATGAAGTACAGCAGATACAAGCCGATGCTCAGGCCGATCACCTGGAACAGGTGCATGACGTTGCGGCGCCAGCGCACCGGCTCCAGCAAGCCCACCGAGAAAGGCACGAATATCGGCCAAAGCGTATGGGAAAATACGGAAAACAGGTAAGTCGCGGTGGCATTCAAGAGCGGCGCGTCATAGCGGAATGACAGCCACAGCATGCCTTCGACAATCTGCTGGATCCCAAACAGCAGGGGAATCAGGGCAAACGGCATATCAGTCTTGCGCGTGGCCTTTTTCAACGTCACCACGCCTACCGCGGACAGCGACACCCCTGCCACAAAGCTGGCAGTTGCGGAAAAACACATAACTCCTCCCCTTCCTTGTTTTGCCGCCTCAGGCAACTGTGGCCCAGGTGCGTTCATTTCTCATTGCTGGCGTTCCAGTGCAATCCCCAGAAACGCCAGGATGCGTTCGCTGATCGGCCGGAGCCGCCATGCAGCCAGCGTCATGCACTCGGAATACGCCAAATCCTGCTCGAAATCCTGCTGCAGCCGCATCGCAAGGCCGCGGTCGACGAGCGCGATATTGACTTCATCGTTCAAGCCGAATGAGCGATTGTCGAAATTGGTCGACCCCAGCACGGACCACACCTGGTCGATGATGAGCAGCTTGGCGTGGTTCATCCCGGGCCGGTATTCATGGATGGCGACGCCGGATGCCAGCAGTTCGCCATAACGGCGCCGGCTGGCGCGCCGCGCAATCGGATGATTATTATGCTTTCCTGGCAAGATAATGTCGACAGTGACGCCGTGCGCAACGGCATGCGCCAATTCGCGCCGCACGCTGGCATCCGGCAAAAAATACGGCGACTGAATTTGAATGCTTTTCGTTGCCGAAGCCAGCAACAGCTGAAACAGGATCCGGGCACGGGTGGATCGCCCGGCCGATGGCGCGCTATTGACGACCAGCCCCAGAATGGCTGCGGACGTATTCTGTTCGAGCGCAGCGCGGCAATGCGGAAAATCCGCGGGCGAGGAAAGAATCTCTCCGGTGGATTCCAGCCAGTTTTCCACAAACGATGCCTGCAAGCCCGCTGCAAGGCTGCCGTTCACCTTCAGCATGGTGTCACGCCAGGGAATACCAGGCCGTTCTTCGGCCATCCAGTAATCCGCAATCCCAGCGCCGCCGATGAATCCGGTTTCCCCATCGATCACGATTAACTCGCGGTGGGTCCGATTGTTGAAGCGCTTTAACGTGTACCAGCGCAAGGGCTGATACCGCACTACTTGGCCGCCGGCTTTGCGCAATCCTGCAAAATAGGCATGCGGCGTAATGATGCATCCGATGGCATCAATGACAACGCGGACGCGCACGCCGCTACGGGCGCGTTGCGTCAACGTTTCCAGGAAACGATCAGCAACCGGGCTGGGCCAGAACAGGAATGATTCGAGGTGAATGCTATGGCGCGCCTGGCGGATGGCGGCCAGCTCGGCCGCATAAAACGCTGCGCCTCGTGACAACACCTCCACCTGGCGGCTGCGAAAGACCGGCACATCGACCAGCGACGCCACCATGCCGACAAACTCGTGGGAATCAATGGCACACTCCGGCCGGTCAACGCGATAAGCCAGGCCCGGTTCTGCCAGCACCAGAAACAGCAGGATGCCCAGCAATATGATCGCCAGAATGCCCAGAATATGAAAGCTACTCATGGTCTCAACTGATACGCGGCATTGCCGGTAACGGTCGGGTCAATTCTCCGTGCATCAAAGCAAGTGTACATGATCCGGCAATTCGTTCGCATTCGCGCCAGACGCGGGGAAATGCCGGGTCAATTGCGCCGACACCGCGGCGATGCCCTGCAGCGCGCCCGACTCGAACCGACCGCTGGCAAATGCTTCCTGCATGGCGTCGACAATATCGCGCCAAACGGAATCATGACAAGTTTTACGATGGATCCCGCGGTCGGCAATTACCTCGACGGCCTTGTCCGCCAGTAGTACGTAGATCAGTACGCCGCTGTTGTGGTCGGTATCCCATACGCGCAGCTCGCCAAACACCTCGATTGCGCGCTGATGCGGCGTCACGCCACCGAACACCTGTATCGGTGCCAGGGCGGCTTCCACTGCAAAGCAAATTTCGCCCAAGTGGCTGGCTTCGGCAGCCTGGATTGCCGATTGAATTGCATTCAGGCTGCGTTGCGAAAAATGCCGGTTGATCTGCCTGCGCGTGGTCAGCAGGTGGCGAATCAGACGCGGGATGCGCATGGCTACCACCTCCCCGAGGCGCCGCCGCCGCCAAAGCCACCGCCGCCGCCGCGAAAGCCCCCAAATCCGCCCCCGCGGCGGCCATGACCATGACCCAAGACCACGCCACCCAGCCCACCGTGCCCTCCCCCCAGCAGGGAAAACAGAAAGCCCACCACCCCGGCCAGGATCGCGCTGGCCAGCAAGCCGGCGATGAACCAGGCAGCCAGGCCGATCAAGCCTCCGGTGGCGATAGCGCCGCCCATGCGCCCGAACATCGACCGCAAGACGCCACCCAGCGCCACCGCCGCCACCAGCACAACCGGCAGCAACTGTCCGACATCCGGGATGTCGCCTGCCGGGGAAGATCCGGCAACGGCCGGCAACGGCTCGCCGTCGATCACCTTGATCATGCCATCCACGCCGGCGCTGATGCCGCCGTCATAATCGTTTTGCCTGAAACGCGGAACAATGATGTTGTCGATGATGCGCTTTACCGTGGCATCGTTCAATGCGCCTTCCAGGCCATAGCCAACTTCAATGCGCACCGCCCGATCGTTCCTGGCCACCACCAGGAGCGCGCCGTCATCGGCCTTTTTGCGTCCGATCTTCCATTGTTCGGCAACCCGAATGGCATACTGCTCGATGGCTTCGGGCCGCGTGTTCGGCACGATCAGGATGGCGATCTGACTCCCTTTGCGCTGCTCGAATTCGCGCAGGCGATTCTCCAGCGCCGCCCGCTGCTCGGCGCTCAAGGTGGCACCCAGGTCGACGACACGGTTTGTCAGCGGCGGAACGGCCGCCAGTTCAGCGGCGGCATGGACGATGCCGAAGCCAGCGAGCAGGATCAGCGTACAAAGCCAACGGAACATGCGCATGGGAGCCTCACTTGCCTGGCGCCGGGCGGGCATCGAAATTCACCTTCGGTGCAGTGGAGATCGCTTTTTCATTATCCACCGTAAAACTGGGTTTCACCGCGAAGCCGAATGCCATGGCCGTGAGGTTGGTCGGAAAGGACCGTACGCGGATATTGTAGTCCTGCACCGCCTGGATGTAGCGGTTGCGCGCCACCGTAATCCGGTTTTCCGTGCCTTCGAGTTGCGCCTGCAGATCGCGGAAGCTGGCGTCGGCCTTCAATTGCGGATAATTTTCACTGACCGCCAACAAGCGCGACAAGGCGCCCGACAGCGCGCCTTGCGCCGCCTGGAATTTGGCCAGGGCGGCCGGGTCGTTCAAAACTGCCGGCGACACCTGCATGGAGGTGGCCGCCGACCGCGCCCGCGTTACTGCTTCCAGCGTGTCCTTTTCATGCGCGGCATAGCCTTTGACGGTATTGACCAGGTTCGGCACCAGGTCGGCGCGCCGCTGATACTGGTTCACCACCTCGGCCCAGCTCGCCTTGATCTGTTCGTCATTGGCTTGCAAGTCGTTATAGCCGCAACCGCCCAGCAAGGCCGAAACAGCCAGCATCCACGCCATCATGAGTTTTCTCATAATCGTCCCTCTCACCAAAAGTGTATTCTTGCAATTATCATTGCGCCAACAAAGCCTGCACCGATGCCGCCACAGCTCCCGACAAATCGATCGCATTGGTCGGATGCAAAACCGTATTGCAACTGACGATCCGCGCGATACCGGCTGCCTGCAAGGCGGCATAGGCGTCCCCCGCAAACAGCGCATGCACGCCAATGCAGACGGGCGCGGCCAATCCGGCTGCGTGCAGATGCGCGGTAGCAGCGATCATCGTGCGTGCCGTCGAGACGATATCGTCCACCAGCACCGGCGTCATGCCTTTCAGCAGTTCAGGCTGCGGCACCGACACTTCGACATCGCGGTCGCCATGCCGGACCTTTTGCAGCACCGTGTACGGGCATCCGGCCGCCTTGGCCACCTCGGCAACCCACTGCTCGCTTTCTTCATCCGGGCCGATCACCACGGGGCGCTGCAGATTGTGCGTGATCCATTGGGAGATGACGGGGGAAGCATGCACCACCCGGGCGGGGATGCGGTAAATTTCGCTGAGCTCATGATGCCGATGTAGATGCGGGTCGACGGTCACCAGCCAGTCGCAGAACCCCGAGACCAGCCGGGCGAAATGCGCGGACGTGATGCCCTCGCCGTCCTGGAAGCGGGCATCCTGGCGCATGTAGGGAAGATACGGCACCACCAGCCCGACACGTACCGCCCCCAGTTCGCGCGCGATGCTGGCAGCAAGGTACAAGGCCAGGAACTTTTCATCCGGACGGTCCAATGTGCACACCAGGACAACATCGCGACGGTCCACGCTGCTCAGAAACCGCAGGTTAGCTTCACCATCGGGGAACCGGCGCACCTGCAGCGCACCGATTTCCCAGGACAGGGACTGCCCCAATCGCTCGGCCAAAGCCTCATTTCCCGGCATGGCAAGGAGCAGCGGCGTCATGACGCTTCCTCCAGTACGATCAGATCATCTTGCATTTCAGCATATTCTCGGGCATAGGCAAGTTCCCCCGGGGATTCCGCGTGAATTGTCATGAGTGGCTGTCCCGCTTCAAAGACCGCCCCCAAAGGCGCCTGGAACAGCAGTCCGGCGGCCGGCGCTTGCGGCGCGCCTGCCAGTTTGGCAATGCGCGCCAGTCGCCGGTTGTCGACCGCGACCACCCGCCCACTGCGCGGCGCCAGCAGATCATGGTGGAAAGCCGCTTGCGGCGGCGTGCGCATGCCGCCCTGCGCCTCGCAAATCGCCTGAAATTTCCGCCATGCCGCGCCACTGTCGAGCGTCGCCTGCGCCAGCGCCAAGCCTGCGCCAGGCTGCGCCTTGCGTCCCATTTCCAGGATACCGGCTGCCAGCTGCAAGGCACGCAGGCGCAAATCTTGCGGCGCATCCGCCCTGTTCTGCAGGACAGCCAGCACATCGTGTGCTTCCAGTGCGGGGCCGATCCCGCGCCCTATCGGCTGCGAGCCATCCGTGACCATGGTCACGATGGTCAAACCGAATGCCTGCCCGACTGTCGCCAGCATGCCGCCAAGCTTTTCTGCCGCCTGGGGCGAGCGCACCTTGGCGGTGCTGCCGACAGGAATATCGATCAGAACATGCGTCGAACCAGCGGAAATTTTCTTCGACAGCACTGATGCGACAAGCTGTCCATCGCTATCCAGGTCCAGCGGCCGCTCCACCCGGATCAGGATATCGTCGGCGGGGCTGAGGCTGACGCCCCCGCCCCAGGCGATGCAGCCGCCTTCCCGGGCAACCACGCGACGGATCTGCGCGATATCCAGATTCACCGGCGCCAGCGTTTCCATCGTGTCGGCTGTTCCCGCCGGCGAGGTGATCGCCCGCGAAGAAGTTTTCGGAATCGTCAAGCCGCACGCTGCCACAATCGCCACCACCAGCGGCGTCGTGCGGTTGCCGGGCAAACCGCCGACGCAATGCTTGTCCACGATAGGCTGGGCATCCCAGTGCAAGCGCGCGCCTGTTTCCAGCATGGCGCGAGTCAAGGCGATGGT
This sequence comes from Oxalobacteraceae bacterium, assembly GCA_003537575.1. Classification (GTDB taxonomy): domain Bacteria; phylum Pseudomonadota; class Gammaproteobacteria; order Burkholderiales; family Burkholderiaceae_D; genus Paucimonas. The sequence goes on from DPRS01000050.1 coordinate 19,302, forward strand.
TTCCTCGAGCGATAGCCTGTCGCCCGCGCAGGCGGCAATAAACGACGCAGTCTGGATATCGGAATAGTTCCCCTGCACGATATCGCGCATGATTTCACTGGCCCCTTCTGCCGTGATGGGATTGCCGTAAATTTTCGCCCTGACCTGGGAAAACGACTGGATCGGCGCGGGATGCAGGACATGAATTTCATCACCCTCCTGTCCGCCAAGCGCGCGCCAGGCCGATTCGGACAAACCTGCCTCGCCGTGACCCAGCATGGAAGAGGTCACGACATTGAGCGTGGCGATGATCTGCCGATCCCGGTACCGTACCTGGATGCGGGATTGCGCTTCAAAGCCTTCGCTTTTGCACACATGGCAATCGCTGCGCATGTAAATGACCAATTCCTGGTAGGTGTCAATGCCCAGGCGACGCATGCACAACCTATTGTATGGGCCACTCTGAGCATGCCCGGTTGTCGTGTGGGGGGATACAGACGTCATCGCAGGCTTCATTCCAATTCAAAGGTTTCACGGTATTCCGGCACCGTGCAATGCCAGCCACGTTCGGATTCGATACGCTTGCGCAACGCATCCGCGGCATCCGGTTCGCCATGGGTGATGAAGACCTTTTTCGGCGGCACGGAAAAATGGCCCAGCCACGTCAGGATCTCATCGGCATCGGCATGCGCCGAGAGGTTATCGATTTGCGCCACCTGGGCGCGCAGCGGCACATACTTGCCATGGATCTTGATCGACTCGGCGCCGCCCAGCATGGCGGCACCCCGAGTGCCACCGGCCTGGAAACCGGCAAAGAGAATGGTATTGCGCGGATCCGGCGCGAAGGCTGCCAGATGATGGAGCACGCGCCCGCCGGTAGCCATGCCGCTGGCAGCGATGATCACCATCGGCATGTGCTGCTGATTAAGCGCTTTGGACTCCTCCACGGAATTGATGATCTTCGCCGCGTGGCACATCGCATCACATTGCGCATCGGTAAGACGATGCAATTTCCGATGCCGGTGGTAGATGGCCGTGGCATCCTTGGCCATCGGGCTGTTGAGGTAAACCGGCAATAGCCTGGGAATGGCGCCCGATTCCTTGAGCAAATGAATGTAGTACAGCAATTCTTGCGCGCGGCCGACTGCAAACGCGGGAATGACGACCACGCCGCCCCGGCTCACCGTTTCCCGGATGGTATTGCCAAGCATGATCATTGGATCAGTCGGGTCATGCCGCCGGTTGCCGTAGGTAGACTCGACAACGAGATAATCGGTCTTTTCCACCGGCGTGGGCGCCACCATGATCAAGTCATTCAGGCGCCCCAGGTCTCCCGAGAAAGTGACCGTCGTCTCCTGGTATTTCAACGAGACGATGGCCGCCCCCAAGATATGCCCGGCTGGCACCAGTGTGGCGTGAATGCCCTCGGCAAGCGCGCATGGCGCGTCGAAGCGCAAGGGTGAAAAGAACTTGAGCGCACGGACGGCATCGTCTTCCGTGTAGAGCGGGAGTGCCGGCTGGTGTTTGGAGTAGCCATGCCGGTTCGCAAAGGCGGCGTCTTCTTCCTGCAAATGACCGCTGTCCGGCAACAGTATCTTGCACAGATCGAAAGTCGCCTCGCTACAGAATATCTTTCCTCTGAAGCCTTGCTTGACCAGTAAGGGTAGATAGCCGCTGTGGTCCAGGTGCGCATGCGTCAGCACCACCGCGTCAAGCTCCGCCGCTGGAACAGGCAACGGCTCCCAGTTGCGCAGCCGCAGCTGCTTATAACCCTGGAACAACCCACAATCGATCAATACTTTTTCCGATCCTGCCGTCACCAGGTATTTCGATCCGGTGACGGTGCCGGTAGCGCCTAGAAAATGTAGCTGCATTGCATCAACCTCTCCTATCAATACGAATCCAGCGCTGTTTGCCACAAGACGCTGCGCGCGCATGATCCGATCGGCGAACACGCCGACTGCAATAGCACGTCGCGCATCGGGCAGCCATGATGAACATGCCGTGTTACAGGACAGATCTGCCCTTCTGCCGTGCTTGACCACCATAGCCAGCACCCGACAGCGGCTTAATGTCTTTGCCGTGCCTGTTGTTCTGTCTTGCCCCATTTCGGCCAAAACCGCGGAGTGTGCATGGCGTACATACGCCAGGCATTGCCAAATTCTGCTTCGGCCATTTTCTCTTCGGACTTGGCCAGGCGCACATACATGTAGGCCAGTATCGGGAACATGATCAATGTCAGCAGGGTCGGCCACTGCAGCAGGAAGCCGAACATGATCAAAATGAAGGCAACGTATTGCGGATGCCGCATGCGCGCATAGACGCCCCCCGTGGCAAGCTTGTGTTCCCGTTGCGCACTGTACAAGACGCGCCAGGCCGATGACAGCAGAATGAAGCCGCCGAAAATAAAGATATTGCTCAGGAAATGGAAAGGCCCGAAATGGGGATTGCCTTTCCAGCCAAAGATCATTTCCAGCAAATGGCCAGCGTCATGGGTTAGCCAGTCGATGCCGGGAAAAGTCTTGGACAACCATGGCATCAGTAAATAGATCGTCATGGGAATGCCATACATTTCCGTAAACAAGGCGACCAGAAACGCCGAAAATGCGCCGAACGAGCGCCAGTCCCGCGCGTTTTGCGGCTTGAAGAAGCTGAAGGCAAAGATGATGAAAATGGCGGAATTGATGATGACCAGGGACCACAGGCCATAGCCGGATTGCGTATCGTGTTGCATCAGGATTCTCCTTTTTTATTGGTTCCCACATCGCCATTGCCGTGCTGATGGCCGCCATGCCCTCCGTGCCCGCCATGCATAAAAATATGCATCAGCGGGCAGGCTAGGATCAGTAGGTATGGCAGAAAGGGGACGATATGGGCGCGATGTTCGGCAAAGAGGAAGTACGCCGCAATCAGCAGAAAGCCGATCAGCACCATCTTCGATTTTGACAGTACCTGTTTCGCTTGATGCTCTTGATGTTCATGATGTTGATGCTCTGCCATGGTACTCTCCTGTTTATCCATCCAGTCAGCGGCGCGTGCCTTGCCGGTATTCGAATTCAACTGAAGCTGAAGGGTGATTCAAGGGCCTGTTGATAGTCGCTGCTTAAACCAGTAAAACATATCCCCGCCGGCACAAGGCATAGTCGGCATGCCAATGATGCAAATGAACGAAGTCATCATGTTTCATGTGCGCCTTGCTCATGCGAGACTTATTTCCCCTTACCTTCTGCTTTTTTTCTGGCCTGCAAAGAGCCCCACAACATGAGTGCAGGGCAAACTATGGCCAATCCCACCACCAGTGCGGTCATCCAGCTCAATCCCCAACTGGCCAGTGCAAGCACGCTGATTAACACTACCAGGATCGGGCATATCCAAAGCCAGCGATTCATTACAACCTCCTATGCTTTCAATGACGTGATCCTTCCCCTGAGTAACGCAGCGTTGGCAATGACTGCAAGGGAATTCAGTGACATCACCGCCGCATCAATGCCTGGTTTCAGAATTTTTTGCAATTGCCACAATTAAGCAAGACATAGAAGATGAGCTGCGCCTAACCTACATCGTGACGACCAGGCTCGGCCCCTCGGAAAATTCAAATTAAGCACTGAAGAGGCATGACCATGAACCGCCACGGCTTCCTAACTATACGAAACACAGACGATGACGCTAATGGTTAGCGTAGCGGCAAAAAGTCACAGAAGTATCACGGGAGAGAAAATGAGGAGGCAAGAAAGGGGAATCGTCAAACTGTCCAGCCTGCCCGATGCGAGGTGTGAGACGATGCCTCTTTGACCGGAAGAGAAAAACGAAACTGAGCGCCCCCTGCTGGCATGTTGGCCGCCTCCGCAACTTCGCCATGCAGTTCCAGAATGCGGCGCACAATGGCGAGACCCAGTCCGGCGCTAGCGGACGAATCTTCATGCGCGCGATTTCCACGGTAAAACCGCTCAAATATGTGCGACAAATCTGGTTCAGTGATGCCGGGCCCGCTGTCAGCCACCGATACCCACACTTTTTCATTAACCAGCTGCAACTGAATTTGCACGGTGCCGTCTTGTGGTGTATGACGTAGCGCATTATCAATCAGGTTGCTGAGGGCCCTTTCGACAAGTCCAAGATCGGCGCAGACAAACGGCAGCCTGTCATGCCCTTGCATCACCAGGCGGATGTTTTTGCTGCTGGCCTGCAGGGCAAATTTTTGCACGACATCTTGCACCACTTCCTCGATCCTGAATGGTTCCAGTTGCAAAGCAGCCTGGTCCGAATCGAGCTTGGCAAGATAAAACAGAGCGCTGATCAGTTGGCTCAGGGACTTCGCTTGACGCACGGCAATTTGCAGATACTGTTGCCGTTCTTGCTGACTCATTCGCTCTTCCTTGAGCAGGAGTGTATCCAGATATCCCTGAATGGAAGCCAGCGGGGTGCGCAAGTCATGCGAGACATTTGCAATGAATTCACGCCGGTGCGCATCAGCTTGCTCGAGTTTGCGCATTTGCGCCTGCATTTGCCCTGCCATGCGGTAAAAGGTGGCAGTCAGCACTTCAATTTCATCGCCCGATGAGACTGGCTTCCTGGTGGATGCGAGGTCACCATTGAAATGATTCCCCCGAAAATCGTCCATTATTGACGCCAGTTGCTTGAGAGGCCGCACGATAAAATGCAGCGATAACAATCCTCCTCCCAACGCCAGCAATAAGCTGGCAACAACCAGCCATGCTCCTTCGCGCGTAACGTAGCTTAGACGCAAACCTTTGGCAAACTCGTCGTGCTCTTCACTATGAACAATGACGTACAAATATTGTTCAGGACGGTTTTCACTTTCCAGTCTGGTTACCGAGAAAATCTGCTGCTCGTGCTGCTCGGTGGGATCGTCGCCGAGAATGGGAAAACTGGGCTTTGGTTGCAGAAAGCGCTGGATTGGCTGCATTGAAATGCGACGAGAACTCAATGTGGCACTTTCGGGGTAATGCGATAACACTCGGCCTTCCGCATCAAGTATAAAAATATGATACTGCAGGTTCGCCTTGGTGAGACGCACAAAGGCATCGGAATCGAGCCATCCCGATGAAGTCCAGCCTGCCAGAGCAGCAAAACGCCCGGCAATTCCCACATAAAATTTTTGCTGAACTTCCTGATGATACACAGTATGCGAATACCGCATGATCATCCCAAAAATCAAACTCATCATAAACCCGAACAGGATCAGAACAGCAACCAGCTTACGGAAAAGTGTATTGAACACGGGATATCAATGAGTGGGGAAGTCAGCCATTTTGTAACCAACACCCCATACGGTCACAAGATATTGTGGTTCACCCTGATTCGATTCAATTTTTGCGCGCAAGCGATTCATGTGCGAATTGACGGTATGTTCATAGCCTTCGAACCCGTCGCCCCACACTGCATTCAGCAATTGCTGCCGGGTGAATACCCGTCCAGGGTGGCTACCCAGATAGCACAGCAAATCGAATTCCTTCGCCGTCAATTCGACCGGTTTAGTGCAAAGATAGACCTGCCTTTGGGAAACATCAATTACCAAGTCCTTCAGGCGCACGATACGGTTCATGGATTCGGCATCACTGGCTTCTTGCCGGGCTTCACTACGCCGGAAAATCACCCGTACGCGCGCGAGAAATTCCGGCACGCTGAACGGCTTGGCGACATAATCATCCGCGCCGGCATCGAGCCCCATGACGCGATCATTTTCTGCGGTTTTGGCCGTCAACATCATGATTGGCGTGTCTTTATGCTGCTGTCGTATCTTCCGGCAAATGTCAATGCCGCTCATGCCTGGCAACATCCAATCCAGCACGATCAAGTCGTACGAAGCACTTTGGGCATACGCCAGTCCACGCGTGCCCTCTTCTGCCATTGTCACTTCGCAATCCATGTCGCGCAAATGCAGGGCGATAAGATTACGAATATCCGATTGATCTTCAACAATCAAGACTTGTCGGGTCATGTTCATACCTCGAATTCACTCAGCCTTAAATATATGCAACGGTAATAGCGCAGAATGAAGGCGCTCCATAATTTGCATCAAATATATCTAAAAGGAAAAACTCCGGATTTTTTAAGCATGCAAAAGACCCAATATAGCGCCATATGCAGGCATATTAATTAATTCTTGGAAAACAGAATTGGTCACATTGTTTCATTCAAAAGCGATGCCGCTTCAATTAATTAAAATATTGATAATATATTGCGTATAAAAATGTGACTATTATGCATGTTTTGTCATTGAAATATCCTTGTGATAATTCCGTGACTTTTTTCTTCTATAGTCTCATCAAGAATCTTATTTTTTCTGTATGAAAAGGAGTCTCCTGCTCGCAAATTCCCCTTCATCGTGAAACCAGAGATCCGAAGAAGGGGCAGCAAACATTTCCCGCCGACATGGCGCGCGCTGGAAGCACCCACATGGCGAACGCTTAAATTCGTGTCTGTCGACATCGATGAAGCAATAGCAAACGAGACTTAGTCGCGGGGATAACAACTGATCGACGCATCCTTGGCCAAATGAAATAAAGGGTTTCCAAATGAAAGATAACGATAACCATGCTCATCATCACGCGCATGGGCATGATGCAGCGAGCGTCGAAAGCCCGGAAAAGCCATTTACTGACCCGGTCTGCGGCATGAAAGTCGGGTCTAACCCGGATAAGCAGATCAGCCATGCAGGAAAGGACTACCATTTTTGCAGCACCCGCTGCATGGACAAATTTCGCATCAATCCGCAGCAGTATCTCCACCCGGTAGCCAAACAGCCGCAATCCGCACAGGAATCGCCGTCCGGAACGATCTATACCTGCCCCATGCACCCGGAAATCCGCCAGCCGACACCGGGCAACTGCCCCAAGTGCGGCATGACACTGGAGCCGGTGATCCCGGAACTGGAAGAGGAAGAAAACCCGGAACTCAAGGACTTCCGCCGGCGCTTCTGGTGGACACTACCATTAACGGTCATCGTCACGGCAATGGCGATGGGGGCGCACCGCTTCTTCCACGGCGGCATCCCCTATCAAAACTGGATCGAACTGGTGCTGAGCGCCCCGGTGGTCCTCTGGGCAGGATGGCCGTTCTTTTCCAGGGGAACCCAATCCATCATCAACCGCAGCCCCAACATGTGGACCCTGATCGGCCTGGGTGTCGCGGCTGCCTTTGGCTACAGCGTCATCGCCACATTCGCGCCTGAACTCTTCCCCGCAACCTTCATGCAGGACGGCCGCGTCGGCGTCTATTACGAAGCGGCCGCGGTCATCGTCTCGCTGACGTTACTCGGACAGATCCTGGAGTTGCGGGCGCGCTCCCAGACTTCCGCCGCCATCAAATCCCTGCTGGGTCTGGCGCCTAAAACGGCGCGCCGCATCAATCAGGATGGCACGGAAGAGGATATTCCATTGACCCATGTTCACATGGGCGACATGCTGCGCATCCGCCCGGGCGAGAAAGTGCCTGTGGACGGTGTGGTCCTGGAAGGCGAAAGCGCCGTGGACGAGTCGATGCTGACCGGCGAACCGATTCCGATCACCAAGCGGCCGGAAGACAAGGTCATCGGCGCCACGCTCAACACCAGCGGCAGCCTGGTGATGCGGGCAGAAGTGGTGGGCGCGCAAACCATGCTCTCGCAAATCGTGCAAATGGTGGCCCAGGCCCAGCGCTCGCGCGCCCCCATGCAGCGCCTGGCGGACGTGGTGGCCGGCTACTTCGTCGTCGTTGTCGCCATCATTGCATTGTTCACGTTTGTCGTCTGGGGCCTTTTCGGTCCCGCGCCGAGCTGGGTATTTGGATTCGTCAATGCTGTCGCCGTCCTGATCATCGCCTGCCCGTGTGCACTGGGGTTGGCCACGCCGATGTCGATCATGGCCGCCACCGGGCGCGCCGCCACTCAGGGGGTGCTGTTCCGTGATGCCGCCGCCATCGAAGGGTTCAAGAAGGTCGATACCCTGATCGTCGACAAGACCGGTACCCTGACCGAAGGCAAACCGGCCTTCGACCGCGTCATTCCTGCGTCCGGGTTTAACGAAACCGACGTGCTGCTGGCCGCGGCCAGCCTTGACCAGGGTAGCGAACACCCGTTGGCTCACGCCATCGTCGCCGAGGCGCGCAAGCGTGGCCTGGAGTTACATAAGCCCGAGACGTTCGAATCCTCCAGCGGCATCGGCGTGCGCGGCGTCGTGGTAGGCCGCCGCCTGGCGCTGGGCAATACCAAGCTGATGGAAGATGAAAATGTCGACTGGCATGGCTTGTCTGCCGATGCGGAAAAATTGCGCGGCGAAGGCGCTTCGGTCATGTATCTGGCGGCGGACGGCCATCTGGTGGGGCTGGTGGCGGTATCCGACCCGGTCAAAGCGACCACGCCGGAAGCGCTGGAGTTGCTCAAGCATACTGGTCTCACGATCATCATGGCCACGGGCGACGGCGTCACGACCGCCAAATCCGTTGCAAGCAGGTTGGGCATTGCCGAGGTCTATGGCGAGGTGAAGCCACAGGATAAACTCGCCTTGGTAGAACGTCTCCAGGCAGAAGGCAAGATCGTGGCCATGGCAGGCGATGGCATCAACGATGCCCCTGCACTGGCCAAGGCCAATGTCGGCATCGCCATGGGCACGGGGACGGACGTGGCGATGAACAGCGCCCATGTCACTCTGGTAAAAGGCGATTTGAGAGGTATTGCCAAGGCAAGGGAAATTTCCGTGGCGACTGTGCGCAACATGCGGCAGAACCTGACCTTTGCCTTCTTGTACAACGCGCTCGGCATCCCGGTTGCGGCAGGCTTGCTTTATCCGTTCACCGGCCAGTTGCTGTCGCCGATCATCGCCGCACTGGCCATGAGCCTAAGCTCGGTCTCGGTCATTACCAACGCGCTGCGGCTGCGCGGCACCAAAAAGTAACGTAACGCAGGTATTAAAAATACGATCCAGGCTGTCTGCAAATTAGTACAAACCATCAATTCTTGACGAAACTGGATCTGCAACCTAACTCAGGAGGTAACCATGCACCAGCACCGTAACGATTCCAATCAGTCCGGCAAGCCTACGTCTTTTGTGAAATCCGGCTATGGCGTGGCACTCATCATGCTAGCCTTGATCGTCGGCTTTTATCTGATTAAGGAACACTGGGCCCATCTCGGCCAGTCGTGGCCCTATCTGCTGCTGCTCCTGTGCCCATTGATGCACGTCTTTATGCATGGCGGGCATGGGCACGGCAATTCCGAGCACAATGCCCATTCGAGGAAACCGGTCGTGAAAGATGAAGGCGCCAATTCTTAGCAGGACAGCGCTCTGCCAAGCGAAATCCATCAACAATAAGCCGAATGCGATGGACTTCGCTCGTCCCTGCTTGCATTTCTTTGGCAACTTCATTATTTTTATCACATCGCCCCATGCGCCTCAACCAGAGAAGCGCATGTGGCTCCGGAATGGCATGCCCTCGGCCATACGGCGTCGCAGTCGTTACCTGCCCAAGCCATTTCTTCTCTTATATAAAAGCAAGCCTCTTGCACTTAAAGAGTCTGTTGACATCGAGTGACGTCCAGAATTTAGCCACTCAGCCTGGATGGTGGATAGCAGCGCATAGAGTCCGTTCTCTGACCATGACGCCTGATCTATAGCCGGCACATCGCCAGTCAAGCCACCATACTTGTAAGTCGCTGTAACCTTCCGCGCTATTCAAGGCTGTTCTTTGTCCTTGCGCCGAGGCGAGATTTCAACCAGCGGGCATCTCTACAAACCGGAAACTTTAGTCGCCTTTACATTTATTTTGAAATTTCAATCTATTCCAGAGAATCCATGACCTGCTTCATATTGCGAATGCGTTACCCACTTAAACCTGCATCGATTGTTCTCTTTACACTTTTGGAATAAGTAGTGCGATACCGACTATTGAAAAATCATGATTACCCCTGAAATCCTGGATGCCGCTGAAACCGCTGCGCTGCTGCACGCGGAAGCGGAAACGATCCTGCAGCTCGCCCGCAATGGAACGCTTCCCGGCACGCGCATCGGCAAAGCCTGGATCTTTTTGCGCGAAGACGTGATGGCGTTTCTAAAGGAACAGATTGCCAAGGACACTTCGGACCGACGCCGCCTCCAGTCCACCCGGTCACCCTGCGCAGTTATGGTAGCACCGCCTTCACGAAAAAGTCGCCGTACCACCCTGCCCCCATTGCCCACCCTGCCAAGCACCATCAAGTCCCTCAAGAAGTCACCACAGACTGCCGGCTAGATCACTACCCCGCAAGCTCGCATAGCGCAGCAGCATCCGCAAATTCCGATGGCCGGTAACCTTGGCAATCAAGACATCTGACAGCGTCGTTTTCTCGTACAGGCGGCAGGTGGCCTCGTGCCGCAGATCGTGGAAGTGGAAATCCACGACACCGGCTGCCGCAAACACGGTGCGAAATAGGCGTGACACTTCACTGGTCGTGGTATCGAGCGCGTTCTCATCCAGGTCGCCATTCCAGAACGGGAATAGGCGTCCGTCTCGCGCCTGGATCGCTTGTGCCTGCGTTTCCAGGTAATCACGAAGCAGCGCGATGGCCGTGCTACTCAATGGTACCTGGCGGCTGTCACCGTTTTTCGTCCGTTCCAAGTGAATGGTTCTTTTTCGAACACTGACCTGAGAGATCGACAACGTATAACATTCGCGCATGCGCATGGCTGACTCGAGCGCGAGGAGAAAGAATGTCCTTTGATCCGGAAGCTTTTCCAGCAATGCCAGAACTGATTTTTCTTCCTCGGAATGCAAACGCCGATTGCGCTCAACATCGACCTTGGGCTCCTTCCCTGCGACCTTGAGCCGTCTTTTATCTTCTTCCGTATACGTTGCGAAACCCCGTTTCAGGAGCCGCAGGGGATTTTGCGCCATNNAAAGGTTATGAATGCGTTTCATCTCGCACACCCAGCCATCGGCCCAGTCGTAATTCAACTGGCCCGTACTGATGCGCGTCAGTAACAGACGGATGGTGTTAAGCAGCTTACTATCGGAAACGGGGACGGAGTTGGCCCGCAGGTATTCTGNNATGCAGCGCGACACGGTCCAGATTTCCTGGCCAGATTTGGTGCGTTCCAGTAGTGACGTGGGCACAATGCCTTGCGCGAGCAAGCCTTCGAGTTGCAAGCCGTAGGTTTCTGCCTGTTCGCGGGAATCGAAGGTCGCGTACAGGGGTTTGTCGAGCAGCTTGCTCGACACACGAAGTTGGAA
>DPRS01000045.1 GCA_003537575.1 Oxalobacteraceae bacterium
CACGATTAAGGTACTGAATGTTCCCAAAGACAACCGATTCCATGTGATCTCCGAACACGCGAGTACAAACTTGCTGATTGACCCAGGCTACTATGGGATTCACAGAAGCGAAAACGCCATCATCATCCAGGTCACGCTGAACGAGGGGCGCGCGACGCTGGAACTGAAGAAGGCGTACTACCAGGCTTTGGCGGATGGGTTGCACGAGCGACTGGACATGCGCCGTGAAGACGTCTTCATTAACCTGGTCGAGGTGAAAAAGGAAAACTGGTCCTTGGGCAATGGCGAAGCCCAATATGCCTGATGAAACGGATGGGCTGAGGGCGCAGTTTGGAGCCGGCGTCAACCGTAAATTCCTTCGCCGGCATCCAAGGTGACTGTGAGTGAGTGTTCAGGCTGTAACAGCAAATCGCTGTGCAAGCACGCTATGTTGTTTCATCACGAACTGGCGCAGCATGGATGCATAATTGGCGCTCACAGCATTTTCAACGGATGGGCGCTTGGATAGTGCAAGCCGCCACGCGCGCACCTTCGGTGTATTCGCAAAGAATGTAATTCCACTTACTTCATCAAAGACATCGAAATACCGGAACACCGGTGCAAACGCCGCGTCAACCAGCGAAAAGCGTTTTCCGTCGAAATAAGGACCGGCCTGCAGCACGCCTTCCATCTGCACAAAGCGCTGAATCAGTGCATTGGCTGCATCACTGTAGGCGTCTTCATCTTTAGCCATATAAAAGTTCCAGATATTGGCCAGTGTGGCCGACGCAAACTCGATCCAGGCACGATGCCTGGCACGCGTAAGCGGATCTTCCGGATGCAGCGCAGGGCCGACAGTATCCTCCAAGTACTCGCAGATCACTGCCGATTCAAAAATCGGCTGTTCGCCGACCTTGAGCACAGGGGTCTTACCCAGCGGCGACATCGACAGAAACCATGCAGGCTTGTTGCCCAGGTCAACGTCGATTCGTTCAAAGGGAACATTCTTTTCGCTCAGCGAGATCACTGCGCGTTGCACATACGGGCATAAAACATGGCTAATGAGTGTGAGTTTCATGATGGCCTCGAGATTGGACAAGTCACTGGGGTTCGCGGGATCCGTTAAGCAGTCTTGAGACGATGCGTTGCAGGCGCAGCGGCTGTTTTAACGGCAAACGCGCCGTCGCCCAAGAGCAGGTGGACGAATGAGGCAGCCATCAAGAAAACCGGATATTCCCAGCCGCCGTTAGGCGCACTGAATACCCAGCCATTGCCGATATGCGCCAGGGTGGCGCCTGCCAATACCGGCAATAAAGCGAGCGAGACAATCCGCCCGTGCAAGCCAAGCACAATCAGGATCCCGCCTGCAAGTTCCATCACTACAACTGGCCACGCCATAAAAGCCGGCATGCCCTGGCTGGCGAGGAAACCTTGAAAACCGGGCATCGTAAATACCAGCAGCTTCAGCAATGCATGGGAAATCCACATCGTGCCAAGAGCTAGGCGAAGCAGGAATGCCGCGTAGGGCGCAGAGCGTTGGTCAATCATGGCGAAACTCCTATCAAATAAAGTAAGTGTGGTGATACTCTATCTATGCATAAGAGCAATTAAAATAGGCGACCATGAAATCATCGTATGCAAAAATGCAAAGCTTGCTCAACCTGGCTGATCTGGAGCTGCTCCTTGCCCTGATTCGAGGGCGCACGCTTCTTGGCGCGGCAGAAAGGCTGAAAGTCGATTCCTCGACTGTTTTCAGGTCGATCAAGCGGCTCGAAAGGGATCTGGGCGAGGTATTGTTCGATCGTGGACGGCAAGGCTATATGCCAACGGATCTGGCGCAAGAACTGGCGTCTTACGCGGAGCGCATCGAATCGCAATTGCAGGAAGCGCGAGAAGTGGCCCATAAAAAGGGAGCGGAGCCGTCCGGAGTGCTGCGTATCACGACCACCGACACGGTGCTGCATAGCGTGCTGTTGCCGGTGATGGCGCGTTTTGCGAAGGCGCACCCGAAGATCGACCTTGAACTGATGGTGTCGAATGCCCTTGCAAATCTGAGTCAACGCGATGCCGATATCGCTATCCGGGCAACGCGAAAACCACCTGAGCATTTGGTCGGCGTCAAACTCGGCACATTGCGTGCGGCAGTCTATGGAAGTAAAGACTATTTGCGCAGCATTCCCGAAGCAAGCTTGCTTGAGGATATGGATTGGGTGGCGCTTGACGAATCCTTACCCGACCATCCGTCCCAGAAGTGGCGCCGCCAGCATTATCCGAAGCTTAAACCCCGTTATCGCGTCAACAGTGTGCTGTCGGCTGCCGGTGCTATCGTCAATGGCTTAGGCGTAGGTATCGTTCCACTCATCGTACTGAAAGACAATCCGCAAGTGCAGACGGTGGCGGGGCCGCTTGAAGAGCTCGATACCGATTTATGGGTGTTGGCACATCCGGACGCCCGTCACCTGCAACGGGTAAAAATGTTGTTCGACTTCATGCGACAAAGCATCCGGCTTCCCTGAGACCGTCGCCTGGCTTAAAGTGACGATGAACGACCGCTATCGTTTTTTTCCGGCAATCTAAACCCCGGAGGAATTGTTCACGATCAATAAAAGCATCCATTCAACATGGAGAATGCATCATTCAGCCAATTGATCTATGGGGATGAGATGAATTTAGCGCTTCTTGTGTCAGGCAATCCGGCTCAGTCAATGGCATTCTCTACCGCAATCTACTTGAATGAGATCCCCGATTTTGCAGGAAACGAGTTGCAGCGACTATACGGTCACATTCATTCCTCGCTTCCTTTCATGCAGATATTCAGGCCTACCGGTCAGGTAAGCACCTATGTCGCCCGGCATGGTGCAACGCCAACGGCCATCCTGCTGTTCCGCCTGGCAGGGCGCAGCGTCGTAGTGCTGAACCAGACGATGCAGATTGACCGGGAAGAACTGCGCCAGTTTGCCGCCTGTGTGTTCGAACAGTTTCCATTTGTTGGTGTTATCAGCTTCAAGGCGATCCAGACAGACCTGCTGAATTTTCCCTATCCGCTGCAGCGGGGTCACGCCATGGAGGATATCATTATCACGCTGCCCGCCACCGCGGGCGACTATACGGCAGGCCTGGGAAAGTCGACTCGCAGCAATCTCAAGTATTACAAGGCTAAACTGGAGAAAAATTTTTCTTCTTTCCGCTTCCAGTCTTATGAAAAAGAAGAGATCGATGAGCAACTTGTCTACGACCTCATCAAGCTCAGCGAAGCCAGAATCACTGCAAAGAAGATCAACTTCGGCATCGATAGCGAATATGCACGATGCATCGTCGAGTTGACGAAGTTGTGTGGCGTCGTGAATGCCATATGGGTGGACGGGCAATTATGTGCCGGGGCCATTTCCTATCGCACCGGGGCTGATCAGACGACCGAAGTCATTGCCCATGACGAGAAATACCATTCCTACTCGCCTGGCATGCTTTGCTTTTACCTGGCCATTTGCGAAAGCATTGCCAAAGGCGTCAGGAAGTACCACCTGGGCGGCGGACGGCTTGATTACAAGGTTCGGCTGTCAGGATTTCAACAGAATATGGAAGAAGTTCAACTATATCGTCCGTATTGGGGAATGGTTCTGAATTGTGATTGGGTCGCGAAGACTTTGTTCAATGCCGGCATTCTTCATTTGAAGACATGGCTGCGCAGTCATGAAACCAGCCTGGCCGTTCGGCTTCTTCTGCAGTCTCGGTATGTCATGCGAAAAGTCATCGGCGACATTTGCAGATAGCTGCTTTCCTCCCAAAGCAAGTGAGTACCCTCGCAGTTATAATGCATTGTGTGTGATTGATGCAGTTCTCGACTGAACTGCATCGGTTACCGATTCAACAGGAGGAACGACCTCCCCCGCGTTTGGGAATAATGTCCGGGTCGGCCCGGCTCTTTGAAATGAGAGCCGCCATGGCCTGGTTATTGTTGGTAGTTGCCGGGATCTTTGAAGTCATTTGGGCTTATTCCATGAAGCAATCAAATGGCTTTACCAGACTGGTCCCATCCGTAGTGACCGTCGTCGTAATGATCGCCAGCTTCGGCTTGCTGTCACTTTCGATGCGAACGCTGCCGCTTGGCATGGCTTATACTGTCTGGACCGGCATTGGTGCAGTCGGCGCATTCGTGGTGGGAATAGCGGTGCTGGGTGAGCAGCTGAACTTCATGCGCTTATGCGCCGCATCGCTGATTGTTTGCGGTCTCGTGCTGATGAAACTCGCCACTCCTGACTAGAACTCGCTGTATAAATTTCAGGAATCCCATCAATATGGGATAGCCATCTTCATGGCATTCTGGTTTAATTGCTGTATAGAAACTAATTCAGAGATCATGGAAGGTTTGCTGGTTCTGGAGCAGTTCGTGGAATTCTGGCGAAATCACCCCGGCTTTCAGGTTGATTCCTTCGGCAATGCGACCTTTCAAGGCATGGTGGAAGCCAGGTACGGCCGCGCCAGCGCCCAATGCACAACGCTCGTGCGCATCTGGCGCTACGGCCACGAAACCGACACTATCCGCCTCCGCAAGGAAGCAGGCTTCTTTGCGGACTTCCCCCATCTCGACTTCGCTCCGCCCTCGAATGAATACAAGCTCAGGGGCGCGGACCATGCCCTGACGATATCCGGGCATTCAGACCAGCTGGACAAGGAATTCGTCGTGTCGATTCTTCCCGCCGAGGCGAAAAGCACACGCCCCTGACGGCACGCGCCCGGGCTTGCACACGCAAGATCCCGGGCGCCATTTCGCGCCGATGCCGTAAAACTCAGCGGAAAACTCAGCTCAGGCTGCTTCCTGCAAGGCCGGATAATCGATATATCCCACCGGTCCCGGCGCGTAGTAGGTTTTCGGGTCCGGCTGCGCCAGCGCGGCATTGGCTTTCAGGCGCTGCACCAGGTCGGGATTGGCAATGTACAGGCGGCCGAAGGCGACGGCATCGGCGCGGCCCGATTCCACCGCATCGATCGCCATCTCGCGGCCATAGCCGTTATTGGCGATGTAGGCGCCCTTGAAGGCCTGGCGCGCCCAGGCGAAGTCGAAGCCCGGCACATCGCGCGGGCCGCCGGTGGCGCCTTCGATGAAGTGAATGAAGGCGATGCCGCGCTTGTTCAGTTCTTCCACCAGGTGGCCGAACACCGCCTGCGGATTGCTGTCGGACAGATCATGAGACGGCGTGACCGGCGACAGGCGGATGCCGACGCGCCCGGCGCCGATTTCGGCGGCCACCGCGTCCACCACTTCGAGGGCGAAGCGGCAGCGGTTTTCGATCGAGCCGCCGTAGGCGTCGGTGCGCTGGTTGGCGCCGTCGCGCAGGAACTGGTCGACCAGGTAACCGTTGGCGCCGTGGATTTCGACGCCATCGAAACCGGCGCGGATCGCATTGGCGGCGCCGCGGCGGAATTCCTCCACGACGCCGGCGATTTCTTCCACCGACAAGGCGCGCGGCATGGGCAGCTCGACCTTGCCGTTGCGGGTATAGGCGGCAATCCCCCTGGGCTGCACGGCGGAAGGCGCGACCGGCTGGGCGCCGCCGATCAGATCGGGATGGGTGACTCGCCCGACATGCCAGATTTGCGCAACGATTTTCGAGCCGGCGTCATGGACGGCTTTAGTGATGGCTTTCCAGCCTTCGACCTGAGCGTCGGAATAGATGCCCGGGGTGGCCATGTAGCCTTTGCCCAGCGGCGACACCGGCGTGCCTTCGCTGATGATCAGGCCGGCATTGCTGCGCTGGCGATAGTATTCGACGTTCATGGCGCTGCCCGGGATATCGCCGTTGGCTTCGTCGGCGCGACTGCGCGTCAGCGGCGCCATCACGACCCGGTTGGCGACCGCGATATCGCCGATGTGCAGAGGTTGAAACAGCTGGGCATCTTCGCCATGGATGTTCTTGACGCTTGCTTGCGGCAGGGGTGCGTTCATCTTCCAGGGTTCCTTTCTTGTTACGGGGATGATTTGCAATTTATGCCATCCATTATGCCTATTCCGGCAAATATAGAGTAGCCATGGGAAGTGATATGATTTATTCCTGATAGGAATGGATAGAAAACAGGAATAGGTGTCGTCATGGACCGTTTGCGTTTGATGGAAACCTTCGTGCGGGTGGTAGAAACCGGAAATTTCTCGGCGGTGGCGCGCGAGGCTTTCACCACCCAGTCGGCCATCAGCAAGCAGGTGCAGGCACTGGAGACGCAGATCGGCGTGCGCCTGCTGGTGCGTTCGACGCGCAGCCATTCGCTGACCGAGGCTGGCCAGCTGTACTACGAACGTTGCCGGCAAGTGCTCGACACGATCGAGGAAGCGCGCATCGAGGTGAACCGCGCCGAACATGAAATCAGCGGGCTGCTGCGCGTGGCGGCGCCGATGAGCTTCGGCCGCCTGCATATCGTGCCGCGGCTGCCGGCGTTTTACGCGCTGTACCCGAAAATCCGCGTGGACCTGCAGCTCGACGATAACTTCGTCGACCTGGTGGCGGCAGGCATCGACGTCGCCTTCCGCGTCGGCGAGCTGAAGGACAGCCGCCTGGTGGCGCGCCGTATCGGCACGGCGCAACGCGCCACCCTGGCCGCGCCCGCCTATCTGGCCCGTCATGGAGAGCCATCCCATCCGGACGAACTGCTGCGCCATAACTGCCTGGTGTATACCGGCCTGGCGACCATCAACGAATGGGGCTACCTGGACGCCGAGGAGCGGCTGCACGCGGTGCGCGTTTCGGGCAATTTCCAGTCCAACAGTTCGGAAGCAATCCGCCAGGCGGTCTGCGCAGGGCTCGGCATCGGCTATTCCACGCTGTGGACTTACGCCGAGGACTTGCGCGCCGGCCGTGTCCAGCCCATCCTGACGCGTTTCCGCCTGCCGCCGCTGCCGCTGAACGTGGTCTTCCAGCCGGCGCGCCGTCCCTCGCTGAAGATCAACAGCTTCGTCAATTTCTTTGCGGACGCCTTCAACCGCGACCCGGATATCGCGCAAATGCCTGGCGCCGCAAAGCGGGCGACGCCCGCTGGCAGCCGCAGAAAAAATGAGAACGCTTGAAGCTGGAAAATTGTCCAACAATGGATTTTCCCTGAGACCGTGCTCTTATGAACCATGCCGGCATCCTTGCGCTGGCGCTTGCGTTCTCGCTTGCATTCTATCTCCCGGCGCAAGGCCATTGCGCCAACGTGACGCCCGATTCCCGGCGTGTGCAGCCAGCGCCATCATCAACAAAGAAAGAACAGCCGCCGCCCCGCCGGCGTGTGCCTGCACTCGCGCCGGAAACCCTTGCGATACCGACCACTACCACCCTGGCATCCACATCCAGGCAATCACCGGCAAACGCCATGCCGCGTCCGGCACAACCGGTGCCAGCCGACCGCCCAGTCCCGGTGACCGGCTGCGATCCCGGCGGCTGCTGGGATGGCAGCGGCAACCGGTACAATAGCGGCGCCGGCAATACCTACTTGAACAATGCGGGAAAGCTCTGCACCCGCAACGGGACCTGGATGCAATGCTTTTAGCATCCGGCCGATTCGATGAAATCACAAATTGCGGGAGAATGAGCGAATGGCGCAATCCTTGGCGTATAAAAGAAGAATGCGTGGCCTGACCATCGTGCAGACGATGCTTATCCTGTTAGTCGTCGGCATCGCCGGTTCCTTGCTGGTCAATTACATCATCGACAAGCGCTGTGAAGCCGAGCCGTCTCGGGAAATCTGCGCCAACCGGCAATAACCGGCGATTCAGCGCGCCAGCTGCGCCATGGTGAGCGCATCCGGCTTGCCGCTGAAATACTTGCGCAGACATTCATCAAACACCCGGCTATCTTCGGCGGCCTGGGCGAACAGCGTCATTGAAGAGTGGAATTTCATGTCGTCAGGATAGCCGAAGATTTCTTCCACCGAGCGCCCTGCCGTTTCCGCCACCAGGCGGCAGCATTCGCGCAGCCTGTTTCCCAGGAGGGGATGCTGCAGATAGGCCTTTGCTTCGTCGAGAGATCCAATGGCGTATTTGCGCGCCATTTCACTGAGGCCCAATCCGGCAAGCTGCGGAAAGATGAACCACATCCAGTGGCTTTGCTTGCGGCCAGCGCCCAGTTCGGCAAGTACATCGGCATAGACCGCGTTCTGGGCAAGGACAAATCGCTGCAAATTGTAAGGATCATTCATCTGCGGGCTCCACATCATGCATCGTCGGGCCGGACCGGTTTTCCAAAGGCGGGGTGTTGCAAGGGCCGGGCGAAACTGAGTTCATGGCCATCCGGATCCAGCAGATGAAAGTAGCGTTCGCCCCAAGGTGCGTCGCTCGGCGCAAACAGCGGTGAAAATCCCGCATCCAGCGCCTTGCGGTACATGCCATCGACATCGGAAACATGAATGATCACACGTCCCCACCAATGGATCGGTTCATGTGCTTCGGCAATCAGGTTCAGGAACGAGTGTCCCAGCGTAAATGTGCTGAATGCCTTGTCGGCACCCCCAGCTTTCAATGGAAATCCGAGTGCCTCATAGAAATGCACGGCGTGCGCCATGTCGCTCGTCGCCAAGGTAACGGCGCTCAGGCTTTCGAGCACCGGCGAGGCTTTGTTTTCAGTTGGCTGTAATGACATGGCAGATCCATTTCAAAAGTTGGCCTGTATTTTCATTTGAGCACGTTTATTTTCAAAAAATTCAAAATAAGCTTAGGCCAATCCGGCTTTACGCTGTATAGTGGCCTCTGCACTTCATCAAGTCGTCGTCATTGTTGGTCTCTTTCCCGTCTTACTCTGCCACAGAGTCATTCCTGTTTGAATCCTTTCAGTTGTCTGTCTTGGTTACAAGTGCGTTTCGGGCACTGCCCTTTTCATTTATTAAGCATTAAGGAAACAACATGAGCATGCAAACTGGCACAGTAAAATGGTTTAACGATTCCAAGGGCTTCGGCTTCATTACCCCCGACAACGGCGGTGCGGATCTGTTCGCGCATTTTCAAGACATTCAATCCACCGGTTTCAAGAGCCTGAAGGAAAACCAACGCGTTTCCTTCGAGCGCGGCACTGGCCCCAAGGGCGAAAAAGCCACCAATATCCAGGCGATCTAACTGCTTGCGGTTTGCAAAGGCCACCGTGCAGATAGCACGGGGTTTTTTGCGAGCCGATGCTGGAGAAATGAAGCCCGCCTTGGCGGGCTTCTTTGTTTTGATCAGCGATACTGCGCTGCGCTGGCTGCGAAGCCTGCCTCATCTGCATATCGCAGCGATATCGCAGCGCAACGGAGAGACATTATCAATGGATACCGTCCTGACGCGAGAGGAAGTGCTAAAGCTCTTCAGGGAAGAAGCCGACAGGCTCGATAAGAAATACATCAGGCAAGACGATACGATTGCCCAGTTTGCGCAATTGCTTGCCGAAGCAAAGGCAATGCTTCCGGAAAAGAATTTTGCCGACCTGGTGAAAATTGGCGCGATTCTTTACAAGGCCAATCACAGCCGCAAGCGGGCCCGCGCGGAGATTGCCACAACCATGCGGGAATCCATCGACAACGGCAATGGCGCTGCAACGGAATAAGCGTTTTACCGGCAGCTTAAGCTTGCTGCTCAAGCCATTTGCGCCGAGAGATAGCTGCCCGTCCCCTTGAGGAACCTGTGCAGCGACGCCGCATAATCAGGCAGCACGGCATTGCACACCGATGTGCGGCCGGCGGCCTTCACTTCGGCGGACGACGCCATGCATGGCGCCGCCCTTGTTGCCAGCTTAGGGAACCAGAATGGCGGGACCTGCGATGCCATACACGGCATCCGTAGCACTGCGTACCGATTCAGCCTTGGCCTGAACAATCGCGCCGCCGGACTGCGCATTGCGTGCTCCGCTTGCGCCTGTCGAATCGCTCGGGCTGGCGAAGGCGGACGCCGTCGGTGCGAGGAAGTAGCCAGCGCCCCAGTTGGCGAACAAGCGATGGGCTTCTTGTGTTTCAGTAGCAGCTGCCGTGCGGTTTTCTGCAGACGACGATTGCTGCGGGCTGGCAGCATGAGCTGCTACCAAAGCGGTGCTGGACAAGGCGGCAATAGCCAGAGCGGTCATCATTTGTTTTGCATGCATTTTGTTTCTCCATTAGATAAAGGGGTGAACATCGACGAGTCGTGGCCAGCTGCTTCTAAGAGAATTCGCTTTCGGTTTCGACCATGACTACATCATATGCATTGCAAATTCGCCCGACAATTGGCAATATATGCATTTCACATCTGCATATTTGCATATCAACCCTGATTTAGCCGGATGCGATGGGAACAGGAGATTTCATGGACTGGACCGATCTGCAATCATTTCTTGCCGTGCATGCATTCGGATCGATTTCCGGTGCGGCCAATGCATTGGATGTCAACCACACGACGGTGCTGCGGCGTCTGGGTAATCTGGAAAAGTCATTGGGCGTTCGCCTGTTCGACCGCTTCCCGACCGGATATGTGGTGACCGGCGCCGGTGAAGACCTGGCGGCACACCTTTCCGGCATGGTCGAACAGGTGGATGCCGCCACCAGGCGCCTGATGGGCGCCGACCTGGAAATACGCGGAACCATCCGTCTGACTTCGGCCGACACCTTGTTTTCCGGTCTGCTGATACCTTATCTGAAAGAATTCCAGGGTATGTATCCAAAGATTCAGTTGCAGATGACGATGAACAATGCCTTCATGAGCCTGACCAGACGCGAAGCCGATGTCGCGGTGCGTGCCTCGAATCATCCCCCGGAAAACTTGATCGGCCGGAGTGCCGGCCTGATCCGGATTGCCCCTTATGCGGCGAAGCATTACCTGGCGACGATTTCGGACAAGCCTGTCTGGAACCGATTGGCCTGGGTCACGCCCGATGAATCGCTGGCGCACCTCGAGCAATCGAAATGGTTACGCGCCAACGTGCCGGCGGAGCGCGTCGTCGCCAGCGTCGACAGCCTGGTGGGCATGGTCGATTGCGTCCGCCAGGGCATGGGCGCCGGCATGCTGTTATGCCCGATGGCGGAGCGACATGATGAGCTGGTCCGCCTTGCCGATCCGCTGCCGGAATTCGACACCCAGATCTGGGTGCTGACGCATCCAGACCTGAAACGGGTGGCGCGGATCAAGGCTTTGACCGATTTCCTTTATGAGAAGCTGTCGATGGATCCCCGACTGGTGCCAAATACACCGCGAGCCGCCGGTAGGCAGGCTTCACCGCGGCAAACCAGGCGAAAGCCGCCGGCATAGCGCGGAATGGCCCGTACAGCATCAGCCCCCCAGAGACTGTATTGGTGCCGGCGCAGTCGGATGGATTCTGGTGGCAGACGCATCGGCATTCGCGGCCAGCTTTCTGTTCTTTGCATCAAGCGTCTGGATCAATCCATTGATGCCGCCACGGGCGATTTCCGATGAAAAGGTGTTCCGGTACGCTTCGCTCATCCACACGCCCAGCACATTCACGTCATAGATTTTCCAGCCATCCGGCGCTCTGGTCATGCGGTAACTGACCCTGATCGGTTCGGCGCTGCGTTCGGGGCGCCTCACCTGGAAACGCACTTCGACATCGTTGGCACCGGGTTCGCTCCGTACGGGCAGGAATTCCAGGGGATAATCTTCTTTGATCTGCGACATGGCGCCCGCGTAGGTGTACATAAGCAAATCACGGAATTCCTCGGCCAGGCGCTCTTGCTGTTCTGGTGTCGCCTTGCGCCAGTGATGGCCGACCGCAAGGGCGGTAGCGCGCCTGAAATCCGCATGCGGTAGAATTTTTTCATTCACAACTTGCAGGATCCGCTTGCGGTTGCCGGCCTGGATCTCCTCGTCGCTGGTCGCCAGATCGATGATTTCCTGGCTGACGCGCTTGACCAGCGCATCGGGGGCTTCCTGCGCGGCCGCTCGACTGGTCATCATGGAAAAGACAAGGAAGAACATTCCCATCAGCCAGAAAGCGTGCTTTTTCATATCCATGCCCCCTACTTATGCCGTACGCAGCATCGCTCCGGTCGCTGCTCCCGACCACTCAGTGATCCTGTTCCCTGCCGCTGCATTCACTGCAATGCACCAAGGCCGGAACAATGCCCTCCATCCTTGCAAACCACAATGAAAATGGCAGTCACTTCATTATGCGTCGTACTGCGGCATTCTCAAGCAGTAAGAGACTTGTCTTTGATATTCTGCGCTTCTGGTGAATTGGGTATGGCCCAGATCAAATTCATGCGGCTTGATCCGGGCCTTGCTGGCCGCCTTCGTTTCAGCTGCTCACAGCGAGTTCAGATATTGCGCCAGGTCGGCAATTTCGGCAGGCGTCAAACCCAGGGATTTCCGGGTGTTATACGCCTCCACAACATCTGTCAGCGTGGCTGCCGTGCCGTTATGGAAATACGGCGGATGCTGCCACAGGCCGTGCAGCGGCGCGGTCCGGTACATCTTGGTCGCACTGCGGGAAGCATAGCTGGGCGCGCCATCAGGCTCGGGTTCGCTCACCACTTCGCTGGGCAGATGCAGCCTCAGGTTGGCATCCGTAAAATCCGGCCCGCTATGGCAGCTCGCGCATCCGGCAGCGCCGTTGAAGAGCACGCTCCCGCGCAAGGCGGCGGCCGCATCGAAGCTGCCGGCGGGCGGCGCCGGTGCCTTCAACGATAGCTGATACGCCTGCAATGCCGGCAGCTTGGCAGAAATCAGGTCATCCGTGCCGTTCGTCACATTGATGCCGAGCCGCGGTTCGGAGAATGTGCCATGCCCGCCCATTTGCGTGACGCCGACGTACCGGTTCCAGTAGGCGACTTCTTCGCCATCGCCGGTTACCGTGATGCGATGGATGCCCTTGAGCCCGTATGCCGGCGGGATGACTTGCGGGCCGTTGTGGCCATCGAAGTTGAAGCGCGGATCGTACTTGCCTTTGCCCCAGGAGTTGTACACCGCTTTCTTGGCCGCATCGAGCGCCGGCGAAAGAGCGATGATCGCTCCCGGATTCAGATCGCGGTTTGCCCAGCCATCCAGGCGCTTGCCGATCCCCGGGGCGAAAGAATTGTCGACGGTCGAATGGCACAAGGCGCAGGTCACGCCGACGCGGGTCAGCGTATCCTTGCCATCGATTACTTCGACCTTGCCTTGCAGGCCGACGACGGCATTCAGCTTGAGCAGGGCAACGGTCGTATCCGGGCTCTTCAGATCAATGCTGCCGTCCTGTATGCCTTGCACCACGGCAGGCGGCAACGCTTCCGAATCCACTTTCAGCCCAACCGACAAGGCGGTCGTCGGATCGACCGCAGTGCGAATGACTTCGTGCATGCGCAAGGTATCTGTCCATTGCGTTTCATCGCCGAAGGTATCAAAACGGAAAATTTGCTTGCCTTGCGCAACCAGAACAGGGTCCAGCTCGTCGACAGGGCCGCAAGCAGCAACCAGCATGGCAAGGATGCCAAGAGCGCCATACCGCACAAGCTGACGCAATCTGCCACACAGGAAGAATACATGACGTTTGCATATCTTCAGACGGTTGATGCCGCGAAGTGCGATGAGAGGTGCTATTGCTGACGATATTGCAGTGTGCATGACCGGGCTCCTTCGGCGAAGGTGCAGCAAACAGGCCGCACCGGATTTATTTCATTCATTTGCCGGTCCCGCAGCGATTCCCCGAGCGTATCGGCATACTGCAAATAAAATTAATATTTGCATAACATTGGATGTGGCGAGAATCCGCGGCGTTCCCATGCACTTGAGACCTGGGATTCCCGGCAGCATAAAAATGCGCTGGGTAATCGTATGTGCAGAAAGAGCTGTTTATAGAAACTGCAGGAACTGCAATGACATGGAAGGAAAAACGTTTGCGCAGCCTGGGCGTGCTGGCGGAGGAAGGAAATGACTACCGCGCACAAGCCGGATTAAGCGGTCTGCGGCAAAAAAAACTGCAACATGTCCGAGGTAAAACCTGCGGACATGTTGCAGCCAAGTCGGCAATGCCGGGAGAAACTGTAAAGTTGCCTGTTAGTGGCCCGATGCGGAAGCGGCGCCGATGCCGGTTTCCGAGCGCACCTTCTGCG
>DPRS01000017.1 GCA_003537575.1 Oxalobacteraceae bacterium
CGTAGCCGTGCGGCAGCATCAGCGTCAGTCCGCAGACGCGACCCCATTTCGTCTCGCCCGACGAGATGAACTGATCGATGACCACCTGCGCGCCGTTGACGAAATCGCCGAACTGCGCTTCCCATATCGTCAGGGTATTCGGTTCGGCCGAAGAGTAACCGTACTCGAAACCGAGCACCGCTTCTTCCGAGAGCACCGAGTCGATCACCAGGAAACGCGCCTGGTTATCGGAGATGTTTTGCAGCGGAATATAAGTGCCCGCATCCCATTTCTCGCGGTTCTGGTCATGCAGGACTGCATGACGATGGGTAAAGGTGCCGCGACCGGCATCCTGGCCCGTCAGGCGGATCGCATAGCCGGACGACACCAGCGAAGCGAATGCCAGATGCTCGCCCATGCCCCAGTCAAGGTTAAGGTCGCCACGACCCATCGCAGCGCGATCGCCCAGGACCTTTTCCACCAGCGGATGCAGCTTGAAGCCTTCCGGCACGGTCGTGATGCGGCTTGCCAGGCGCTGCAACTCTGCCACCGGCACGGCCGTATCGGCGGCATCGGTCCACTTGCGATTCAGGAATGGCATCCAGTCGACGGCAAACTGGCTCTTGTAATTGGTGATGACAGGATCGATCGTGTGCTTGCCGGCATCCATCGCCGCGCGGTAAGCCGCGACCATGGCATCGGGACCATCGGCAGGAAGTGCGCCCTGGGCGACCAGCTTGTCGGCATACACCTTGCGCGTGCCCGGATGCTTGCCGATTTTCTTGTACATCAGCGGCTGGGTCAGCGCCGGCGTATCCGACTCATTATGGCCCAGCTTGCGGAAGCAGACGATATCGACCACGACATCCTTCTGGAATTCCATGCGGAAGTCCAGCGCGATCTGGGTGGCCAGGATCACGGCTTCCGGATCGTCGCCGTTGACGTGCAGCACCGGCGCCTCGATCATCTTGACGACGTCCGAGCAGTAGGTCGTCGAGCGGGTGTCGCGCGGGTCGGAAGTGGTAAAGCCGATCTGGTTGTTGATGACGATATGCAGCGTGCCGCCCGTGCCGTAGCCACGGGTTTGCGCCAGGTTCAGAGTCTCCATGACCACGCCCTGGCCGGCAAATGCGGCGTCGCCGTGCACCAGGATCGGCAGGACTTGCGCGCCCTTCTTGTCGCCGCGGCGCACCATGCGCGCCTTGACCGAGCCTTCGACCACCGGATTGACGATTTCCAGGTGAGAAGGGTTAAATGCCAGCGACAGGTGCACCGGGCCGCCAGCAGTCGTGACGTCGGACGAAAAGCCCTGGTGGTACTTGACGTCGCCGGCCGGCAGGTCCTCGACGGCAGTGTGTTCGAATTCGGAAAACAGGTCCTTGGGTGCCTTGCCCAGCGTATTGACCAGCACGTTCAGGCGACCGCGGTGGGCCATGCCGATGACGATTTCCTGCACGCCCTTGGCGCCGGCGCGCTGGATCGCTTCATCCATCGAGGCGATAAAGCTTTCGCCGCCTTCGACCGAGAAGCGCTTCTGGCCGACGTACTTGGTATGGAGGTAGCGCTCCAGGCCCTCGGCGGCAGTCAGGCGATCGAGGATGTGGCGTTTCTTTTCTGGCGAAAAACTTGGCGTGGAGCGCACCGACTCCAGGCGTTCCTGCAGCCAGCGCTTTTGCGCCGGGTCGCTGATGTACATGAATTCCGCGCCGATCGAACGGCAATAAGTATCGCGCAGCGCATTGATCAGGTCGCGCAACGTCGCCGTTTCGGTGCCAAAATAGGTGTTGCTGACATTGAACACGGTGTCCATGTCGGCATCGGTAAAACCGTAGAAGCTCGGCTCGAGTTCTTGGATGGCCGGGCGTTCCTGGCGCTGCAGCGGATCAAGGTTGGCCCAGCGGGTGCCGAGGAAGCGGTGGGCAGCAATCAGCTGGGTAGCGGCTACGCGCTTGCGCCCCATTTCGGCGTCAGCCGATGCGGATACGGTGCGAATCGGACCCTGCTTGGCGCGCTCGGCGAACGAGGCGATCACCGGGGCATGAGCAACGTCGGGCTTGTCCGTGCCATCGACGGCCGGCACATGCTGCATCGCATCAAAATAAGCGCGCCAGTTATCGGGGACGGATCCGGGATTATTGAGGTAGGCTTCGTACAATTCTTCAATGTACGGAGCGTTACCGCCAAACAAATAAGAGTTGGATCGGTACTGCTGCATCATACTGCTCACCTTTCTTCGCGCTTCGCGAGATTAGCGGGTTAATCTAACCTTCCGCGACACGGCCTGACCGGTTAGCGGATTGCACATCAAGTTGTGGGGGAAGGACTCTACTTTCGGGACGACCTTATCAACTGCGGAAGCATACCATATCTAAAAGATTTGCTTCAGTCGTTGAAATGCTTAAACACAAGAAAAAAGCGGACCAGAAGGTCCGCTTTGCATGGCGATGCTGTCCGATCAGCCGCGCTTGGCTAGCGGCGGCACTTCGCGGGTCGGCGAGCCGACGAACAGCTGGCGCGGACGGCCGATCTTCTGCTCCGGATCGGAGATCATTTCGTTCCACTGAGCGATCCAGCCGACGGTACGGGCCATCGCGAAGATGCCGGTGAACAGCGACACCGGGATGCCCAGCGCGCGCTGGACGATGCCAGAGTAGAAGTCGACGTTCGGGTACAGCTTGCGGGAGACGAAGTATTCGTCTTCCAAAGCGATCTTCTCGAGCGCCATCGCCAGCTTGAACAGCGGGTCGTCGTGCAGGCCCAGTTCATTCAGCACTTCGTAGCAGGTTTCACGCATCAGCTTGGCGCGCGGATCGTAGTTCTTGTAGACGCGGTGACCGAAGCCCATCAGCTTGACGCCGGAGTTCTTGTCCTTGACCTTGGCGATGAATTCGCCGATGCGCTCGACGCCGCCCTGCTGCTGGATGTCTTCCAGCATCTGCAGCGCTGCCTCATTGGCGCCGCCGTGTGCCGGGCCCCACAGGCAGGCGATACCGGCAGCGATACAGGCAAACGGGTTGGCGCCGGAGGAGCCGGCCAGACGCACGGTCGAGGTCGACGCGTTCTGCTCGT
>DPRS01000068.1 GCA_003537575.1 Oxalobacteraceae bacterium
AAGCAGGAAACCCGTATTTTCAACCCGCCCGCCG
Source organism: Oxalobacteraceae bacterium (assembly GCA_003537575.1). GTDB lineage: Bacteria > Pseudomonadota > Gammaproteobacteria > Burkholderiales > Burkholderiaceae_D > Paucimonas. The sequence goes on from DPRS01000068.1 coordinate 35, forward strand.
AGCTGGCGCAGCATGCTGCGATTTCCGGCATGGAGGCGTACCGCGCGCTGTGCGCCGAAGCCGAGCGCGATTACGAAGGCTTCTGGGGCAGGTTGGCCCGTGAAAACCTCGCCTGGCACAAGCCCTTCACCCAGGTCCTCGACGAATCCCAGGCGCCGTTCTACAAGTGGTTCGGCGATGGCGAACTCAACGTGTCCTACAATTGCCTGGACCGCAACCTCGCCAACGGCAATGCCGACAAGACCGCCATCATCTTCGAAGCCGACGGCGGCGAAGTCAGCAAGCTCACCTACCGCGAGCTGCACGCCCGTGTCTGCCAGCTGGCCAACGGCCTCAAATCCCTCGGCGTCCAGAAGGGCGACCGCGTCGTCATCTACATGCCCATGTCAGTCGAAGGCATCGTCGCCATGCAGGCGTGCGCGCGCATCGGCGCCACCCATTCGGTGGTGTTCGGCGGTTTTTCCGCCAAGTCGCTGCAGGAGCGCATCATCGACGCCGGCGCTGTGGCCGTCATCACCGCCGATGAGCAGATGCGCGGCGGCAAGCAACTGCCCCTCAAAGCCATCGTCGACGAAGCCCTGGCCATGGGTGGCTGCGACACCATCAAGAACGTCGTCATCTACCGCCGCACCGGCGGCAACATCGCCTTTACGGCGCCGCGCGACCTCTGGCTGCACGAGCTGGTGGCCAATCAGCCAGCCGAATGCGAGCCGGAATGGGTCGATGCCGAGCACCCGCTGTTCATCCTCTACACCTCCGGCTCCACCGGCAAGCCCAAGGGCGTGCAGCATTCCTCCGGCGGCTACCTGCTGTGGGCGGCGCTGACGATGAAATGGACTTTTGACATCAAGCCGACGGATGTCTTCTGGTGCACCGCCGACATCGGCTGGGTCACCGGCCACACCTACATCACCTACGGTCCGCTGGCCGTGGGCGCCACGCAAATCGTCTTCGAAGGCGTGCCGACCTACCCGAACGCCGGCCGCTTCTGGGACATGATCGCGCGTCACAAGGCCACCGTCTTCTACACCGCGCCCACCGCCATCCGCTCGCTGATCAAGGCTGCCGACGCCGATGCCGCCGTGCATCCGTCGAAATACGACCTCTCCAGCCTGCGCATCCTCGGTTCGGTGGGCGAGCCGATCAACCCGGAAGCCTGGATGTGGTACTACAAGAACATTGGCCAGGAACGCTGCCCGATCGTCGACACCTTCTGGCAAACCGAGACCGGCGGTCACATGATCACGCCGTTGCCGGGCGCCACGCCCATGGTGCCGGGTTCGTGCACGCTGCCGCTGCCGGGCATCATGACGGCGATTGTCGATGAAACGGGCAACGACCTGCCCAACGGCCAGGGCGGCATCCTGGTGGTGAAACGCCCGTGGCCGGCGATGATCCGCACCATCTGGAACGACCCGGAGCGCTTCAAGAAGAGTTATTTCCCGGAAGAGTTCGGTGGCAAGCTGTACCTGGCGGGCGACGGCGCCATCCGCAACAAGGACACGGGGTATTTCACGATTACCGGGCGCATCGACGACGTGCTGAACGTCTCGGGCCACCGCATGGGCACGATGGAAATCGAATCGGCCCTGGTGGCGCATCCGCTGGTGGCGGAAGCGGCGGTGGTGGGCAAGCCGGACGAGACCACGGGCGAGGCGATCTGCGCCTTCGTGGTGCTGAAGCGTTCGCGGCCCAGCGGCGAGGAGGCGAAGCAGATTGCCAAGGAATTGCGCGACTGGGTGGGCAAGGAGATCGGACCGATCGCCAAGCCGAAGGAGTTGCGCTTTGGCGACAACCTGCCGAAGACGCGTTCGGGCAAGATCATGCGGCGGCTCTTGCGCGTGCTGGCCAAGGGCGAGGACATCACCCAGGATATCTCGACCCTGGAAAACCCCGCCATCCTCGACCAGTTGAAGCAGACGCAGTAGGGAATAGCGGGGTTTCGGTGCAGGCTAACTTGTGGTGCATGCAAGGCAAGCCGCAGCGGCGGCCGAAGCCAAAACCCCGCCATACTTGAGTAGTTAATCATCACGATTTTCATGGCCGCAGGCGTAAGCCTCGCGTAGAATTGTCCGGGGAGCACTCCAAAAAAACATAGAAAATTTCGCATCATGGCGTCAATCAAAACTCTTTTCCAGAATCTTGGCATTAGCGCGCGTATTCTCATCAGTTTTGGCATCATCCTGTTCTGCCTTGCCGGCCTGACCGCCTTCGCAGTAAAGGAAACGGCTGCCGCACAGGGCGATGCTGCAGCCAATTTCCTGCTGGCCGTGGGTGTCGGCGTGCTGGTGGCGGGAGTCGCCATCGGCTGGTGGATTCATCGCAGCATCACGCAGCCGCTCAAGGAAGCTGGCGCTTTCGCCAGACGCATGGCGACCGGGGATCTGAGCCAGTCTGTTTCGGCCAAATCCAGCGGAGAACTGGGCGAACTGCTGCAGTCTCTGCACGAAATAAATGAACGCATGTTCAAGGTCACGGCGAAAATCCGCGGCGGCACCGTGGCGGTTGGTGTTACTTCCAACCTGATTGCCAGTGATAATGACGCTTTGCTGGCCCGCTCGGAAGCACAGGCCAGTTCGATGCGGCAAACCGTGTCGTCATTGGAGCAGATGACGTTGACCGTCAAGCAGAATGCCGATAATGCCCGCAATGCCGATCATCTGGTGGCCAGCGCCAATGATTCCGCCGTCAAGGGAGGGCAGGTTGTCAGTGGCGTGGTCACTACCATGGAATCCATCAGGGGCAGTGCGAAAATGATTGCCGATATCATCGGCGTCATCGACGGCATCGCTTTCCAGACCAATATCCTGGCACTGAATGCCGCTGTCGAAGCGGCGCGCGCCGGCGAGCAGGGCCGCGGCTTTGCCGTGGTGGCTGCCGAAGTGCGCACGCTGGCGCAGCGTTCCGCAGCAGCCGCTCGCGAAATCGCGTCGCTGATCGGTGACTCCGTCGAAAAGGTCGAATCCGGCAGCCAGCTCGTCGAAGATGCCGGCTTGGCCATGGATGAAATTGTCGCCGGCGTGAAGCGGGTGGCGAGCCTGATGAGCGAGATTAGCACGGTCAGCGCCGAACAGAGTAGCGGCATCGATGAACTTAATCGCGCCGTGGCGAGTATCGACGGCATGGCCAGGCAAAATGCAGAGCTGGTAGAACTGACGACAACTACTGCAGTCAGTCTGCATGAGCAGGCATTGACGCTGTCGCAGTCCGTATCGGTATTCAACCTCGGGGAGCGTGAATTCGGCAATGCCGACGAGGCCCAGAGGATGGTCAGTGATGGCGTGGATTTCGTGCGCGCGTATGGCCGGAATGCATTTATCGCTGACGTGTGCAAGCAGGAAAAAAGCCAGTTCATCGACCGCGATCTGTATTTCAGCGTGTATGACACCGATTACAAATTTGTCGCCAACGGCGCCAATCAGCGTCTGATTGGCGTTGATGGAAAAGTTCTCAGGGATAGCGACGGCAAGTTGTTCGTGGTCGAGATCGTCAATATGGCCAAAAGCCGCGGCAGCGGCTGGGTAGACTACAAGTGGCCGCATCCATTGACGAAGGAAATCCAGTCCAAATCGGTCTACCTGGAAATCGTGGATGACCTCGTCATTTCGTGCGGATTTTATCGCCGCAGTAATTAATTTGCGTGACAGTTCATACGTTTTCGCAGATTTCATGACAATAAATTCAATTTCGACAAGCGATATCGCTCCGAAAATAGGATTGATAAGAAGCCTCAGAGAGGCTGCCACATGTATGCTTCTGGGAATCCGCAGCGCTCTTGCTCTTCGCGCGATTCTTTTTTCAATCTCACTTTGGATCGTCGCAATCGGCCTATGGAGTGCGCTTTTCTTTGCTTTTCGTGAGGAAGTCACGCAACTCGCGACAGCAGCTGCTGCACTTGTAGTGTTCGGCTTGGCGATATTTTTTCCTGGGCTGGCACCCGGTTCTTCCGGCGTCGCTGGAGGCGGAGTTGGCATGGCTATCGCGGCGATGTCGACCTTTGCGCTCAGCTGGCTTGCTGTTGCTTTAGCCTATGCCTTCGCAGTGCTGATTACCGCACGAGTGCTGGCCGAGCTGTTCCTGATGGGGCGTGTCCAGAAGCACGCATTGGAGTTTTATCCAGATCTCGCCGCCATGGCAGCACCAAGCGGGGCATTCAATAAGGTATCGTTTGGAATCTGGATCCGGCCTTGGGCGGCGCTGCTTTTGCTGGGACCACTTTGTTTATTATTGCCGGTGATCGGCGGCGCATTTTTATTCGTCCTGCTTAGCTATCTCAATAGCCGTTTTCTTGTGAATGACGCAGCCGATAATATCGCTTCTTCCGCCGAGGTTCAGCACTTCATCAAGGCGAACCGCATCGAGTTGATGGCACTTGGCATATTGGCGACACTGCTGAACTTCGTGCCTTTATTCGGCCTGCTAAGTCCCTGGGCTACCGGTTCGGCAGTGTGTCATCTGACAATGCGGCACTTGATCCGCCTCTCTACGCGGACACCGTGCCGCGTCAATCCCGGCTCCGCGCAGTAGCCCGCAATCGCTTTCCGGGGCCTGACGGTCAGCGGATTTTCTGATGCTTGTAAAACTTGATTGCACTGGTTGCCAGCCTGGAGAGCGCATGTTCCTTGTGGGTATGCACCCAGACCTTTGCAAGCCGCAGATAGGCTTGCGCCAGCGTCTTCGCAGCATTGCCAAGACGAATCAACATGACGGAGTGGGAGCGGTAAATCTCGAGATGGTCGGCATCGGTCAAAACACCAAGCAGCTGTTGCTTGTAGTCGAATCGACCGCCACCGAGGTAGAACTTTTTCCTGCCACGCCGAATGCTCTCGCAGATCGACAAATAATTCGCCAGCGTTCCGATGCTGTAAATCGCGTAATCCGGATCGCGCGCGATCAATTCCAGGAAAGAGTTGTCGCCGATGTAGTAGTTGACGGTGCCGGCGCATACCTTGCCATCGATCGTCAGTGAATTGACAAATCCACACTGCTTCGCCAGCGCGATGATGCGCTGCTCATCATGGGTAAAGTCGCTCACTTTTTGCGATATCCGGTCTTCGCTCAGGCGAATCAAGTCCTTGAGCACCTGTTCCGGGATTTCTTCTTTCTCATAAAAGTGCGATTCAAAAGAAGGGTGATGGCGTCCTATCTTGCGTAACTTATAGGGGATTTTCTCACGCAGACCTTTACCAAGACTTGCCAGGTATTGTTCTGGTGTGGCCGGCAAGGTGATGACATAGGTGTCCTTGGCATTATGCTTTTGCACCGGATAAGCGAAGCGGTCTGCCGTCGTTCTGATCGCCTTGAAGCTGATGATCTGAACTTGCGGCAGCTTGCCGAATACATAGGAAGCAAAGCGCTCGACTTCCTTTTGCTCCAGTTCGATCATCTCATTCAATACATGCACCGTCCTGCCTTTGATTTGAAGCAGCAGAATAACGGCTGGCTGTAGTTCTCTCCAGGCGACATAGGTGCTCACTTCTTCCATGGTCCGAAAGATGCGAAAAAAAGGCAATGATGAATGCAAGGTGCTGTACAAGCGCTCGATTTCAGGCTCGACAAATGCCGGAATTTCATTGAAATGGCATGTAATACTGGAATAGTCGGTACTAATCATTTTGCTTTCCATACGCGATTTCTCCGGTTGCGTCCTAGTGCTTGCGTTTAACAATGCCTGCATAAAACCGGCTGACGATGCTTCTTTTTCCAAGGATTGATTTCCAGGAGCCTTTCGATTGGCAAAAGCATCCTGCAAATCGCTTGATGCAGGCAAGAGCCTACATCGATGTCTTTATTCGAGAACCGGATTACAGCTTCTTGTTCCCTGTTTTTGATCTGTTTCTGCGAAATTGCATTCGCATTTTGTTGGTTCACAAACCCAAGTGCTGATATTGAGCATGCATTGCCCACTGGCGAATAATCTTGGCCACACCAAAAAAATTTTTCGATGCCATTTTTTGAGGCTTGATCTCGACAAGAAAAAGAATCACTGTGCGGCTTGCTTATGCGCCGGCAGTAGTGAGTTTTCCTACAAGATGGATGCCGGGTTCGGGTAGCGATTGACGCTCTCGTTTCGTACGATGCGCGATTGCGCAAAGCAATGCCGGCGATCTGCTTCCTTTCAAAGCCCCTGGCAAGAGCGCTGGAAGGAAGATTGGCAAGATTTGCGTGCCAATGATGCCAGCAGGCTTCGATTAACAAACGTGATGTTCTGGTCGGCGAGAATGTTGAGAAGTGGAATGCGCTTTGATGAACTGCCCGGCCCTGGATATCAGTTCCTCGGCCTTGTCGCGGTGGGGGAAATGGCCGCATTCCGGCAATACAAGTAATTGTGCGTGCGGAACGTGTTTTTTTACACGGTAAATTTGTTCCAGTGTTCCATATTCATCATGCTCGCCCTGGAGCACGAGTATTGGAGAGGTAATTCCGCCAAGTCGATTCTCAATATTCCAGGAACGGAATTCCGGGTTGAGCCAAGTGCCGACCCACAATGAGAAAATGGTTTCAGGATCGTCATGGTAATAACCAATCTTTTGGCGGAAATCGGTCGAATCGTACAGCGCCCGTGTCTCTTCGATTCCTTTGATGGTCAGATCGTCGATGAACGTGTGCGGAGCGATCGAAATCGCGCCGCAGATGGAATCGGGATAAGCCGCCGCATACAGAAGCGAGGCGATGCCACCTTCGCTATGACCGAACAGCCAGGGTTTCCTGATGCCGAGTTCCGCGAACAGGGCCGGCATCAATTCATGCACTTCCTCGTTCAGATAACTTTGCGGCTTTTGCGCAATGGCTGGCCGAGGTGTGGAACGGCCATAACCGTAGCGCGAGAATACCAGTCCGGACAAGCCATGGTGATTGCAAAAGCGCTCCGGAAAATCCTTCCATAGCGCTATCGAGCCTAAAGCCTCGTGCAGAAATACAACCACCGGGTGATCCGATTGCGGGACCCCTACCCATTTGTACTCCAGGTGCAAGGAAGCTTTGCCTCGTTTGATCTTGGCGAATCCATGCTGCGGTCGATTCGGGATCTGCCTCATTGCTCTCTTTCTTGCCTGTCAGGACGCGGACGCTTTTTTCCCGGATGTTTCGCCATAACTGACACCGAGACCGGCGCGCGCATCCTGCTGGATGCCATATTGCGCGAAGGGATAGCGCAAGCCATTGGCGGACAGCGCGCGCATGCCGGCAAGGGCTTTTTCCAGATCCTCGGGAGTGATTGCCATCAGCATTTCATCGTCAAGCACGCCGCCGTAACGCCGCTCGGCAAAGCAGGGCAGGGAAAGGCTGGGCTCTCTGGTCGCCAGCGCCCGGCCCCAGGAGTCCGCGCAGGCCGATTCGCCGACCACGCTCCAGTCAAAGCGCCGGTAGCCTGACCATTGCAAGCCGTTGATGAAGTAGATCATGGCGCCCGGCGTTGCGTAGAACAAGACGATATCGGGCGGCGCCAGGCGATTGCTGCGTACCGGCGACACCACCATTGCCTGGTAGCGCCCATGCGGCACGCAGTGCATTGCCGCCTGGTGCGCCGCCGCGTCTTCCCGGGTGGCGTACCAGACGCCGGCAAACGGCTCGCCGCTGCGCCATGTCTCATCCTGTCTGGCGAGGCCGATGACGGCGCGGCACTGATCGTTGACCAGATCGTCAGCGGTGATGCCGATCGTCCATCCCAGGCGCGCGGCTTGCGCGACGATCTGGTCGGTGGTGTGTACCGCATCCGGCCGGCGCAGCCTGGGAATGGCATTCATGGCTTCCACCGTTTCGAACATCTTGATGCCGAACGGCGGCGTGCGCAATTTCAGTATGCTTTCCAGTTCCTGTGCCAGCTGGACCAGTCCAGGCATGTCGTCGGATGCTCCCATGACGGTGGCCTAGTCCGGCTCGGTGCCGAGGTGGAGATCGGTCGTCATTTGCTGGCGCAGGATGTACTTCTGGATTTTCCCGGTGACTGTCATCGGGAAGGATTCCATGAAGCGGACGTAGCGCGGGATCTTGTAATGCGCGATCTGTCCGCTGCAGAAGCTGCGGATTTCTTCGATGTCAGCCTGCATGCCGGGGCGCAGGATGATGCAGGCGCACAGTTCTTCGCCGAATTTCGGATCGGGAACGCCGACGCATTGCACATCCAATACCTTGGGATGGCGATACAGGAATTCTTCGACTTCACGCGGATAAATGTTTTCGCCGCCGCGGATCACCATGTCTTTCGAGCGGCCGACGATGCTGCAGAAACCATTGTCGTCGATCACTGCGAGGTCGCCGGTATGCATCCAGCGCGCGGTATCGATGGCTTCCCGGGTTTTTTCCTCGTCGCCCCAGTAGCCGAGCATCACCGAATAACCACGCGTCAGCAGTTCGCCCTTGACGCCGCGCGGCACGATCTTGCCATCGGCATCCACGATCTTGACTTCGAGGTGCGGATGCACGCGGCCGATGGTCGACACGCGCAAGTCGATCGGGTCTTCCACCGAGCTCTGGAAGCTGACCGGCGAAGTCTCGGTCATGCCATAGGCAATCGTGATTTCCTTCATGTGCATCTGGTTGATCACGCGCGTCATGACTTCGATCGGGCAAGGGGAACCGGCCATGATGCCGGTGCGCAGGCGCGACAGATCGTATTGCTTGAAATCGGGATGATCGAGAATGGCGATGAACATGGTCGGCACGCCATGCAAGCCGGTGCACTTTTCCTTCTGGACCGTTTCCAGCACTGCCTTGGGATCGAAACCCTCGCCCGGGTAGACCATTGCCGCGCCATGCGTGACGCAGGCAAGATTTCCCAGCACCATGCCGAAGCAGTGGTAGAGCGGCACCGGAATGCAAAGCTTGTCTTCCTTGGTCAGCCGCATGGCTTCGCCAATGAAGAAGCCGTTGTTCAGGATATTGTGGTGAGTAAGGGTGGCGCCCTTCGGTGCGCCGGTGGTGCCGGACGTGAACTGGATATTGATCGGATCGTCGAATTGCAGCGTGGCGGCGACTTCGTTCAGCCTCTCCAGGTCATTGTGCGTGACCGGCACGGAAATGTCGTCGAAATTCAGCATGCCGGAGGTTTTCTCGCTTCCCATCCGGATGATATGGCGAAGCTTGGGCAGCCGTTCCACATGAAGATTGCCAGGCGTGGCCATTTTGACTTCCGGCACGACGTCCTGCACCATCTCGATATAGTTGCTTGACTTGAATGTAGGCGCCAGGATCAGTGCGTTGCATTGTACCTTGCCGAGCACATATTCCAGTTCGGAGCGGCGATAGGCAGGATTGATGTTTACCATGATCAAGCCAGCTTTGGCGGTGGCAAACTGCGTCAGCACCCATTCCGAACAATTCTGTGACCAGATGCCGATGCGGTCGCCAGGGTTTAACCCCAGCTTGAGCAAGCCGGCCGCCAGGCGGTTGACGCGCTCATGGAATTCGCGGTAAGTCCAGCGTACATTCTGGTGGGCCACCACCAGCGCCAACTGGTCGCCGAAACGTTGGGTAATCCCGTCCAGATAGGTGCCGATCGTTTCTCCGATCAGGGGCACATCGTGGGCGCCGTGAACATAGCTAAGCTGCTGCATGAAAGTCTCCTTGGCATGGCACAGGGCACATGCCGTGTGGCATGTGCCTTTGGTACATCGATCCTGATTGATTATTTCTTGACCAGCGGGCAGCTGGATTGCGACAACGGGCGGAACGCTTCATCGCCAGGCACCGTGCTGATTACCTTGTAGTAATCCCATGGTGCTTTCGATTCCGAAGGTTTTTTGATTTGCAGCAGCAGCATGTCATGCACCATGCGACCGTCTTCGCGCAGCTTGCCTTTGGGGACGACGACGTCCGACACCGGCAGCTCGCGCATTTTTTTCATGACCGGTGCGGTTTCGTCGTTGCCGGCGGCCTTGACGGACTTCAGGTAATGCAGGACGGCTGAATACATGCCGGCTTGTGCCATGGTCGGCATGCGCTTTTGAATGGCGAAGAAACGCTTGGACCAGGCGCGTGTTTCATCGTTGAGGTCCCAGTAAAAGCCTTCGGTCAGATACATGCCTTGCGAGTAGTTCAAGCCCATCGAATGCACGTCGCTGATAAACATCAGCAGCGGCGCGACCATCTGACCCTTGGAGGCAATTCCGAATTCGCTCGCTTGCTTGACCGTATTGACCATGTCGCCACCGGCATTCGCCAGGCCGATCACTTTCGCCTTGGAAGTTTGCGCCTGCATCAGGAAGGAGGAAAAATCCGAGGAATTCAATGGATGCCTGACCGCACCCACGACTTTGCCGCCGGCGCCGGTGACCACATCCGACACGTCTTTTTCGAGAGATTTGCCGAAGGCATAGTCCGCCGTCAGGAAGAACCAGCTATCGGCGCCGCGCTTGACCAGGGCCTTGCCGGTGCCTACCGAGCTGGAATACGTGTCGTACATCCAGTGCGCGCTATTGGCATTACATTTTTCATTGGTCAGCGTGCTGGAAGCCGATCCCACCACGATGGCGATCTTGTTCTTTTGCTGGGCGATATCCATCACCGCCAATGCGACATTGGTCGGCACCAGGTCCATCAGCACATCGACATTCTGCTGATCGATCCATTCGCGCGCCTTGGCGGAAGCAACGTCGGCCTTGTTCAGGCTGTCGGCGGTGACGATTTCGATCGGCTTGCCGAGCACGGTCTTGCCGAAGTCTTCGACCGCCATCCTGGCGGCGACGATCGAGCCCTGCCCGGACAGGTCGGAATACAGGCCAGACAAGTCGGTCAGGATGCCGATCTTGACCACGTCATTGCTGACCTGGGCAGATGCGGAGGAAATTCCAGCGAGTAATGCTACAGCGAGGGAAATCTTTTTCAGGATGGGTTGCATGCTTTGTCTCCAATTTAAGCAGGTTGTACGCAATTCCTGATGGAAATTGCGTGTATTTTGATGCCAGTTTTTTTCTGTGTTGCCAAGCCCGGAACCAGGTTGCCCCTTGCGTCAATGTCCCATTTTCAAACTGCAGAAGTGGACATGCGCATTCCGGAATCGGCTTTATTTTCTTCATGCACCGGCTATTGCTGCCGGTTTGTTGCAATAAGCAAAACTGAGTGTTACTAACAACCGCTGATGATTCTATGATAGGAAATAGATGCTTATCAAGCGAAATTTTAAAAAAAATATTTCAATCTTCAAAAAATGTGAGCTATACTCAAAAACGAACGGTCGTATTAAACGGCAGCGGCACACCGTAAAAATCGCCTCAAAAGAAGTGTTTATTTAAAAGAAGAGCAAACTCCGCTTTTTCCTACCTCATAGAACAAGGAAATCATGACTACTCCATTTCTCAGTTTTCCCAGCCTTTCGTTTGATCATGGTGACGACATTGCCGCATTGCGGGATGCAATCCAGCAATTCGCCCAGGCAGAAATTGCGCCTCGCGCAGCCGAAATCGATCATAGCGATCAATTTCCGATGGATTTGTGGAAAAAAATGGGCGAGTTGGGCGTGCTCGGCATTACGGTCGAGGAAGAGTACGGCGGCACGGCGATGGGCTACCTGGCGCATATCATTGCCATGGAAGAGATTTCGCGCGCTTCGGCTTCGGTCGGCTTGTCGTATGGCGCCCATTCCAACCTCTGCGTCAACCAGATCCGCCGCAACGGCAGCCATGAGCAAAAGATGAAATACCTGCCGAAGCTGATCTCCGGCGAATTCATCGGCGCCCTGGCGATGTCCGAGCCGAATGCGGGTTCCGATGTGGTCAGCATGAAGCTGCGCGCCGAGTTGAAAGGCGACCGCTATGTCCTGAACGGCAACAAGATGTGGATCACCAACGGTCCGGATGCCGATGTCCTGGTGGTGTATGCCAAAACCGACCCGGCCGCCGGCCCGCGCGGCATGACCGCCTTCCTGATCGAAAAGGGATTCAAGGGTTTTTCGATCGCGCAAAAACTCGACAAGCTCGGCATGCGCGGCTCGCATACCGGCGAACTGGTGTTCCAGGATTGCGAAGTCCCGGTGGAAAATATCCTTGGCGGCGTTGGCAAGGGCGTCAACGTGCTGATGTCCGGACTGGATTCCGAACGCGCGGTCTTGTCGGGCGGCCCCCTGGGGATCATGCAGGCTTGCATGGATGTGGTGATTCCTTATGTTCATGAGCGCAAGCAGTTCGACCAGCCGATCGGCGAATTCCAGCTCATGCAGGGCAAGCTCGCCGACATGTATTCCACCATGATGGCATGCAAGGCGTATGTTTATGCAGTTGGCCAGGCATGCGACCGCGCCAAGACGCCGGAAGCCGTGCGCGCGCTGCGCAAGGATGCAGCCGGCGCCATTCTGTACTCGGCTGAAAAAGCCACCTGGATGGCGGGGGAGACGATCCAGGCATTGGGCGGCAATGGCTATATCAATGAATTCCCGGCCGGCCGCCTGTGGCGCGATGCAAAACTCTATGAAATCGGTGCCGGCACCTCGGAAATCCGCCGCATGCTGATCGGCCGCGAACTGTTTGCCGAAACCAATTAACCATTAAAAGCATCTGCGATAAACCACGCCATGGCCATCATTGAATCCAAAATCAATCCTCGTTCCGAGGATTTCAAGAAAAATGCAGCGGTGCTGCAAGCCGTTGTCGATGACTTGAAGCAAAAAATCGCGCAGATAGGGCAGGGCGGTGGCGAGGCGGCGCGCGCCAAGCACATCGCGCGCGGTAAATTGCTGCCGCGCGACCGCGTGCAGATGCTGCTCGATCCCGGCACGCCTTTCCTGGAATTCTCGCAGCTTGCAGCCACCGGGATGTATGGCGATGCGGCGCCGTCGGCCGGCATCATCACCGGCATCGGCCGCGTCGCCGGCATCGAATGCGTCATCGTCTGTAACGATGCAACCGTCAAGGGCGGCACTTATTACCCGATGACGGTCAAGAAGCATCTGCGCGCGCAGGAAATCGCCGACCAGAACAATCTGCCATGCATCTATCTGGTGGACTCCGGCGGCGCCAACCTGCCCAACCAGGATGAAGTGTTCCCGGACCGCGATCATTTCGGCCGCATCTTTTACAACCAGGCCAACCTGTCCGCCAAGGGCATTCCGCAGATCGCCGTGGTGATGGGTTCCTGCACCGCCGGCGGCGCATACGTGCCGGCCATGAGCGACGAGTCGATCATCGTCAATAATCAGGGCACGATCTTTCTGGGCGGTCCGCCGCTGGTGAAGGCGGCCACCGGCGAAGTCGTCAGTGCCGAAGACCTGGGCGGCGGCGACGTGCATACGCGCCTGTCCGGCGTGGTCGATCACCTGGCGCAAAACGACATGCACGCGCTGGCATTGGCGCGCAGCATCGTCGGCAACCTGAATCGCCAAAAGCAGCATGGGCTGGTCTTGCGCGAGCCGGTGGCGCCCAAGTATGCCGCCGAAGAACTGTACGGCATCATTCCCGCGGATACCCGCAAGCCATTCGACGTGCGGGAAGTGATCGCTCGCATCGTCGATGGCAGCGAACTCGATGAATTCAAGGCGCGCTATGGCACGACCCTGGTCTGCGGTTTCGCGCATATCTTCGGCATGCCGGTCGGGATCATTGCCAACAATGGCATCCTGTTTTCCGAGGCGGCGCTGAAAGGCGCGCATTTCATCGAACTGTGCTGCCAGCGCAAGATCCCGCTGGTGTTCTTGCAGAACATTACCGGCTTCATGGTCGGCCGCAAGTATGAAAACGAGGGCATCGCCAAGAACGGCGCGAAGATGGTGACGGCGGTATCGACCGCGGCCGTGCCGAAATTCACCGTGCTGATTGGTGGCAGCTTCGGCGCCGGCAATTACGGCATGTGCGGACGCGGCTTTTCGCCGCGCATGCTGTGGATGTGGCCGAACGCGCGCATTTCCGTGATGGGTGGCGAACAGGCTGCCGGCGTGCTGGCGACAGTCAAGCGCGACAGCATCGAAGCCAAGGGCGGCGCCTGGAGCGGCGAGGAGGAGGCGGCATTCAAGGCGCCGATCCTCAAGCAGTACGATCACCAGGGTCATCCCTATTACGCCTCGGCGCGGCTGTGGGACGATGGCGTGATCGACCCGGCGGATACGCGCATGGTGCTGGGTCTGGGCATCAGCGCCTCGCTCAATGCGCCGATTCCGGATACGCGTTTCGGCGTGTTCCGCATGTAAGCATGGATAGCCTAACAATTTCGCGGGATTTTGCAATGACCTATCAGACGATTGCGGTGGAAGCTGCGGGTGGCGTGGCGACAATCTGGCTGAACCGGCCGGAAGTGCGCAATGCATTCAATGAAACGGCGATCGCCGAAATCACCGAAGCTTTCCGTTTTCTCGACGAGGATGCGACGGTGCGTGTCATCGTGCTGGCGGCGAAAGGCCCTGCTTTTTGCGCCGGCGCCGATCTCAACTGGATGAAGAAGATGGCCGGGTACACGTATGAGGAAAACCAGGCCGACGCCGGACAACTGGCGGAGATGCTGCGCGTGATCCATGGCTGCCGCAAGCCGACCATCGCCAAAGTCCAGGGCGACTGCTATGCGGGCGGCATGGGCCTGGTAGCCGCCTGCGGCATCGCGGTGGCTGCCGAGAACGTGAATTTTTGCCTGTCCGAAGTGAAGATCGGCTTGATTCCGGCAACCATTGCGCCGTATGTCATCCGCGCCATGGGCGAGCGCGCGGCGCAGCGCTACTTCACGACGGCAGAGCGATTTTCGGCGCAGGAAGCCCGCAACATGGGCTTCGTGCACGAAGCGGTGCCGGCGGAACAGCTCGATGGCAAGCTCGCTGAAATATTAACGGCCTTGACATCGGCGGGTCCC
>DPRS01000011.1 GCA_003537575.1 Oxalobacteraceae bacterium
GCGAACTCGGCCTGGGCGCCGACGCGCCGCCCATTGAATACGCCGCCGAGTTGAAGTTCGACGGTCTGGCGATCAATCTGCGTTATGAAAACGGCGTGCTGGTGCAGGCAGCCACGCGCGGCGACGGCGCTACAGGCGAAGATGTCACGCAAAACATACGCACCATCCGGCAAATTCCGCTGCGTCTGAACGGTTGCGAGGCGCCGGCACTGGAAGTGCGCGGCGAGGTCTACATCCGGCGAGACGACTTCGAGCGCATGAACGAACGTCAGCGCGAAAAAGGCGAGAAAACCTTCGTCAATCCGCGCAATGCCGCTGCCGGCGCCGTGCGCCAGCTCGATCCGGCGATCGCCGCCCAGCGTCCCTTGAGCTTCTTCGCCTATGGGCTCGGCGAAGTGCGGGGCTGGGACACGCCAGACACGCATGGCGTCATGCTCGATGCGCTGGAGCGGATGGGCGTGCCGGTCAATGCCGAGCGCCGGGTAGTGCAGGGCGCAGCCGGTCTGATGGAATTCCATGCGCACGTGGCCGCGTTGCGCGATGCCCTGCCTTTCGACATCGACGGCGTGGTATACAAGGTCAACAGCTATGCATTGCAGCGCCGTCTCGGTTTCGTTTCGCGCGAGCCGCGCTGGGCGGTGGCGCACAAGTATCCGGCGCAGGAACAGATGACGGTGGTGCGCGATATCGACGTGCAGGTTGGCCGCACCGGCAAGCTCACCCCCGTGGCCAAGCTGGAACCCGTTTTCGTCGGCGGCGTCACCGTCACCAATGCAACTCTGCACAACGAGGATGAAACCCGGCGCAAGGATGTGCGAGTGGGCGACACCGTGATCGTGCGCCGCGCCGGCGACGTGATTCCCGAAGTGGTCGCCGTAGTGCCTGAACGGCGCCCGGCCGAAGCGGGGCAGCCCTTCGACATGTTCCTGCGCTTGGACGGCAAGTGCCCTGTGTGCGGCAGCCATATCGATCGCATCCAGGGCGAGGCCGACTGGCGCTGCACCGGCGGCCTGGTATGCGGCGCGCAGCGCAAGCAGGCGATCGGGCATTTCGCCGGCCGCCGCATGATGGATATCGATGGGCTGGGCGAGCGCTACATCGATGGCCTGGTCGAATTCGGCTATGTGCATAGCCTGGCCGATTTGTATCGTTTGACGGTGAATGACCTGCTGGCAATGAAGCGGCGCGCCGAAGAGCGGGATGGTACGATCCCGGAGACGGTGCAAAAGGGCAAAATCGCCACCAAATGGGCGGAAAACCTGATCGCCGGCATCCAGGCCAGCCGGCAGCCTTCGCTGCCACGGCTCTTGTTCGCGCTTGGCATTCGCCATGTAGGCGAGGCCACGGCCAAAACCCTGGCCGACTGGCTGGGCAGCATGGATATCGTGCGCCGCGCGCCGGCTGCGGTGTTGCGCGCCTTGCCCGATGTGGGCGCGGCGGTGGCGGATGCGATTTCGGATTTCTTTTCCGAGGAAAAGAATCAGCGCGCGCTCGACGATTTGCTTTCCGGTTTGCAGATCCAGGGCGAAGGCGCACCCTCGGCCAGGTTGCGCGAGCGCCTCGTGACTTCCGCCTTGCTGGCGGCACTGAATATCCCGAAACTTAGTGAGGTGCGCGCGCGTCAATTGGAAGAGCAGGGGGTAGACCTGCCTGCGCTCGCGGTGGCCGATCGCGCCGCCATCCCCTTGTTCGGATTGCCGGCCGAAATCGCCGAAGCATTGGCGGCATGGCTGGACGAGCCTGCACATCGAGAAATGCTGAGCCGGCTTGATGAATTCCGCGCCGGCTTGCTGCACCTGCTGCCGCAGGATGCCGATGCCGAAGGTACACTTGCGGGAAAAACCTTCGTGCTGACCGGGACGCTGCCCAATATGGCGCGCGACGACGCGAAGGGACGGATCGAAGCCGCCGGCGGCAAGGTGGTCGGCTCGGTATCGAAAAAGACCGCGTACGTGGTGGCTGGAGAGGAAGCCGGCAGCAAGCTTGCCAAGGCCCAGGAACTCGGTATCACCATTCTGGATGAAAACGGATTGATTAATTTGTTGAAAGGGGTGTCATGAGAAAAATTACAAAAGCGGTATTCCCTGTCGCTGGTCTAGGGAGCCGATTCTTGCCAGCAACCAAGGCACAACCCAAGGAAATGCTTCCGATCGTCGACAAGCCCCTGATCCAGTATGCGGTCGAGGAAGCGGTGGCGGCCGGGATTACCGAGATGATCTTCATCACCGGCCGCAACAAGCGCGCCATCGAAGACCATTTCGACAAGGTCTATGAGCTGGAAGCCGAGCTGGAAGCGGCCGGCAAGCATGCCTTGCTGGAGACTATCCGTAACGTTGTCCCGAAACACATCAATTGCATCTATATCCGCCAGTCGGCGCCGCTCGGTCTTGGCCACGCCGTGCTGTGCGCGCGCCCGGTAGTCAACGACGAGCCGTTTGCGGTCCTGCTGGCGGACGACTTCATGGACGTCGATGCCGGACAGTTGCCGGTGCTGGCGCAGATGACGGAAAAGTATGCGCGCGAGGGCGCCAGCATCCTCGCGGTGCAGGAAGTGCCGCGCGCCGACACCCGCCAGTACGGCATCGTTAGCGCCACGCCTTACCTGGATAATCTCGAGAGAGTGCACGGCATCGTCGAGAAACCGCAGCCGGAAGCTGCGCCCTCGACCCTGGCGGTGGTTGGGCGCTATGTGCTGAATCCATCGATCTTTGCACGCCTGGAAAAACTGGGAAAAGGGGCCGGCGGCGAAATCCAGCTTACCGACGGCATCGCCGCGCTGATGCAGGATGAAGCGGTGCTGGCCTACCGCTATGCCGGCCAGCGCTACGATTGCGGCTCCAAGCTTGGCTACCTGAAGGCGACCATGGCGATCGGCATGAAGCATGCGGAAACCGGCGCCGCCTTCACGGAATACGTGCACAGCCTGAAATGAGCGTGCGGCCGATCCTGAAGATGGGCGATGCGCGCCTGCTGCGGCAGGCCGAGCCGGTCGCGCGCTTCGGCACCGCGGAACTGGAAGCGCTGGTCGCCGACATGTTCGACACCATGCATGCAGCCAATGGCGTGGGCCTGGCGGCGCCACAGATCGGCGTCAACCTGCAGCTGGTAATCTTCGGCTTCGGCAGCAACCCACGCTACCCGGAAGCGCCGGCCGTGCCGGAAACCGTGCTGATCAACCCGCTGCTGACGCCGCTGTCGGATGAAATGGAAGATGGCTGGGAAGGCTGCCTGTCGGTGCCCGGCCTGCGCGGCATGGTGCCGCGGCACAAGCATCTGCGCTACGAGGGCTTCGACCGCGATGGCCATCCGATCCGCCGCGAGGTCGAGGGTTTCCACGCGCGCGTCGTGCAGCACGAATGCGACCACCTGGCCGGCATGCTGTATCCGATGCGAGTCCGCGATTTCAGCAAGTTCGGCTATACGGAAATCCTGTTTCCCGGGCTGGATGCGGCGCGGGAAGATTAATTAAAACTGCTCGTCCGGCCCCAGGTAGCGCCATTGTCCGACCGGCAGATTGCCGAGCTTGACGCCGCCAATGCGTACCCGCTTCAATCCCACCACTTTCAGGCCGACCGCTTCGCACATGCGGCGGATCTGGCGTTTTTTTCCTTCGCGCAGGATGAAGCGCAACTGGTCGTCGTTTTGCCAGCTGACCTTTGCCGGCAGCAGCTTCTTGCCGTCCAGCGACAGGCCATGGTTCAGCAGTTTCAGGTCGGCGTCCGGCAACTTGCCGGGCTTGCCGTACTTGACGCGTACCAGGTATTCCTTCTCGATCGAGCTATCTTCGCCGATCAGTTGCTTGGCAACGCGGCCGTCCTGCGTCAGCACCAGCAAGCCGACCGAATCAATGTCGAGCCGCCCGGCCGGCACCAGGCTGCGCAACTGCTTCGGATGGAATTGTTCTGGCGCCTTGTCTTCCTGCCAGCGCGAGGCGGCATTGACCAGCACGACCGCCGGCTTGTAGCCATCCTCGGCCTGGCCGCTGACGTAGCCCATCGGCTTGTTGATCAGGATGGTAACGCGCTTGGATTGTTCCGCGCTGGCCTGGCGTTCGATGCTGATGCGCTGCGTCGGCAGCACCTTGCTGCCGAGCTCCGAGACGACCTTGCCGTCGACCCGTACCCAGCCGCGCGCGATCCATTCATCGGCTTCGCGGCGCGAGCACAGGCCGAGTTCCGACATGCGTTTGGAAAGGCGTAGGGGTTCCGTCATGGGTATTACCAGTTATAAATGAAATTGAATCAGACGCGCACGGCTTCCAGCAGGTCGGTTTCAAGCTGGATCTGACTGCGCGCATTGGAAAGTGCCGGGCCATCGACCAGGAATACGTCCTCGACCCGCTCGCCCAGGGTCATGATCTTGGCGGTGTGCAGATTGAGCTTGTGCCGCGCCAGCACGTTGGCGATCGAATACAGCAAGCCGGTGCGGTCGTTGGCCGACACCGACAGCAGGTAATACTGGCCGCGCTCGTCCGGTCGCAGGTCAACCGTGGGCGTGATGGGAAAGCTGCGCGACTGCCGCGACAGGCGCGCCTTGCACGGCGCCTGCTGGGGCTGTTGCGACTGCAGCTGCGCGCCCAGTTCGTGTTCGATCAGGTTGATGATGTCGCGGTAGCTGCTGGCGAAGGCCGGCTCGGTGATCAGAAAGGTGTCCAGCGCGTAGCCGTGCCGGGTGGTGTGAATCTTGGCGTCGATGATGCTGAAATTCTTGCAGTCGAAGTAGCCGCAGATCCGCGAAAACAGATCGGCCCGGTCCCTGGCATAGACCGTGACCTGCAGGCCTTCGCCGATCGGCGCCAGGCGGCACTTGACCACCGGGGTCGGGCTGTCGGCCTTGTCGAACAGGGTGCGGGTCTGCCAGGCGACGTCGGAGGCGTCGTGGCGCAGAAAATAGGCAACGTCGAGCTGCTGCCAGAGCTTTTCGTGGGCGTTTTCCGCCAGGCCATACAGGCGCAGCGACTTCAGCGCCTCCTGCTGGCGGTTCTTCAGTTCGCGGTCGGTCGAATGTGCTTCTCCGCCCAGCACGCGCAGGGTCATGCGGTACAGGTCTTCCAGCAGCTTGCCTTTCCAGGCGTTCCATACCTTCGGGCTGGTGCCGCGGATGTCGGCAACGGTCAGCAGGTAGAGCGCGGTCAGGTGGCGCGCATCGCCGACCTTGCGGGCGAAAGCCTGGATCACCTCGGGGTCGGAAAGATCCTGCTTTTGCGCGACCTGCGACATGGACAGATGATGCTGGACCAGGAACACCACCAATCCGGTGTCTTCTTTCGACAGGCCATGGTCCTTGCAGAAGCGGCGGGCGTCGGCCATGCCCAGCCTCGAATGATCGCCGCCGCGGCCCTTGGCGATGTCGTGGAAGAGGGCGGCGATGTACAGCAGCCAAGGCTGGGCGAAGTCGGCCATCAGCTGGCTGCAGAAGGGATACTCGTGCGCATGCTCGCTCATGGTGAAGCGGCGCACGTTGCGCACCACCATCAGGATGTGCTGATCCACGGTATAGGCGTGAAACAGGTCGTGCTGCATCTGGCCGATGATGCGGCGAAAGTTCGGCAGGTAGCGCCCCAGCACGCTGGTCTGGTTCATGGCGCGCAGCGCATGAGTGATGCCTTGCGGCGCCTGCAGTATCTGCAGAAACAGCGCGCGGTTGGCCGGATCGCGGCGAAAAGCGCTGTCGATCTTGA
The DNA here is from genome assembly GCA_003537575.1 of Oxalobacteraceae bacterium. GTDB lineage: Bacteria > Pseudomonadota > Gammaproteobacteria > Burkholderiales > Burkholderiaceae_D > Paucimonas. The sequence continues at coordinate 5,681 of DPRS01000011.1, forward strand.
AGCGGGCGTGCCACAGCGCGCGCAGGGTGCGCGCTGTCATGTCCTTGATCTGCGGGCGCTGGGCGCGCAGCAGGAATACTTCCAGCATGGCCGACGGCGAGGTCTCGAAGGTGTCGTCACGCGCGATGTCGATCAGGCCGTTGACTTCGTTGAATCGCTCGTTGATGGGGTGCGGCTCGCCCGGCTGCGGAAACAGCTGCGCGCCGATGTTCTGCAGCAGGATGGTGTTGAGCTGGGTGGCCGCCTTGGCTGCCCAGTAGTAGTGCTGCATCAGGACTTCGCTGGCGCGGCGCGTCTCGGAAGTCTTGAAGCCGAAGGATTCGGCGATCGTCGTCTGCACGTCGAACACCAGGCGGTCTTCGTGGCGGCCGGTATGGAGGTGCAGGCGAATGCGGATATCCTTGAAGACACGCTCGGTGCGGGTCAACTGCTGCGCCTCGGTGGCGGTGATCAGGCCGCGTTCGGCCAGCTTGCGCCAGGAGTCGCCCAGCCCGGCCGCCTTGGCCACCCACAGGATCACCTGCAAGTCGCGCAGTCCACCCGGACTTTCCTTGACGTTCGGCTCCAGACTGTAGGGTGTGTCTTCGTATTTAACGTGGCGCTGGCGCAATTCCAGAGTTTTTGCCTGAAAGAATGCTTGCGGGTCCATCGCCGCCGCCAGGCGTTCGCACAGGAAGCGGTACAGCTTGCGGTTGCCGGTGACGAAGCGCGCCTCCAGCAAGCTCGTCTGCACCGTGATGTCGGCTGCCGATTCGGTCAGGCATTCATCGATGGTGCGGATGCTGTGGCCAATCTCCAGGCCGAGATCCCAGAACAGCTGCACCAGCTCTTCCAGCTTGGCCTGCAGCGCTGCGTCCGGGGATGAACCGAGCAATACCAGTACATCCACATCGGAATGCGGGAATAGTTCGCCGCGGCCATATCCGCCGACCGCCACCAGCGCGGTATCAGAGGGAAAGCCGAAGGAGTTCCAGGCTTCAGTGAGCGTCGTATCGACGCAGCGGCGCAAGCCACTCAGCAGCAAGTCGGGCTTGCGCCCCGTCTCGAAGGCGGCAATGATGTCCTGACGTTCGGCCTTGAGCTTGTTCTTCAGGGTGAGCGCAGGGGTCGGCATTATCAGGCGGTCAGGGGCGTGGTCGTGATCGGCTGGGTGATGAAGGAAGGGGGCGCCGGCATAGCGGCCGAGACCGTCAGGACTTCAAAGCCGGTTTCTGTCACCAGCACGGTATGCTCCCATTGCGCCGACAGGCTGCGGTCCTTGGTCTTGATGGTCCAGCCGTCGCCCATCTCGCGGATTTCGCGGCGCCCGGCGTTGAGCATCGGTTCGATCGTGAAGATCATGCCTGGCTTGAGTTCTTCCAGAGTGCCGGGGCGGCCGTAGTGCAGCACCTGCGGATCTTCGTGGAAGGACTTGCCAATGCCGTGGCCGCAGAACTCGCGCACGATGCTGTAGCCGGCCTTTTCGGCGTGCTGCTGAATCACGTGGCCGATGTCGCCCAGGTGAGCGCCCGGCTTGACCTGGGCGATGCCCAGCCACATGCACTCGTAAGTGGTTTCCACCAGGCGGCGTGCCAGGATCGAAGGTTCGCCGATGAAAAACGTGCGGCTGGTATCGCCGAAGTAGCCATCCTTGATGACGGTGATGTCGAGGTTGACGATGTCGCCGCTCTTCAAAACCTTGTCGCCGGGGATGCCATGGCAGACCACGTCGTTGACCGAGGTGCAGGTTGCCTTGGGGTAAGGAGTGTAGCCAGGCGGGCAATAATTCAGCGGCGCCGGGATCGTGTCCTGCACATTGACCATGTATTCATGGCACAGGCGGTCAACTTCGCCGGTGGTGACTCCCGGTTTGATGAAAGGAGTAATGTAATCCAGGACTTCAGCGGCCAGCTTGCAGGCAACGCGCATGCCCTTGATGTCTTCGGGAGTTTTAATGGAAATCATGATGGTCCTGCGAGCGGCGCCAGAGTGTGCGAAGTGATTAATTAATGGGAGATTATAGACGAGTCGGGAGCTAACCGTCCTGGCAAGGATGCCGGACTTGAATCCGGAAGGGAGTTTGAGGTAGAATCTTGGGTTAGCTTGAAAGCTACTTCAAGTTATCTTTTTGTAAATCGCGAATCCGCCCGACAAGGGTGCCCGCAGCGCAGTGCGCTCGGGTGACCGGGTGGATTCCAGTCCTAACCCTGGAGAAAACATGTCTGTCACCATGCGTGAAATGCTGGAAGCCGGTATCCACTTCGGCCACCAAACCCGCTTCTGGAACCCCAAGATGGCGCCGTATATTTTCGGCCATCGCAACAAGATTCATATCGTCAACCTGGAAAAGACCCTGGCCAAGTACCAGGAAGCGATGAAGTACATCCGTCAGCTGGCAGCCAACCGCGGCACCATCCTGATGGTCGGCACCAAGCGTCAGGCTCGCGATATCATCGCCGCCGAAGCGCAGCGCGCCGGCGTGCCCTTCGTCGACCAGCGCTGGCTGGGCGGCATGCTGACCAACTTCAAGACCATCAAGACCTCGATCAAGCGCCTGAAGGACATGGAAGCTGCCATCGCCGACGGTTCGGTCGAAAAGATGAGCAAGAAGGAAGCGCTGATGTTCCAGCGTGAAATGGAAAAGCTGCAAAAGTCCATCGGCGGCATCAAGGACATGGGCGGCATTCCTGACGCCATCTTCGTGATCGACGTCGGTTTCCACAAGGGCGCCATCACCGAAGCCGCCAAGCTCGGCATCCCGGTCATTGGCGTGGTCGATACCAACCACTCGCCGGATGGCGTGGCATACGTCATTCCGGGTAACGACGACTCTTCTAAGGCGATCCAATTGTATGCGCGCGGCGTGGCCGACGCTATCCTGGAAGGCCGTGCAAATGCCGTCAACGAAGTTGTTGAAGCGGTCAAGGGCGGTGCCGACGAATTCGTCGAGGTCAACGAGCAGGCTTAAGCCGGGCTCAGGCCAACAGGCTTTTACCAAGGGGGCAACCGCGGTTCGCCCCTTTATTTTATTCATGAATTGCGGGGCAGTGTTTTGAGGATTGCGGGACAGAGTCAAGCGTAGCGATACTCTGTCTCCGGCTGATTTGGAAACTCTGCCCTCGATCGATTAGTAGAAGGAGAACGATATGGCGGCAATTACCGCAGCGATGGTAGGTGAACTGCGCGCGAAGACCGACGCGCCGATGATGGAATGCAAGAAGGCCCTGACCGAGGCCGATGGCGACATGGCCAAGGCTGAAGAGATCCTGCGTGTCAAGCTGGGCAGCAAGGCTTCCAAGGCGGCTTCCCGCATCACCGCGGAAGGCGTGGTGGCGGCTTACATCAGCGGTGGCGTGGGCGCTCTGGTCGAAGTCAACTGTGAAACCGACTTCGTCACCAAGAACGATGATTTCATCGCCTTGGCCAACACCGTAGCTAAACTGGTCGCGGAAAACAACCCGGCTGACGTCGCTGCCCTCTCGGCGCTGCCGCTGGAAGGCAAGACCGTCGAGGAAGTACGCGCAGCCCTGGTCGGCAAGATCGGCGAAAACATGTCGATCCGTCGCTTCAAGCGTTTTGAAACCGGCACCAAGCTGGCTTCCTATCTGCACGGCACCCGTATCGGCGTGATGGTCGAATTCGACGGCGCCGATGACCAGGTCGGCAAGGATGTCGCCATGCACATCGCCGCCATGAAGCCGGTCGCGCTGTCGTCCGAGCAAGTGCCGGCCGAGCTGATCGAAAAGGAGCGCAACGTCGCTACCCTGAAGGCTGCCGAAGATGCAGAAAAGGCCAAGGCCGACGGCAAGACGCCGCAGTCGGCCGAAATCGTGGCCAAGCGCGTGGATGGTTCGGTGCAGAAATTCCTGAAGGAAGTTTCGTTGCTGAACCAGGCTTTCGTCAAGAATGACAAGCAAACCGTCGAGCAAATGCTCAAGGCTGCCAACACCAGCGTGAAGTCCTTCACGATGTTCGTGGTTGGTGAAGGCATCGAGAAGAAGGTTGACGACTTCGCCGCCGAGGTGGCGGCACAGGTTGCTGCGGCTAAACAGGCTTAAGCGCAATCAAGGCGGGCCGAAAGGCCCGTTTTTTTAAGCTGGCGGCATGTCTGTATGACAATGCAGGCATGCCGTGCATGCGGTAGAGTAAAGCAATACCCATACAGTATTTTAAGCAATATTTAATCCGGAATTACCAAGGAGTCCAGTTCATGACCCAACCAGCCTACAAACGCGTTCTCCTCAAGCTTTCCGGTGAAGCCCTGATGGGCGACGATGCCTACGGCATCAATCGCGCCACTATCGAAAGCATGGTCGCGGATGTGGCGGAAGTGGCGAAACTCGGCGTCGAACTGGCCATCGTCATCGGCGGCGGCAATATCTTCCGTGGCGTCGCTCCCGGCGCGCAGGGCATGGATCGCGCCACGGCCGATTACATGGGGATGCTGGCGACCGTGATGAATTCGCTGGCGCTGGCCGATGCCATGCGCCAGGTCGGGCTGACCGCCCGCGTCATGTCGGCGATCGCCATCGAACAGGTAGTGGAGCCCTACGTTCGTCCCAAAGCCCTGCAATACCTGGAAGAGGGCAAGATCGTCGTGTTTGCCGCCGGCACCGGCAATCCCTTCTTCACCACGGATACCGCCGCGGCGCTGCGCGGCTCGGAAATCGGTGCGGAAATCGTGCTGAAAGCGACCAAGGTCGATGGCGTGTACAGCGCCGACCCGAAGAAGGATGCCGGCGCCACGCGCTACAGCACCATCACCTTCGACGAAGCGATTTCCAAGCACCTGCAGGTGATGGATGCGACCGCATTCGCCCTCTGCCGCGACCAGAAACTGCCGATCAAGGTTTTCTCCATCGTCAAGCCAGGCGCCCTGAAGCGCGTGGTGCTGGGCGACGACGAAGGCACTTTGGTTCATTTGTAATTAATTCGTTGCAAGCAAGGAGAGCAGCATGAGCACTGCCGATGTCAAGAAAAACACCGAACAGAAAATGCACAAATCCATCGATACGCTGAAAGGCAATCTGGCCAAGGTTCGCACCGGCCGCGCCCACGCCGGCATTCTCGACCACATCATGGTGGATTACTACGGCAGCCCGACGCAACTTACCCAGGTCGCCAACGTCACCCTGATCGATGCCCGCACCATCGGCGTGCAGCCGTGGGAAAAGAAAATGGTCGCCGTGGTGGAAAAGGCCATCCGCGAATCGGATCTCGGCTTCAACCCTTCCACGCAGGGCGATCTGATCCGCGTGCCGACGCCGCCGCTGACCGAGGAGCGCCGCAAGGAAATCGTCAAGATGGTCAAGGGCGAGGCCGAAGATGCCAAGATTGCGGTGCGTAACATCCGCCGCGATGCCAATGAAGCCCTGAAGAAGCTGGTCAAGGACAAGGCTTGCTCGGAAGATGATGAGCGCCGTGCCCAGGACGAGGTGCAAAAGCTGACAGACAAATTTGTCGTTGAAATTGATAAATTGATAAGCGAAAAAGAAAAAGAGATCATGACCGTGTAAATAACGGGTATAGTTCTTTTCTTTAATATATTTTTAGCATGGTATTCATGTCGCATTCGAGCTCCACGCAAGGTATTCCGGAGGCCGCGTCGGTGCCGCGCCATATTGCCATGATCATGGATGGCAACGGGCGCTGGGCGACCAAGCGCTTCCTGCCGCGCGTTGCCGGTCATGTCAAGGGGGTCGAAACGGTGCGTGACGTAGTCGAGGCTTGCGCCTCGCGCGGCGTCGAATTCCTGACCCTGTTCGCTTTCAGTTCGGAGAACTGGCGGCGGCCGGCAGACGAGGTATCCTTTCTGATGAAACTCTTCGTCAGCGCGCTGGAGCGTGAAGTGGCGAAGATGCATGTCAACGGCATCCGCCTGAAGGTCGTCGGTGATCTGTCGCGTTTTGACGAGAAGCTGCAGAAAATGATTGCCGATGCCGAGCGCAAGACGGCCGGCAATGCCCGGCTGACCCTGACCATTTGCGCCAATTACGGTGGGCGCTGGGATGTCATGCAGGCGACTGCCAAAATGGTTGCGGCCAATCCCGGCGTGACCGAGTTCAGCGAAGAAATGCTGGCGCCCCATCTTTCCATGGCTTATGCGCCGGAGCCGGATCTGTTCATCCGTACCGGCGGCGAACAGCGCGCTTCCAACTTTCTGCTGTGGCAGATGGCGTATTCGGAACTTTACTTCACCGATACCTTCTGGCCGGATTTCAATGCCGCCGCACTGGATCAGGCGATTGCATCCTACCAGCAGCGCGAGCGCCGCTTCGGACGCACCAGTGCCCAGGTGGTCGCGCACAAGAAAGCTTCCTGATGCTGAAGACACGCGTCTTGACGGCGCTGGCTTTGCTCGCGCTCATCCTGCTAGTCGTTTATTCCGGTTCATTCCTTGCTGCTGCAGTCGTCGCCGCGCTTTTTCTCGGTGCTGCCATGTGGGAATCCATGCGCCTGTTCGGCAGCCGGCGACCGCTCGTCGGCGCGGCGATCTGGACAGTGGCATTTTGCCTGATCATCTATTATCAGAGCCGCTTCGCCGCACCGCTGCTACTGATCGCCTGCGCCCTCATCTGGGGCTTGCGCCTGGCGCCGTCACTGGCCTTCGGGTTGCCGCCGGTGGAAGGCTTGCGCAACCGCCTGCTGGGCGGTATCTATTGCGTTGGCATTCTTGGTTGTTTCGTGGCGATTCTGCTGCTGTATCAGTATTCGCCGCTTTATCTGCTGTCGGTGATGGCAATCGTGTGGGTGGCGGATATCGGCGCCTACTTCGCTGGCCGCGCATACGGCAAGCGCAAGCTTGCGCCTTCCATTTCCCCCGGCAAGTCCTGGGAAGGAGCGATCGGCGGCTGGCTGGCCGTGCTGGCCTTGAGCGCCGCGTGCGTCTTCGTGCCGGCGCTGCAAGTTACTTTTTCCGCGCAACTGCAAGCCGGCCTGGGCTGGATCGGCTGGCTGGCCGTGCTGACGCTGCTGGCGGCTGCCAGCGTCGTCGGTGATCTGTTCGAGTCCCAACTGAAGCGCCGCGCCGGCATGAAAGACAGCAGCAGGCTGTTGCCCGGGCACGGTGGTGTGCTGGACAGGATCGATGCCCTGATCCCGGTGCTGCCGCTGGCGCTGCTTGTTCATTCCCGGTTTTAAGTTTCATTCAGGATGCAAACCATTACCATACTCGGATCGACCGGTTCCATCGGCGTATCCACCCTGGACGTCATCGCGCGTCATCCCGAGCGTTACAGCGTCTTCGCGCTGACCGCCCATTCAAGGGTCAGTGAACTGGCGCAGCAATGCCTGCAATTCAAGCCCGAGGTAGCCGTGGTCGGCAGTGCCGAGGCGGCCCGCGCGCTGGAACCGCTGTTGCGCCAGCAGGGCCTGTCCACCCAGGTGGCATACGGTCCGCAAGCGCTGTGCGCGGTAGCCGCGGCTGACGGCTGCGACACCGTGATGGCGGCGATCGTCGGCGCCGCCGGCCTGGAGCCGAGCCTGGCGGCGGCGCGCGCCGGCAAGAAGCTGCTGCTGGCAAACAAGGAAGCACTGGTGATGTCTGGCCAGCTCTTCATGGATGCGGTGGCGGAGCACCATGCGACGCTGCTGCCCATCGATAGCGAACACAATGCGATCTTCCAGTGCCTGCCGCAAGCCTACGGCCGCGTGCCTGAAGCGCATGGCGTCGCCAGGATCGTGCTGACGGCTTCCGGCGGCCCGTTCCTGAAGCGTGACGTCGCCACACTCGAAGCGGTCACGCCGGAAGAAGCGGTGGCGCACCCGAACTGGGTCATGGGCCGCAAGATCTCGGTCGATTCCGCTACCATGATGAACAAGGGCCTGGAAGTGATCGAGGCTCACTGGCTGTTCGGCGCGCCCGCAGACAGGATCGAGGTGCTGATCCATCCGCAGAGCGTGATCCATTCGATGGTGTCGTATGTCGACGGTTCGTTGCTGGCGCAGCTGGGCAACCCGGACATGCGCACGCCGATCGCCCATGCGCTGGCCTACCCGGAACGCATCGCTTCCGGCGTGGGACCGGTAGATTTGGCTAAAATAGGGCAGCTGCAATTCCTGGCGCCGGATTTTCAGCGCTTTCCCTGCCTGAAGCTGGCGTATGACGCGCTGGCGTCGGGCGGTTCGACCGCTGCGATATTGAACGCCGCCAATGAGGTTGCAGTCCAAGCATTTCTGGACCGGGAAATCGGTTTCCGGATGATCGATCAACTCATACAAAGGGTGATGGACAGGCTGCCAGGACGCACCGTTTCCGGTCTGGATGACTTGCTGGAACAGGACCGCGAAGCCCGCCGACTGGCGCGCGACTGCATCACATCGTGACATGACGCTGCTGCATACCATCCTAGCTTTCATCGTCGTACTGGGCACCCTGATCGTGGTGCACGAACTGGGACATTACTGGGTGGCGCGCTGGTGCGGCGTCAAGGTCCTGCGTTTTTCGGTCGGCATGGGCAAGGTGCTGTGGTCGCGCCGCATCGGCCCGGATCGCACCGAATGGGCACTGTCGGCCTTGCCCTTCGGCGGCTACGTGAAGATGCTAGATGCCCGTGAGACGGATGTGGCGGGCTTGCCGCCTGAAGATCTGGCGCGCGAATTCACCAGGCAAGGCGTGTGGAAACGCATCGCCATCGTGGCTGCCGGCCCGCTGGCCAATTTTCTTCTGGCGATCGGCATTTTCACCGGCCTCTACATCCACGGCATTCCCGAACCGGCTCCCGTGCTGCGCGCCGTGCCGGCCGAGACGGCGGCATACGAAGCCGGCTTGCGTGGCGGCGAACTTGTCACGGCGGTCAACGGCGAACCGGTGCGGATATGGTCGGATTTGCGCTGGCAGCTGATCCAGCTGGCGGTGGGGCATGAAGCCGCCGAATTGCAGGTGAGTCCAGGCCAGGCTGGCAATGCATCCTATACCGTTCGCGTGCCGCTCGACGGCATCTCTGCTCAAGACCTGGAAGGCGATTTTCTGGGAAAACTGGGGCTGGATCTGGCGCGGCCGAAAGCCGTGCTCGGCAAGCTGATGGCCGATGGCCCGGCGATGCAGGCCGGCTTGCGCGAAGGCGACGTGATTCTCGCAGTCGATGGCGCCCCTGTCGTCGATGGCGTGGCGCTGATCGAACTGGTGCGCGCATCGCCCGGCAAGCCCTTGCGCATGCAGGTGCAGCGCGGCCAGCAGCAGCTCGAACTGGCGGTGACGCCGGCAGCGCGCCAGCATGACGGCAAGACGATCGGACAGATCAAGGTGGAAATCCCGGTGGCGCCGCAAATGGTCACTGCCAGCTGGTCGCCGCTGCAAGCGCTGGGCAGGGCGACGCAGCGTACCTGGGATTCCAGTGTGTTAACGCTGAAAATGCTTGGTAAAATGCTGATCGGCGAACTATCCTGGAAAAATATCTCGGGACCGATCACCATCGCGGATTATGCAGGGCAGACCGCACGCATCGGTGCCATCAGCTACCTGAGCTTCATCGCGCTGATCAGCATCAGTCTCGGCGTGATGAATTTGCTGCCGATTCCAGTGCTGGATGGCGGCCATTTATTGTATTATTCGCTGGAAGTTTTGACCGGACGCCCGTTGTCCGAGCGAGTGGGAGAAATAGCGCAGCGCGCAGGCATGGGGATCCTGATGGCATTGATGATGGTCGCTGTGTTCAACGACCTCGTGCGACTGATGTCCTGAGCATCTCCTGCCGGCCTGGCCAGCACTGCGTGGTGGCGTCACAAGAAAATTGAAAACGAACGATTGCTAATGAAATTACATCCTGCGCGTATTGCCCTGCCGTTTTTCCCCCGCCGTCTGATCGCTGTCGCCGCCTTCGCCCTGTGTTCCGGACAGGCGCTCGCTGCCGATCCGTTTGTCGTCAAGGATATCCGTGTCGAAGGCATCCAGCGTACCGAAGCTGGCACCGTATTCAGCTATCTCCCGGTCCGGGTCGGTGAGACCTTTACCGATGAAAAGGGCGCCGCCGCCATCAAGGCGCTGTATGCGACCGGATTCTTCAAGGATGTCCGCATCGAAGCCGAGGGCAACGTGCTGGTGGTGATGGTGGAGGAGCGCCCGGCCATCGCCGGCGTTGATTTTTCCGGCATCAAGGAATTCGACAAGGACCAGCTCACCAAGGCCCTGAAGGAAATCGGCCTGGCCGAATCGCGCATCTTCGACCGTGCGCTGGTCGACCGTGCCGAGCAGGAGTTGAAGCGGCAGTATCTGTCGCGCGGCCTGTATGGCGCCAAGATCACCACCACCGTCACGCCGATCGAGCGCAACCGCGTCAACATCTCCTTTGCGGTGGACGAGGGCGATACAGCGCGCATCAAGCAGATCGCTTTCGTCGGCAACAAGGTTTACAGCGACAAGGAATTGCGCGCCCTGATCAATCTTTCCACGCCCGGATGGTTTACCTGGTACAGCAAGGCCGATCAGTACACCAAGCAAAAGCTGACCGGCGATATCGAGAGCATCAAGTCGCATTACCTGAACAGCGGCTATCTCGAAATGCAGGTCGAATCGACCCAGGTGTCGATCACGCCGGACAAGAAGAATATCTACATCACCATCAACATCAACGAAGGCGAGAAGTTCAAGGTCGCCGACGTCAAGCTTGAAGGCGAATTGCTGGGGCGCGAGCAGGAGCTGAAGTCGTTGGTGCAGCTGAAAAAGGGCGACGTCTATTCGGGCGAAAAACTGGCTGAGAGCGTCAAGAAGATTTCCGAACGCATGGGCACCTTCGGCTATGCCTTTGCCAACGTCAACGCCAACCCTGAAATCGACCGTGAAAAGCGCGAAGTGGCTTTCACCGTGTTCATCGATCCGGGCAAGCGCGTGTATGTCCGCCGTGTCAACGTGGCCGGCAATACCATTACCCGCGACGAAGTGGTGCGGCGCGAATTCCGCCAGATCGAAAGTTCCTGGTACGATGGCGACAAGATCAAGAACTCGCGTAACCGCGTCGATCGCCTGGGCTATTTCAGCCAAGTGAATATCGACACGCCGGAAGTGCCGGGCACGGCCGACCAGGTGGACGTGAATCTCTCGGTGGAAGAAAAACCGACTGGAACGCTATCGGTGGGCGCCGGCTTCTCCAGCAGTGAAAAGGTGACGCTGTCGGCCTCGATTCATCAGGCCAATGCCTTCGGCAGCGGCAAGAATATCGGCCTCGACATCAATACCAGCAAGTATAACCGTACCATCGCCGTGTCGCACGTCGATCCTTACGTGACTGTCGATGGCATCAGCCGCAGCGTCGATGTGTTTTACCGCACCTCGCGTCCGCCGCTGGTCAATACCGGCGAATACAAGATCGTCACCACGGGCGGCAGTCTCAATTATGGCGTACCGTTTACCGAAGTGGATACGGTGTTCTTCGGAATTGGCCTCGAGCGCACCACGGTCGACACTTTTTTTGAAGTTCCCGGCATTAACAACAGTCCGAAAATCTACCGCGATTATGTGGCCGCCTTCGGCAACAATAGCCCTTGCCCTGCATCTACCTCTGTCACGGGCGTGCTGGCAAACTGCGAACGCAGCGCCACTACCACCAGTTTCCCGCTGACTGTTGCCTGGCAAAGGGATAGCCGCGATAGCGCGTTGACCCCGACTGCTGGCCAGTATCAGCGCGCCAACCTGGAAATGGCTGCTTTCGGCGATCAGCGCTATTACCGCGGGATCTATCAGTACCAGCATTTCCGGTCGCTTTTCAAGACCATGACCCTGGCTTTTAACGGCGAGCTTGATTATGGCGCGGGTTTGGGCTCGAAGCCTTATCCTATTTTTAAACACTTCTATGCCGGCGGTATCGGTTCGGTGCGCGGTTTTGAGGGATCTTCGCTAGGACCGATGTCCGCCGAGGGCGACTACCTTGGCGGCTCCAAGCGCATCATCGGCAATGTCGAATTGCAATTCCCATTCCCGGGCTCCGGCAAGGACCGCAGCTTGCGCTGGTTCACTTTCGCTGACGTTGGTAATGTTTTTGGCGAAAATGACAAAATCAAGTTGGGCGAACTGCGTTATTCCGCCGGTGTCGGCATCAGCTGGCTTTCGCCGGTCGGCCCCCTGAAAATCAGTTACGGCAAACCCCTGAACGCCAAGTCCACCGATCGCAAGCAGCAATTCCAGTTCCAGCTGGGTACCGGTTTCTAAGCACGTGGTGGCATAATAAGTGTTTTAGTTGTATTACGTATTGCGGAGAAGCACCTTGATGTCGATAGCCAAATCAACCAACTGGATCAAATGCGCAGCCTTGATGGCGGCTTGCCTGTTGCCCCTGTCAAGTGCGCAGGCGCAGGATTCGAAAATCGGGTTTGTCAGCACCGAACGCATTTTCCGCGAAGCGGTGCCAGCCAAGGCAGCACAGGCCAAGATCGAGCAGGAATTTTCCAAGCGTGACCGCGAGTTGCAGGATATGGCGGCACGCCTGAAAACGATGTCCGAGCGCCTCGACAAGGACGCCAGCGTGCTGTCCGATTCCGATCGCATGCGCCGCCAGCGCGAACTGACCGACCTGGACAAGGATTTTCAGCGCAAGCAGCGCGAATTCCGCGAAGACCTGAACCAGCGCCGCAACGAAGAACTGGCGGTGGTGCTGGAGCGTACCAACAAGGTGATCAAGCAAATCGCCGATGCCGAACGCTACGATATCGTGTTCCAGGAAGCGGTGTATGCTAGTCCGCGCATCGATATCACCGACAAGGTATTGAAGGCACTGAACAAGTAAGCAAATATTTCCGAATCGGGAAAGACCGGCCCTGGGCCGTTCTTTCCCATCATTTTTTTGAGGGCCTGCGATGAGCACCCAGATAAAAGATCTGGTCGAACGCCTTGGTGGCCAGCTGATCGGCGACGATACCGTCGAAGTCATCGGCATTGCACCACTGGATGAAGCGAGCGGATCGCACATTACCTTCCTTTCCAATCCCAAGCTGCGCAAGCAGGCTGCGCAAACCCGGGCGGCGGCGCTGATCCTGTCGCCGGCGGACCATGAAGCAATGGGCGCGGATTATCAGGGTGCGCGTGTCGTCACCGACAACCCGTATGCCTACTTCGCCCGGACGGCACAATATTTCGCCAGCCTGCAGGCGATTCCAGCGCCTCCGGGCATCCACCCCAGCGCGGTGGTGGATCCGTCCGCCAAGGTGGCGCCCGATGCCAGCATCGGCCCGCTGGCGGTGATCGAAGCCGATGCGGAAATCGGCGCCGGCGCGGTGATCGGCGCGCACAGTTTCATCGGCCGCGGCGCCAAAGTCGGGGCAGGCACGCTGTTCCATGCCCGCGTGACTTTTCATGCCGGCTGCATCATCGGCGCGCGCGGCATCCTGCATTCCGGCGCGGTAATCGGCGCCGACGGCTTCGGTTTCGCCAATGAGCGCGGTGCCTGGATCAAAATTCCGCAAACCGGCCGGGTGGTGATCGGCGACGATGTTGAAATCGGCGCCAACACCACGGTCGACCGCGGCGCCCTGGCAGATACCGTGATCGGCAACGGCGTCAAGCTGGACAACCTGATCATGATCGCCCACAACTGCGAAATCGGCGATCATACCGCCATGGCTGGTTGCGCCGGCGTCGCCGGCAGCGCGAAGATCGGCAAGTATTGCACCGTCGGCGGCGCCGCCATGATCATCGGCCACAGCACCATCGCCGACCGCGTGCATGTCTCCGGCGGCACCTTCGTTTCCCGCTCGATCAGCGAACCGGGCAATTACACCGCTATTTTTCCGATGGCCAAGAACGCGGACTGGGAGAAAACCGCTGTTATCGTGCGCAATTTGCCTGCAATGCGTGAGAAAATCCGAGAACTTGAAAAAACCATTAAATCCTTATCAGAAAAATCAGAATGAACGCCTCTGCACCGAAAAGCCTCGACATCACCGAGATCAAGCAATATCTGCCGCACCGTTATCCCTTGCTGCTGGTGGACCGCGTGCTCGACTGGGAAGAGGGCAAGAAGATCACGGCCATCAAGAACGTGACGATCAATGAAGAGTTTTTCAATGGCCATTTCCCGCACAAGCCGGTCATGCCGGGCGTGCTGATGATCGAGGCGCTGGCGCAGACCGCCGCGCTGCTGTCCTTCCTCTCCGCTGGCATCAAGCCGGACGACAGCACCGTGGTGTATTTTCTCGGCATCGACGGCGCGCGCTTCAAGCGGCCAGTGGTCCCCGGCGACCAGTTGAAGATGGAAGCCGAGGTGGTGCGTCATGCGCGCGGCATCTGGAAATATAAAGTGGTCGCCTCGGTCGATGGCCAGGTTGCCGTCGAGGCGGAACTGATGTGCACCATGCGCAGCGTCGCCGATGCGAGCCAATCCGTAGGTTAATTGTCATGAGCAAAATCCATTCGACCGCGATTATCGATCCGAAGGCGCAACTGGAGGAGTCGGTCGAGGTAGGCGCGTATGCGGTGATCGGCCCGGATGTGAAGATCGGCGCGCGCACGAAAGTCGGTCCGCACGTGGTGATCGAAGGCCATACTACGATCGGCTGCGACAATCAGATATTTCAATTCGCCTCGCTCGGCGCAGCGCCGCAGGACAAGAAATACGCCGGTGAACCGACCCTGCTGGAAATCGGCGATCGCAACACCATCCGCGAATTCTGCACCTTCAACCTCGGCACCGTGCAGGATGCCGGCGCCACCCGCATCGGCAACGACAACTGGATCATGGCCTACGTGCATCTGGCGCATGACTGCCAGCTGGCCAACAACATTATTCTTGCCAACAATGTCACGCTGGCAGGCCACGTGCACCTGGGCGACTGGGTGTTCCTGGGCGGCTTCACCACCGTGCACCAGTTCTGCCATATCGGCGCGCATGCCATGACGGCATTCACCGCCGCAGTCAGCCAGGATGTGCCGCCGTTCGTCACCGCCGCCGGCAACCGCGCGGCGCCGGCCGGCATCAATTCGGAGGGCTTGAAGCGGCGCGGCTTCACGCCAGAGCAGATCGCCGCCATCAAGCGCGGTTACAAGATGATTTACCGCGCCGGCCTGTCGCTGGACGAGGCCAAGGCCGCGTTGGCGCAGGAAGAGGGCAAATCGTCCGACGCCGCCCCGCACCTGCGTCTGTTGCGCGAATTCCTGGAATCGAATACCCGTGGCATCATCCGCTAGGCTGTCGCTGGCCATGGTGGCCGGCGAGGCGTCCGGCGACCTGCTGGCAGACCGGCTGCTGTCGGGCCTGCGGCCGGCGCTGCCGGAAGCCTACATCCACGGCATCGGCGGCAAGCGCATGGCGCAGCACGGCTTCGTATCCGACTGGCCGATGGAAAAGCTAGCGGTGCGCGGTCTGTTCGAAGTGCTGGCGCATTACCGCGAGATCAAGGGCATCCAGAATGCCCTGCGCGACCGCCTGCTGGCCGAGCGCCCGGCGGTGTTCATCGGCGTCGATGCGCCGGACTTCAACCTCGGCCTTGAAGCGCAACTGAAGGCGGCGGGTATTCCGACCATGCATTTCATCGGCCCGTCGATCTGGGCCTGGCGCGGCGGGCGCATCAAGAAAATCGCCAATTCGGTGTCGCACATGCTGGTAGTGTTTCCTTTTGAAGAGGAAATTTATCGCAAGGCCGGCATTCCCGCGACCTATGTCGGCCATCCTATGGCCGAAGTGATCCCGCTGGTGCCGGATGTGGCGGCGGCGCGTGCCACGCTAGGCCTGGCGGGCGATGCGCCGGTGCTGGCGATCCTGCCGGGCAGTCGCATGTCGGAACTCAAATACAATACCGTCGCCTTCATCGGCGCGGCGAAATTGCTGCTGCAGCGCGAACCGGGCTTGCGCATCGTGGTGCCGATGGCGGGCGAGCGGCAGCGTCAGTATTTCGAGCAATTGCTGCGCGAGTCCGGCTTGCAGGACGTGCCGCTCATTATCACTGAAGGGCAGTCGCATGTCGCGCTGGCCACCGCCGACGCGGTGCTGGTCGCCTCCGGCACCGCCACGCTGGAAGTGGCGCTGTTCAAGAAGCCGATGGTGATTGGCTACAAGATGATGCGCGCCTCCTGGCACATCCTGCGCCACATGGCTTATCAACCCTGGATCGGCTTGCCCAACATTCTGGCGCGGGAATTCCTGGTGCCGGAACTGGTGCAGGATGCGGCGACGCCGCAGGCCTTGGCCGAGGCCTTGTGGACGCAGCTGAATGACACCGGCCATCGCGCCGTGCTGCGGCAGCGTTTCACCGACATGCATCACAGCCTGCTGCGCAATACCGCGAAGGAAAGCGCGCAAGCCGTGCTGGACCTGATTGCTCATTCGGCGGTGGGGACGGCTGGCACAAGGGCACCGGCATGAGCGCCAGGAACAGCGGCAAGAACAGGCGCAGCGATGAAAGCGGCAGCCTGTTCCTGTTCGATCACGCCGATGAACTGGTGTGCGGCGTCGACGAAGCAGGCCGCGGGCCGCTGGCCGGGCCTGTGTTCGCGGCGGCGGTGATTCTCGATCCCTTGCGGCCGATCGAAGGTTTGCGCGACTCCAAGAAACTGAGCGAAGCGAAGCGCGATGTCCTGGCTATTGAAATAAAGGCTTGCGCCCTGGCCTGGTCGATCGCGCAATGTTCGGAAGCCGAGATCGATGAATTGAATATTCTGCAGGCGACCATGCTGGCGATGCGCCGTGCGGTGGAGGGCTTGCAGCGACAGCCCACGCTGGCGCTGATCGACGGCAACCGTTGTCCGGTCATGCCGGTGCGTTCCGAAGCCATCGTCAAGGGCGATGACAAGGTGCCGGCGATTTCGGCCGCTTCGATCCTCGCCAAGACGGCGCGCGATGCCGTGCTGGCCGACTTGCACCTGCTATATCCGCAGTACGCCTTCGACCAGCACAAGGGTTATCCGACCGCGCTGCACCTGGAGCGGCTACGCCTGCATGGGGTCTCGCCGGTGCATCGCAAGTCTTATGGGCCGGTGCGGGTTCTGCTGGCGCAAGAGGCATCATGAAAGAAATCAGTTCGCGCGACAACCCGCTGTACAAGGAGCTGAAGCAGCTGGCCACCAGCTCGCAGGCGCGCCGCAAGACGCAGCGCAGCCTGCTCGATGGCGTGCATCTGTGCCAGACATGGCTGCAGCAGGCCGGTGATCCGCTCATGTGCGTGGCGAGTCAATCCGCGTGCAGCAACGCGGAGGCGGCCGCCATCATCGCCCAGTGCGAGACTCGCCGGATATCCTGCATCCTGCTGCCGGATGCGCTATACCACGCGCTGAGCCAGGTGGAGCAGGGCGTCGGCATCCTGTTCGTGATCGCCACGCCGCAGCCGGCGGCGCCGGCGAAGCTGTCGCAGTCGGCAGTCTTGCTGGACCGCTTGCAGGACCCGGGCAACTTCGGCTCGATTCTGCGCAGCGCGGCGGCGGCCGGCATCCGGCAAGTGTTTTGCAGCCCCGGCACCGTGTTTGCCTGGTCGCCCAAGGTCTTGCGGGCCGGTATGGGGGCGCATTTCCTGCTGGAGATTGTCGAAAACGCCGACCTTGCAGCGGTGTTGCGGGAAGCTGCTGTCCCAGTGCTGGCGACCAGTTCGCACGCGCGCCAAACCATCTATGACGTCGATCTGGCGCGGCCTGTGGCATGGCTGTTCGGCCATGAAGGGCAGGGCGTGGCGGAAGATTTGCTGGCGCACGCCACTCACCAGGTGGCGATCCCGCACCTGGGCGCGGTCGAATCACTGAACGTCGCGGCCAGCGCGGCCGTATGCTTCTTCGAACAGGTGCGCCAGACGCTGCGGAGCACCTGAAGAAATTTAACAGGTCGCTTAATACGTTTACTTAATAGGTCTGTTTGTCCGGCCGGATTTCCTGCAGGATCAT
The DNA here is from genome assembly GCA_003537575.1 of Oxalobacteraceae bacterium. Classification (GTDB taxonomy): domain Bacteria; phylum Pseudomonadota; class Gammaproteobacteria; order Burkholderiales; family Burkholderiaceae_D; genus Paucimonas. Next base: position 23,451 of record DPRS01000011.1, read on the forward strand.
GGTGGCGATTTCCTCGATCGATTTGGCGGTCGAGGACATCCAGCGTATGCCTTCCTTTTGCATCATCTTTTCCGCCTCGTTGACTTCATAGCGGCAATTCTCCAGCGACGCATACTTGCTGCCCGGGCGGCGTTCATTGCGCACTTCCGACAAGCGGTCGGGGGCGATCGACAGGCCGAAGGTTTTTGCCTTGTGCGGCAATAGTTCCGGCGGCAGCTTGCCGCGCTCGAAATCGTCCGGAATCAGCGGATAGTTGGCTGCCTTGACGCCGTATTGCATCGCCAGGTAAAGGCTGGTCGGGGTCTTGCCGGAGCGCGACACGCCCACCAGAATGACGTCCGCCGCTTCCAGGTTCAGATTGGACTGGCCGTCGTCGTGCGCCAGCGAGAAATTGATGGCATCGATGCGACGGTTGTATTCAACCGAATCGGCAATGGTGTGGCTGCGGCCGATGGTATGGCTTGCCTTGACACCGAGTTCCTGTTCCAGCGGCGCGACGAAAGTCTGGATCAGGTCCATCTGCAAGCCTTGCGCCTGGCGCAGCACCGCAGCCAGTTCCGGCTTGACCATGGTGGAAAAGACGATGGGCCGTTTGCCATCGGTGGCATGGGCATGATTGATCTTTTGCACCACTTCATGCGCCTTTTCCAGCGTATCGACGAATGGCAGGCGGATTTGCCGGAAGCGCAGGTTGAACTGGGTCAGGACCGAATGGCCGAATGCTTCAGCCGTGATGCCGGTGCCGTCGGAAATGAAAAACGCCGTGCGGTCGGCATGCGTGACAGGGGTAATGGAAGAATCGGGCATGGAAATCGGAACAGTAAAAATGCTGAATTGGCAAAAATGCCGGAAAAAATACTATTGTATAAAGCAGAATCACATTGCGCACTGTAAAATGCGATTAAATGTATTTGTCGGCAGTTGAGCCTTACTTAGAAGAATAACAAAAAACATCCAGTATGAAATTGCCCACGTGAAGATTTCTTATCATCAAACTAGAGGTTGTTATGTCCAATGCAGTATCTACCGGAGCCGTACAGGCTCAGGGGGGAACTTACGTCGCGTCCTTTGAGGACCTGCGCATGACCGATGTCGAATCGGTCGGCGGTAAAAATGCCTCACTGGGCGAAATGATCAGCCAGCTGGCGCATGCCGGCGTGCGCGTGCCGGGCGGCTTTGCCACCACGGCACTGGCCTTTCGCGATTTCCTGAATCATGCTCCCGATGGCGGCAAGACGCTGGGCGAGCGCATCGCCGCGCGCCTCGAGTCGCTCGATGTGGACGATGTGCGCTCGCTGGCCCAGGCGGGTGCGGAAATCCGCCAATGGATCGTTGAAACGCCGTTCCAGCCGCGCTTGCTGAAGGAAATTAACGAGTATTATCATCAACTTGTCGATAACTCCTCAAGTGAAGTCTCGTTTGCGGTTCGTTCCTCCGCGACCGCGGAAGATTTACCGGATGCTTCTTTCGCCGGGCAGCAGGAAACCTTCCTGAACGTGGTCGGCATCGATAACGTGCTCGAAGCGATGAAGCACGTGTTCGCCTCGCTGTACAATGACCGCGCGATTTCCTATCGCGTGCACAAGGGCTTCACCCATGCCGAAGTGGCCCTGTCGGCCGGCGTGCAGCGCATGGTGCGCTCCGACGTCGGTGCCGCCGGCGTGATGTTTACCATCGATACCGAATCCGGTTTTCAGGACGTGGTGTTCATCACTGCCAGCTACGGTCTCGGCGAGACGGTGGTACAGGGCGCGGTCAACCCGGACGAATTCTACGTGCACAAGCCGATGCTAGCCGAAGGCAAGCTGCCCATCATCCGCCGCAACATCGGCTCCAAGCTGATCAAGATGGAATTCACCGGCGAAGCCAAGGCTGGCCGCTCGGTCAAGACCGTCGATGTGCCGATCGAGCTGCGCAACCGCTATGCGCTCAACGACGCCGAAATCGTCGAGCTGGCCAAGTACGCCGTGATCATCGAGAAGCACTACGGCCGTCCGATGGACATCGAATGGGGCAAGGATGGCCGTGACGGCAAGCTGTACATCCTGCAGGCCCGTCCGGAAACCGTGAAGTCGCAGGTCAAGGCGACCGACGTGCAGCAGCGCTTCAAGCTCAAGGGCAGCGGCACCGTGCTGGCTTCCGGCCGCGCCATCGGCCAGAAGATCGGAGCAGGTCCGGTGCGCGTGATCCGCGATCCTTCCGAAATGGAACGCGTGCAGCCGGGCGACGTGCTGGTGGCCGACATGACCGACCCCAACTGGGAGCCGGTGATGAAGCGCGCTTCCGCGATCGTTACCAACCGCGGCGGTCGCACCTGCCACGCGGCGATCATCGCCCGCGAACTCGGCGTGCCCGCAGTGGTCGGTTGCGGCCATGCCACCGACATGCTCAAGGATGGCACCCTGGTGACCGTTTCCTGCGCCGAAGGCGACGAGGGCAAGATCTACGACGGCTTGCTGGAAACCGAAATCAGCGAAGTCCAGCGCGGCGAGCTGCCGGAAATCCCGGTCAAGATCATGATGAACGTGGGCAACCCGCAGCTGGCGTTCGACTTCCAGTCCACGCCGAACGGCGGCGTCGGTCTGGCGCGCCTGGAATTCATCATCAATAACAATATCGGCGTGCACCCGAAAGCGATCCTGGAATATCCGAACATCGACCCCGACCTGAAAAAGGCGGTGGAATCGGTGGCGCGTGGCCATGCTTCGCCGAAGGCATTCTATGTCGACAAGCTGGCCGAAGGCGTGGCGACGATTGCCGCCGCGTACTGGCCCAAGCCCGTCATCGTGCGCCTGTCGGACTTCAAGTCGAACGAGTACAAGAAGCTGATCGGCGGTTCGCGCTACGAGCCGGACGAGGAAAACCCGATGCTGGGCTTCCGCGGCGCCGCCCGTTACGTGGCCGATGACTTCGTCGAATCCTTCCAGATGGAATGCGAAGCCATGAAGCGCGTGCGCAACGACATGGGCCTGACCAATGTCGAACTCATGGTGCCCTTCGTGCGTACCGTGGGCCAGGCTAAGAAGGTGGTCGACCTGCTGGCGAAGAATGGCTTGAAGCGCGGCGAGAACGGCCTGCGCCTGATCATGATGTGCGAAATCCCGTCCAACGCCATCCTGGCCGAACAGTTCCTCGAGCATTTCGACGGTTTCTCGATCGGTTCGAACGACCTGACCCAGTTGACCCTGGGCCTTGACCGCGACTCCGGCATGGAATTGTTGGCGGCCGACTTCGACGAGCGCGATCCGGCCGTGATTTCCCTGATTTCGAGGGCAATTGCTGCTTGTCGCGCGCAGGGCAAGTACATCGGCATCTGCGGCCAAGGACCTTCGGATCATCCGGACTTTGCCGAATGGCTGATGAAAGAGGGGATTTCCTCGATTTCCCTGAACCCGGACACGGTGCTGGATACCTGGCAAAAGCTGGCCAAGGCAAAATAGTTACCGTTGTAAGGAAGGAACAGAGCACAGAGAAAGGCTTTGACCGATAAGGAATTTTCGTTAGACTACATTCCGTGCCTGCATAGCATAAAAAGTTGAAACAAGTAGTATCAGTAGTAGCTTGAACCCCCGCTGCCTTTGGCCCGGGGGTTTTATTTTTGGTGCATACTGACAACATATCAAGCAATGGAGGTGCAATGGCGGACTGGGTTATGTGGCTGAGCGCAGCAGGCGCGCTGATCATCCTGGAAATATTCAGCGGCACCTTCTATTTGCTGATGCTGGCGATAGGCATGGCGGCCGGCGCCTTGATTGCGCTGGCGGGAGGCGCACTGTGGCTGCAACTGCTGGCGGCAGCGGCGACGGGATCATTTGCGACGCTGGCTTTACGTCGCAGCAAGTATGGCAAAGCCGGCCGGACAGACGCTGCGCATGACCCCAACATTAATCTGGATATTGGACAGAAAGTCGCGGTCGCGCAATGGACCGAGCAAGACGGGAATGCGCCCAGCGCCCGGGTCATGTATCGCGGCGCCCAATGGGATGTAGAATTAGCACAAGGTAACCTTGCCCATCCGGGAGTGTTTACCATCGTCGAAGTGCGCGGCAGCCGGCTGATTCTCGGTTCGCGCACATCCGGCACTGCATCGGACGCCTGATCCGACAACAATAATGAGGGGGTAAGATGGATTTCAGTTTTGGCAGTGTATCTCTGGTCATTTTCATCCTGGCCATCGTCTTTGTCATCAAGACGATCCAGGTGGTGCCGCAGCAGCATGCCTGGGTAGTCGAGCGCCTCGGCAAGTATCATGCGACGCTGGGGCCGGGCTTGAATATCGTCGTGCCTTTCATCGACCGGGTCGGCTACAAGCATGTCCTGAAGGAGATTCCGCTCGACGTGCCGCCGCAGGTCTGCATCACCAGGGACAATACCCAGTTGCAGGTGGATGGCATCCTGTATTTCCAGGTGACCGACCCGAAGCTGGCTTCCTACGGTTCCTCGAACTACATTGCCGCCATCACCCAGTTGGCGCAAACCACCTTGCGCTCGGTGATCGGCCGCATGGAACTGGACAAGACTTTCGAGGAGCGCGACCATATCAACACGGCAGTGGTATCGGCCATCGACGATTCCGCCGCCAACTGGGGCGTGAAGGTGCTGCGCTACGAGATCAAGGACCTCACACCGCCGAAGGAGATCCTGCATGCGATGCAGGCGCAGATTACCGCTGAGCGCGAGAAACGCGCGCTGATCGCGGCATCCGAAGGCCGCAAGCAGGAACAGATCAATATCGCCACCGGCGAGCGAGAAGCAGCCATCGCCAGGTCCGAGGGCGAGAAGCAGGCATCGATCAACCGCGCCCAGGGTGAGGCGGCGGCAATCCTGGCAATCGCCGAAGCCAGCGCCGAGGCGATCCGCAAGACTGCTGCGGCGATCCAGTCGCCCGGCGGCGCGGACGCTGTCAACCTGAAGGTGGCCGAGCAGTACGTCGACGCTTTCGGCGAATTGGCGCGCACCAACAATACCCTGATCGTGCCGGCGAATCTGGGCGACATGAGCAGCCTGATCGCCACCGCGATGCAGGTGGTGAAGACACAGGGGAAATAAGGCGGTTACCGGCGATTCTGCTTCATGTAGGACTGGATTTCACGCTGGGTGTCGCGCTGTTTTTCAGTGTCGCGCTTGTCATGCTGTTTCTTGCCTTTGGCCAGGCCGATTTCACATTTGACGCGTCCCTTGAGATAATGCAGGTTGAGCGGCACCATGGTATAGCCGGCGCGTTCGACCTTGCCGATCAGTTTGCTGATTTCGTTGCCGTGCAGGAGCAGCTTGCGGGTGCGCACCGGGTCCGGCGAAATATGGGTGGAGGCAGTAGGAAGAGGGCTGATGTGGGCGCCGAACAGGAACACTTCGCCATTGCGGATAATGACATAGGCTTCCTTCAGTTGCACGCGACCGGCGCGGATCGACTTGACTTCCCAGCCTTGTAATACAATGCCCGCCTCGAAGCGTTCCTCGATGAAATAATCGAAAAAGGCTTTTTTATTGTCGACAATGGTCATAGGTGTGGCGAGCGGGCGCTATTATTAATGTATGAGAGTGCGATTTTATCAAACGGTGCGTAATCGATGGCAGTAGTACAAAAATCGGTCCTGTTGCCATTTAGCGCGGAACAGATGTTCGCGCTGGTAAATGGCATCGAAGAATATCCTAAATTCCTGCCCTGGTGCGGCGATACTAAAGTGTTGCAGCGCGAAGGAAACAAGGTGGTGGCGAGCATCGCCATCAATTACCATGGCGTCAAACATGCCTTTACGACGGAAAACGTCAACCAGCAGCCTACCCAGATCAAGATAACGCTGGTGGAAGGGCCTTTCCGTCACCTTGACGGTACCTGGATATTCAAGCCTCTGCGCGCCGACGCCTGCAAGGTCGAACTGGATTTGCATTATGAGTTTTCCAGCAAGATTCTGGAAAAGATGATCGGCCCGGTTTTCCATATCATCGCCAATAACATGGTCGATGCCTTTTGCAAGCGCGCCGAGGAAGTCTATGTCTAATCCCGCAGACAAGATCATGGTGCAGGTGTGCTATGCCAGGCCCGGCAAGGCCTTTCTGGAAGATGTGCTGGTGGCTTCGGACGCCACGCTGGAACAGGCGATCCGGACCAGTGGCGTGCTCTCCAGCGCCCCGGAGATCGATCTGGCCGTCTATAAAGTCGGCATTTATGGCAAGCTCAAGACGCTGGATGCCATCCTGCGCGAGCGTGACCGCATCGAAATTTACCGTCCCTTGCAGGCCGATCCGAAAGAGGCGCGACGCCGCCGTGTATTCAAAAAGGAAAAAGCCCGCTGAGCGCGGGCTTTTTTAATGCCAATCCGCTGTTTTATTTGCAGCCTGCCAGCGTACGGCTGGCTTCCTGGATTTCACGATTGCGCTGCTCATCGCTCATGAATACCCGCTCGCCATTCTTGTCGATGCTGGCCAGCCGCTGGCCCGATTCCAGCGCGCGCTGGTAACTGCGGGCAGTTTCGCAATTCTTTGCCTTGTCGCGGGCAGCCTGGGCTTCCTGCGCCGCTTTTTGTTCCTTTTCGGCTTGCTCGGCGCGGCGTTTCTGGAAGTCGGCATTCCTGTCCGCGAGGCTTGGCGGCGCCTTGGCAGCGTTGTCGTCAGCGGCACTGGCCGCCGGAGCGGATGCTGCCGGGGCATATGCTTTGCCTGGCTGCTTCAGGATTTTGTTCTTCGGCACAGATGCCGGCGGTGGCATATCCGAAAACTGCTTGCTGCCTTTTTCATCGATCCAGACATATTGCCCCCAGGCGGCAGAAGCAAAAGCGAACAGGGCGAGGCTGGCGGCAAGCTGTTTTACGCGGCTGAAATGCATGGTAAATCCTTGAGTGAGCGGTCTTGCGATTTCGCCACGCTTTACCGGGGATGTCAATCCATGGCTCGCCTGCGCCAGGTGCATTTGCTGCAATAAAACGACGTTTATTATGGTTTTCTGTATAATTGCGCTTTGCGCCTATAGGAAATGCTATGCGTCTACTCCAAAAAGCACTCACCTTCGATGACGTGCTGCTCGTTCCGGCATATTCAAACATCCTGCCGAAAGATACTTCCCTTACTACCAAGCTGACCCGCAACATCACGCTCAACATCCCGCTGGTGTCGGCGGCGATGGATACCGTGACCGAGGCGCGGCTGGCGATTGCCATGGCGCAGGAAGGCGGCATCGGCATCATCCACAAGAACATGACCGCGCGCGAGCAGGCCCGCGAAGTCTCGAAGGTCAAGCGCTTCGAGTCCGGCGTGGTGCGCGATCCGATCACCATCCCGCCCGACATGAAGATCCGCGACGTCATGAGCCTGTCGGAGCAGCACGGCATCAGCGGCTTCCCGGTGGTCGAGGGCAAGACCGTGGTCGGCATCATCACCAACCGCGACCTGCGCTTCGAGGAAGAACTGGATGCGCAAGCCCATGCCAAGATGACCCCGCGCGACAAGCTGGTGTACGTCAAGGAAGGTTCCGAGCTGGCCGAAGCCAAGCGCCTGATGAACAAGCACCGCCTGGAGCGCGTGCTGGTGATTAACGACGCCTTCGAATTGCGCGGCCTGATCACCGTCAAGGATATCCAGAAGGCTACCGAGCATCCCTTCGCCGCCAAGGACGAGCACGGCAAGCTGCGCGTCGGTGCCGCCGTCGGCGTCGGTCCGGACAACGAGGAACGCATCGACCTGCTGGTCAAGGCCGGCGTGGACGTGCTGATCGTCGATACCGCGCATGGCCATTCCAAGGGCGTGCTGGACCGCGTGAAGTGGATCAAGACCAATTACCCGCAGGTCGATGTCATCGGCGGCAATATCGCCACCGAGGCGGCGGCGCGCGCGCTGGTCGAGCATGGCGCCGACGGCGTCAAGGTCGGCATCGGCCCCGGCTCGATCTGCACCACGCGCATCGTCGCGGGCGTCGGCGTGCCGCAGATTTCCGCGATTTCCAACGTGGCCGGCGCCCTGAAGGGAACCGGCGTGCCCTGCATCGGCGACGGCGGCATCCGCTTCTCCGGCGACATTTCCAAGGCGCTGGCGGCCGGCGCATCGTGCGTCATGATGGGCAGCATGTTCGCCGGTACCGAAGAGGCGCCGGGCGAAGTGATCCTCTTCCAGGGACGCAGTTACAAGTCCTACCGCGGCATGGGCAGCCTGGGGGCGATGTCGGAAGGTTCGGCCGACCGCTATTTCCAGGATTCATCCAAGAATACCGACAAGTACGTGCCGGAAGGCATCGAAGGCCGCGTTCCCTACAAGGGCAGCGTGCTGGCCATCCTGTACCAGCTGGTCGGCGGCGTGCGTTCCTCCATGGGTTACTGTGGCTGCGCTACCATCGACGAACTGCGCGAGAAGGCTGAATTCGTCGAGATTACCGCGGCCGGCATGCGTGAATCGCACGTGCACGACGTGCAGANNCCAAGGAAGCGCCGAACTACCGGGCAGACTGAGCGCTTTCCGCGTTCAGACTCCGGCAGGCTGCCGCCATGACCGTCCCCGCCGAGCGCCGCTCCCAACCCGCCACCGCGGCAGACAAGCTGCCGGGCGAGGAGGGTTGCGCCTCGCGCGTGGAACTGGAGCGGCAGATGCGGCGCATTCGCCGGATTGGACGTCAATTGTTCGGGGGAGCCGAGTGCGTGGTGTCGTTTCGCGATGGCTGCTGCGAATTTCCGTTTTCCGATATCCGGAAAAATGCGGCAGAAGCGTTCTGCGCCAGCCTGCCGCCGCTGGAAGGCGCGATGGCGGTGCCGGACCTGCGGATCGACGCCATTTTGCGGGGGCATCCCGCAGTGATGGGCGCGCCGGGCATTCGTTTCTACGCGGCGCATCCCTTGCGTAACCATGAAGGCGCCGTCATCGGCAGCGTCAGCCTGGTGGATTACGTACCGCACGCTTTCGGCGAGGAAGCACGCGTGCTGCTGGCCGACTTGGCAGTGCTGGTCGAGCGCGAATTGCAGCTGCAATCGATGAATGCCCTGCAGATTGCGCTGGAAAAGAAGAACAAGAGTTTGCGCCGCAGGTCGCTGATCGACCCGCTGCTGAAGATATGGAACCGCGGCGCCATCATGCGCATTCTCGGCATCGAGGCCGACCGCTGCGACAAGCAAGGCGTGCCGCTGTCGCTAGTCGTGGTCGACCTGGATTTTTTCAAGAAGATCAACGATACCTATGGCCATCCGGCCGGCGATGTCGTGCTGGTCAATATTGCTGCCAGACTGCGCTCCTGCATGCGGCCGCAGGAAGCGCTGGGGCGCTACGGCGGCGAGGAGTTTCTGGCGGTGTTGCCGGGTGCCTGTCATGAGACGGCGCTGGCAGTGGCCGAGCGCATGCGGCAGACAGTCGCGGCGCAGCCGGAAATGCTGAACGGCGTTGCGCTGAATCTGAGCATCAGTGCCGGCATCGCTTCCACGGTGCAGTTCCCGACTGCCACCACGGATGAATTGATCAGCCGCGCCGATGCCGCGCTGTACATGGCCAAGGATGCCGGCCGTAACCGCGTGATCCGGGCCATGCCCGGACACGCCTGAACCCTTTTTCATTTTTTGACTTCCCGGAAGAACTGCTTTTTATGCATTCGAAAATTCTGATCCTTGATTTCGGTTCCCAGGTGACCCAGCTAATCGCCCGCCGCGTGCGCGATGCCGGGGTGTTTTCCGAAGTGTATCCCTATGATATCGGCGACGATTTCATCCGCAGCTATGGCGCTGCCGGCATCATCCTTTCCGGTGGACCGAATTCGGTGATCGAAGGCGATACGCCGCGCGCGCCGCAGGCGGTATTCGAAGCCGGCGTGCCGGTGCTGGGCATCTGCTACGGTATGCAAACCATGGCGGCGCAGCTGGGCGGCAAGGTCGAGAACGGCAAGATCCGCGAATTCGGCTATGCCGAGGTGCGCGCGCGCGGCCATACGGCGCTGTTTAACGGCATCAACGACTTCGTCACCGACGAGGGGCACGGCATGCTGAAGGTGTGGATGAGCCATGGCGACAAGGTGATCGACATGCCGCCTGGCTTCAAGCTGATGGCTTCGACCGATAATTGCCCGGTCGCCGGTATGGCTGACGAGGAGCGCAAATTCTATGCCGTGCAGTTCCACCCGGAAGTCACGCATACCGTGCAGGGCGAGGCAATCCTCGGCCGCTTCGTGCATGAAATCTGCGGCTGCAAGTCGGACTGGAACATGCCTGACTATATTGCCGAGGCAGTCGAGAAGATCCGCGCCCAGGTCGGCAGCGATGAAGTGATCCTCGGCTTGTCCGGCGGAGTCGACAGCAGCGTGGCGGCAGCCCTGATCCATCGCGCCATCGGCGACCAGCTCACTTGCGTATTCGTCGATCATGGCCTGCTGCGCCTGGACGAGGGCAAGATGGTGATGGACATGTTCGGCAAGAACCTCGGCGTGAAAGTCGTGCACATCGACGCCACCGCGCAGTTCATGGGGCACCTGGCCGGCGTCACCGATCCGGAACAGAAGCGCAAGATCATCGGCCGCGAATTCGTTGAAGTATTCCAGCGCGAGGCCGGCAAGCTGAGCAATGCCAAGTGGCTGGCGCAGGGCACCATTTATCCGGACGTCATCGAGTCCGCCGGCAAGGGCAAGAAGGGCCATACCATCAAGAGCCACCACAATGTCGGTGGCTTGCCCGAGACGCTGAACCTGAAGCTGCTGGAACCGCTGCGCGAGCTGTTCAAGGATGAAGTGCGCAAGCTCGGCGTGGCGCTGGGTCTGCCGCATGAAATGGTGTACCGCCATCCGTTCCCGGGGCCGGGACTGGGCGTGCGCATTCTGGGCGAAGTGAAGAAGGAATACGCCGACCTGCTGCGCCGCGCCGATGCCATCTTCATCGAGGAATTGCGCAAGACCGTGGACGAGGAGGGCAAGTCCTGGTACGACAAGACCAGCCAGGCATTTGCCGTGTTCCTGCCGGTGAAGTCGGTCGGCGTCATGGGCGATGGCCGCACCTATGAATACGTGGTGGCGCTGCGCGCGGTGCAGACGCTGGATTTCATGACAGCGCACTGGGCGCACCTGCCGCACGACTTGCTGGGGCGGGTATCGAACCGCATCATCAATGAAGTGCGCGGGCTGAATCGCGTGGTGTACGACATTTCCGGCAAGCCGCCGGCAACCATCGAGTGGGAGTAATTTCTCCGGGCAGTCGATACCGGCGGTCCCGGTGATATGGATCTAAGTTGTTGATTTACAAGTATTAATTCCTGAACATTGACTGTTCCTGCCGCTTCTGAAGGTCTACAATAAATCTTCTCATTCTGTTAATGAAGGAGTTGATAATGAAGACTGGAAGAATCGCGGCACTTCTGTTGTTGGCAGGATTGGCCGGCCCGGCGATGGCTGCGCAATGCGAGGCGGAAATAGAAGCCAACGATGCCATTCAGTTCAACAAGAAGAGCATCGAGGTGCCGAAAGACTGCAAGAAATTTACCCTGAAGCTCAAGCACACGGGCAAGTTGCCGAAAGCCTCGATGGGCCATAACTGGGTTGTGTCGAAGACGGCCGACGTGCAAGGGGTGGCGAACGACGGCATCGCGGCCGGGCTGGACAAGGAATATCTCAAGCCCGGCGACGCCCGCGTTCTTGCGCATACCAAGGTGATCGGCGGCGGCGAGTCGGATAGCGTGACTTTCGATACGGGCTGGCTCAAGCCCGATGGGGATTACACCTATTTCTGCTCGTTCCCGGGCCACTCGACTGCCATGCGCGGTAAATTAACTTTAGGTAAGTAGCCTTGTTTGCAGTAATTTAGGCTTGATCCATTGTGCGGGGCGACAGGTTGTTGTGGCAGCCTGTTGTCCCGATTTCCATTCGGACATCCCGATTCCCTGGGTCTGCATCGGGCTGTAGCGCAAAGCTGTCATCGCGATTGCCTTTCCTGGGGAAGGACCACGCGGTAAGGACGGGTATAATCTCGTCCGGCAAGGCATGTTTCATCCGGCAGCGTTGGCCGCTGATCTTGAATTAAAGGGAATGGTTTTCAGGTGACTTACAGCGTCAAGGAAGTTTTTTATACTTTGCAGGGAGAAGGCACTCATGCCGGCCGTCCTGCGGTATTTTGCCGTTTTTCCGGCTGTAACCTGTGGTCCGGCCGTGAAAGCGACCGCGCCAGCGCCGTCTGCAAGTTTTGCGATACCGATTTCGTCGGTACCGATGGCGAACTCGGCGGCAAGTACCCCGATGCGCAACAGCTTGCCCAGACCATTGCCAGCCTCTGGCCTGAGACTTACACGGCCAGCAAATTCGTCGTATTTACCGGTGGCGAACCGCTGCTGCAACTGGATGCGCCGCTGATCGATGCCATGCACGCCGCCGGTTTCCAGATTGCCATCGAAACCAATGGCACGCTGCCGGTTCCCCCGGGCGTGGACTGGGTATGCGTCAGCCCCAAAGTCGGCGCGGAATTGGTGGTCCGGCGTGGTAATGAATTGAAAGTCGTGATCCCGCAAGCCGGCCAGGCGCTGCAAGACTACGAGGGCCTGGAGTTCGACCATTTTTATGTGCAGCCGATGGCTGACGCCCGGCAGGACGCCAATACGCGCCTGGCGATCGAGACGTGCAAGCACAATCCGCGCTGGAAACTGAGCCTGCAAACGCATAAACTGCTGCAAATTCCCTAAGTAAAGATTTTTGATGTTGACGATTACCCGCAAGCTGGAATTCGATGCCGGTCACCGGATTCCCGACCACAAGAGCCAGTGCCGCAACCTGCACGGACACCGCTATACCCTGGAAATCACCCTGATAGGGGAAGTGATCCGGGAAGAGGGCAGTTCCGACCAGGGCATGATCATGGATTTTTCCGACGTCAAAGCGCTCGCCAAGCAGCATCTGGTCGATGTATGGGATCATGCCTTCCTGGTGTATGCCAAGGATGAAAAGGTGCGCGAGTTTCTGCAGTCGCTGCCGGAGCACAAGACGGTCATCATCGACAGCATTCCGACCGTGGAAAACCTGGCGCAGACCGCTTTCAACATTCTCAAGCCGGCTTACCAGGACCGCTACGGCACCGGCCTGCGTCTGCACAAGCTGGTCTTGCATGAAACGCCCAACTGCTGGGCTGAAATCACCGATTAAGCCATGCGCGACCTGATCTACATGCGCCAGGCGCTCGACCAGGCTCACAATGCCTGGGCGCTGGGCGAAGTGCCGGTCGGCGCGGTGGTGGTGCATGAAGACAGGGTGATCGCCACCGGCTTCAACCAGCCGATCGGCACGCATGACCCGACCGCGCATGCGGAAATCATGGCCTTGCGCGCGGCGGCGTCGATTCTCGGCAATTATCGTTTGCCGGGCTGCGAACTTTTTGTCACCCTGGAGCCCTGTGCCATGTGCGCCGGCGCCATGATGCATGCGCGTTTGAGTCGCGTGGTGTTCGGCGCTTCCGATCCGAAGACCGGCACCTGCGGTTCCATCGTCAACCTGTTCGAGCAGGAAAAGCTGAACCACCATACCGGGCTGGTCGGCGGCGTGCTGGCGGCGGAATGCGGCCAGTTGCTGAAGGATTTCTTTGCCGAGCGGCGCGCCGCCCAGCAAAGTCAGCAAAAGGCGGCGCAACTGGATGGAGCCTGAATGAGTCATTCCGAATTTGCCATTCCCGCCGGCGTCGGCGTTGCGATCGTCGCGCCCGGCGGATATCCGCCGGATGAAGCGGCGCTCGAGCGTGGCATCGCGCTGCTGGAAAAGCAGAGCTGCCTGGTGCACAACTATTACGATCCGGCGGATAAATACCAGCGCTTCGGCGGCATCGACATGGCGCGCGTGGCGCAATTGCATGCCGCCGCCGATGACCCGGACGTGCAGGTCGTCATGGCCCTGCGCGGCGGCTACGGCCTGTCGCGCATCCTGCCGATGCTGGATTTTTCCTATCTCGCGGAAAGCGGCAAGCACTTTGTCGGGCATAGCGATTTCACCGCCCTGCACATGGGGCTGCTGGCGACCGGCGGCGCGATCAGTTTCGCCGGGCCGATGGTGTGCGGCGATTTCGGCTGCAGCCAGCCGAGCGACTATACTTTGACGCACTTCTGGCGCTGCCTGACGCAATCGACCCATGCGGTGACGGCGCAAACCCCGCAAAATCCGGCGATCGAGGCGGAGGGAATATTGTGGGGCGGTAATCTGGCGATGCTGACCCACTTGCTGGGCTCGCCGTATTTCCCGCAGATCGAAGATGGCATCCTGTTCGTCGAGGATGTCAACGAACATCCCTACCGTATCGAACGCATGTTGCTGCAGTTGCTGCACGCCGGCGTGCTGGGGCGGCAGCAGGCGATCCTGCTGGGCGATTTCTCCAGCTATCGCTTGAGCGAGTATGACAATGGCTACGATTTCAATGCCATGCTGGCGTACATGCGTTCGCGCGTGGCGACGCCGATTCTTTCCGGCTTGCCGTTCGGGCATATCACCGACAAGCTGACCCTGCCGGTCGGCTGCCGGGCGCAGCTGGTTTCGCAAAAGCATGAACTTCAGCTGCGCATGAGCGGCTATCCGGCGCTGGCTCCCTAGGCTTTCCCTGATTTATCTGGCTGCGGCGCACCTTGCTTGATGGCATGTGCGCCGAATTCATCCATTGGCGGCACTGCGCTGCCATGGGCCGCCCGCAATGGTAAAATGGCGGGTTAATTTATTGCTTTTTAAGGGCTTTTTACGTGCTTTCTACCGCCAATATCACGATGCAGTTCGGCCCCAAGCCGCTGTTTGAAAACATTTCGGTCAAATTTGGGGAAGGCAATCGTTACGGCTTGATCGGCGCAAACGGTTGCGGCAAATCCACCTTCATGAAAATTCTCGGCGGCGACCTCGAACCGAGCGCCGGCAATGTCATGCTGGATCCCAACGAGCGCCTCGGCAAGCTGCGCCAGGACCAGTTCGCTTACGAAGAGATGCGCGTGCTGGACGTGGTCATGATGGGCCACACCGAGATGTGGGCAGCGATGAGCGAACGCGATGCCATCTATGCCAACCCGGACGCCACCGACGACGATTACATGAAGGCGGCTGATCTCGAAGCCAAATTTTCCGAGTACGACGGCTATACGGCCGAAGCGCGCGCCGGCGAACTGCTGCTGGGCGTGGGCGTGCCGATCGAGCAGCACCAGGGGCCGATGAGCAATGTTGCGCCAGGCTGGAAGCTGCGCGTGCTGCTGGCGCAGGCGCTGTTTTCCAACCCGGACATCCTGTTGCTGGACGAGCCGACCAACAACCTCGACATCAATACCATCCGCTGGCTGGAAGATGTGCTCAACCAGCGCAACTCGACCATGATCATCATTTCGCATGATCGCCACTTCCTCAACCAGGTCTGCACCCACATGGCGGACATGGATTACGGCACGCTGAAGATTTATCCGGGCAATTACGACGACTACATGCTGGCGTCGTCGCAAGCGCGCGCGCAGCAACTGGCGAACAATGCCAAGGCCAAGGACAAAGTCGCGGAACTGCAGGATTTCGTGCGCCGTTTCTCGGCCAACAAGTCCAAGGCGCGCCAGGCGACTTCGCGCGCCAAGCAGATCGAGAAGATCAAGGTGGAGGATGTCAAGCCCTCCAGCCGGCAAAACCCCTTCGTGCGCTTCGAGGGCGAGAAAAAACTGCACCGACTGGCGGTGGAAACCGAGCGGCTGTCGAAAGCCTATGACCGCCAGCTCTTCAAGAACTTCAGCATCATGGTCGAGGCCGGCGAAAAAATCGCCATCATCGGCGCCAACGGCGCCGGCAAAACCACGCTGCTGCGCTGCATCGGCGGCGAAGATATCTGCGGTTTGCATGCCGACAGCGGCAATGTGAAATGGGCGGAAAATGCCAACGTCGGCTATATGCCGCAAGATCCGACCGAGGAATTTGCCGTCGACAAGAACCTGACCGACTGGATGGGGCAGTGGACCAAGGAAGGCGACGATGACCAGGCAGTGCGCTCGATCCTGGGGCGTCTGCTGTTTGGCGGTGATGACGTGAAGAAATCGGTGAAGGTGCTGTCCGGCGGTGAAAAGGGCCGCATGATGTACGGCAAGCTGATGCTCGGGCGTCACAATGTCATGCTGCTGGACGAACCGACCAATCACATGGATATGGAATCGATCGAATCGCTCAATATCGCGCTGGATAAGTACGCCGGCACGCTGATTTTCGTGTCGCACGACCGTGAATTCGTTTCTTCGCTGGCTACGCGTATCCTGGAAGTCAAGGATGGCGAGGTGATCGATTTCCAGGGCGGCTACGAGGATTACCTGGCCAGCCAAGGCATCGACTGACCCGGCTGCAGCCGACTCCGGGGAACAGCGACAGCGCCCGGCAAGATGACGCAGCCCTTGCCGGCTGCGTTTTTTCATGGACGGCGGAATTTCATGTGTCCCTTGGCGATTTGCCATCGTTTTCCGCCAACATGGGCCCATATGCATCTGGCTTTATAATGCCACTCTTGTAGCAGTTCGCTTCATCGTTTTTTCAGGATCAGCATGGAAACTCAGATCAAGACCGTCGAATTCGAACGTCCGCAAATGGAGAGCGGCACCAGTTGCGTCGCCAACGCCTGGGCCAAGGTGCCCGAGGCGCTTTCCCAGGATGAAAAGCAGGCATTGAAGGAGCGCATCCGCAAGCTTCTCAAGGAAAAGCAGGCAGTGCTGGTGGCGCATTATTATGTCGATGCCGAGTTGCAAGACCTGGCGGAAGAAACCGGCGGCTGCGTGTCCGACTCGCTGGAAATGGCGCGCTTCGGCCGCGACCATCCGGCCAAGACTTTGGTTGTGGCCGGCGTGAAATTCATGGGCGAGACTGCCAAGATCCTGAGCCCGGAAAAAACCATCCTGATGCCGGACCTGGATGCGACCTGTTCGCTCGACCTGGGATGCCCGGCCGACGAATTCGCTGCTTTCTGTAACGCCCATCCGGATCGCACCGTGGTGGTGTACGCCAATACCAGCGCGGCGGTGAAGGCGCGCGCCGACTGGATGGTGACTTCCTCGATCGGCCTGGATATCGTCGAGCACCTGCACAAGCAGGGCAAGAAGATCCTGTGGGCGCCGGACAAGCACCTGGGGAGCTATATCCAGAAAAAGACCGGCGCCGACATGCTGCTGTGGCAGGGTTCCTGTCTGGTGCACGATGAATTCAAGGGCATCGAACTGGATTTGCTCAAGAAGGAGCATCCCAACGCCAAGATTCTGGTGCACCCTGAGTCGCCGGAAGCGGTGGTGGCGCAGGCCGACGTGGTCGGCTCGACTTCGCAGCTGATCGCCGCCGCGCAATCGCTGGATGCGCAGGAATTCATCGTCGCCACCGACAATGGCATCCTGCACAAGATGAAGATGGCGGCGCCCGGCAAGACTTTCATCGATGCGCCGACCGCTGGCAACAGCGCCACCTGCAAGAGCTGTGCGCATTGTCCGTGGATGGCGATGAACGGTTTGCGCAACCTCGCCGAAGTGCTGGAAACCGGCCGCAATGAGATCCATGTCGACCCGGAAATCGGTCGCCAGGCTTACGTCTGCATCGACCGCATGCTGGACTTCGCCGCCAAACGCAAGGCCAACGTCCGTCCCTCGGGCGATCTGGCGAAAGAACAACAACTGTTTTCTGGAATCGGTCCCGCATGAGCACCCTGAAAAATCCCTTTGCTCCCTTCGACCCGCTGCTGGCGGCGGCTTTCGAAACCAATATCGACACCGCTGTCGCCGAGGATGTCGGCACCGGCGACGTTACCGGCAAGCTGGTGCCGGAACAGGAATGGGTCAAGGCCAATGTCGTGGTGCGTGAAGCTGCGGTATTGTGCGGCGCGCCCTGGTTCGAAGGCGTGATGAAGGAGCTCGATGCGCGCATTTCCATCGACTGGAAATATGCCGAAGGCGCCATGATGGCGGCCGACAGCGTGGTGTGCAGCATCGAGGCGCCGGCGCGCGCCCTGCTGACCGCCGAACGGCCGGCGCTGAATTTCCTGCAACTGCTGTCCGGCGTGGCCAGCGCTACGCGGCGTTATGTCGATATCATCGCCGGCACCCGCGCGGCCATCCTCGATACCCGCAAGACGCTGCCCGGTTTGCGCCTGGCGCAGAAATACGCGGTGCGCGTGGGCGGCGGCAAGAACCAGCGCATGGCGCTGTATGACGGCATCCTGATCAAGGAAAACCATATCGCGGCAGCCGGCGGGGTGAGGGCAGCCATGCAGGCGGCGCTGGCCCTGAAGGCCGGCGTGTCGATCCAGATCGAAGTGGAAAGCCTCGCCGAGCTGGAAGATGCGTTGGCAGCGGGCGCCACCTCGGTCTTGCTGGACAATTTCAGCCTGGAGGCGATGCGCGAGGGGGTAAAGCTGACTGCCGGCCGCGCCATTCTGGAAGCTTCCGGCGGCGTCAACATGGATAGCGTGCGGGCGATCGCGGAAACCGGCGTTGACCGCATCTCCATCGGCAGCCTGACCAAGGATGTCAGAGCGACCGATTATTCTCTGCGGATAATTTAAGTCAGCTGTCAGCTTTGTCAGTTGCGCTGTTTCGGCGTGAGAACCGTAGGCAGTGCCTTTGGCAAGGTATCTGGATAGTCCCGGCTGAAATGCAGGCCGCGGCTTTCCCTGCGCGCCAGCGCACTCTTGACGATCAGCGAAGCCACATCGACCAGGTTGCGTAATTCCAGCAAATCGGGCGTGATGCGGAAGTTGGCGTAATACTCGTCGATCTCTTCCTTGAGCATGCTGATGCGGTGCTGAGCGCGCTCCATGCGCTTGGTGGTGCGCACGATGCCGACGTAATTCCACATCGAGCGGCGCAATTCATCCCAGTTTTGCGTGATGACCACTTCCTCGTCGGCGTTGGTCACGCGGCTCTCGTCCCAGGCGGGCAGGGCGACGGCATCGGCTTTAGGTAGTTGTTCGATATGGGTGGCGGCGGCCCGGCCCAGCACCACGCATTCGAGCAGCGAATTGCTGGCCAGGCGGTTGGCGCCGTGCAGGCCTGTATAAGCGGTTTCGCCGACGGCGTACAAGCCTTTCACATCGGTGCGGCCGGCCAAGTCGGTGACTACGCCGCCGCAGGTGAAATGCACCGCAGGCACCACGGGAATGGGGTGGGTGGTGATGTCGATGCCCAGCTCCAGGCAGCGCGCGTAAATCGTCGGGAAATGATGCATCAGGAATTCCGGGCTCTGGTGCGTAATGTCGAGATCGACATGGTCCAGCCCGCGTTTCTTCATCTCGAAGTCGATCGCGCGCGCCACGATATCGCGCGGCGCCAGTTCGGCGCGCGCATCGTGATCCGGCATGAAACGGTATCCGGCCTGCGCGCCGGCTTCCTTCGGCAGCCTGAGGATGCCGCCTTCGCCGCGTACTGCTTCGCTGATCAGGAAGGATTTGGCGAAGGGGTGGTACAGGCAGGTCGGGTGGAACTGGATGAATTCCATGTTGGCCACGCGGCAGCCCGCGCGCCAGGCCATGGCGATGCCGTCGCCGGTGGCGGTGTCGGGGTTGGTCGTGTACAGGTAGACCTTGCCGGCGCCGCCGGTGGCAACCACGGTCTGATCGGCGGCGATGGTGTGCACCTGGCCGGTCGCGGTGTCCTGCGCGTACAGGCCCATGCAGGAACGGGTACCGCTGGCGCCCGGTTTCAGCTTGTCGGAAGTGATCAGATCGATGGCGAAATGATTTTCCAGCAGGGTGATGTTGGGATGGTTGCGGACCTTCTGTTCCAGCGTCACCTGCACCGCGTGGCCGGTGGCGTCGGCGGCATGGATGATGCGGCGCTGGCTGTGGCCGCCTTCGCGCGTCAGGTGAAAGCCAAGTTCGGCGGCATCGTCGCGGGTGAAGGGCACGCCCTGTTCGATCAGCCATTCGATCGCTTCGCGGCCATGCTCGACGATGAAACGGGTAGCCGGTTCATCGCACAGGCCGGCGCCGGCCACCAGGGTGTCGGCGATGTGCTGCTGATGACTGTCGCCGGAATCCAGTACGGCGGCAATGCCGCCCTGGGCCCAGTTGCTGGCGCCGTCGAGCAGGGACAGCTTGGAGATAACGGCCACCTTGCGGGTTTTTGCCAGGTGGAGGGCGACCGACAGGCCTGCCAGGCCGCTGCCGATAATGGCGACATCGAATTTCATGAAATATGTTCTATGGAATTGGTTGCCGTAACTATAGTCCTTTTGCGGCGAAAATGCAGGTCTGTGCCTGCTCCCCAATGCCTGTGTTAATCTTTGAGGTGAGCAAAATACCAACAAAAACGGAGGCGGAAGCAGCATGCGCAATTTCATGAAGTGGATCGCTCTGAGCCTGCTGGCGGCGCTGTTGCTTCTGGCGGCCGGACTTTTCTGGTATCGCTCCGCCAGCCAGCCGCAGGTCGATGGCTCGCTGCGGCTGCCTGGCTTGTCGGCGGCGGTCGATGTCGTGCGCGATGCCGCCGGCGTGCCGCACATTTACGCACAATCAGCCGATGACGCCTATTTTGCGCTGGGCTTCGTGCATGCGCAGGATCGCCTGTGGCAGCTGGAATTGAACCGGCGCATTCCCGCCGGCCGCATGGCGGAAATCCTCGGGGCGGAGGCCTTGCCGACCGACCGCTTTCTGCGCACGCTGGGCGTGCGCCGCAATGCCGAGCAGATATTCGCCCGCCTGGCGCCGGAAACGCGCGGCATGCTGCAATCCTATGCCAACGGCATCAATGCTTTCCTTGCCGCGCGCCGCAGCCCCTTGCCACCGGAATTCGTCCTCACCGGCACTGCTGCCCCGGAGCGCTGGCAGCCGGTGGACTCGCTCGGATGGCAGACCATGATGGCGTGGGACCTGGGTGCTAACTGGACGCAGGAATTACTGCGCATGCGCCTGGCACAACGCCTCTCGCTGGCGCAAATCAATGAGTTCCTGGCGCCATATCCCGGCGATGCACCGCTGGCGACGCGGGATTACACGCCGTTCTACCGCCAGCTGGCCGGCACCAGCCGGCAGCTGGAGGCGCTGGCGCAAATCGCCCCGCCGTCGTACGTCGAAGGCATGGGCTCGAACAACTGGGCCGTGGCGGGCAACCGCGCCGTTGGCGGCAAGCCATTGCTGGCGAATGACCCTCATCTGGGCCTGGCGGCACCCTCGCTCTGGTACCTGGCGCATCTTTCCGCACCCGGCCTGAACGTGATCGGCGCCACCATGCCGGGGCTGCCGATCGTGGTGTTGGGACGCAACGACCGCATTGCCTGGGGTTTTACCAACACGGCGCCGGATGTGCAGGATCTGTACATCGAACGCCTGCGACCGGGCAATGCGCGGCAATATCAGACGCCGCAAGGCTGGGCCGATTTCACGGTGCGCACGGAGATCATCAAGATAAAAGGTCAGCCTGAAGTGCGCCTGGAAGTGCGCGAATCGCGCCACGGTCCGGTCATCAGCGGCACCTTGCCTGCGCTGGAAAAGGCGCCGATCGACACCCGCGAGCATGTCGTGGCCTTCGCCTGGACTGCGCTGCGCCCGGACGACAAGACCCTGCAAGCGGGCCTGCAACTGAACCGCGCGCGCAACTGGCAGGAATTCGTCGCCGCCGCCAGGGATTTCGGCGCGCCGCAGCAAAGCATCGCATACGCCGATATTGATGGCAATATCGGCATGCTGGCGCCGGGCAAGGTGCCTTTGCGTAAACCCGAAAACGACTTGAAGGGCCTGGCGCCGGCGCCTGGCTGGGACAGCCGCTACGACTGGAACGGTTTCATTCCCTTCGATGCCTTGCCGCGCTCCTACAATCCGCCGGCGCAGCAGATCGTCACCGCCAACCAGAAAATCGTCGGCGCCGATTACCCTTATTTCATCACCAGCGAATGGACGCTGCCGTACCGCGCCCAGCGCATTGCCGAGATGCTCGCAGCCACGCCCAGGCACAGCATCGACAGCTTCGCGCTGATCCAGAAGGATATCGTCTCGCCGGCCGTGCGCGAGTTGTTGCCCACCCTGCAGCTGACCAAGCCAGGCGGCGAGCGAGCGGGGCAGGCACTAGCCATGCTGGCGAACTGGGATGGCCGCATGGCGCTCGACCGGCCGGAGCCGCTGATCGCCACTGCCTGGTTGAGAGAATTATCGCGCCAGATTTTCGCCGACGAACTTGGCGAGGAACTCTTCAGGGATTATTGGGAATACCGCAATTTCCATCAGGCGATGCTGAATGTCTTGCGCGACAAGGATGGCCAGAGCCGCTGGTGCCGCAAGGCGCAGGGTGGGACGGGAATGCCGGCGCTGCCGGGGGCATCCGCGCCGGCGGTGCCCGCAGTGAGGCAAGCAGCCGATGGCCAGGCTTGCGCGGCGCTATTGCCGCTGGCACTGGATGTGACGCTGGACGATCTCGAACGACGCTACGGCAGCGATATGCGCAAGTGGCGCTGGGGCGAAGCGCATGCGGCAGTGTCGGAGCACCGGCCGTTTGGCAAGTCGGCGGGATTGTCCTGGCTGTTCAGCATCGAAGTCCCCACCCCCGGCGATACCTTCAGCATCAATGTCGGGCGCAACAATCCGCGCGACGAGGCGGCGCCGTTTGCCAACCGCCATGCCGCCGGCCTGCGCGCCCTGTATGACCTGGGCGATCCGGAAAAATCGCGCTTCATGATTTCCACTGGCCAGTCCGGCAACCTGTTTTCGCCGCTGTATGACAATCTGGCGCAGCGCTGGGCCGGCGTCGAATACCTGCCGATGCAAACCGCGCGCCCGGCGGTGGAGCGAAATCAGCTCGGCACTTTGCGGCTGAAACCCTAGCTTGCCAATGCCGCGGCCGGCGCGGGGCGCAGCAGCAGTTCGGCTTCCTGCGCCGTGATGGAACGTGAAAAAGCGAAGCCCTGGGCTTGCCGGCAGCCCATGTCCAGCAACAGGGCTGCCTGCTGCGCTGTTTCGACACCCTCGGCTACGGTATCCAGCTTCAGGGCATGCGCCAGCGCCAGGATCAGGCGGACGATTTCGGCATCGCTGCTGTCACTGCCCAGGCCGTGGATGAAAGTCTTGTCGATTTTCAGCACGTCCAGCGGCAGCTTCTGCAGATAGGCCAGGGATGAATAGCCGGTGCCGAAGTCGTCCAGCGCCAGCCGGAATCCCATTTCCTTCAACCTGGTCAGCGTTTCTATGGTTTGCAGCGGATTGGCCATGGCTGAAGTCTCGGTCAGCTCCAGCTCGATTGCGGAAGGGGAAGCGCCGCTGCGCGCCAGAATCGCGGCGACGTCCTGCAGGAAGGATGACTGCAGCAGCTGGCGCATCGAGACATTGACGGCGATCGTCATTTTCGCCGTATCGCGATCGCACTCCCATTGCCGCGCCTGCAGGCAAGCCTGCTCCAGCGTCCACAAGCCGATTGGAACGATGGCGCCGGAAGCTTCGGCGACCGGGATGAAATCCTGCGGCGCGATTTCGCCATACTGCGGATGGTGCCAGCGCAGCAGCAGTTCGAACCCGGTGATGGCGCCATCGGCAAGGGCTACCTTGGGTTGGTAATGCAGCGACAGCTCATCGCGTTCCAGCGCGAAGCGCAAGGCGACGTCGAGTTGCGCCCGCCGTGTGCGCAAGCCCTGCAGGGCGGCATCGAATATTTCGGCGCGGTTGCGGCCGTGCTCCTTGGCCTGGTACATCGCGGCATCGGCGTCGCGCAGCAGTTCGGATGGATTCTTGTGGCCGTCGTGCAGAAAGGCGATGCCGATGCTGGCCTGGATCTTGACGATCACATCGTCGACCACGAGCTGCTGCGATACCGCTGCCAGCAGCGCTGCGGCCTTGGCTTCGGCTCCAGGCAGGTCGGCGTCCGTCAGCACCACGAATTCGTTGCCGCCGAAACGGGCCACGAAATCGGTCGGCGGCAATTCGGTGACGATCCTGCGAGTCAGCTCCAGCAGGCATTTGTCGCCGAAGTCATGACCGTGGATATCGTTCAGGCTCTTGAAGAAATCCAGGTCGCAGACGAGGATCGCCAGTCTGGTGTCGTTGTCGCGGAACGCCTCGATGGCGCCGGCGAGCTTTTTCAGCACATGCCGGCGGTTCGGCAAGCCGGTCAGCGGATCATGCAGGGCCTGGTGCTCCAGGCGCATCTCGTATTCCAAGCGCTGGCTGACATCCTCAACGCTGAATACCAACCCCTTGATGGCGTCGTCGTGCAACAGGTTGTAGCCGCGCGCCTCGACCCAGACCCAGTGGCCATCCTTGTGGCGCGTCCGGTGGCGCGAGAAGATGCTGCTGCCCGGCGTATCGCGCAAGTGCCGCAGCTTTGCCTTGCGTCCGGCGTCGTCGTCAGGATGGTTGGCGTCCTTGATTGTCATGCGACGCATCTCTTCCTCGGTATAGCCGGTGATCTCCTGGATGGCCGGGTTGACATACATGATCTGGAACTTCGCATCGACGATCATGATCGCATGACGGGTGGCGCGGGCAATGGCATCGAAGCGCCGCTGGTTCAGCCTGGCCTGATCCAGCGCCTGTCCGTTCTGCTTCAGCGCGTGTCCGAACAGGTGCAACAGTGGAAATTTCATTCTAGGCCGATACCGGCTTGACGGCTTGCGCCGCCTGGCGCGCGATGCTGCGCGCGCTTTCGATGTCGCCGGCGACAGCCAGCGCGACGCCCATACGGCGCCGCTCGAAGGATTGCGGCTTGCCGAACAGGCGAATATCCACGCCAGGCAACGCCAGCGCGGTAGCCACGCCCTCGAAGGCAATTGCCGTCTGCTCGAGTTGGCCGTAGATTACCGCCGAGGCGGCCGGGGTGGTCAGGCCGGTATCGACCGGCAAGCCAAGGATCGCCTTGGCATGCAGCTCGAATTCGCTCTGGCGCTGGCTGGCCATGGTGACCATGCCGGTGTCGTGCGGCCGCGGGCTGACTTCGGAAAACCACACCATGTCACCCTTGACGAAGAGTTCGACGCCAAAAACGCCGAGGCCTCCCAGGTTGTCGGTAACCGCCTGGGCGATTTCGCGGGTGCGCTGCAGGGCCAGCGGCTGCATCGGATGCGGTTGCCAGGATTCGACATAATCGCCGTGCACCTGCAGGTGGCCGATCGGCTCGCAGAAGCGGGTCACGAGCGCGCCGTCGCCGTCGAGGGCGCGCACGGTCAGCTGGGTGATTTCATAATCGAAGTCGACGAAACCTTCGACGATGACGCGGCCGGCGTCGACGCGGCTGCCAGCGGCGGCATACTTCCAGGCCGCATCGACATCGTCGGCGCCATCGAGTTTCGACTGGCCCTTGCCGGACGAGGACATGACCGGCTTGACCACGCAGGGAAAGCCGATCTCGGTACAGGCTGCCCTGAGTTCCTCCAGGCTGCTGGCGAAACGGTAAGGCGAGGTCGGCAGACCCAGTTCCTCGGCGGCGAGGCGGCGGATGCCTTCGCGGTTCATGGTGAGCCTGGCCGCGCGCGCGGTCGGGATCACTGTGACCTTGCCGGCTTTTTCCAGTTCCATCAGGGCCGGCGTGGCGATCGCCTCGATTTCCGGCACCACCAGGTGCGGCTGTTCCTGCTCGATCAGTGCGGCAAGGGCGGCGCCGTCGGTCATGTCGATGACATGGGCGCGGTGAGCGACCTGATGGCCGGGGGCGTCGGGGTAGCGATCAACAGCAATGACTTCGACGCCAAGGCGCTGCAGGGAGATGACGACTTCCTTGCCAAGTTCACCGGCGCCTAGCAGCATGACTTTAACGGCGGAAGGGGAGAGCGGAGTACCGAGACGGCGCGGCTTGATCATGGAATGCGAGTAGGGAAATGATTTTGCAATATAGGCAATGAAACATTACCAAATCCGCGCCGGTTTGGACAGTTTCAGTCGCATAAATTTGCACCATTGGGGGGCATATGTCGACAGCATGCGACGACTGATGCGAAAGCATCCACTTAATGTAACCATTAGTCGTTTTGGGCGCGATGTTCTGAATCGATGCGGTGATTTCCCTGTGGTCGGCTGAGGAAACCTGTCAACTGACGGATACGGCGACCCGGTTACAATCGGTTCAGCCCCCGTAGCCGCCGATGTCTGCAGCAAGGCTGGAAGAAATGCGGGACAATGTGCGCCCTGTGCGGTGCTTCGTGACTAGATGGCAGCGCTCTGGTGAACAGTACGGAAAGGTAAATGCATGCAGCAAGCAAGAATCATGATGATGAGCGGCGCTCTTGAGAGAGAGCAACTAAGTACGCAACTAAGAATGCAACCAAGTCCGCAACGGAGACGGCAATGACGGCGGAGGCCGCAATGACGGTGGTGACGGCGACGACAACGACAGCGCAGTCCTTTCCAGTGCCGATCCCGTTTCTTGATGATCTGGGCGTGGAGTTTCTCGGCATGGCCAATGGCGAAGCGCAACTGGCCCTGACCCTGGAACAGCGCCACATGAATGGCTGGCACGTTGCGCATGGCGGCCTGACCATGACGCTGCTCGATGTGGCGATGGCGCTGGCGGGGCGTTCGCTGAACCCGGATATCCAGGCCAGCGTCACGGTGGAGATGAAGACCAGCTTTCTGCAAGCCGCCGGCAAACCCGGCAGTCGCCTCGTCGCCAGAGGGAAGGCAGTGCATCGCTCCACCACCATGTGCTTTTGCGAAGGCGAAGTCTGGAACGGCGACAAGCTGGTGGCCAAAGCCATGGGCACCTTCAAGTTTCTGAAGCGCGCCGATGCCGCAAGAAAACTGAGCCGGGATTGAAAAGGATCGTGGCATGAAACACTTCGCCGACAGGGTCGCCGTCATCACCGGGGCGGCAAGCGGCTTCGGTCGCGAATTCGCCCGCACTGGCGCGCAGCTTGGCATGAAACTGGTGTTGGCGGATGTCGACGCGCCTGCGCTGGCGTCGCTGCAGGCGGAGCTCGAAGCACGGGGCGTTGACGTGCTGGCGCTGGCCTGCGATGTGAGCCAGTCCGGCGATGTGCAGGCGCTGGCCGATGCGGCCATGGGCCGGCATGGCGCGGTGCACTTGTTGTTCAATAACGCCGGCGTCGGTTGCGGCGGACTGATCTGGGAGCACAGCGAGGCAGACTGGGAGTGGCTGCTCGGGGTGAACCTGTGGGGCGTGATCCATGGCGTGCGCATTTTCACGCCGCTGATGCTGGCCGGCGCCGCCGCCGACCCGAACTATGAAGGGCACATCGTGAATACCGCCTCGATTGCTGGTTTGCTGAATGCTTCGAACATGGGCGCCTACAACGTCACCAAGCATGCCGTGGTGTCGCTGTCGGAAACCCTTTACCATGACTTGCGGCTGATCGACGCTGCGGTCGGCGCATCCGTGCTCTGTCCACACTATGTCCCGACAGGGATCCACAAGTCGGAGCGCAACCGCCCCGACGACTTGCGCAACCGCGCCGACCCGACGGCAAGCCAGGTCGCCGCGCGCCTGCTGGCCGACAAGTCGGTTCGTTCCGGCAAGCTAACAGCGGCGCAAGTGTCGCAAGCGGCCTTCGATGCCGTGCGCGATGGCCGCTTCTACATCCATACACATCCGGAGATGCTCGATGCGGTGCAAGACCACATGAGCGATATCCTGCATCAGCACAATCCGCGCGACCCGCTTGCCGCGGAACCCCGGGCCATGGCATTGCTGCAGGCCCGTCTGAAGGCACGCAAGGCATGAGCCAGGACAGGCGCATGGACATGAACATGGACGTGAAACAGCCGCGCATCGCCTGCCGCATCGAATTGGACGACTGGGCTACGCTGCAAGCGCCGGCGCGCGACGTGCGCACCGAAGTTTTCCTCGTCGAGCAAAGGGTGCCGGTCGAGCTCGAATGGGATGAGATGGATGCGGTGTCGCTGCATGCCGCCGCCTTCGATGCCGCCGGCCGGGCGCTGGCGACCGGGCGCCTGCTGCCGGATGGTCATATCGGCCGCATGGCGGTGCGATGCGATGCCCGCGCGCAGGGCCTGGGAAGCGCGATCCTGACGGCGCTGATGCAGGCGGCAAAACAGCGCGGGCAGCGCGAAGTCATGCTCAATGCGCAAATCCACGCGGAAGGGTTTTACACGCGCTTCGGTTTTGCGCGCGAAGGTGCGGAATTCGACGACGCCGGCATTCCGCATATATGCATGCGCTGCCGGCTCGCCTGAGCCAGCACCGCATCCATCGGCCCGGGAAAAACTTACTTCAGCATGCGCTCGCAGAGCAACGGTTCGTCATTGGCGGCCAGCTTGACTACGGTCGAGGCGCGCGTGCCGTAATTGTCGGATTCGATGTAGACCGCCGACAGCATTCTCTCAAGCTCAAGGCTGACGCCGGTCTGCGGCAGGCGGCAGTCCGACGCTGTCGTGGTGTCGGTCAGCATTTCGAAAAAGGCGTCCTCCGGCGCGGCCTGGCACAGGAGGCTGGCGAATTGCGCCTTGGTGCGCACTACCTTGGGCCAGCAGCAATCCAGCCCGGCGTTTGACAGCCCGTACACGCCGGCGGCGAGCGGCTTCCCGTTGCGCTCGTCATCTTCGGCGCGGTTGGAATACCAGATCAGCTGCTCGCGATCGCCCACCAGCAGGTTGAAGCCATTGAAACGCGCGGCGTCGGGCGCGATCCGCGCGACATACTGCGCCGGCGTGAAGTCGCCGGTCAGGTAATCGGCCACCAGGCCTCCGCGCGTGGGCGCATCGGCGCGCATCTCGGACGGCGCGCGCACGTTGGTAAGGGCGGCAAAGCGGCCGTCGCGGGTAACGCCGATCCAGGTGCCGCCGCCCTTGAGGTCGCGTCCGGCATAGACGTGAGGGTAGTCCTGCCACCAGTCGGCCGGGGTGGCGGGACGGTCATAGAATTCGTCGCGATTGCCGGCCGCGATCAGCGGCGTGCCGGGGATGACTTGCCAGGCGAATACGATCAAGCACATGTGGTGATATCCAAAAAATATTCCGTGTGGCGCTCGCCATCGATCAGCGATGCCAGCCCTGACTGCGTTACCGCTTGCGACAGTATCACATCAAAGTCGTCGGGAATGTTGAGGTAGGTTTCCATCCAGGTGTGCCGCCCGTCTTTGGGTTCCGGGCGGCGCTTGAGCGAGGCAGCTACGCCGCAGCGCCGCATCAGCGCTGCCTGCATGGCCGTCACGCGTTCGTGCACGGCTTGCGCGCATGCGCAACCGGCGCGGTAGTAAACGTACAAATCCATGCGGCGTCCGGCAACGGCCGATGCGGCGGAATGCGCGGCGGATTCAGGATGCATCCGGCAGCGCCTTAGCCTTGCGGCAGTGCATAAGGCAGCGCTTGCAGGCGCAGCGCAGGGCCAGTGGCCGAGCCCAGGCTGATGGGGCCGTCTTCCAGCGCGGCGGTCTTCAGTTCGACCAGCAGCGCATAGGATGCCGGCGAATTTTTCTCGGCATTGACCACCATGCCGCAGGGCTGCTCCGGATCGGCGGCGGAAAACACTTCCATGCCGGCTTCGGCGGTTACGCCTGCCGCATCCGCATCGAGCGCAAGCAACGCCATGCGGCGCTTCATTTTGCCCAGGTACTGGCTGCGCGCGACGATTTCCTGCCCGGGGTAGCATCCCTTCTTGAAATTCACGCCGCCGATCACTTCGAAATTGACCATCTGCGGCACGAAGCTTTCCTGGGTGGCGGCGACAATCTGCGGCACGCCGGCGAGGATGTTTGCCAGGCGCCATAGCGCCGCACCGGCCGGGCGCAGCGCCTGCGCCAGTTGCGGCCAGACTTGCTGCGCCTGTTCGGGCGCGGCGATCCATTGATAGCGCGGCGCGCCGAAAGCGTCGGCGACACGGATCAGGGTGCCGGCGTCGCCATCGATCTTCGCGTACGGGGCAGAGGGCAGTTCGGCGAACCAGGGCGACAGCGCGGCGCCGGCCTTGGCGCCGCCGAGGCCGAGCACGACCAGCTCGTCCGAGACGTCGGCGGCCTTGACCTTGGCGCGCAGGATGAACATCTGCAGGCGTTTCTGCACCGCCGGCTGGATCGCCCGCGGCAATTGCAGCATCACGGCTTCGCCGGCCGATGGCGAACGCCACGCCAGCATGCTGGCCAGCATGCGCCCCTTGGGCGAGCAGTAGGCCGCCAGCCGGGCTTCCTTCTGACCAAGATGTTCGATATCGTTGGTCAGCTGATTGTGCAGGAAATGCGCCGCTTCCTCGCCGGCAAAAGCCATCAGGCCGAGATCGGTGAGCGGAGCAACGAAGCCTTCGGCGACCGCTTCCGGCCAGACGGCGGGTTCGGGGGCAATGGCGTCAAAATTACCGGCTTCCGCAATGCGAAAACCTTGCTCTGTCAGAAATTGCTGCCAAGGATGCATGGGTGTCCTGAACTTGTCTGAAAAATTTCGTAACTGCACTTCGCTTGCATGCGTGCCAATACGATTATCATTAAGGCCTTTTTCGCAGCGATTAGCGATAATGCTGAAAGGGCTGCGGTTAATTATAGATGCGTAGCAGAATTTTCGTTGGAGACGCCAAAACGGCGCGCAGAATGCAAGAAAGAAGGGGTACCAGTGACACGCAAGAAGCAGCGAAAAGGCACAAGTTTTTTCAATAAACTGGTTTTGTTCGGGGTCGTACTGGCTTTGCTGGCTGGCGCAGGTGTCGCCTGGTGGGCGAACACGCCTATCTTGACTGCTGGTCAGCCGGCGCGCGCATTTGCCGTCGCACCCGGCAGCGGGGTCAACAGCGCCGCCGGTCAGATCGCCGATGCCGACATACCGGTCAATACGACTTTGTTCATTGTGCTTGCGCGTCTTTCGGGCAAGGGTGGCAAACTCAAGGCCGGCCATTACGAGGTCAAGGTCGGCGCCACACCGCTCACGCTACTCGATCAGATGGTTCGCGGCGAATTCGCCCAGGAAACACTGGTCATCATCGAGGGCTGGACTTTCCGGCAAATGCGCCAGGCGATCGCCAGCCATCCGGCCCTCAAGCACGATACGGCGGCCTGGAGCGAGCAGGAATTGCTGGCCAAGGTCGCGCCGGGCTACAAATATGCGGAAGGGCTGTTTTTCCCTGATACTTACCGGTTTGCCAAGGGCGCCAGCGAATTGCAGGTTTACCGCCAGGCGCACGCCCAGCTCCTGAAGCAACTGAATAAGGCCTGGGCCGCACGTGCCCCTTCGCTGCCCTACAAGTCGCCGTATGAAGCCTTGATCATGGCATCCATCGTCGAAAAGGAAACCGGCACGGAAGACGATCGCGGCCTGGTCGCCGCGGTATTCGTCAACCGCCTCAAGCGCGGCATGCTGCTGCAGACCGACCCTACCGTCATTTACGGCATGGGTGAAAAATTCGATGGCAATATCCGCAAGCGCGATCTGAGCGCGGACACGCCTTACAATACCTATGTGCATGCCGGCCTGCCGCCGACGCCGATTGCCTTGCCGGGTGCGGCAGCGCTGGCGGCGGCCTTGAAACCCGCCAGTACGGATGCGCTGTACTTCGTCTCGCGCGGCGATGGCAGCAGTCACTTTTCCAGCAACCTTGACGACCATAACCGGGCCGTCAGGAAGTATCAGCGATGACGGAAGCAAGCAGAATGAACAGAGGCAAATTCATCACCTTCGAAGGCATCGACGGCGCCGGCAAATCGACTCACATCGCCTTCGTCGCCGAATGCCTGCGCGCGCGTGACATCGATGTGGTGGTCACGCGCGAACCGGGCGGTACGTCGCTCGGCGAAAAGCTGCGCGAAATCCTGCTGCACGAGCGCATGCATCTCGAAACCGAGGCGCTGCTGATGTTCGCCGCGCGGCGTGAGCACATCGCCCAGGTGATAGAACCGGCCCTGACTCAAGGGCAATGGGTGATTTCCGACCGCTTTACCGACGCCTCCTTCGCCTATCAGGGCGGCGGACGCAAGTTGCCCATGGAAAAGCTAGGCGTACTGGAGCACTGGGTGCATCCGCATCTCCAGCCCGACCTGACGCTGCTGTTCGACGTGCCGCTGGAAGTGGCGCGCGCGCGCCTGGATGCTGCCCGTGAACCGGACAAGTTCGAAAAGGAAAAAGCGGATTTTTTTGCGGCTACCCGTGCGGCCTACCTGGAAAGAGCGCGGCAATTCCCGCAACGCTTTCGCGTCATCGACTCTACCCAAAGCATCGAGGCAATTCAGAAAGAACTTAAAGAGTTGCTTTTAACTATATGAACTTAAAAGATATTTTGGATATCTCATATGTTCATGTGGCTTCTTCGATTGTTATATAAGTATTTGAATATTAATGAGTATTGACATATTCCCCTGGCAGGAGTCAGCCTGGCTGCAATTGCAGCAACTACGCGCGCGCTTGCCGCATGCGATCCTCTTCCATGGCCCTGCCGGCATCGGCAAGACTGGCTTCGCCGAGCGTTTCGCCCAGTCGCTGCTGTGCGAAACACCGGACGCATCGGGCCATGCCTGCGGTCGCTGCGCATCCTGCGGCTGGTTTGCCCAGTACGGCCATCCTGACTACCGCCGGGTGCGCCCGGAAGCCCTGGATGAAGCGGAAGGCGCCGCCGGCGAAGGCGAGGAAGAGGAAGGCGAAGGCAAAAAGGGCAGCAAATCGGCCAGGGCGCCGTCAAAGGAAATCCGCATCGACCAGATCCGCGCGCTGGCCGACTTCATGAATGTGTCGACCCACCGCCAGGGCAAGCGCGTGGTCTTGCTCTACCCGGCGGAAGCCTTGAACAGCGCCTCCGCGAATGCCTTGCTGAAAACGCTGGAAGAGCCGCCGCCGGACACGGTGTTTTTGCTCATTTCGAACAGTCTGGATCGCCTGCTGCCGACCATCCTGTCGCGTTGCCGCAAGTTCGCCATGGCCTTGCCGCCGTTCGAGCAGGCCCTGGCCTGGCTCAAGGCGCAAGGCATCAATGATGCCGACGGCTGGCTGGCCGAGCAGGGCGGGGCGCCGCTGGCGGCGCTGGAAATGGCGCAATCCGGCAGCCGCGAAACCATGGAGGAATTCCTGCATCATCTGACCAGGCCGGGTGTCGAAGGCGCCTTGAAAACCGCTGAAAAACTGCAGAAAACGGCACCGGCGCAACAGGTCGAATGGCTGCAGCGCTGGCTTTACGATCTATTTTCTGTCAAGCTTTCGGGAAAAATCCGGTATTATCCGCGCTATCGGAAGGAGCTTGTCGCCTTGAGCGGCCAAGTGGAAGTTGCGGCATTGCTGCACGCCCTGAAAGGGATCGTCGAGCGGCGCGCCGTGGCCGAGCATCCCCTGTCGCCCAAGCTCTTCATTGAAGACATGCTGCTGGATTACGCAAAACTGTATCCCTAATTAAACAAGAAAAGGATCACCATGGCTGAGACTCCCGCCAGCCCTGCTGCCTCGGTCGCCAGGCCGTCGGTATTGTCGCTGGCCATCAAGGAAAAATCGGCGTTGTATGCCGCCTACATGCCTTTCCTGATCAATGGCGGGATTTTCGTGCCGACAAGCAAGAGCTACAAGCTCGGCGATGAAATTTACCTGATCCTGACCCTGATGGATGATCCGAACAAGTTCCCGGTGGCCGGCAAGGTCGCCTGGGTCACGCCGGCCGGCGCCAACAATAGCCGCGCGCAAGGCATTGGCGTGCATTTCCCCGGAGACGAAACCGGCACGCGCGTGCGTCAGCGGATCGAGGAATTGCTTGGCGCCGCGCTCGGATCAACGCGCGCCACCCATACCCTGTAAGCCTGCAGGACAAGGCATGGGCGTACTACAATAGCGCCCATGTATATCGATTCCCATTGCCACATCAATTTTCCCGAGCTGGTCGAGCGGCTGCCGGAAATCTTCGCCACCATGGCGCAAAACCAGGTCAGCCACGCGCTGTGCGTTTCGGTCGACCTGCCCGACTTCCCGCAAGTACTGGCGCTGGCTGAGCAATACCCGAACGTGTATGCCTCGGTCGGCGTGCATCCCGATTATGCCGACACGCCCGAGCCGAGCGTCGAAGAACTGGTGCGCCTGGCCGACCATCAAAAAATCGTCGGCATCGGCGAAACCGGGCTGGATTACTACCGCCAGGAAGGCGCGCTGGCTGACCTGGAATGGCAGCGCGAGCGCTTCCGCACCCATATCCGCGCTTCGCGCGCGACCGGCAAGCCGTTGATCATCCATACCCGCGCCGCTGCCGAAGATACCATCCGCATCATGCAGGAAGAGGGCGCCGGACCCGATGCCGGCGGCGCCGGCGGCGTGATGCACTGTTTTACCGAATCGCTGGAAGTGGCGCAGGCGGCGATGGCCATGGGCTTTTACATCTCCTTTTCCGGCATCGTCACCTTCAAGAGCGCCAAGGAGTTGCAGGCGGTGGCGCTGGCCGTGCCGCTGGAGCGGATGCTGATCGAAACCGACTCGCCCTATCTGGCGCCGGTGCCGCACCGCGGCAAGATGAATCAGCCGGGCTGGGTCAGCCATGTCGCCGAATTCCTGGCGCAACTCAAGGGCGTGCCGCTGGAAGACGTGGCGCGGCAGACAACCGACAATTTTTACAGGCTGTTCAAGATCCATGCATAAAGTCTCCCACTCCCTGCTGCGCCGCTTGCGCATGCTGGCGCTGGTCGCCGTCTGCCTGCCTGGTTTCTCGCTTGCCGGGGCCTTCGAGGATTTCTTCAAGGCGGCGAAGATCGACAATGTCGATGAAATCCGCAGCTTGCTCAAGCGCGGCCTCGATCCCAACCTGGTCGATGAGGAACGGGGCGACACCGGCCTGATCATCGCCGTGCGCGAAGGCTCGATGCGGGTTTTCGATGCGCTGGTCAATGCGCCGGATATCGAACTCGATATCGGGGCCAGGAATGGCGACACGGCGCTGATGATTGCCGCCTACAAGGGCAATCGCGCCGCTGTCGAAACCTTGCTGGCCAAGGGCGCCGCCGTCAGGCGGCCCGGCTGGACGCCGCTGCATTATGCCGCTGCCAGCGGACACAATGACATCGCCAGGATGTTGATCGATAAGGGCGCCATCCTCAACGCGCCCTCTCCCAACTACACTACGCCGCTCATGATGGCGGCCGGGGAAGGGCACATCATGACGGTCAAGCTGCTGCTCGACAGCGGCGCCGAACTGACGCTCAGAAACGAGCATGGCTTGAGCGCGCTGGACTTCGCCGCGCGGAACGGCCATCAGGATATTGTCGAGGGTTTGACCTACCGCCTGAAGCGGGCCGGCAAGCTGTAGCGGGGGGCGGTCCTTAGCCGATACGTTCGCCCCAAACATCAAAGTGCTGGACCAGCACATGGGTGGCGAAAAAGGCTTGCAGCATCGCCAGCTCCATCGCCACTTCGGCAGGAAAGCCCTGGCGGTCGCCGCGCTCGTCGAGCATCAGATCGTTGAAGTATTTCTCGCAAACGAGAGGATGGGTCCACAATAATGCCAGCTTGTTGGCGATGCGGGCGTACTGGATCACCAGCTGCCTTGGACGCACTTCTGGCGGTAGTTGCTGCACCCAAGGCATCAGCAGCTTGATATCCGGTTTTTCCTGGTCATGCGGGAAGCGATGGGTCTGCCAATTCTTTGCCAGCACCTTGGGCGGGGGAAGCTCCTGCCAGGTGCTGTTTTGTACCTCTTCAATCGAGGTTTTTTCGAACCGGATGCCTTCCATGCATGCTCCGCTGTCGCTGCAAATTGGTAATATTTATACCATTATGCAGCGACCGGCGCGACAGCAATCGTGAGCCGGGGCTTCCTGTTTAATGTTAATTTACAAATTTTCAGCATTGCCGGTTTATTCTGCCACACCGGCGCTGAATCACGGCTGAGCCACAACTGAATCACAGTATTCGTCATGTCATTTATCGTTACCGAACCCTGCATCCAGTGCAAGTATACCGACTGCGTCGAAGTCTGCCCAATGAACTGCTTTGTCGAGGGTCCCAACTTCCTCGCCATCGATCCCGACGGTTGTATCGATTGCTCGATGTGCGTCAGCGAGTGCCCGGTCAATGCCATCGTCAACGCCGCCGAGGCCGACGCGTCGCAACAGCCCTATATCGCGCTGAATGCCGAACTGGCGCGCGACCTGAAGTGGAAACCGATCACGCGCAGGAAAAGCCCGCTGCCGGAGCATGAAAAGTGGCGCGGGGTGAAGGATAAGCGGGAATTGCTGCTGGAAGAGTGACAAGTATCGTCAGGCTTTTTTCATCCCCGACATAATCACTCCGCCCAGGATCAGTCCGAAGCCCGCAAGCTGAAAGGCTTGCGGCGCTTCTCCCAGCAGCGGCCAGGCCGCCAGTGCCGCATACAGCGGCACCATGTAAATCGATACGCTGGCGCCNNGCTTCCAGCAGGGCGAAGGGCGCCAGCACCAGCGCACCGCCGCCGATCAGGGCCGCCAGCCGCACCGTGCCGGGCATGCGCGGCAGCGGATGCCGCTTGCCGATCACCGTGTAAAGGGCCCAGCCGCAGGCGGCAAACAGCACCCACAAATCGCCGCGGCCGAATTCCAGCCGGGCCAGCGCGGCGACTTCTCCCTTTGACACCACCACTGCAACGCCGCAAATGGCCAGCAACATGCCGCATGCCTGCTGGCGCCGCAGCGGAGCGCGCCACACGAGCGCTTCGATCAGGGCAACCAGCACCGGACACACGGCAAAGATCAGTGCGACATTGGCCGCGCTGGTATTGTGCGCGCCGATGTACTGCGGCGCCACCGCCACGCCCATGCCAAGACCGGCGAGCAGGAGCAGGTGCCAGCGCTCATCCATCAGTACGCGGCGCCATGCCCACAGGCGCGCTGCGACAAAAGGCAGCATGATGAAAAAAGCCAGGGTCCAGCGCCCGAAGGCCAGGAAGACCGGCGGCATGTCCGCGCCTTGCGCCCAGCGCGCGGCGACCATGTTAGCCGCGAACAGCGCGGGGGTGATCAACATCAGCGGCAGCTCGGCAGCGAAGGGATCGCCTCGGTAACCGGCTGCCGTACGGGTAATTGCTACCGACACGACTTGCTCCAGGATGGGTGTTCAAGAGAGCCTGGCATTCGCGCGGTTCCCGGATCGGGGAGGGCGCTGCAATACTGGCCTATATGTGCCTTGTAAGCACAGGAAGAATCTTACCGGGAGGCTTGCAAAATGTGCTTTTGATTTTTGACCTAGAAAAGCGGCAGAAAGGAAGAATCTTTTGCCAATTTGGCGTATTGTAGATATTATTTCTTCATATCACCTTAAGCGGCAAAGAAAGCACTGACATGAAGGAAGCGCAACTGGATGAAATCGACCGCAGGATCCTGCGCGAACTGTGCCATGATGGCCGCATCAGCAACCAGAAACTGGCCGAGCGCGTGAACCTGTCGCCGACGCCGTGCTGGAACCGGGTGCGGGCGCTGGAAAACGCGCAGGTCATCACCGAATACGTCGCCGTGCTCGACCAGCGCGCTTTGGGATTCCCGGATACGGTCATCATCGAGGTGACGCTGGACCATCACGACGACGAGATTTTCAACAATTTTGGCGAAACCCTGGCGCAACTGCCGGAAGTGATGGAAGCCTACATCGTCACTGGTGAATATGACTACCTGATCAAGGTGGCGGTAGCGGGCACCGCGGGCTACGAGCACTTCCTGCGACAGAAGCTGTACAAGATTCCCGGCATCCGCCACAGCCGCTCGACCTTCGCGCTGCGCTGCCTCAAGCGCGTGCACTCGGTGGTGCCGTGAGCAGCGCGAAACACGGAGCCCGGGACTTTCATTTATTGAGCAGGTAATGTATGACGATTGAAGATATCGTAAAAAAGCACAAGGCCGGCGCGCAGTTTGTCATCAGCGCTCCGATGTTGCGCATGAAGCCGCAGGATTTCCATGCGCTGGCCGAGCAGTGGTATGACGACGGCGGCCCCGGCTTCAACGTGGTCGGCGTGCCGCACCGCAGCGTGGTGGAGGACGAATTTCTCATCACCCGCATGACGGTGATCCGCACGACGGCGGACGTGTAATCGAGTCCCCGGCCGGGCCGGCTGATCAGGCGGCGCCGACTTTCGAATAGCGCGCGCCGATTCCGCCCGCCTTCACATACATGATCGCGCCTTCCGGACCGGTGCGGGGCGTGTGACGGCTGCCGCGCGGGCTGCGCAGCCAGGTTCCGGCGCTGTATTCGCCGTTTTCATCATGGAACACGCCCGCCAGGACCAGGATTTCCTCGCCGCCCAGGTGCGTATGCGCAGGAATGCGGGTATTCGGCGCCCAGCGCACCAGCGCGGTGTTGACGCCCGCATGCTCGTGCAGCGGCATGACCGACACCCCCGCGGCTGAAGCCGGATACCAGGCCGCCTTGCTGGTATCGATGCGCATGGATTGCGCATCGTCCGGCGCGAATTGCCAGAGCTTTACGAACAGCATGCAACCGTCGCGCGAGAAGGGGGTATGCCTGCTGCCGGGCGGATTGCGCAGGTAGGTGCCAGCCGGATAGTCGCCATGCTCATCCGAAAAAACGCCTTGCAGCACAAAAATTTCTTCGCCGCCCTCGTGCACGTGCCCGGCATAGCCGGCGCCGGCGGCATAGCGCACGATGCTGGTGGCGCGCGCCAGTTCGCCGCCGACGCGGTCGAGCATGCGGCGGTCGACGCCCGGTTGCGGAGACGCCGTCCAGGCGGCATCGCGTGCGTTCTGCACGACGCGTTTGTCAAAATCGCTGTTGATATTCATGGGGTGCAAGGGTACATGAAGAACTGCTGTTTGGCGATCGATGGCCGTGATCGATAGCCTCTATCCGGCAAACTTTTGGCCTTGCCTCGTGTCAGGACGTTCCTTGTCTCAGGACGATCCGCCGCCCAGCAGGTCGTGCGCATCCAGGATGGCGAAGGCAATTTCCGGTTTCTGTTCAAGACAGCGCCGGATCGCCGCCGGAATCGCCTGCCGCGTCTTGCGGCACAAGCCGGGCTGCTCCGCCAGGCGGATGCCGATGCCGCCGCGGATCGTGCGCACTTCTTCGGTAGCCGGCGCGATCGTCAGCATGATGCCGAGGTTGGCGCGCAGGCGCTCCTGCATGTGCCGCAGGTCGGCATAGTCGGCAATGCTTTCCAGGCGGGCGACGAGTTTTTTCT
Organism: Oxalobacteraceae bacterium; assembly: GCA_003537575.1. Classification (GTDB taxonomy): domain Bacteria; phylum Pseudomonadota; class Gammaproteobacteria; order Burkholderiales; family Burkholderiaceae_D; genus Paucimonas. Next base: position 62,322 of record DPRS01000011.1, read on the forward strand.
CTTCTTCCCTGGTCAGTCGCAGGATGCGCGTGTCGCCCTGGGAGGCAGCGAGCAGGCGCTCCCGATCGCACGTGCAGGCGCCCGGTGGGCACTCCGTACGGATGGGGAAGGGAAGCTCCTGCGACATGGCTTCAGATAATCTAGATTTTCTTGACGAACTCCGATTTCAGGCTCATCGCGCCGAAGCCGTCGATCTTGCAATCGATATCGTGGTCGCTGTCGACCAGGCGGATATTCTTGACCTTGGTGCCTTGCTTGATGGTGCCGCCGGAGCCTTTCAGCTTCAGATCCTTGATCACGGTAACGGTGTCGCCATCCTGCAGCACGTTGCCGGCGGAGTCACGATAAACCTTTTTGCCTTCCTCGGCCGTCTCGCTGCCGGCCTGCGCCGACCACTCATGGGCGCATTCCGGGCAAACGTACTGGCTGCCGTCTTCATAGGTGAATTCGGAATTGCATTTGGGGCATGGGGGCAAAGTGCTCATGTAGTGATCCTGCCGTGAGGCGATAGCTGTGAAAAGACGGCAGTATAAAGCTTGTTCGCTTCCAGATAAAGCTTGTTGACCACTGAAGGGGCGCGCTTGCGTGCCTGCGGCTGGCGTGTTTAATCCGATCGGGAAGTTAAATGCGGAGTATCGGAATAGGGCGGCGGGAGACGGTTTGGCAGCAATTTCGCTGGAATCGGGAAGCGCTGGGCATGATGTGCTTGTCGTCTCAGGGGCTTCGAGCCAGATGCTCAGCCTGGCATGCCTCAGCGATCTTGGCAGAGGCTGCCAGATTGCCGGAGGATTGCGCCCCGCCGATTATCCCGCATACCTTTTTATGCAATGACGAAATATCCAGATCCCATAGCGTCAGTTCGTTGTTGGCGCTGACAAGCATGTTGCCACCCAGGCCGAAGCCCAGCAGTTCCGTCTTCTGCAGTCTGGCCAGACGATTCGTCAGCACGAGTTTTTTTTCTGAATGCCTATCCCAAAGTGTGATCTTCCCGCGCACGTCCACCGCTGCAATCAATTGCTGCGCTGGCGCGCTTGCAAGCCTGTAGACGGCATCGGTTGAATCGGCCTGCAATTGTTGCAGCAGCTTGCCTGTCTCCGCTTCCCAGATAGCGATATGTCCCTGGCTTGTGCCGACGGCCACGATCTGCTGGCCTGAAGCGGCTGTCGCCATCACGATATCACTGGCGTTTTCTGCAAGAGGCGGCAAGACCATGTTCTTGTTGTCACGGCTTGGTTTGCCGTCATTGAAGCTCCATAACTCCACCTGATCCGGCGCTTTTTCCGCCTGTTCCGGCAAGGCGCCGGCCATCGCCATCGACTTGCCGTCCGAGCTGAAGGTGATGGCATTGATCCGTTTGAATGCCGTGCGTATGGCAGTTCCTTTTCGATTCCTGCTTGCTGTAAGCTCAAGCAGAAAAAGACGCCCGGAGTCCTGAAACGTCGCGATTAGCCACTTGCCATCGGCACTCAGGATAATCTTCTGAATGGATTTCGGATCAAACCCGGCATCCCTGAACGCTTCAAGGCCAAGGGGAGAAAGTGCTTTATCCTGCGATAATTCAGCGCCCAATTTCCAGAACCTGACGGTATGGTTTTCCCCAAGTGTCGCAATCCTTTTCGTGCCAGGGGCGGTTGCGATGCCGGCAATCAGTCCTTGGTCAATCTGTTCGGCAGGAATGCTTTGTTGAATTCTTGTTGTTCCCGGTGCGGGCCCGGTGATCTCAACAAGCTTTAAATTGCCACAGGAGGCGATGATCAGCCTGGCCGGCTTGCCGGCATCTTCAATGAACGCACCGGGGCCTGGTTTGCCGGCCTGGTCTGACTGGCTGCGACATGCGGAAGAATTTCCCCTTGCAAGGGAATGCCGGCTTGCCACATGGTTCACCGGCCCTTCGGTATCCATCACTGCAACGTAGCCGCTGCGGGTTGCTGCTGCAAGCATGCCCGTGGATGCATGGAAGGAAACGGCATAGACTTCATCTGGAGAAATGATCGGTGGCTGGGATTGCACATCGCGATGTGACGTCGACGGGATAAGCGCTGCCTGATGCAGTCCATCCGCGCCATAGGCCACATAAGCTGCATCTTGCCGGCTCCCATTGCCTTTTTTATGAAAGACAGCAAGGCTGTAGATGGGAGCCGGGCGCGGCATGGTTATCAAAGGCTGCGGATTCTGGAGGGCGGGTTGGACGTCCCATCGCAACAGCCTGCCGCTTGAATGCCCGGTCACAAGGTACTTGCCATTGGGCGAAAAGCCAAGCGCCCACGTTCTGTCTTCGTTCTCCGGCGCTTGCAGTACGCTGGTCCTTGCGCATTTCCCCGCTTTTTCAGTATTGCATAGCCAAAGGAATTGCTTGCTGTCGCCGGCCACCAGTATGTTTTCAGAGGGGGAGAACGCAAGACTTAAAATGGCCGCGACCGGCCCGGGTTCCAGTGGCGCTTTCAATGCCAGCGGCGCGGGCTTTTCGGTCAGATTCTTCCCATCGGGGGCGAGGCGCATTACTTTGATATCCCTGTCGAGCCCGCCCGATGCCACCTGGGTTCCAGCAGGATTGAAAGCGACGGCCCAAGTGCCTTTGTGCGCCCGCCATCGGCCGCGCTGTTGCCATGCGCCGATGTTCTTTCCAGTGCTGCTGTCCCAGACGGCGACATGCCCGCTCTCGCAACCGACAGCCAGCCTGGTCCCACTATGATTAAACGCCAGGGAATATACCGCCCCGATTTTTTTGCTTTCCTCGTCGAAGCACACGCCTTCGATTTTTCCCAGGACTCCGCTGTCCACGCCTGCTAACACTATTGCTCCTTCTTCGCCAGCATAAGCAAACAGCGGCTCTCCATCGTCAGTGGGAATGAAGGCGATTGCCCTGAGCACCGTGTTGTTGCCGACGATGATGCGGCGAATGTCCGCCGCATGATGGAGCGTCGTAAACAGCGTCTCGCGCATCGTCGTGGAAAGCTGGGGGCTGACTTCCTGACGAAGCAATTTCTGATATTTCTTTGCGACCTGGGCGGTATTGAGCAGTGCGGTGTTCATCGTCCGCTGTGACGCATCAATCTGCGCGCGATAGGCGTCACTTGATATCTTCAGGCGATTCTCGCTTTGTTCAAGCTTTATTCTTGTCGTGTAAGCCAGATAAAAAAGGAAGATAAAGATGCCGATCACCGCCAAAAGGACCAGGATCAATCCTTGATTTTGCAAAATTGAGCTGCGGGAGTGCGCTAGAAAATCCAGTTCGCTCTGGCGGACCATGCTGCGATTCAAGCGCGCCCATATCCATGCATTAACCCATGCAAGGGGTGATAAAGAGATATCCTGCCTTCTTTCCTGGGCATCCCATTCCAGGGTCGCGCGCTGCAGGGGCGCAAGCTGCTTGCTCCATGCGGTATTGTTGGACCGGATGGGATTGATCAGGCGATCATGCGCCAGTTCGAACCACTTTCGGTCGCCGCGGGCTTCCATGCGCACCAAGTGGTGATTTTCGAGATAGTCGATCGCCTGATTGGACAAGCCGCCGCTTTTTTCCGGCTCCCACAGCACCTGGCCCCGGATGCCGTGGGGAGTGATCAATTCTCTTTCAAACCATGATCGTATGTCGCCTGCCGACACGCTTGTGGCTATTGCCGCCGCATTGACTTTTTCTTCGTAAAATTGTTCGAGCGCGCTGTCAACGCTCAAATTTCGGACTTCCAACTGGGAAATCCTGTCCTGGGACGTATCCGATGCCCCATTCTTTGCAATATCGGGAGCTGCCGCATTTTTATCTTGCGCATCCGCAGGATAAAGGTGTTCCCAAAGACGATGGCAAACCACTTGCAATTGGACCGGTTCGACAAAGTTTCCGCTGAATTCCTCGTAGTTGCCTCGTGCCGTTTGCCTGCGCACCTTGCATAGCTCATTGACCAGCAGATCGGCGGCGCCGGATTCATACACGACGCCCTGTTCCAGCGCAGGGCCTTCGATCGCTTCCCTTGCATGGGAACGGTCCAGCAGACCCAGCCGGTAGCGCGCCTTCAACTGGGTTGGCAGTAGATGAAGATAGTCATCGAGTTCTGCAATATAGTCTTCGCGCATGCTGAAAAGCGCGCAACGGGTCCGATCCTTGAGAGCAGCCCCGACCTGGCGAAAAAATTCAGCCTTTTTGTCACGGTCGAATGGATCAAGCGTCAAGATTTCTTCGAACTGATCAAAAATGAGTATATGTCCTGCGGCTTCCTCCGGCGCTTCCCGGGCGGCGTCCCGGGGCATTTCAAGATCGTCGAATGCAAGGATTGCAGTCGCTTCTTCGTTCAGCCTGGTTTGCGGCCCTTCCTGCCGCACCGCTGGCCGGTTTCTCAGGCAATCATCGAGCGACAGGCTTTCGGATGCTGATGAAGCGGGCATGCGGCAATTTTCCGGCAGCGGATCATTGAGCACCTCGTACAGGTTGCCAAGATAGCGGTTCTCTTTATTCTGCCCCCCGCCAAATCCCTTGATGAAAGTGACGGAAAATCTCAGTTCGTTGCGCAGCGCTTTCAACAGCCCGGCCTGGATCAGCGAAGTCTTGCCCGCGCCGGAAGGCGAGTAAAGGAGTACCAGCCGCGCGGAAATGAGCAGATCGGCCAGTTCCTCTATTTCCGCGCTGCGTCCATAAATCGAAGCGCCCTCGGCAAGGGCGGCAGGGCCGGCGTAAGGATTGCTGCGGTTAATCATGCGCCTCGACCGAATATGCTCTTTTTAAAAGGCTTCGGGCAGCCCGCCGCATTCCATTTGTCAAAGATCTCGGCGACAAATTTTTCAGCGCTTCCCCAATACACTTCAGGCTTGTTGTCGAAATAATCTTCGATATACCTGCGGGCACCTTGCGGCTCAAGAAAATTGTCTTCATCCGGCGCCATTTGTACCGAAACACGCACATTCCTGGTGTTGAACTTCCAGCTTTCCTGTGCCACCAGGCTGCGGAATAATGTCCGGAATTCCCAGTCGGACGTCCTGAATCCGAGAAACAGCAAGCCTCCTTGCGAAAAGGCGTGCACGATAAGCTGGGGAAAAGGCTCCGTCCCCGTGTCGCGTTTTGCGATATCGCCGGCGCCATCCCCGGCATTTCCCACATAGGTATTGCTGCCGTAAGTGGTGCGCCAGTTCTTGTTAATGCCGATCAGGAAATTGAAATAATCGTCTTCTGCGACCACCATTGTGTCGGGCGCAGCCAGATTGCCGAAAAGGTAAAAGACCAAGGGTTCTTCCACCGTGGGTTTGTAATGCGGCTCCGTCAGAAATACCGAGGGCGGCCATCCTTCCTGTTCCTGCTCGAATACGGTCCATCGGCATATTTCCCTCCTCGGCTGCTTTCCTGCTTCTTTTAATGCATCGAGCAACAGGTTGTCCCGGTTCGTGTTGATATAAATAGGAAACGGCAAATTTGCCAGCATCCGGAACACATCCCGCGCATTGTCGCGCCGCAGCTGTCTGCCGACATGGCTGATGAGTTCATCCAGGTTCAACTCTTCCGCTTCGCAGTCGACATTTGCCATGGCATCGTCAACAAGTTTGTCAGGATAGGTTTGCTTCAGGAATTTGCAGATGTGCTTGGACAGTTCCGAGCGCATGAAATTCGGGGTTTCATGGTAGGAGAGATATTGGGCGACCTGGGGCAGGCTGTCCCGGTCTTGCGGCGACATCGGGAAATCGTATTGTTCGGCCCAGCGTTTTGCAATTTCTGCAGATGAACCGAACATCGGCGCGACCAGGTCCGGCCCGAGAATCGGCGTGCAATTGCATTGCAAAATATCCGTCATCAATCCACGCCAGCGCTGAAAGGTTTCCGCTGCCGCCGTGTCATGTTCAAACCAGATGCGGCCACGCTTGAGCCGGGTGATCAGCACGGGCACCCACCAGTCGGCATGATCACGATGAACACTGGACCTGGCAACAGCCATGGCGCGGTCTATCTGGCTGTCTTCCATCAGTTCCTTGAAAAATACAGCAAGGAATGCGTGGGCGGTATCCATGCGGATGTTGTCCTGCATGGCAACGATGGCGGGTACCCCGGCTTCGGCAAGCCTGGGCCCGAGCGCGGCGAGCGCACCTTTATCGTCGGTACACGCTTGTCCGGCGACACCATGACTTTGGCAAGAGCAAAGTACGACCAGTCGCGGCGGATCCTTCATGTCCTTGATCCTCAGGACCAGATCGATTCCCATCACCCGCGCGACGCCGCCGGCCTCATCTTCCAGCCAGAGAAGCGGTTCACCATTGACCAGGGCGCCATGGCATACCAGGATGAAGATATCGAAGCCGTCGCGCAGCCTGTCAGTGATGCGGTTGATCGAGGCATTGCCGTCATCCGAAATTTTTTCTTTGCCGATCTGGCCCAGGCATGCGGATAAATTTGCCCACTCTGCCTGCACATCGACGCGTGCCAATCCTCTTCCTTCGACGCGCTGGTTCTCGATTCCCCGGGGATTGGGAATCGCTGCCAGCGTCCGCAAGGCGCTTTTCGGCTGCAGATGCACGGGCCGAAAATCCCAGCTGCTCAGAAAGCGGGAAAGAAGGACGCGCTCGTTCGTGGCGAGGGGCATGCCGGCCGGGGACGTGGGGTCCTGCAGTGTTTCCCAAATCACATTATGCAAGAGGGGCGCATCCCGGCTCAGGTACAAACGCACGCGCAGCGCTTCATCGTCCCCAAGAAAAGCGAGTGCCTTTATGAATGTTTCCCTGATGCCGGCGTTCTTGAAAAACATCATGGATAGCGCCGCGCCATATTCATTTGCATCCGTGATCAGGGCATTCAGCAGTTCCCAGTCAAACTCCATCAGGAACGGTCCTGACGGATTTCTGACCTGGTTATCAGGAGCATCGTAGCGAAATTCCACTGCGTATCTTCGCTCATCGCGCTGGTGGAAGCTCACTTCCAGCTCTGAGTACGTCATGATCAGCCATTTCCGGAACTTGCCATGTCCATCAGGGGATACCTGTTCAATCTATATGGCGCCTTTATCGGCACGTTGAGATAGATCAGACTGTGGATACCAGTGGGGTATATGTTGATTGAAACTTCAAGTCAAAAAGCAGCAGATTTAACAGCCGCAATTTGAATGAGCAACGGTCTTTTCGTTTTCAATGGCATCGATGCAATTACCGGCGGCTACCTGCTGCCGGAAATGTCTGCGCACAGCATTGCCGCTCTTGCCCGCGGCGAGCCACCGGAACCGGCGTATCGGGAACTGAAGTACCGCTATGAATCCGGCAAGTTCAGGACCTTTGGGCCGGTGGAAGGCGTAGATCCCGGCAATCTGGCCGAGGCGGGCTGGGGCGTGATTTTCGCGCACGATGCGGACCCCGGCGTGCGTGAAGCTTTGCGCCCCTTGCTGGTGCATCGCCAGGCTCAGGCCGGCCCTCGTTATCGCGAGTATTGGGGGGCGGACGGCTATCGACCTCAGGAGTCAAAACCCGCCTTCCTTGCCAGGCACAAGCATGGCCCGGGCGCGCCAGACCCGGAGCGGGTGCCATACTATCTGTTATTGGTCGGCGATCCGGAAGCGATTTCCTATCGTTTCCAGTATTTGCTGGACGTACAGTTTGCGGTAGGCCGCATCTGCTTTGATGCCATTGACGACTATGCCCATTATGCGTCCAGCGTCGTCAGCGCGGAGACAATGATGGCGCCACGGCCCAAAAAGGCGGCATTCTTCGGCGTCCGCAATCCAGGCGATCAGGCGACCCAATTGAGTGCCGACGAGCTGGTGGCGCCTCTTTCCGCAAAAATGGCCCAGGCAAACGCCGACTGGGAATTTGTCAACGAAATCGGTTCAGGGGCGCGCAAATCGCGTCTTGCAGACCTGCTTGGCGGCGCAGGCAGGCCCCGCCTGTTCTTCAGCGCTTGCCACGGCATGGGTTTCGCCCCAGGGCATCCGCTGCAACGTTCGCATCAGGGCGCCTTGCTGTGCCAGGACTGGTCCGGGCCGCTGCAGCATCGCGGCGCGGTCGGAAACGATCTCTATTTTGCCGGCGACGATATCGGCGATGAGGCAGACTTGAGCGGCATGATTGCCTTTTTCTTTGCCTGTTACGGCGCCGGGACGCCCTGGCTGAACGATTTTTCTCATCAGTCTCTCACGCATCCGCAGCCGATTGCGCCTTCGCCGTTCGTTGCAAAACTTCCCCAGCGCATGCTCAGCCTGCAGAAGGGCGGGGCGCTCGCCGTGATCGGGCATGTAGAGCGTGCCTGGGGATGCTCTTTTTCCTGGCCAGGCGTAGGCACACATCATCAGGTCTTTTCTGCCGCCTTGCAGCGGCTTCTGGATGGCATGCCGGTCGGTCACGCCCTGGAATACTTCAATACGAAATATGCCGAGCTTTCGACCGTGCTCAGTTCCGCACTGGAAGAGGCCAGGTACGCGGCCGAACCGGATGACCTGGGACTGGCAAGCCTGTGGACTGAGCTGAACGATGCCAGAAGCTATATCGTTATCGGCGATCCGGCGGTCAGATTCACTTGATTGGCATAACTGGAAAGAGGTGTTGTCATGCCATATGAAAACGTGTCTGGAACAAATCTCGGCTATTACCTCATTAACCATGATGAAAATGGCGCCGAACGCCAGGAAACGATCAATGGCGCTGCGCAGTTCCTGAGCGACGCTGTCATGCAAAAGCTTCGCAAGGATTCTGCCACCGATATTTTCATCATGAGCCATGGCTGGAAAGGCGATGTGCCGGCCGCACGCGACCAGTACGAGCGCTGGATCCGGGCGATGGCGATGAATTCGGCGGATCTGGAAAAAATGCACGCGAAGCGGCCTGGTTTTTCACCACTGATCATCGGACTTCATTGGCCCAGTCAGCCATGGGGTGACGAAGAATTCGGCAATGCAGGAAATGTCTCGTTCGGAGTTGGAGTTGTGAATGCGCCTGCGCCAGCGGCCGCTGCTGACAATCTGGATACGCTGATCGATCGCTATGCCTGTCGCATCGCCGATACGCCGCGGGCGCGTGCCGCCCTCAAGACGATATTCGATGCGGCACTGGTGGACATCGCGCCGCAGCACCTGTCAGATGAGGCGCGGCGCGCTTTCGCTACCCTTGACGCCGAAGCGGCAATGGGCAGCGAAGGAGCGGCGGGGGCGCCAGGCGCTGACCGCGAACCGTTCGATGCGGAGCGTTCCTATCAGCTTGTGAGAACTGATATTGCGAGCTTTGGTGGCAGCGGATCGCCTGGCATTCTTGATTTGCTGCGCCAGCTGAGCTTCTGGAAGATGAAAGAACGGGCTCTGCATTTCGGCGAAAATGGCGCCCGTGATCTCCTGGTGAAGATTCAACAGGCCGCGCCCGACGCGCATGTGCATTTGATGGGGCACAGCTTCGGCTGCATCGTGGTCTCGGCCATGCTCGCCGGCGCCAGTGCGCCGGTGCGCCCGGTTTCTTCGCTGGTGCTGATGCAAGGCGCGCTCTCCTTGTGGTCTTATTGCCGGGATATCCCCGTCGCCCCGGGCAAGCCAGGATACTTTCATTCGATCGTGGACAAGCAACGGGTTAGCGGCCCGATCGTGGCGACGCAATCGCGGTTCGATAAGGCGCTCGGCAAGTATTATCCGCTCGGCGCCGGTCTGGCTGGACAGATCGTTTATGAGGCAGGCGCATTGCCGCGTTATGCAGCGGTTGGAACTTATGGCATTGCAGGGATGAATGACCCTGTTCATGGTTTGGATATGCTATCAGCGGCGGCGGATTATGAATTCCATCCAGGGAAGATATATAACCTTGAAAGCAGTGCCTTCATTTGCGATGGCGATGGACCTTCGGGGGCGCATAGCGACATAGCCAAAGCCGAGACTGCTCATGTGGTCTGGGAAGCAGCCCGGGGCTGATCTTTGCCACCGATACGCCGATCACTTGGAGATGAACATATCCTTTCTATCCTGGTCGTAAACATTACAGGCGTTGCAACATGGCCTTGTTCGGGTGAAATGCATTGAACTGCAAGTGATTTTCATGCACGGCAACAAATCGCCAGCGTCTCGTCGCGCAAGAATGGCGTCAAAGGGGCAATCGTGAGCCTTCCAGGCAGCGGCCTTCAGGCGGCCATCTTTGACATGGATGGCGTCATCACCAAAACGGCAACACTGCATGCGGCTGCCTGGAAAGAAGTGTTCGACGACTTTCTGCAGCGGTACGGCGCCGAGGGTCAACCCGCGCGCCCGTTCGACGCGCATGCGGATTACCTCAACTACGTCGACGGCAAGCCGCGCCGCGAAGGCGTGCGCAGTTTTCTGAATGCGCGCGCCATCTCCCTGTCCGATGCGGAAGAGGCAGAAATCGCTGCCGCCAAGGACAGCCGTTTCGAGAAGCTGGTCAGGGAACGCGGCATCGAAACCTTCGCTTCCACGCTGGAGCTGATACGGGCACTGCGCAGGCTTGGCGTGAAAACCGGCGTGGTCACATCCAGCCGTCATGGTCGCGACATTCTTCATATGGCCGGTCTCGAGGGGCTGTTCGACGTAGCCGTGGACGGCATCGACCTTGACGAGAAGGGACTCAAGGGTAAACCCGAAGCCGACATGTTCCTGCATGCGGCCCAGTCGCTCGGGGTGATTCCGCCCAGGGCGGCGGTGATCGAGGATGCGGTGGCTGGCGTGACGGCGGGCCGCCGTGGCGGCTTCGGGCTGGTCGTCGGCGTCGATCGCGGCGGCAATGCCGGCGCGCTCCGGCAGGGCGGCGCCGATGTCGTCGTGCAGGACCTTGCCGAACTCGGGCTGGAACGCCTGCTGGCGGCATTCGCACAACGCCAGCAGGAAACTGCCTGGAGCATCGAAGCAAAGGGTTTTGACCGCGCACGCGAGCGGCAGATGGAAAGCCTGTTTTGCATCGGCAACGGCTATCTTGGCGTGCGCGGCGCCCTGGACAGTCCGCTGCTGGCATCCCAGGCCGACATGTTCATCGCCGGCGTCTACGATGCCAAGTCCGCCATGCTGCCGTACTCGGAGATCGAGTTCCTTGCGCCCGAGCGCGGCGCCGACCTGTATGCCGAACTGGTGCCGCTGCCGTTCCCGTTCCGTCTGGCGGTCCTGGTCGAAGGGGAGACGGCCGACTTCGCCGGCACGTACGGACGCGAACTGCGCCGCCGTCTCGACATGCGTTGCGGCATCCTGCATATCGACGCCGTATTCGAAACGGCGGAAGGGCGCCGCACCGAACTGCGTACGCGCCGCTGCGCCTCGCTGCGGGACCCGCACCTGCTGGTGCAGGAGGCGATTGCTACGGCTCAAAATCACTGGGGCAGGATCGAACTGGCCGCATCCCTGGATGCTGACGATCTGGAGGCGGCATATCCTCACCTGCAGCGGCTGGAATACACCAGGGAAGATAGCCTGGAACTGGTTTCCTATGTCACGCATGCGTCGGGCTTTCGCATCTGCATCGTTTCCCGCGTGCGGCAGGAATTCACCATCCTGCGCCGCATGATCTCCGTGTTCACCAGCCGCGACGATGCCGACCCGCGCTCGGCAGCGCTAGCCCATTCGCAAGCGCTGGAATGGCATCGCTTCGAAGCCTGTTTCGACGACAGTGCCGCGCAATGGTCCGATTTCTGGCGCCGGGCGGATATTCAAGTGCCAGGCCATGCCGCCGTCGAACAGGCGCTGCGGTTCGGTAGCTACCATCTGCGGCTGCCGGCGGGCGCAGACCCGCGCGTGTCGATCGGCGCGCGCACCTTATCCGGGCGTGCCTACGAAGGCCACGTGTTCTGGGATACGGAAATCTTCATACTGCCGTTCTTCCTGCATGTCGAGCCCAGGCTGGCGCGCAACATGCTGCTGTACCGTCATCGCACCCTGGATGGCGCGCGTCGCCGCGCAGCCAGGATGGGCTGCCGCGGCGCCTGCTTTGCCTGGGAATCGACCGTCACCGGTGACGACGTCACGCCGAGCAAGATCCTGTTGAAAAGCACCGGCAAGGAAATCCCGATTTTCACCGGCACCCAGCAGATCCACGTCACAGCTGATATTGCTTATGCCGCCTGGCGCTATTGGGACGCCACGCAGGATGAGGAATTCCTCACCGGCGCCGGTGCCGAACTGCTGTTCGAAACTGCGCGCTTCTGGGCCAGCCGGGTCACGCCGGATGACGGGCGATTCCATATCCGCGGCGTCGTCGGCCCGGACGAATACCATCACTCGGTCAACGACAATGCCTACACCAACTGGATGGCGCGCTTCAACCTCGAGCGTGCCGCCTGGCTGGCGCAGCACCTGAACGCCAATGCGGCTGAAGCGCAGGAATGGCGCGAACTGGCGCAGTCGCTCCATGTTCCGCTGCCGGACGAGCGCGGCGTGATCGAGCAGTTCGATGGTTTTTTCACGCTCGGCAGCTATCCGCTAGCCGAAGAGGCGCGCCTGAAGGCGCCGGTCAGCCGGCTGTTCGACTGGGAGCAGGTCAACCGGCTGAAGCTGATCAAGCAAGCCGACGTGCTGATGCTGCCGCTGCTTTTTCCCGATGCGTTCACCGATGAAGTAGTGGCGGCGAACTATCGCTATTACGAGCCGCTCACTGACCATGGCAGCAGCCTCTCGCCAGCGGTGCACGCGGCCATTGCCGCGCGTATCGGCCAGCAAGAGGCTGCCGAACGATACTTGAAACAAAGCCTGTGGCTCGACCTGTCCAATGCCATGGACAACAGCATGCTGGGGGTGCATCCCGCTACCATGGCCGGCACCTGGCAGGCGCTGGTATCCGGATTTCTCGGCGTGCGTTTCAATGACGCCGGTCCGCAAGCCGATGCGCGCGCCGCGGCTCGCCTGCCGGACGCCTGGGACAGCATCAGCCTGACGCTGGCCTGGCGCGGCCGCACGCATGCCTTGCAAGTGACCCGGACGGAGCAGGCAAAGGAGTAATGATGAGCCGTTTTGATTCCATTCTGCTGCCGCTTGACGGCTCGCCCGAGGCGGCAAAGGGGGTGGGCTGCGCCATGTGGCTTGCCAGGAAGCTCGATGCCACGCTGCATGTGTTGCATGCGACTGAGCAGCCCCTGCCGGTGCGCGAAGCGCTGGAGCGCCTGCGTGTCCACAGCGGAGAACAGGCAGAGGTCGTGGTGCACCAGCTTGCCGGAGATGCCGCCGCTGCCGTGGTGGAGGAAATCTCGGCGCACCGGGTGAAGCTGGTGGTCATGAGCGCCGGCGGCCAGTCCGCTTCCGCTGGTGTTGCCCCTCCGCATTTTCTTGGTGCCGTCGCGCAGGCCGTGATCGGGCATTGCCCGGTGCCGGTGCTGTTGCTGCCCCTGAAATATCGGGAAGCGCTGCCCTGGACATCCATGCTGGCGGCAGTCAGCGGCGAAGCCGCCGCCGACCAGGCGCTCGAGGCGGCCGCGCGCCTGGCCGCAGCGCTGGGGCTGAAGGTCGCCGTCGTGCATTCCGATGCAGGGCCACCTTCCTCCTACGCCGATACGATGCATCATGAATACCCGTCGCGGATCGAAGAGATGGTCCAGCGCGGACTGACCGGCTGCCAGAGCGAGGAATGCCGCTGCGTCGAGCAAGCTATCGTGCGGCCGGGCGATCCGGCGACGGTGCTGCTGGAGCTGGTTGCCCAGCGTACCAGCAGCGTGCTTGCGCTTGGATGGCATGGCGCTTTCGAATCGGGCCGGGCGCCGGTGCTCAAGCGCCTGCTCGAAGAGGCCGAGTGCGCGCTGCTGCTGGTGCTCGGGCAAGACGGCTCGGGCGCGCATCTGATGGTGGGCGATGAAATCAATGAGTGAAGAAGCGAAGATCGCCATCGTCGGCGCCGGTCGCGTCGGCAGCACAACTGCCTATACGCTTGCGGCAACCGGCACGGCGAGGGAAATAATCCTGATCGACGCCAGCCGCGAGCGCGCGGAAGGCGAGGCGATGGATATCGCCCATGCCAACTCCTTCCATACGCCGGTCTCGGTGCAGGCCGGCGGTCTGGACGAGGCTGCCGGCGCGGCCGTCACGGTGATCGCCGCAGGCGCCGCGCAACGCGAGGGGGAAAGCAGGCCGGAACTGTTCAAGCGCAACGCCGCAATGCTCGAGAAGATGATTCCCGAAGTGATGCGCGTCAACCCCGACGGCTTGTTGCTGCTCGCCACCAATCCGGTTGATGCGCTGACCCATGTCGCGTTGCAGCTTTCAGGCTTGCCGCCGTCCAGGGTGTTCGGCTCCGGCACCGTGCTAGACACCGCCCGCTTGCGCGCCGAACTGGCCGGCCATTATCGCGTGGATGCGCGCAACATCCACGCCTACGTCCTCGGGGAGCACGGCGACAGCGAACTGGTCGCCTGGTCGGCCGGCAGCCTGGCCGGTATGCATTTCGACGAACTCTGCGAACTGACCGGCGTCTGCAGCACGCTGGAAGAAATGGCGGCAATCGCAGAGCGGGTGCGCAACGCCGCTTACGATATCATCCGCCGCAAGGGTGGGACCAATTTCGCCATCGCCGCTGCGCTCAACCGGATCATCGAGGCGGTGCTGCGCGACGAGGCATCGGTGCTCACTGTCTCGTCGCTGGTCGATGGACCTTATGGCATCCGCGATATCTGTCTCAGCCTGCCGGCCATCGTCGACCGTTCAGGGATCCGGCAAGTCTTGCCGATCAGGCTGTCGGAACAGGAAGCGGCGCGCTTGCGCCAATCCGCTGCGGCAGTGCGGCAGACGGTCGACTCCCTGCGAGGCGCATGAGCAGTCCGTGAATGGAAAAAAACCGCATGCCGAAGCATGCGGTTTTTTCTGTATCGGCTGGCGGGGCGCGGCTGACTGCAGCACCCGACCCGCGGAGCTGCATTAGAAGGGGCCGAAATTCAGCCAGTCATAGGTTGGGATTTCAGTTAATGGCGTGCCGATCTGGATAACGATGGAGCGGTGCGAAGCCAGATCGATCGTCGTCGGATTGCCGATGAACCGGCGCAAATCGCCCTTGTCCTCGATATAGATCACTATCGGTGCGTCGGTAAATCCAGCAACATTCGTCAAGGACAGTGGCTGTCCCCAGATGGCGAAGAAGTCGCCGAGCGTGAAACGCTTGTACTCCGTCGATGCGGTATGGATGGTGCCGGACCTGTCATGGGTATGCACCTCATAATCGCAGGCAGGGGTGATGGTGCTGATGCGGCCGATGCCCTGCGGGAGGATGAGCTGCTCTCCATTCCTGTAGATCGACAGATGGGTATTCAGGTCCAGGTTGGCGATCAGGTCCGCTGCGCATGCCAAACTGCCGACCGGGGCGCCGGTGCCGCCAGTGGCGGCGTTCCCATCATCCCATATGGGAGTTCTCGTTGCGCCTGTATCGCCTCCCTCAAGGATCACCGGCGTGCCGGCCAGCGGCGGCAGCGCCTCCCAGGCAAAGTTGGGAATCTGTGCAAGCGGGGTGCCTAGCATCACGACTATCTGCCGCTGCGGCCGCAATTCGATTGTCGCAGGGTCGCCGGTAAACGGAGTGAGTGTGCCGTTGTCATTCAGGTAGATGGTGGCGGGGCCTTCAATGTCGGCGACCTGGGTGGAAGACAGTGTTTGACCCCACACTGCAAAAAACTGCCCCAATGTATAAGTGGCGCCATTCGACGTGTTGACACGGATTTTTCCGGTCCGGTCTCTGGTGTGGACAGGATAGACGCATGTTGCAGGATTTCTGATCGTTGGCGTGCCGGTGCCGATATTCGCAGGCAAGGCAAGATGCTCGCCATTATTCAGCAGGATCAGCTGCGTGTAAGCATAGCTTGCGCTATCGTTGCTGCAGGTCAGGCCGCCGATTTCCAGGCCCTGACCGCCCGTGCTGGAGCTGCCGTCGCTCCATCGCTCGCTGCCGAGAGCGCTGCCGTCGACAACGGTCTGCGCCGCTGCCAGGCTCGGCTGCCCTGGCTGTGTCGTTGTCGTTGGTTGGGTCGTCAACGTTGTCTGGGTACTATCGCCCGCTGCTGCAGTCGGGCTTTGACTGCTGCCGGCTGCCGACACATCGCCGCCTCCGCCGCATCCTGCGAAAAAAGTAAATGAAAGAGCAACGCATGATAAGGTCGTAAAATGTTTTAGCATGATGCTTACCTCGCCAGAAAAGAAGATGAAGACCAACCGACTGACTGCTCTAAAACAGTAGCTGTCTCTCAATTTCGTTTCCGTGATGATTCGCAATCGATTCCTTTTCTCAATTTTGTTTTCGTGATGAATCGCAATCAAACAGTGAGATACTCAAATTCAGTCGCCATGATGGCGATGACATTCATAGGTGATCTGATGTGAGAGACTCTGTCGACTCCGACAGCTCAATCAGTTGAACACGCGGAATCCTTCATTTGCACGCATAAAGAAAATCGTTTTACCAGGAATGGAAGAAATCAATGGGTAATCCCCCCAGAAATTAAGCAAGAGCCGAGCGACAATTCGCACTTTCAACGACTAACCCACATGCCATGTTAAGCAGCACTTCCGCTCATGCGTTTCACTGTGGCAACAGCTTTTTATCACCGTTTGAGTTCACTCAACGTTATGCGCAAACTCGTAACGGCAACTTTGTTTGTCTCCCCATGGCGTCTACATTGATCTCAATGTTCGCTGTACGTAGTCATACCTCCCGATGTGGCTTTGCAGCTATTAACGCATTACTGCACTGTCGGAGGTCAACATGAAAAGCTTCAACCCGCATCCGTACGCAATGACATTTGTTGCCCTAGCGATTTGCGGGGTGATGGCGGGCACTGATGGCATTGGTGCCGACACCAGTGCAACAGTCACTACCACTACCTTCGATGCAACCGCTATCAGTGTTCTTAACCGCGACGGGCAGCCAGTCGTGGCCAATGCGCAAATGACGGGACGATCCAAAATCAAAATAGCTGGAGCTCCGGCAGGCAGTGCGGCATTTTTTGAAGAAGATGGTCAGCAACCTGAAGCGCTTGTGCCGAATGCCGACGTTCCCGGTGAATACTGGCTGCCGCTTGTCACTTTGGTAAAAAATGGTCGAGTAGTCTTGCGGCACAGCGGGGCTGTTGTTTTCAGCATGCCGCTACTTGTAGAGCCGTTTGGAAACCCCAACGCCGTGGGTGACGTGGCCGAAAGCGCGCTGCAAGCCCGTATGGCGTCGCGCGAGGATGCACTAGCGGCATTGCGCAAGGACGGCCGCTCTCCTGATGCGGTGAGCCTGCTGGAGCAAGCTTATACCATCGACACGCAAATGCTTGAGTGGATTCAGCAAGCCAGAGCGAACGGTGCGGCTGTGATGGCCCACGCAAAGGACGGGCAACCGGTCATGATGACTACCGAAGACGTGAAGCGAATGGACCAGGAAGAACTATGGCGCCTAAGTCTTTTTCCTAATTTTACGGGTTCACAGGTATCACGCCTAGACGCCAAGGAGCTGATGGATAAGCTCGCTTCATTACTTATAAGCTCTGCACATGCGCAAGCCAATGCTAGTGCCTGTATGCCCAAGAGCCCCACACTTGATAACACCATTCGGCAGCGTCTTTACCAGGAATGTTCAACCGACGTTACGTCGGCCAAAATTGATGAGGTGCGCGCTTACATTGAAGCGGGGGTGGAGTTCATAAATGGGGTTGGTGCTACCGTCACGGCGGTGGCGCCATTGACAGCGGCCTCCGCGCCGGCAGTGATTGCGTTCGGAGAAGGAATAATTTTAGTATCTAAAACGATCTCATATGCCGCGGATTCTGTTGCCATCGTTGCAAAAGCCACAGCAGGAGATGCAGCTGGTGCAGTGGATGACGCGACTGACGTTGCCTTGAAAGCTGCGGCTGGAAAGCTACTTGATAAGTCACTCAAGGCTTTGAAAGAATCGGCACATGGCTTCTTAACGCAAATGGACAACGTCCTAGAAAACAACCAGCAAAACGCAAAGTTCTATGCGAAGTTCGCTGATCCCCTGAATATGGTTATCGAGAAACAGGTCGGAGATGACTATCTTTCGGAAATTGTTAAGGGGGACGGAAGCGCAGAAACCCAATCACAGCCACAGTCAGAACCGCTGCCTGTGCCAGGTGGCGGGATAACGCCAGTACCTGACCCTTCATCGCCGCCGGCGGATCAGTCACAGTCAGAACCACTGCCAGTGCCGGGTGGCGGGATAACGCCATCAACTGTTCCAACTACGCCGACGACTTCAACGCCAGAGACTATTGTTACTACGACGCCGACGACAGATCCACGTAACAAAATTTGCGAACTTGCAACTGGCAAAGCAGATAGTAGAGATCCTTGTTCGGATAGGACTCCAACTTCGACACCACCAACTTCGACACCACCAACTTCGACAGCACCAACTTCGACACCACCAACTTCGACACCGCCAACCACGAATCCAACTACAACGCCAACCACGGCGCCAGCGATTACCCCAACCACGACGCCGAGCACGACGCCGCCAACTTCCTCTGGTTTTTGCGACCGCACTGATGGCCACCTTTGTGGCGTGCCTTGAGACCGGCCAGGTACCTCTGGCGGGCCACCAGCTCTTCGCCGGCTTGGACCGTTTAAGTTACCCTATTGTTACCCTGAAGAGGTGAGGCAACTTTTCTTTTTGCCAGCCAAAACAAAAAGCGGCTGCACCGTGAGGAGCAACCGCCTGAATTCGCTGGTGGGTCGTGAGTGGCTCGAACACTCGACCTACGGATTAAGAGTCCGCTGCTCTACCAACTGAGCTAACGACCCAACGAAGCTAGAAATTATACAATATTTTGTTTGCTGTTCATAGACCTTTTGATGATTTATAAATTCATCTATCTGGACCGCTTGCTGAAGCAGGTGCCGAAGCAGGCCTTGGCCAGGGTCTATCGTTCACGCAGTCGAGTCCAGGCGCCGCAATCATCGACGGCTGTTTTTCAGCTGGTGCCCGAACGCCCGAAAACAAGCGGCCCAGTGGAATTTCTACCCATCGATGGAAGGCGGCGCCGGCACCCAGGCTGGCGGTCCAGCCGGCCAGTATGCCGAGCGCCTGCCAATACGGCTCGGCAGGGAAGAATCGGGTAAACGTCGCGTTCATGACCAGGCAAACAGGAAAGTGAACCAGAAACACGGAGTACGAAATGCTGCCAAGGTAATTGAACACGGAGACGGTTCTTCCCGCAGTGGCCAGCCTGGCGCGCCCGAAGAAAAACAGCAGGCAGGCAACCGCCAGCGCGAGTGCGATGCGACTGCGGAAATCCACGGCCAAGGCAGCCAATGCCGGCAGCAGCATCATTGCCGCCAGAAGCGCGACTCCGCCAGTGTCGCGGCGCCGGTCGCTGGCCCACCATGCCAGGATCCCCAAGCCATAGCTGCCGAAGAAATACGGCGCCCAAATATTCCAGCCGGCATCGCGGTTGAAGTAGAGCAGGGAGGCGCTGCCCCCCAGCGCGACTGTGACCGGCATCAGCCAGGTCCACTGGCGACCGGCGGCAAAGCGGGCGCCCAGCCAGAGAAGCAGGGACATCAAAGCATATAACTGGAAATCGATGGCGACATACCATGCGCCTGCCGACAAGGCTTCGACATCGAGCACGTCATGCAGCAGCAGCGCGTGTGCCGCCAGCTGGGTCCAGGTGGGCGGCGCTGAAATCGAGTCATGCGCCATCCAGGCGCCTGCCCATGCCGAAGCGCCGATGGCCAGCAGCATCGCCGCAAGAAAAGGAGGCGCCAGCTTGAGATAACGTCGCAATATCGTTCCCAGTGGATTGGCCGGCGTTGCCTGCCCATGAGGGGATAGAGATTTTGCGGCGAGAAAACCGCCAATGACCAGAAAGACTTGCACGGCAAGGCGACCATGCCTGTCCAGCCATTCGATCAATGCCGGCATCAGCTGTAAGGCCTGGTCGGACATGGGGCCATAAAATGCCAGGTGGTGCAGGACAATGAGCTGCGCCGCGCCCGCTTTTAAACAATTAATCAGGAAAAACTGGGACTGCTGTGCGGCCTTCAACGAGGCCGGCAATTCTGCTTCTGCATTTACTGCGCTCATTCCTGCTCTTTTTTCTCAAACCGGGATCACGGCCGGTGTTGCCGTAAATCAATAATGTTAGCCCAGATTGCGCCATGAGGCATCCCGCCAGGCCAGGAACGCCAATACTCCAGTCGTGAAAATTTTTTGGCAATACGGAAAATCGGCACTATACTGTATGCATGTACAGTTAATGTGCCAGGACAGGAAATCGCAATGCGAACCTACGTCGTGAAAACCGCTAACGGTTATCTCTATCCGTTTCAGGGAGCCATTTCGTTTACCGACGACCAGGCGCATGCCGGGCATTTCCTCATGCCCGACGAAGCGCATATACTCGCGCAAATTTTCGGCTACACCGAAGAACGCTACGAGATCATTGCCGTCGAGATGCCCGAGCGGCGCTGATGCCACCCGCGTCCATGCTTCAATCTGCGGTGCCGCGGCGGTTGACTCAGTGCACCTGCCGCGCCTCACTATCGGGATAGGTCGCGACCGCGCCTCTGCCGCTTTCCTGCCACGCCACCGTGCTTGCCATGCGGTCGAGTGCCTCCAGTACTTTTTCAGGCGCCGTATGCTGGATCATGTGGCCAACCGCGGGCACGAGGATCAGCTCGCTTTGGGGCAATTCCTGGTGCAGCCGTTCCGAGTGCAGCTTCGGCAGGACATGCAGGTCGTCAGCACCGGCCATGATCGTTACCGGCATTTTCAGTTCGCGATAGCGTTTGACCAGCTTGTAGGCCGATGGAATCATCAGGGCGACTTCCTCGGCCGCCGCACGCAGCGGGACGGGGCGCAAGCCCAGCCAGACCGGATATTCGGCATGGAAGCGCTGCGGCGTATCGGCCGGGGCGAACAGCTTGCGCACCATCGCTGGCCAAACCAGCCGGCCCAGCAACGGCGCCGCCGTGTAGCGCATCAGGCCCCCGATCACCGGCAGCGCCGGCAGCGAGAACAACGGCACGTCAAGGCGGGCGGTCGGGTAGTAGTAGCCCGATAGCAGCAGCAGGCCGCGCACGTATTCAGGATGCTGAAGTGCGAGTGAGATCGCCACCATTGTTGCCCATGAATGACCGACGACGACAGGCTGTTCGATGCCAAGCTGAAGCAGGGCCCGATGCAGTAGTTTTGCCTGCGCCATAGGATTCCATGTCTGGGTGCGCGGACGCTCGCTATAGCCGTAACCGGGACGGTCGAAGGCGATGACCCGATAATTTTCCGCGGCAAGGTCGACCAGGCCGCTGATCTCCAGTTCCTTCGCCATGGCGCCATTGCCGTGCAAGAGTACCACCGGCTGTCCCTTCCCGCGTTCGAGATAGTGCAGTCGGACACCATCGACGTCGATGAATTTTTCGGCGGGAGGGGCGTCCTGCTCGGCTTTGCGCGTACGGTACTGGACGTAGGCGCCCATGGCGGCAAGCGCGACGCCGGCGCCGAGCAGCCAGGGGGTGCGTGTCGAATGGAGGGCGCGACGTGCCGTATTCCCGGCTGCGGACAAAACATCGGACTGGCGAATGGAGCGGATCATGAGGCAGGACCTTTCAGTGATTAAAAGTGCAACATGACTTTGTGACGCATTGCGGCATTGTTGGTTCCGCATGATCATCTGGGGCGGCGCAAAGGTGGCGCCAGAACCCGCTCAGGTCGGCGGCGTCGGCTGCGCGGGTGGAACGGGTAGCAAGGGTGGCGCAGGTGGCACCGACGGTTCGGTCGCTTCGGCGGAAATGTCCCGGCTTTCCAGCGCGTCGTTAATGGTGGTGATCAGGTCGCTTTTTACCTTGAGCCAGCTATCCAGGTCGCTGGTCCATATTCGCAGCTCGAACTCGAAGGCATCCACACCGCGTTTGATGAAAAGCACTTCCGGCGCCGGCGTCTGCTGGACCTGGCGGTTCTGGCGCGCCACCTCCAGCAGGGTCGACTTGAGTTGCGCCACGTTGATATCAGGCTTGGTAATGACGGGCACCGCAACCTGCCGCAACTGGTTCGACAACGTCCAGTTGGTGACCTTGTCGGAAATCAGCTTGCCGTTCGGGATGATGACTTCCGCGCCCATGGTGCTTTGTATGACGGTCGCGCGTATGCCGATATGCTGCACGCGGCCGACGATATCGTCGATCTGGATGGTGTCACCGATGTTGATGGGCCGCTCGAACAGCACGATCAGACCCGAGACGAAATTATTGACGATGTTTTGCAATCCGAAACCGATGCCGACCGTCAGCGCGCCGGCGACGATGGTGAATTTGGTCATGTCGACGCCGATGGCGGTCAGGGCCAGCACCAGTCCGGTCAGCAGCACGGCATAATGCACCGTGGTCGAGACAGCGTAGGGCAAGCCACGGTCCAGGCGCACCCGGGAAAAGATTTCCTCCTCCAGGAAAAAGCGCAACAGCCGTGAAATCAGATAGGTAGCCCACAGGATCAGGATGAAGATCAGTACGCCGCTGACGGAAACCCGCAGATTGCCGATTTCATAGGAGGCGTTCCAGGCTAATTCGATCCAGTCGACGGCTTGTTGCAACAGTCCCGGCGCCTGCAGGGACAGCACGATCCACCAGGCGAAGGCCAGCCATTTCAGCCACTTGTTGACGCGCGCCGCGATCTCCGCCCTGTGTCGCCGCACGCCGGCAAGGTAGGACAGCGGCGGCACGTGCATGAGCGCCTGCACCAGGCCTTCGGCCGCGCGCGTCAGCGCATAGAGGACAATGCCGGCATAGGCGCTGGCAACCAGGCCACGCAGCAGGAAATCGGCCAGCCTGTCATAACCGGCGGCGGCCGCAGCGAGCACCGCCATGGCCAGCAAAAGCGCTACCCAATTGATGTTATGGACAGCCCGCGCCGCGAATGCCGCATTCTTTGAGCCTGCCTGCGGCATGACGCGATCGCGGCGCAGCGCGATGAGAATGACCAGGATGACGCCAAGCGCTTCCAGCAGAATGAGCAGGCGGTAGACGCCGGGCAGCGGGGAAAACAGCGCGCGCGCCTTGTCGGCCAGGTAAAAGAAGATGACCGAAAACAGTAGCGGAAAGATGGCGGGATCGACGACCCGGCGGGCGAATACCGCCAGGGGGATCGTCGAAATCACTCCGATCATCAGCCAGACCGGCCTGGGCGCTTCGCGATAGAACCAGGTGCTCAACAGCATCGCCAGCAGCGCGGCAAGCACCACCGGCATGTCGAATATTTTTTTATTGCCGCACAAGTCTTCATCGATCTGGCTGAGCGCATCGACCTTGCTTTTCGCGGCAAAAAGTCCGATTGCCAGAATGGTGAAAAAAAGCGCATGAAGCACGAAGTTGTTCGCATGGGATGCCAGGTAATTCGTCAGGGCGGCGACCTGCGTCACGATGTGCGTATTGGCGTCGGCGGAAAAACTGTTGACGGATGCGCGCCAGAATTCCTCGCTCCAGACCGGCGGGCCGTCACGAAAGAACAGGCGGGTGACGGCCCGTTTGCTGGTTACGGCAAGGAGTTCGCGCACTTCGCCCAGGCGCGCGCCGATATCGGTTGCGCGCACCTGCAGGGCCAGCACCGTGGCGCGATCCTTGAGCACGGTTTTCTTTGCCTGCGCGATGGCGTCGGTCATCTCTTGCGCGCGCTCCAGCAAGTCGGGCGGGGCCGCCGCCGCGGATGCCGCCTTGACCGTGGCGGTCCATGTTGCGTCGAGCCGGTCGAGCTGTTGCAGGTCACGCTCGGTCTGGGAAGCCGCCCGTGTCATTTCGCGCCTGATCGGCACGGTTTGCAATTCGATCTCGCGCAGGGCGTCGTCAAAATTCTGTATGGCTTCCAGTGAAAATTGCGTCCCGCTCAGGTTGCGCAGCGCCTGCAGGCGCTCGGACATCTCGCGCTCCAGGCGCGGAACCTCGCTGCCGGCGGCATCGATCGCATCCGCGATCCGGCTGCTGCTCTCGATCTCGCGCAGGGTGACCAGGCTGGCCTCGGCCTGCTGAGCAATGTCGTGCACCGGGATTGCCTGGGGCGCTTGCGGTACTGCCGGCGCTGACGGCGGCGCGGCGGTTTTGGCCGGAGCCGGGCGGGCGGGCGCGGCAGGCGCTCCGGGCACCTGCGCCTGGGCCGATAAGCCGCCATGTCCGAGCAGCAAGAGTGCCGCGACCACCAGGTTCTCTATGGTCCGTGCGAGGCATGGAGGGAATTTGAACAATGCCGTTCACCTTTGCCGTGCCGGCCTCTGGGGCTGGATCATTTGCTTCATGGTCATTCTCTTCGCAGTGAGAGAGCAACTGTTCTTTTACCCGGCTAGCCCATCCCTCCCATGACCTAAGTCAAATTCATCGGATTCAATTTGAGGCTCGCCATAAAAATCAAAGCCCGATATTGCCAAGCGTGTTTCCGGCAGTACAATCTGAATTTACATGAGGGCCATTCGATCCAGGGGATATCCGGCATGACAAACGAAGACCGGCGTGCCGGCAAGGCAGCCTAATGCTTGCGCAGACCTTATTCTCCATGCGCGACCTCGGGCGGCTGTATGACATCGTCGCGGTCCTGATTCGTTACGGCTTTGGCGACATGGTGCGCCGGCTGGGTCTGGCCGATGCGCTCGAGCGCGCCGGCAAGGTCCTGCGCTGGGGCGATGCCCGCGCCCTGGCCAACCTTCCAGCTCCCGTGCGCGTGCGGCTGATGCTGGAGGAACTGGGCCCCACCTTCATCAAGCTCGGCCAGGTGCTCTCCAGCCGCGTCGACCTGCTCGAGCCGGAATGGATTGCCGAACTAGGCAAGCTGCAGGATAGCGCCACGCCGGTGCCATACGAGGCGATTCGCCAGCAGCTGACCGAAGACCTGGGCGCGCCGCCCGAGGAAGCCTTCGCCTATTTCGATCCGGTGCCGCTGGCCACGGCTTCCATGGCGCAGGTATACCGCGCCCGGCTGCAGGAAGGCGACGAGGTGGTCGTCAAGGTGCGACGGCCGGGCATCCGGCCCATTATTGAAACCGACCTGCGCTGGATGATGCGCCTGGCGCAGCTTGCCGAGGCCGAGAGCCGCGACTTGCGCGCCTTTAATCCGCAGCAAGTGGTGCGGCAATTTGGCCTGTCCCTGCGCAACGAACTCGATTTTGCGGTCGAATGCCGCAACGCGACGCTGATCGCGGAAAACTTTGCTGGCTACATCGATGCGGACAGCCTGCCCAGGAATTTCACCGAAGATCCTGAAACGATCGGGGTGGCCGTGGCCGACGCGGCCGATGCGTCTGATGCAGCCGACTTTGTTCCGCCGATTATCATTCCGAAGATTTACTGGGCCTGGAGCGGCGAGCGTGTCTGCGTGCAGGAATTCATCGACGGCATTCCCGGGCGCCATCTGCACGAGGCTGACCGGGTCGGCCTGGATCGCAAGGTGCTGGCGCGCCGCGGCGCCCACGCGGTACTGAAAATGATCCTGGATGATGGCTTTTTCCATGCCGATCCTCATCCCGGGAATGTCTTCTATCTGCCGGATAACCGCATTGCCTTCATCGATTTCGGCATGGTAGGGCGAATCAATCAGCGGCGCCGCGAAGAGGTGACGCAAATGCTGTTCGGCCTGGTCCGGCGGGAGCCGGAGCGGGTGGCGGATATCCTGCTGGACTGGACCGGCAATGCGGTGGTCGACGAGGAAGGATTGATCGGCGAAATCCAGACTTTCGTGGAACGTTACAGCGGCGTGCCGCTGAAGCAGCTGAAACTCGGCGAAATGCTGTCGGACATGCTGGCCCTGATGCGGCAGCATCACGTCACGCTGCCGCCCGATCTCAGCTTGCTGGTGAAGGCTTTCATTTCGCTGGAAGGCATGGGCCGGGAGCTGGACCCGGGCTTCGACATGGCTAGCGAAGCGCTGCCGATCCTGGAGCGCCTGATGCGCGAGCAGTATGCTCCTGCGGCGGTGCTGAAGCGTGGCTGGGGGGCGTTGCGCGAGGCGCTGTCGCTGGCGGCCGGACTGCCGCACGACCTCTCGCGCCTGTTGCGCGCCGCCCGCCGGGGACGGGTGGAAATCCATATCGACGCGCCGAATCTGCGCCGGGTCGGCAACCAGCTCGACCGCGCGCTCAACCGCATGGTGGTCGGCATCGTGATCGCCGCGCTCATCATCGGCTCTTCCATCGTCATGACGGTGCCGGGCGGCCCGAGTCTGCTGGGCCTGCCGTTCTTCGGCCTGCTCGGCTTCCTCAGCGCGGTGGCCGGCAGCGTCTGGCTGGTCCTGTCCATCTGGAAAAGCCACCGGCAGGACCGCAACCCGGATGACTAGGCCAGGGAAATTGCGTGGCGTATCATTACGCTGCGCACATGGCTATTCGCCGGGGGCATCCGGCCGCATTCATCGAAAGAAACAAGTTTGGAATCAGTGAAGCTGGGGCCCCTGGTCTTTTCAAGCAAGCTTGTGCTGCTGCTCGCCGCGCTGGTGCTGGTTTTTGTCATTGCCAGCCGCCTCGGCCGCAAGCACTGCGTCGAGGTTGAAAAACCTTTATGGATCGTCCTGCTGGCCGGTCTGCTGGCGGGGCGCATTCCGTTTGTCGTGAGCTATCGCGAAATGTACCTGGGCGCGCCATGGAGCATGCTCGACATCCGCGACGGCGGCTTCAATGCCGCCACCGGGATTGCCGGCGCGCTGATTGCCACCTTCATCCTGAGCCGTTACGTGCGCGGGCTGCGCAAGCCGCTGTTCGTCGCCTTGTTGTCCGGCACTTTGCTTTGGGGGGCCGGCAATGCGGTGCTGCTGTCGAGCCAGCCAGAGACCCGTCTGCCGGCAATCGCGCTTTCCGGCCTCGATGGGCGGCCGCTGCGCATCGATCAGCTTGCCGGCAAACCGGTGGTGCTGAACCTCTGGGCCACCTGGTGCCCGCCATGCCGGCGTGAAATGCCGGTGTTGCAGCAAGCTCAGCAAGCCAATCCCGATTTCTTGTTTGTCTTCGCCAACCAGGGGGAATCAGCCGAGGCCGTCCGTTCCTATATGGCTGGCGAAAAGCTGAAGCTGGAGAATGTGCTGCTGGACCCCAAAGGCGAGCTGGCGCGTGCGACCGGAACGGTGGGAATGCCCACCACGCTATTTTTTGACCGGCACGGCAAGCTGGCCGCTACCCGCGTCGGCGAAGTATCGGCGGCCACGCTGACCGAGCGCATGAAGGCCTTGCGCGCTGAAGATTAATCAA
>DPRS01000032.1:0-166 GCA_003537575.1 Oxalobacteraceae bacterium
AAGTGGTGCCTGGCGCATCACAAGGAATCCTTCCTGTACACGCACTTCGAAGAGATTTGCGAAATCATGAAGGCGTATGACGTGTCGTTCTCGCTGGGTGATGGCCTGCGTCCAGGCTCGATCTACGATGCCAATGACGAGGCGCAGCTGGGCGAACTGAAGACCC
>DPRS01000032.1:235-49214 GCA_003537575.1 Oxalobacteraceae bacterium
AAGGCATCATCACCTACAAGCTGGCGGCGCATGCGGCCGACCTGGCCAAGGGCCATCCGGGTGCGCAGATCCGCGACAATGCCTTGTCCAAGGCGCGGTTTGAGTTCCGCTGGGAAGACCAGTTCAATATCGGTCTCGACCCGGACAAGGCGCGCGAATTCCATGATGAAACCCTGCCCAAGGATTCGGCCAAGGTGGCGCACTTCTGCTCGATGTGCGGCCCGCATTTCTGCTCGATGAAGATCACCCAGGACGTGCGCGACTATGCGGCGTCGCAGGGCATCTCGGATGAGCAGGCCTTGAAGCAGGGCATGGAAGTCAAGGCGGTGGAATTCGTCAAGTCCGGCGCCGAGATCTATCGCAAGCAGTAAGTAGGACGCGCAGCATGGAAATCGAACTGAACGGCGCGCCGCATGCGGTCGCCGACAACCAGAACGTGCAGGAACTGGTCGCCGCCCTCGACCTGGCCAACAAGTCGCTGGCGGTGGCGATCAACCGTGAGATCGTGCCGCGCCACCAGTGGCCCGAGCGCACACTCAAGCCGCGCGACCGCGTGGATATCGTGCGGGCTATTGGTGGGGGATGAATGCGGGAATTCGCGAAGCATGCTTCGCGCCGCATGAATCCGGAGCGCTTGCAAGCGCGAAGGTGAGGGAGGTTCAAAGACTGACGACTTATCCTGAGTTTCGCAACTCTCCCACGCGCGTTTGATGGAAATGACAAAGTAAAGGAAGCAAAAATGAACCCGACAGATTGCCCCACTCTTCAGCAGGACGAAGGCTTGACCATCGCCGGCAAGACTTACCGCTCGCGCCTGCTGGTCGGCAGCGGCAAGTACAAGGACCTGGATGAAACCCGTGCCGCCACCGTGGCGAGCGGAGCGGAAATCATTACCGTGGCGATTCGCCGCGTCAACATCGGCCAGGACCCGAATGCGCCCAGCTTGCTGGATGCGGTGCCGCCATCCGAATTCACGATCCTGCCCAACTCGGCCGGCTGCTACAACGCCGCCGATGCCGTGTATACGCTGCAACTGGCGCGTGAATTGTTAAATGGCCACAAACTGGTCAAGCTGGAAGTGCTGGGCGACCCCAAGAGCCTGTTTCCCAACATGCCGGAAACCCTGAAAGCCGCGGAAACGTTGGTGAAAGATGGTTTCGACGTGATGGTGTATTGCAGCGACGATCCGATTCAGGCGAAAATGCTGGAAGAAATCGGCTGCGTGGCGGTCATGCCGCTGGCGTCGCTGATCGGCTCGGGCATGGGCATCCTCAATCCCTGGAACCTGTCGCTGATCATCGAGCAGGCCAAAGTGCCGGTGCTGGTCGATGCCGGTGTCGGTACCGCTTCGGATGCGGCCATCGCGATGGAACTGGGCTGCGACGGCGTGCTGATGAATACGGCGATTGCCGGCGCGCGCGACCCGATCCGCATGGCGCACGCGATGCGCCTGGCGGTCGAAGCCGGCCGCGCCGCCTATCTGGCGGGCCGCATCCCGAAAAAATTTGCAGCATCCCCCTCGTCACCGATGGAAGGACGTCCCCTATGAAGCGAGCAAGCGTGCTGGTGTTTTCCGGTTCCGATCCGAGCGGCGGCGCCGGCATGCAGGCCGATGTGCAGGCGATTGCCGCTCTTGGCGCACATCCGCTGTCGGTGCTGACTTCGCTGACGGTGCAGGACAACGATCGTGTATACGCTGTGCACCCGGTGCCGGCCGCGCTGCTGATCCAGCAGGCGCATGCCCTGACCGGAAAGATCGATATCGCCGCCGTCAAGATCGGCATCGTCGGTAACCGCGCCAATGCCGAGGCGATCGCTACCGTCATTCGGCAGTTGCGGCAATCGCGGCCTGAATTGCCGGTGGTGCTGGACCCGGTGCTGGCCAGCGGCCATGGCGATGCGCTGGGTCTCGACGACGCGGCCAACACGCTGGCGCCATTGATGGCGCTGGCTACCCTGGTCACGCCCAACCTGCCGGAAGCCACCGTCCTTTCCGGCGGCGACCGCCGCACCGATTCGCAAGCCGAGGCCTTGCTGGCCCAGGGTTGCCGGCATGTGCTGATCAAGGGTGGCCATGCGCATGACGACAGGGTGGTGAACCGCTGGTTTTCCGGCGGCGAATTCCGTTCCTGGGCCTGGCCGCGCCTGCCCGGCGCTTTCCATGGCAGCGGCTGCACCCTGGCATCGGCGATTGCCGCCTTGCTGGCTTGCGGCAAGCCGATGGCTGAGGCGATCGAGGATGGGCAAGCCTATTGCCATCAGGCGCTGGAACATGCCTATGCCATCGCCGAAGGACAGCTGATTCCCAGCCGTCCGCGTCCTTACATGAAGGCGGCATGATGAAGGGTTTATATATCGTCACCCCGGACTGGGATGACACGAAAAAACTGCTGGAAATTACCGAGCTGGCCCTGAAGGGCGGTGCGGCGGTGGTGCAATACCGCCACAAGACCGCCAATGCCGGCTTGCGCCGCGAACAGGCCGAATGCCTGCTGGCCTTGTGCCGTTCGTACGGGCGGCCGCTGGTGATCAACGATTTTGTCGAGTTGTGCATGGAGCTCGATGCCGATGGCGTGCATGTCGGCGGCACCGATGCGGCAGTCGCCGAAGTGCGCGCCGCCATTGGTCCGGACAAGATCCTCGGCGCTTCCTGCTACGGCGACCTGGGGCTTGCCCGCAAGTCCCACGCGGAGGGCGCGAGCTATGTCGCCTTCGGCGGCTTCTATGCTTCGCGCGTGAAGAAATATCCTGTTACCACGCCGATATCGATCATCGCCGATTCCCATGCCGCGGTTCCCCTGCCGGTCGTGGTCATCGGCGGCATGACGATCGATAACGCTGCACCGCTGGTGGCGGCCGGCGCCGACATGGTGGCGGCGATCAGCAGCGTTTATCTGGCGGCGGATCCGCAAGCCGTGGCGCGGCGGTTTGCCGACCTGTTCAAGGGGTAGGCGGCAATCGCCCCGGCCCTGCCGAGGCGGCGCGTTGCTTGTCTGATGTCATATCAGCATGATCCAAGCCAGGCTGGCGCCAATGCGGCCAAAATACTTAACCTGGATCATGTATCGATAAAAGGGTACGGCCATAAAATCGTATTGCTCCAAGCTTTCAAGTGATGTGAGGATATACGCTGATGGCCAAGAAATTTCCCATTCACCCCCTGAACCCGGAAAGGATTTGTTGGGGATGTGACAAGTATTGTCCGGCCGATTCGCTGGCATGCGGAAATGGCTCGGAGCGCACCCAGCATCCGGTCGAACTGTTCGGTGACGACTGGATGGAGTGGGGCCTTAAGCCCGAGGAGGCGGAAACGCCACGTTGACGACGCAACCCTGCTTGTCCGGTTTCCTGCCGACCGTGATCCTGGCCTTGTGCAGTCCGGCGATTTCCCTGACGATGCTTAGGCCCAGCCCCGAGCCCGGCGAGCGCCTTCCGGCTACACGGTAGTAGGGTGTGAAAATTTTCTCGGTATCTTCCACCGGCACCGGTTCGCCATCGTTGGCCACCTGCAGCATAGCGCCGCCGTCCCTCATCGTGAGCGCTACCTCGATCTCGCCGTCCGGCAAGCCGTACTGCGATGCATTGTCGATCAGGTTCTGCAGCAGTTGCTGCAGCTTGTAAGGGTCGCCTGTCACCACGCATTCCTGTGCCGCATCCAGGCCGATGGTCTGGCCGCGCTGTTCCAGCAAGGCTTCCTGCAAGCCGATCACGTCGCGGCACACCTGGTTGAGCGACACCGGCTGCATCAGGTTGACGTCGGTTTTTGCCGCCAGGCGGCTGAAGGCGAGCAGCTGCCCGGCCAGCCTGGTTGTGCGATGCAGGCCGGCGACGGCTTCAGCCAGCGAGGCGTCGCGTTCCTGCGCGGTGCCTGCCCGCATGGCGTTCTGCACATGCAGCTGCACGGCGGCGATCGGGGTGCGCAACTCGTGCGCGGCGGCGTCGATGAAACGCTGCTCCCGCTCGAAGGCAGCCTGCACGCGGCGCAGCAGGCTGTTGAGTTCATCGACGACCGGCTCCAGTTCTTCCGGGATGTTCGCCAGCTCGATCTGCGCCAGGGATTCCGGTTCGCGCCGCGCGATGCCCTCCGCCAGGGCACGCAGTGAACCCAGGTTCGCGTTCAGCACCAGGCTGACCGTCAACAGCATCAGCAAGCCGCCGATCACCAGGGGAGCCAGCACCGAGGCGCCCAGTTCCGTGATCATTTCCTGGCGCACTTCATCCTTTTCCGCAGCGATCACCCAGATGCCGCCGGATTTCAGCGTGAACACTTCCCACTTCTCGCCGCTGATGTGATTGTTGCTGAATCCTTCCTTCAGCGGGCTCAGTGCTGCGTCCGGCGCGGAGGCCGACTTCGCCAGCAATTCGCCTTGCTCATTCCATATCTGGAAGGCGATCTTGGTTTCGTACGGGTGGCCAACCTGCGCCGGCAGATGGTCGGTGGCGTGCTCGAGCTCCAGCGGCAGGGGAATCACGACAGGGCGGGCGATGGTCGCATGCTCGAGCTGGCGGGCCATCAGCGATTCCAGCACGCGCGCCGAGGTGGCCAGGCGGGCGCTGAATATCTCTTCGGATTCATGGCGTGCCACCTGGTGCGCGGCAATGCCGATGACAACCAGGATCAACGCCATGCACGCCATCGTGCTGAAGAGCAAGCGGCGCCGCACCGAGTAATGTTTGCCGATCATACGGCAACCTTGCCGAAACGATAGCCCAGCCCTCTGATCGTCTTGATCACGTCGGGTGAAATCTTCTTGCGCAGATGGTGGACATAGACATCGATGGCGTTGCTGGCGACGCCCTCACCCCAGCCGTACAGTGATTCTTCCAGCTGCCCGCGACTGAATACTTTGTGGGGATTTTCCAGCAGACGCCTGAGCAGCATGATTTCGCGGTGCTGCAATTCCACCTGCCGGCCCTGCCACCAGACGCTCATGCTGCCCAGGTCCAGCACCAGTTCGCCCTGCTGCAGCTGGTTGACCGGCAAGCCGCTGCGACGCCGTTCGAGTACGCGGATGCGGGCCAGCAGCTCATCCAGGTCGAAGGGCTTGACCAGGTAATCGTCGGCGCCGAGATCCAGCGCGTGGATACGGTCACGGGTGGCGTCGCGCGCCGACAGCACCAGCACGGGGATGGCGTTGCCGCGCTTGCGCAAGGCATCGATCACGCCGGTGCCGTCGAGCAGGGGCAGGCCAAGGTCGAGGATGACCAGATCGAAACTGTTGTCAGCAAGCGCCCTGACCGCCGCTTCGCCGTCGGCAACGTGCTCGGTGGCGTAGTGCGCGCGCTGTAGAGCCAAGAGCAGGCCGGATGCGAGCAAGGCATCGTCTTCAACCAGCAGGATCCTCAATTCAGCCTTCTCCCGAGCTTGCCCATCGCTGTCCTTTAACGGTTACTTGCGCTTTTCGGCGATCTTTTCCAGCAGCTGGTTGATTTCCCCGATGCGCCCTTCGTCGGCCAGCTTGCGCTGTGGCCGGGCGGGAGCCTTGAGCGCCTTGCGCAAGGTCCGCTCGGCATTGTCCAGGTCACCGATGCGATACAGGAAATCGCCATAGAAGTAATTCGGGTCGATGCCGTCCGGATTGATCGCCAGGCCTTTTTTCAGGAATTCTAGCGCTTTTTTGTTATCGCCGAAGCCGATTGGCCATCCCGGCACCTGGTAGTACAGCGAGCCCAGGCTGGTAAAAGCAGAGCCTGACAGCGCATCAGGTTTGATTTCCAGCGCCCGCTCGAAATCCTTCCGGGCGTTTTTCGCGTGGGAGAGCGCGCCCAGGCCGCCCCTGGCGCCGGCATAGCTGCCTTCGACGATGCCGTGCCAGATCAGCATTTCGGCGCGCTCGGGATTACGTGCGAGGACCTGGTCGGCTTCCTGCAGCAGGCGTTCGAACTCCTTTTCCTGGGCCGCCGGCGCGGTCTGGTACTTGATGCGTTCCCATTCGTGCTGCAGCTTGCTGACGTCGTCGTCTAGCGTCGCACCGGCCGCAGCTCCCGTGAAGGCGAGGGCACTCAGGAAAATGACAAGCGAGCGTTTGATGATGTGCATGTTGACCTCTTATGGACAAAGAAAAAGGAGGGAATGGATAACTACTTTGGCATGTGTTTCCTGATCACCGAAAGCTGGCCGGCAATCGCCTTGTCAGGCAGCGCCGGCAGCATCTGGTTGATGAACTTGAAAAAGGCTTCCTTGGCGCCGACCGTCGTTTCCCAGGCCGAGCCGTCGAGGAATTGCACGAACTGACGGGCGACATGTTCCGGCGTGTCTTCCGCGGTTTTCAGGGCGCGGTTGAGCGCCACCACCGCTTCGCTGTTGATGGCGGTGCGGGTGGCGCGCGGGATGAAGTGACGCACGGTGATGCCGGTATCAGCCAGCTCGCGCCGCAGCGCCTGGGTGAAGCCGCGCAAGCCGGCCTTGCTGGCACCGTACGCGGCAAAGCCCGGGTAACCAAGATTACCGAACAGTGAGCCGATGTTGATGATTTGCGCCGTGTCCGCTTCCTTCAGCAACGGCAGCAGGCGGCGCGTCAGCAGCATCGGCGCCAGCAGGTTGGTGTCGAGCAGGTTACGGATCGCTCCGGCATCCTGGGTTTCGAAGTCGTGGAAATCCCCGCTGCCGGCATTGTTGACGAGCAGATTGGCGCCGCCCAATTGGCGGGCAAGACGGTCGATGGTTGCCAGAGTTCCTTCCTGCGTGAGATCGCCGGCGATGACGTGCGCCTTGGATTTGCCGATTTTTTCCTGCAAGGCATGCAGCGCGACGATATTGCGGCCGACCAGGATCATCCAGTCGGTGCGGCCGGCCAGTTCCCAGGCAATCGCTCGGCCGATGCCGCCGGTGGCGCCGGTCAGGATGGCGCGGCAGGGGGCGCCCGGTTTGCGATCCGCCATGTCAGGCCTCCGCCATGATGGCTTGACGGGCCGGCAGGCTGCGGAAGATGTCGCCGTACAGCTTGTAAATCATGCTGGCGCAATGAATGACCGCTGCCTTGTCATCTTCTTGGTCGAGCCGGTTCATCAGTTTTTCGAAGAACGCTACGTGCTCGATATCGAGGCTGCCATGCGAATTCAGATAGCTGAAGGCATTGGCTGGCAAGGCCAGCGTCTCCCGGATGGTGGAGGCGGCATGCGTGGCCAGCGCGATGCTGGTGCCTTCGAGCACGTGCACCATGCCGAAGAAGCCGACCGGATTGCCGCGGTCGATCTGGTGATAGGCGTAGGCGACCATCAGTTCGGTGCTGGCGTGCGGCGTCGATGCCCGCACCCGCTCGGGATCGCCGCCGCAGGCCGCGATGTCGGAAAGGATCCATTCCTCGTGGCCGATTTCTTCCTCGATGTATTCGGCGATGGCCGTGCGCAGCCACTCGTGACGCCGGCCGAGGCGGCTGCCGCAGGCCATCAGGAGCGGGACCGTATGCCTGACGTGGTGATAGGCCTGGCAGAGGAAGGCCACGTACTGGGCGGCGTCGATGTTGCCGCGCAGGGCGTCCTGGATCACCGGGACGGTAAACAATTGCTGGCGGTCGGCTTCGGTGGCCTCTCGCAGGGTGTCGAAAAATGGCATGTCATGCTCCTTGGGGTGCATAGGCGGCTGCGATCTGCTGCTGGCAGCGTTGGGCGATGGCTCCGCGGCGCGGCCGGCCATTGGCAGTGGCGGTCGCATCCGCCGGGCTGAAGGCGTCGGTGCGGAACCAGCGGCGGATGCGGGCATAGTCAGGCAGGCGGGCATTGGCGCGGTCGACGGCGGCCTGCAGGGCCGCATCGGCCATCTCGCCGGAAGCTGGCACGATCGCCGCCACCAGCCAGGGGCGGGCGTCGCCGAACACCACGGCCTGGGCGATTGGGCCAGCGCCGAGCAGCTCGGCTTCCGGCCATTCGGGCGAAATGTTGCGGCCGTAGGCGGAAACCAGAATGTTTTTCTTGCGGCCGTCGATATACAGGAAGCCGTCAGCGTCGAGGTGGCCGAGGTCGCCGCTCGCCAGCCAGTCGATATCGTGTGCGGCGTCGCCGAGGTAATGGGCGATGCCGGCGCCGCCCACCTCGATTTCGCCATCGGTGGCAATCCGCACCAGGCGGTTTGGCAGTGGCTTGCCGCAGCTGCCGGGACGGTCGGCACCGGGAAGATTGAGCGACACCACCGAGCCGCATTCGGACAGGCCGTAGCCTTCGTAGACTGGGAACCCCTTTTCACGGGCCGCGCGGATCAGCGGCTCGGGCGTCTTGCCGCCACCGACGGCGACGAACTTCAGGCTGCGGATGCGCGGCTCGTGCGCGCGGCTGACGGTCACCAGCGCCTGCAGCATCTGCGGCAGCAGGATGACGCTCTCGGCCTGGTGGCGCCCGATCGCATCCAGGCAAATCTCCGGATCGAACTGCGAGGCGCCGCGCAAGCCGGTTTCGGCCAGCGGCAGGCAAATGTTGGTGGCGCCGGAAAGCAGCGCCGTGTACACGCCGGCGATATTCTCCAGCAGCACGGCCAGCGGCAGCAGGTTGAGATGGCGCCGGATCTGCAGGCCGGCCAGGCTCGCCTGCAGTCCTTGCGCCACATCCCATTGTTGGCGGGCGCTCAGGCATACCCCTTTGGGTTGCGCGGTGGTGCCGGAAGTGAAGGTGATTTTCTGGATATCGGGCAGATTGCCGCTGATGCCAGCACGGGCCGACTCGTAAAGATGCAGCGTGCCGTCGAACGGCACAGGCATGGTAAATCCCAGCGCCTGCGCCGCTTGCGGGGTTGGACAGAAAATCGCCTGGACGTCCGCCGCCTCGATCGCATGCCGCCATTGCGCCGGCGTGAAAAACGCTGGCAACGGCACCAGCGCTATGCCGAGTTGCTGGGTTGCCAAGTCGATCGCAATCCACTCAGGGGTGTTATCGGCCAGCAGTGCCACCGGCGCCTGCGGGTTTTTGCGCCCACGTAGCGCCTGCATTGCCCGATCGACATGTGCCTCGAGCGCCGTCCGGTCCCAACTGATGCCGGGGCCGACCAGCACCGGGGTGCCGACGGGGAGGTTATTCAGCAAGTTGTGCATAACCGGACTGGATATTGCCGAACATAACGTGCGGCCTGGTTACGTAATAGGAGCCCCAGCTTGCGCCGCCGTCGGCCAGCATGCGTGGATCGGCTTCCGCCAGAATCGCCGGCTTCAGGCGCAAGCGGGTAAAGGAATTGAGCAATCCGCGTGTGGCGGTGAAGGCCACCCACGCCATGCCCTCTTCATGCAGGAATTTCGTCATCAGCACGATCAGGTGGCGGGCGGCGCCCGCGTGCCGCGCGGCGAGGTTGCCGACCTCGACGATGGAGGCACGCCTGACCGGGTTGCCAATCCGCGCAGCAATCTCGGTTTCCAGTGGCGCAGCGAGATACTGTTCCAGGAAAGTCTTGCCATCTCGGGCAAACGAATATCCCAGGGCGGCGATCCAGCGACCATTGTCATCGCGGCATCCCACCAGCGTGTTGCAAAAATGGCTGACCCGGGCGCCATAGACATCAAGAAATTCAGCGGCAATGAATGCCTGAAGGGTGGCGCGATCCGGATGCTGACAATCCACCCACTCGACCCGATAACTGCGTGCGATGGGCGGTCCGGCTGGCGTAGCTGCAGCCGGCGTGCAAGACAGCACTGTTGCAGGCATGACCATTTCCGACTCCTGTTCGTTACGACAGTGCCAGACTAGGTGGCGAAGATTAAGGCTGGATTAATTGCACGTGTGGAATTTCATCCTTTCGGGCTGTGCGCATCGGCTGACATCTGTCCGCAGGACTATAATCTCGGGATGCAAAATCTCCTTCACAATCTCAATCCCGAACAACTCGCCGCCGTCACCCTGCCGGCGCAATCTGCGCTGATCCTGGCTGGCGCCGGCTCCGGCAAGACGCGCGTGTTGACCACCCGGATCGCCTGGCTGATCCAGACCGGGCAAGTATCGCCAAGCGGCATCCTGGCCGTCACCTTTACCAACAAGGCTGCCAAGGAAATGCAGGCGCGGCTGTCGGCGATGTTGCCGATCAATACACGCGGCATGTGGATCGGCACTTTCCACGGCTTGTGCAACCGCCTCTTGCGCGCGCACTACCGCGATGCCGCCTTGCCGCAGACGTTCCAGATCCTTGATTCGCAAGACCAGCTGTCGGCGATCAAGCGACTGCTGAAGGCAAACAATATTGATGATGAAAAGTATCCACCGCGCAATTTGATGTATTTCATCAACAGCGCCAAGGACCAGGGCTTGCGCGCGCACGAAGTCGATGCGTACGACGATTTCAACCGTAAGTTCGTCCAGTTGTATGAACTGTACGACCAGCAATGCCAGCGCGAAGGCGTGGTGGATTTCGCCGAGCTGCTGCTGCGCACTTATGAATTGCTGAGCCGTAACCAGCCGCTGCGCGAGCATTACCAGCATCGCTTTTCGCACATCCTGGTCGATGAATTCCAGGACACCAACGACCTGCAATACAAGTGGCTCAAGCTCATGGCGGGGCAGCATGGTGCGGTGTTTGCGGTCGGCGACGATGACCAGAGCATTTACGCCTTCCGCGGCGCCAATGTCGGCAACATGATGGCGTTCGAACGCGATTACCAGGTGCAGAACCTGATCAAGCTGGAACAGAATTACCGCTCGCACGGCCATATCCTCGACAGCGCCAATACCCTGATCGCCAACAACAGCAAGCGTCTCGGCAAGAACCTGCGCACCGACGCCGGCCACGGCGAGCAACTGCGGGTCATGGAAGCTTCTTCCGACTTGCAGGAAGCGCAGTGGATCATCGAGGAATCCAAGAGCCTGATCGCCGAAGGCGCAAGCCGTAGCGAGATCGCCATCCTGTACCGGTCGAACGCGCAATCGCGCGTGATCGAGCATGCGCTGTTTTCCGCCGGGATTCCCTACCGCGTGTATGGCGGCCAGCGCTTTTTCGAACGCGCCGAGGTCAAGCATGCGATCGCCTACCTGCAGCTGATGGATAACCCGCACAACGATTCCGCTTTCCTGCGCGTGGTGAATTTCCCGACACGCGGGATCGGCGCGCGCTCGCTCGAGCAATTGCAGGATGCGGCGCGCCAGCAAGGCATTTCGCTGTATGCGGCAGTGCCTTACGTGGCCGGCAAGGCGGGCACCTCGCTGGGCGCCTTCGTGAAACTGATCGAGGCCGCCCGCTTCGAAACGCAAAACCTGCCGCTGCAGGAAATGGTGCAGGTGGTGCTCGACATGAGCGGCCTGCTGACGCACTACCGGAATGAAAAGGAAGGCGCCGACCGCATCGAAAACCTCGAGCAGCTGGTGAGCGCGGCGATGCTGTTCGTGTCCGAAGAAGGCTTCGGCATCGATACGCCGGCGCTGACCGGGCCGAAGGCGCAAGCGGTGGCGGGCGCCGCCGTGACCACCGCCGACGGCGTGGAAATCATCGATGCCGACGCGCCGCTGGCAACCGTGATGTCGCCGTTGTCGGCCTTCCTCTCGCACGCTTCGCTGGAAGCCGGCGACAACCAGGCGCAGGCAGGTCAGGATGCGCTGCAGTTGATGACGGTGCATTCGGCCAAGGGGCTGGAGTTCGACGCCGTCTTCATCACCGGCCTGGAGGAAGGCTTGTTCCCGCACGAAAATTCACAGCAGGAGCAGGGCGGCCTTGAGGAAGAGCGGCGCTTGATGTACGTGGCGATCA
The DNA here is from genome assembly GCA_003537575.1 of Oxalobacteraceae bacterium. GTDB lineage: Bacteria > Pseudomonadota > Gammaproteobacteria > Burkholderiales > Burkholderiaceae_D > Paucimonas. The sequence goes on from DPRS01000032.1 coordinate 11,886, forward strand.
CGCGCGCGAAGAAGCGCCTGTATTTAAGCTTTTCGCAGACGCGTATGCTGCACGGCCAGACCCGCTACAACATGAAGTCGCGCTTTTTCGACGAGTTGCCCGATGAATGCCTGAAGTGGCTGTCGCCGCGGGTACAGCCGCAGTGGTTCGGCCACACGCACAAGGCGGCCTGGGACGATGCGCCGCAAGCCGGCGCCAATGCCATTGCACAGAAATTCAGCGGCAAGGATATCGGCTGGAAGGCGGGCGAGACGGTGTTTCACCAGAAGTTCGGCGAAGGCGTCATCGTGAATATCGAAGGTGGCGGCGGCAATCCTCGCGCTCACATCAATTTCGGCCGCCATGGCATGAAGCTGCTGGACCTGGGCGTGGCGAAGCTGGAGAAAGTGGCGCGCGCCTGAACCCGACGCCGGGCTGCGCCCCAAGCGCATGAGCTGCGGCAGTCCGGGCTGAATACCGGGCTGCAGGCCGCCGGATCTACTGTTCGGTTTCAGCTACCGGCTGGGTTGGATACGGCCGGCCGAAAAATTCCGTGTAGGTCGGATAGAACGAGCAATACATCACCACCGTCAGCACGATCGACAGCGGCATCAGCACGAAGACCGCCAGCGTCTTGCCTGCCACCAGCGCCAGGAATGTGCTGGCGATGGTCGGCAGCAGGATGCCAAGAGCAAACCACGCCAGGCCGTACAGCAGGAAAGCCTTACCGGCGTTTTTCACCGTAAAGAAACTGTAGAACACGGCCTTGGTCAATGTCATGTCTTTCCAGGCGATCAGCGGCGCCGCATACCAGAAAGCCATGGCCGCCGGGATGTAAACCATGGCGGAAAACAGCATGCCCAGGGGCAGGGCGGAGTCGCGCACTTCGGGCGAATCCAGCATCAGCTTGCCGTTCATGACTTTCCAGAACACGCCGCCATCGACCAGGCTCGATGCCCCCACCGCCAGCACAGCCGCCAGCAGGTACAGCACGCCCAGCAGCGCCAGTGTGCGGAAGGCCGGCGAGCGGAAACCGGTCAGCAGGAGGTTCGGATAGACGCGCCGGCCCTGTTCGACATGCACGCAAGCCTGCATGAAAGCCATCGCGAACACTGGCACCAGGATCAGCGGCAGCACTGCGCCGATGAGGGGAACCAGGTTCAGCGCCAGCATCAGGAACATGTAGCTGATGAACAGCGTGGAAAGTTCGGCCGGTTGCTTGCGGAACAGGACAAAGCCTTGCTTGACCCAGACCCAGCCGGCGGAAGCGGGCAGTTTATTCATCTCAGAAAAGGGGCGGAATCTTGCCTTCGATACGCTGGCGCAGGATGCGTTCGAAATGCACGGGATCGTGCGGCGTCAGCATATGGGCGTCGCGCGGCAGGTAATAGTCGTACAGGCGCGAAATCCAGAAACGCAGGGCGCCGGCGCGCAGCATGGCTTGCCATGACACTTTTTCGTCTTCGGTAAACGGCCGCACGTCCCGGTAGGCGTCCAGCAGCGCGCGCACGCGGGTTTCATCGAGCACGCCGGTGGCCAGGTCGATGCACCAGTCGTTGACGGTGACGGCGATGTCGAACAGCCAGGTGTCGCAGCCGGCGAAATAGAAATCGAAGAAGCCGGTCACACGTTCGCCGTCGAACATGACATTGTCGCGGAACAGGTCGGCATGGATCGGACCGCGCTGCAGGCGGTGATAGGGCGCGGAACTGGCGAAGCTTTCCTGGAAATGCATTTCCGCGCGCAGCAAATGCTTGCAGCTGTCGGACAGATAGGGCAGGACGGTGGGCGTGGTGGCATTCCACCAGTCCAGGCCGCGCAGGTTCGGCTGGACCATGCCGAAATCGCGCCCGGCCAGGTGCATTTTCGCCAGCATGGCGCCAACCGCGGCGCAATGCGCGGCTTGAGGAGCCAGCTGGCAGGCGCCTTGCAGGCGGGTGACGATCGCCGTCGGCTTGCCATGCAGGCTGTGCAGGATCTGGCCCTGATGGTTGACGACCGGCGCCGGCACCAGCACGCCATGCTGCGCCAGGTGGCGCATCAGGTGCAGATAAAACGGCAGTTGTTCGAACGTCAGTTTTTCGAACAGGGTCAGGACGTATTCGCCGGTTTCCGTCGTCAGAAAGAAATTGCTGTTTTCAATGCCGCTGGAAATGCCCTTGAGCGCCAGCGGTTTGCCGAGCGAGAACTGGGGCATCCATGAGGTCAGATCATCCAGGCTGACTGGGGTAAATACTGCCATAACTTGATATTATGAAAAGGCGCTCTTGTCGGGAGCGGATAGCGCAAGCTTATTGTTTCTTGGCTGGCGCCGGGGTTTTGGCAGCAGGATTGGGTTGCAGTGCAGGCGGCGGTTCGACAGGCGCTTGCTGGACTTTCTTTTGGCGGCTCAAGTCGAATTGCATCACTTCCCACTGCGCGGGCTTGGCCGCGATGCTCTGGCCATCGCCCTGCTGCGCATTACCGGGCGATTCGGACGGCTGCACGCGATAGGTGCTCTTGCCGCTCTTGACCTTGACTTCCGTGCGCTTGCCGCCGGGAGCGCGCTGTTCCGTGACCGTGCTTTTTTCGGAGGGCGGCGTGATCGTGACGGCAGGCTGTTCGCCTTCTTCCAGCTTTTCCAGGCGCGGCGGCGGCGGGGCTTCCGGGCGTTGCTGGGCCAGGGCGGGCAGGCTTGCCGTGGCAGCGGCCATCCACATGCTAGCCAGGAGATAAGTGCGAATCGAGCGCATAGAATTCTTCGGACGGGTAAGCGAAAGTCAGGTTACTGGATAAAAATACTCAACAGCAAATTACCATGAAATAAATAAAGTGCCGCAGACATGTTCATTGTAGCAAACCGCGCTGATTTTTCTGCAATTAATCGGCGCGGCATGCCTTGCCGGCGTTACAAATACAGGGTTTTTTGTCTTTCCTCGTCGCTCGGCTCGAAGTCGCGCTCTTCATAGAAGGCGAAGATGGCTTCCACCACGTTCGCCGGTTCATCGATCAGTTGCACGATTCCCATGTCTTCCGGGCTGATCATGCCGCTCTTGACCAGGGTATTCTGGAACCAGTCCAGCAAGCCGCGCCAGAAAGCAGCGCCAACCAGGATCACCGGAATGCGGCGGGTCTTGCCGGTCTGGATCAGGGTCAGGACCTCGGTCATCTCATCGAGCGTGCCGAAGCCGCCGGGCAGGACGACATAGGCATCGGCATACTTGACGAAGGCGACCTTGCGTGCAAAAAAATGACGGAAGCTGATCGAGATGTCTTGCCAGATATTGCTGACTTGTTCGCGCGGCAGCTGGATATTCAAGCCGACCGACAGCGACTTGCCCTCGAACGCTCCCTTGTTGGCGGCTTCCATGATGCCGGGGCCGCCGCCGGAAATGACCGCCAGGCCAGCGTCGGACAAGCGCCGGGCGATTTCCACGCCTTTCAGGTAGTACGGATCTTCCGGCGTGATCCGCGCGGAGCCGAAGACCGAGACCGCCGGGCGCAGTTCCGACAGCTGTTCCGTGGCCTCGACAAATTCTGCCATAATCGTGAACATATGCCATGATTCGCGCGCCTTTTTGGCCGTTGCGCGCTCCAGCTCGCCCAGCTTGTGTAGCCGCGGCCGTGGCCGCTTTTTTCCTTCCTCTTTCATATGCAAAAAACCCTATTGCTTGTTGACGGTTCCAGTTACCTGTACCGTGCTTTCCATGCCATGCCTGACTTGCGCAACGCCGAGGGGGAACCGACCGGCGCCCTGTACGGCATGATCAACATGCTGCGCCGCCTGCACAACGACTACCCGGCAGCATACATTGCCTGTGTCTTCGATGCAAAAGGCAAGACCTTCCGCGACGATCTCTACGCCGAGTACAAGGCCAACCGCGCCAGCATGCCGGAAGACCTGGCGCGCCAGGTCGAACCGATCCATGCGGCGGTCAAGGCCATGGGCTGGCCGGTGCTGGCGGTCGAAGGCATCGAGGCCGACGACGTCATCGGCACGCTGGCGGTGCAAGCGAAATCGCATGGCATGAATTGCGTGATCTCCACCGGCGACAAGGACCTGGCGCAGCTGGTCAACGGCCATGTCACCCTGGTCAACACCATGAGCAATGAAAAGCTCGACCGCGACGGCGTGATCGCCAAGTTCGGCGTGCCGCCGGAGCGGATCGTCGATTACCTGACGCTGGTGGGCGATGCGGTCGACAACGTGCCGGGCGTGCCCAAGGTTGGCCCCAAGACTGCGGTCAAGTGGCTGGCGCAATACGACAGCCTGGATGGCGTGATCGCCAATGCCGACAAGATTACCGGCGTGGTTGGCGAGAACCTGCGTAATTCGCTCGATTGGCTGCCGCAAGCGCGCGTGCTGGTCACCGTCAAGACCGATTGCGAGCTGGTCAAGCACATGACCACGATCGCCGAATCGCTCCCGGCGCAGCAACCGGACCGCGAAGCGCTGATCGACATCTACCGCCGCTATGGTTTCAAGACCTGGCTGCGCGAGGCTACCGAGGCGGCCGAGGGCGGCGCCGGCAAGCAGGGTGCGCCCGTTGCCGCCGATTTCCCAGGGCAGGCGCAGGGCGCGCTGTTCGCCGCCGAGGCGCCGCCCGCCGCAGAATACGAAACGGTGCTGACCGAAGAGCAGCTCGACCAGTGGCTGAAAAAGATCGATGCCGCCGAACTGACCGCACTCGATACCGAAACCACCTCGCTCAACCCGATGCAGGCGCAGCTGGTCGGCATTTCGCTATGCTGCGAAGCCGGCAAGGCCGCCTACATCCCGGTGGCGCACCGCTTCCAGGGCGCGCCGGCGCAGCTGAGCCGCGAGCTGGTGCTCGGCAAAATGAAAGCCTGGCTGGAAGACCCGGCCAAGCCCAAGCTCGGCCAGCACCTGAAATACGACAGCCACATCTTCGCCAACCATGGCATCGCCCTGCGCGGCATCGTCCACGACACCCTGCTGGAATCCTACGTGCTCGAATCGCACAGGAGCCACGACATGGACAGCCTGGCGCAGCGCCATCTCAGCCGCAAGACCATCACTTTCGAGGAAGTGTGCGGCAAGGGGGCGAAACAGCTGTGCTTCGATGAAGTCGAGCTCGGCCGCGCCACCGAATACGCCGCCGAGGACGCCGATGTCACCCTGCAGCTGCATCAGTCGCTGTGGCCGCGCATCAAGGAGGATGCCGGCCTGGCTCACGTGTATCAACACATCGAGATGCCCACTTCGGTGGTGTTGCAGAAGATCGAGCGCAACGGCGTGCTGATCGATCCGGCGCGGCTGGAAGCGCAATCGAACGAACTGGGCCGGCGCATCATGGAACTGGAGCAGGAAGCGTATGCCCTGGCCGGCCAGCCGTTCAACCTGAATTCGCCCAAGCAGATCTGCGAAATCTTTTTCGACCGACTCAAACTGCCGGTGGTGAAGAAGACGCCGTCCGGCGCGCCTTCCACTGACGAAGAAGTGCTGCAAAAGCTGGCCGAGGATTATCCGCTGCCGAAGATCCTGCTGGAGAACCGCAGCCTGTCCAAGCTGAAATCCACCTATACCGACAAGCTGCCGAAGATGATCGACCCCGGCACCGGCCGCGTGCACACCAATTACGCGCAAGCGGTGGCGGTGACGGGCCGGCTGGCGTCGAACGATCCGAATCTGCAGAATATCCCGATCCGCACCGCCGAGGGCCGGCGTATCCGCGAAGCCTTCGTCGCGCCGCCGGATAGCGTGATCGTCTCGGCCGACTATTCACAGATCGAGCTGCGCATCATGGCGCATATTTCCGAGGACGCCAACATGCTGAGCGCCTTCGCCGAGGGGCTGGACATCCACCGCGCCACCGCCGCCGAAATCTTCGGCGTGGCCAAGGAGGATGTCAGCAGCGAGCAGCGCCGTTACGCCAAGGTGATCAACTTCGGCCTGATCTACGGCATGAGCGCCTTCGGCCTGGCGTCCAACCTCGGCATCGAGCGGTCCGCCGCGCAGATGTACATCGAAAAGTATTTCCAGCGCTTTGCCGGCGTCGCCCAATACATGGCCGATACCCGCGCTCAGGCCAAGGCGCGCGGCTACGTCGAAACGGTGTTCGGCCGCCGCCTGTGGCTGCCTGAGATTAATTCACCAAACGGTCCGCGCCGCCAGGGCGCCGAGCGCGCCGCCATCAATGCGCCGATGCAGGGCACTGCCGCCGACCTGATCAAGCTGTCGATGATCGCCGTGCAGGACTGGCTGGAGCGCGATGGTCTGCAGTCGAAGATGGTGATGCAGGTGCACGATGAACTGGTGCTGGAGGTGCCGCAGGCCGAACTGGCGCAGGTGCGCGAAAAGCTGCCGCAGCTGATGGCTAGTGTAGCGCAACTGAAGGTGCCGCTGATAGCCGAGGTCGGTGTGGGCAACAACTGGGACGAGGCGCATTAAGCCATATCAAAACATGGAGGGGCGCGGCGGCGCCGGCAGGGTGAATCTTGCTATGCTGAAGACCGTCGTGTTTGCTGAATCTGTAGTCCAAGCTTGATTTTTTAGGGAGGGATGCATGAAGAATCTGGAACTGGAAATCGAAAGCCTGGCGCCGAAAACGCCCCTGTCGACGGCGCTGGACCGCCGCCTGTTTCTGCAAACCGCGCTCGGCAGCGGTTTTGCCGCGGCCGTGCTGCCGGTGTGCGCGCAAACCATGATCAAGACCGATACCGAAGGCCTGGAAGCCGGCGAAGTGAGCCTGACCGTCCAGGGGCAGCAAGTGCCGGTCTATCGCGCCCAGCCCAAGGGCAAGACCGGCTTGCCGGTGGTGCTGGTGGTGTCTGAAATCTTCGGCGTGCACGAGCATATCGCCGATGTCGCGCGCCGCTTCGCCAAGCAAGGCTATCTGGCGCTGGCGCCCGAGCTGTTCGTCCGCCAGGGCGATCCGTCCAAATACAGTGCGATCGCCGAACTGATGAAGGAAGTCGTCTCCAGGGTGCCGGACGAGCAGGTGATGGGGGATCTCGATGCCTGCGTGGCCTGGGCCGGCAAAAACGGCGGTGACACCGGCAGGCTCGGCATCACCGGTTTTTGCTGGGGCGGACGCATCACCTGGCTGTATTGCGCGCACAACCCGAAGGTCAAGGCCGGCGTGGCCTGGTATGGCCGCCTGGTCGGCGACAAGACGGCATTGACGCTGCATCATCCGATCGATATCGCCGCCGGGCTCAAGGTGCCCGTGCTGGGCCTGTACGGCGGCAAGGACAACGGCATTCCGCAGGAGTCGGTCGAGCGGATGAAGGCGGCGCTGGCCAAGGGCAAGAGCAAATCGGAAATCATGGTGTATCCGGAAGCCGGCCACGCCTTCCATGCCGATTACCGGCCCAGCTATGCCGAGGCAGCCGCCAAAGACGGCTGGCGGCGCTGCCTGGCGTGGTTCAAGGGACACGGCGTGGCCTGATGCCGACCGGGCGGGACAATGGTCCGGGACACCCGCATTTCAAACAAGGCACGGCCCGGCGCCGTGCTTTTTTTCTGCCCTTTTTCATGAGGGCGTTTGCCGAAACCTGGCGCATGTGTTTTAATTTGCCTCCTTCCCGTACTGCACAGGTTCCAAAATTAACGCCACGCTGACATCCATCCTGCTGACCACCATGCTGGCGGGAGTGGTCAGCATCTCCGCGGCTGCCATCCTTTCCTTCGGCCTGCTGGGGAAAATGGTGGAGCGCATGGTCAGCCTGTCGGTCGGCATCCTGCTGTCGACCTCCCTGCTGCATGCCCTGCCCAAGGCGTTCGAGTCGCATGCGGATACGCATGCCCTGTTCGCCACCCTGCTGGCCGGCCTGCTCGGCTTTTTCCTGCTGGAGAAAATGGCGATCCTGCGCCATTCGCACCATTACGAAGGCGACGGCCACCATCATGAACACGGCCATGACGCCCACGAGGCCGGCAAATCCGGCTGGATGATCCTGGTGGGCGACGGCCTGCACAATTTCACCGACGGCATCCTGATCGCCGCCGCTTTCCTGTCCGATCCGAGCCTGGGCATCATCGCGGCGGTGGCTATCATCGCCCATGAAATCCCGCAGGAGATCGGCGACTTCATCGTCCTGCTCAATGCCGGCTTCACCCGTACCCGGGCCTATGTCTACAATCTGCTGTGCAGCCTGATGGCGGTGGCCGGCGGCGTGCTCGGCTACTTTACGCTGGGCCAGGCCACCGAATGGATTCCCTACGTGCTGGTGTTCGCCTCGTCGGGCTTCATCTATATCGCCGTCAGCGACCTGATGCCGCAGATGCAGCGCCGCGCCACCGTGCGCGACACGATCCCGCAAGTAATCCTGATCGCGCTGGGCGTGGCAATCGTGCTGTTATTGACCGGCCACGCGCATTAAGAGGCAAGGCGGCCTGGCCATCCTGCATGCGCGGCGCGTGCGGCCGGGCCCTATAGGAGGAAACGCATGCAACCGGATTTCATGAAACGTCTGGCGATAGCTTGCTGCGGATGCCTGCTAGCCGGCGCTGCCTACGCCAGCGAACTGTCCCGCACCATCGAAAAGGTCAAGCCCTCGGTGGTGGGCATCGGCAGTTACCAGAAAACCCGCAGCCCGGCCGTCACTTTTGTCGGCACCGGCTTTGTCGCCGGCGACGGCTTGAGCGTGATCACCAATGCCCATGTCGTGAAAAACCTGATCCAGGGTAAAGACATCGACAACGATGAAATGCTCGGCATCATCGTCGGCAAAGGCGACGCCACCGAATTCAGGCGCGCGGCGCTGCTTGCGCTGGATGCCGATCACGACCTCGCCCATCTCAGGATCGGCGGCGCGCCTTTGCCTGCGCTGGAACTGGGCGACTCTTCGCGGGTGATGGAGGGGCAGGCGGTCTCGTTTACCGGCTTCCCGCTCGGCATGGTGCTGGGCCTGCATCACGTGACGCATCGCGCCATCGTTTCCTCGCTCACGCCGATCGTCATGCCGGCGCTGAATTCGGCCAGGCTGGACGTGAAAATGATCGCGCAATTGCGCAAGGCACCCTTCGTGGTTTTCCAATTGGATGGCACTGCCTATCCAGGCAACAGCGGCAGCCCGGTGTACGATCCCGGGACCGGAGCCGTGGTCGGCGTCATTAACATGGTGTTCGTCAAGGGCATGAAGGAGGCGGCGATCAGCGCTCCAAGCGGCATTACCTATGCCATTCCCAGTCAGTACGTGCGCGAGCTGCTGCAGCGTAAATAGGCTGTTCCGAACCATATGCTGCGGCTGCAGTGCCGGTGCTTCGCGGCGCTTGACGCATGCATCGGCCAAGTTCAGACTAGGCGATAAGGGTTGAGCTTTACTTCCTCCCGGCAATAGCGGGGTTGGCCATGAAAGAAAAGGAATTGCGGCTGGCGGTCGTGTTCTTCGGTGGCGTTTCGCTCGCCGTCTATCAGCATGGCATCAACCGTGAAATCCTGAATCTGGCCCGTGCTTCCAGGCTTTGCCACAGCAACCGGCCGGAAGACGGCGCGGGTGATGCCGCCTTTCATCGCAGTTATCCGGACGAGCCGCCGCATTCGAGCGGACAAGTCTACCTGCAGTGCCTGCAGTCGATCGGCCGGCATATCTCCCTGCGGGTCCTCGTCGATGTGATTTCCGGCGCTTCCGCCGGTGGCATGAATGGCATCTTGCTCGCTCGCGCCCTGGCGCATGACCTGAGCCTGGCGCCGCTGACCGACATGTGGCTGGCCGAAGCCGACATGCTCAAGCTGCTTGCACCCGAAGCGAAGGCGCGGATGTGGAACAAGTGGTTTCTCTGGCCATTCGTGCGGCCCCTGCTGGCGCGGCTGCATCGAGAAGGTTTAATCGCCGGCAAAATCGACGAGGAAATGGCGGAACGGGTTTCGGTTTTCCTGCGCTCGCGCTGGTTCAAGCCGCCACTGGATGGCCAGCGGCTCGCCGCCTTCGTGCTCGATGGGCTGACTGCCATGGAAAAGCCGCGGGCTTCAGGAGTATCCCTGCTTCCGCCCGGCACCCGGCTCGACTTGCAGGTGACGGCGACCGATTTCAGCGGCCTTGAGCGCTCGATCTTCATTCACGATCCACCGGTGGTCAAGGAGCGCGAGCACCGGCACATCCTGCGTTTTCACCTTGAGCATGACAAAGCCGGCCATCTGTACAGCGACTTCGACCTCGACAGCGTGCCGTCGCTGGCATTCGCCGCCCGCGCCTCGGCTTCCTATCCGGGGGCTTTCCCGCCGGCGCTGGTGGGGGAAATGGATGACTTGCTGGCATCGCGCCACCGCCCATGGCCGGCGCGCTCGCGTTTCATCGAGCGCAATTTCAGCGGCTATCGCGAACAGGGCAGGAATCCGGAAGAAGCCGTGCTGCTCGACGGCAGCATCCTCGACAACAAGCCGATCATGGCCACGCTCGAGGCGATTCGCGCGCACAGCGCCTATCGCGAAGTGGACCGCCGCCTGGTTTTCATCGACCCGCACTCGCGCATGGACAAGCCTCCGCCCAGCAGCAGCGTGCCGGGCTTTTTCTCGACGCTGCGGGGCGCGCTCTCCGACTTGCCGCGCACGGCGCCGACCTACAACGAGCTGGCGAACCTGAGCCGCTATAACAAGCAGGTGCGGCGCCTGAAGGAAACCATTTCCCATGCCCGGCCCCAGGTCGCGAAGATGCTCGAGCAATCCACCGGCGGACGCATCAGCGGCAATTTCACCATCGACGAATTGCGGCACTGGCGCCTGACATCCACCAACCTCCTGGCCGGCACCAGCATCGTCTACGATGCCTACGTGCGCGCCCTGATCCTGGAGGCGCTGGATTTCGTCATCAGTCTCATCAACGGCGCCTGCCGCTTTTCCGGAAGCTCCACCGAGGCGCACAAGGTCGAGGAAGCAATCGAGCTATGGGCTGCCAGCCAGTCGATATTGCTGCCCGATTCTTATCACATGCCCGATAACGCCCGCGCAAACGCCGACATGCCGGCGTTTGCCAGGATGATCATCGACTTCGGCCTGGTCTATAAACGGCGCCGGCTGCATTTCGTCCTGCATGAAATCAACGATCTCTATGGCAATGCCGCACCGGCGGGCGGCTGTGCGGTGGATCCCGAAGAGCTCGACCTCATCAAGATGCAGATCCACAAGCTGATCGATGAAATGGCAGTCTACGACGATGCCGCTTTTTTAAGCGAAGCGGCGCGTGCCGCGTGCCACCAGCTGTTTCAGGAAGAGCTTGGCAGCATGGATCCGGCCAGTTTCGTCAGCACGCGGGCGGCAGCGATTTCCAGCCTGGTCAGGCGGCTCGGCATCGAATGCGACCTGGGCCGCCGCAACGATGATGCGGATGCGGTATTATCGTCGCCGCTGGTGCTCGATCTTGCCCCGCGCTGCCGCAGCGCCATCCTCACCGGCTATCTGGGCTACTTTTACTGGGATATCATCCTGCGCCCGGTAGTGAGCGCCCTCTCGCTGGAAGTCGGCCCGGTCGAGGAAGTACTGATCGACCGCATCAGCCCCGACGACGCGCTCAGCCTGAAGCCGCCGGAAGCGACCAGGATGCTGCTGGGCGGAACCTTTGCCGGCTTTGGCGGTTTCCTCAGCCGCGCCACGCGCGAAAACGATTATTTATGGGGGCGCCTGCATGCCGTCGACCGGCTCTTCGACATTCTCGCCAGCACGGTGGCCGGGGGCTTGCCGGAAGCAATCGATTTCCATGCCCTGAAAAAAGCGGCATTCGAATCCATCATCGAAGAAGAAGCAGCGCGGCTTACCCTGATTCCCGACCTGGTGGCCAGGATTCGCGCGGCCATCGCCGCCTTCTGAATCCGGGCGGGTACTTTTCGGGCGCTCACTTAGGGGGTGGTCACTTACGGGGCAATCACTTATGCAGGCAAAAAAAGCCGATCTCGTAATTGGCGGCGATGCCTTGCTCCATCTGCCGGAACACCGGTCGCAAATTGGCCGGCTGGTGTCCTGCGCGCGGCTGGTCGGCGCCGATTGCCCGCAGGCTGCGGGCGAACGACTGGCCGTCTGGATGCTGCTCGGTCAGTGAGATCCGCTCGGTATCCATGCGTCCGCCGCTGAGGGTGTCGCAGGCGCGCAGCAGAGTGTCGTAATCCGGGCAGGCGTGCAGGCCCGGCACGCGGCCGAGGCGTTCGTGCGCGGCGCGCCATTCGGTAAAGGAACCATCCAGCAGGATGCTGAAAGCCAGCACGCGGGTGCCGCTGAAATGTTGCTCAAGCGCCGGCAGCAAAGGATCGAACCATTGAAAGCACATGGTCGACACGATCCAGTCCGGCATCGGTTCGAAATGGGCGTAGCGCCCGTCGCATACCGTGAATTGCAGATGGGGCGCGGGCGGAAAACCGGCACGGCAGCGTTCCACCATGGCGGGCGCCAGGTCGGTGGCATGCAGGCGGGCAGCGGGATGGCGGGCATGCAAAAGGCGGGTGAACAGGCCGGTGCCGCAGCCGATTTCGGCGATGCAGGCGGGGGCGGGCAGTCCCAGTTGCGCCAGCCAGGCATCAAACTGGAACGCGGCCTGCGCCTGGATGCGCGCCACCTGCTCGTAACGTCCGGCAGCCTCTGAAAAGCGCGCGGCGACCGGATCATGCATCAATGCTCTCCAAAAATGCCACGATGGCATCGGCGGCGGCCGCCGGTTCGCGCAGCAGGCGCAGGTGGTCGCCGGAAAATTCCCGCAGCGTGCAATGGCTTTGCGCAAAACAGGCCTGGGTCAGCGCCTGCGGCACGACGATGTCGTCGCTGGTTGCCAGCGCCAGCGTGGGGCAGGCCGGCAATGAAAGATCGAGGTCGCGCACCTGCACCAGATGGCCGGCCAGGGCCGCCTGGTCATATTGCACCTGCGCTGCCGTTTGCGTTGCCGTTTGCGCGCCGCAATGCGCCTGGAAGTCGCTGACGACTGCCTGCGCATCCTGCGGGATTTTCGCCAGCATGGCTTCGATGCGCCGCACCGGCGCGCCTTCCCTGTGGCCGGCGTGGCGGCAAAAGCGCGTGAATCCGTTGATGGAAATCGCCGCCCGCCATGGCTGCGGCAGCTGCATCAGCCAGGCAAAGCCATACGAATGGCCGAGCGCAATCCATGCCACGTCGGGCGCCAGTTGCGGCGACTGCGGCGCACAGGTAAAGCCGAGATCGAAAACGGCTTGCGCGGCATGCGGGAAACGCCGCGCCAATTCAGCTCTGAGCGGCGCCAGCGATCCGGCATCGAAGGACCAGCCGTGGCAATAGGCAAAACCGATCATCTGGCCACCGGTCGTGTCGGGTCTGAGCACCATTCGCTCCACGATCCGGGATACAACCTCGCTCCCGGCAATGCCGCCACTTCCAGCGCCAGCAGATTGTGGCAGGCAGAGACGCCCGAGCCGCACTGCATGACGGCCGACTGCGGCGCATCGATCACCGCGCGCCATTCCTCGCGCAATTGCGCCGCCGGCTTGAAGCGGCCGTCTTCCTGCAGGTTGTCCTTGAAAAAGCGGTTTTTCGCGCCGGGGATATGGCCGCCGACCGGATCGATGGTCTCGTTCTCGCCGCGGAAACGGTCCGGCGCGCGCGCGTCGACGACGCTGAGGGCCTGGCTGTCCAGGTTGGCGAGCAGGGCCGGCGCATCGACGGTGGCCACCAGCGGCGTCCGCGGCGCGATATCGCCGTAGGGCTTGCCGCTCAATTCGGTCGACAGCCACATGCCGGATGCGGGCCATGCCTGCATGCCGCCATCCAGCACCGCCACCGCTTCATGGCCGATCCAGCGCAGCAGCCACCACAGGCGCGCGGCAAACATGCCGCCCTGGGCGTCATAGGCGACAAGCTGGGATCTATCGTTGACGCCCCAGCGGCGCAGGGATTCGATGAAGGCGTCGCGTTCCGGCAGCGGATGGCGGCCGCGGAATACGCCCTGGGCATCGCTCTTGCTGCCGGACAGATCGCGGTCCAGATGAGCGAATTGCGCGCCGGGGATGTGTCCCGCCTCGAAAGCCTGGCGGCCGGCGTCGGGCAGGGCCAGATCGTGTCGGCAATCGATCACGACCCAGTCCGGGTCGAGCGCGTGCCGGGCCAGTTCGGCGGCGGAAATCAGGGTAGTGTGGCGCATCGCAGGTTCCTGGTATGAGGCCGATTCCGTCACCGGCTTCATATTTCGGCGGCGATCGGATCGGCTGCGCCAGCGGCCGGTTTGCGAGCTGGCGGGGTCGTGCGCGCATTGTAATACGTCGCCGCGATTCCGCTCAAAAGAATGATGGCGATACCGGCCCAGCTGATCGTCGGCAGCAGGTCGCCCCATACCAGGATGCCCCAGATGCTGGCGAAGACCACGCCGGAATACTGCAGGTTGGCGGTGAGCAGCACCCGCCCGAGGCGGTAGGCGCGCGTCATTGCCATTTGCGCAATGGTGGCGGAGAGGCCCATGCCCAGCAGCAGCGCCAGCCCCTGGGCCGGAGGGGCCGGCATGGCGGGCGTGGAAGCGATGCCTGTCTGCGCCTTGAACAGCATGCCGAGCAAGCCGGAAACCATGCAGGTCAGGGAAAAATAGAACACGATCAGGCGGTCGGCTTCGCCCATCTGGCCGAGGCGGCGCACCTGCAGATAGGCCAGCGCGCTGAGAAAGCTCGAGGTCAGCGCCAGCAGGCCGCCGAGCCATTGTTCCGCGTGGATGGTGGGGCGCAGCAGCAGGACCACGCCGACGAAGCTGACGCCGATGGCCAGCGCCAGCCGCCATTCGAAGCGCTGGCGCATGCGCCACCAGCCCAAGCCGAAGACGATGGCGGCGATCCAGATCGGCGACATGTAATTGAGCGTCATCGCCGTGGCCAGCGGCAGCACGCTGATCGCATAGAACCACATCCACAGGGCGGTGGTGCCGAAGATGCCGCGCCACAGGTGCTGCCATGGGCGGGCGGTGCGGAAACCGCCGCCGCGCATGGCGATCAGCGCGCCCATCGAGACGACGCCGACCAGGCCGCGGAACATGACGACTTCGGACGTGGTGTACCACTCGGCGGCGAGCTTGATGCACACGCCCATGATGGAAAACATGAAGGATGCGAACAGCATCCACAACGACTGGGCCGGCAAGGAGAACTCCGGGAAGGCGGAATGCAGGGAAGGTTTTCAGCGCGTCCCTGCGGGAACAAAATAATTGCCCGGGCGGCGTTGCATGCCGCCCGGGCCTCAGGTCAGGCCGGATGATGGCCGATGAAGGCAGCTTATGCTGCGGCTTATACCGTAGCCTGCACCGCTATCCTGGCACGATACCATTCATGGAAATGCTGCATGCCGTCTTCCATCGGCGACTGGTAGGGGCCGACTTCATTGACGCCGCGGTCCAGCAGGATCTTGCGGCCGGCATCCATGCGCAGGCCGATTTCATCATCCTCGACGCAGGTTTCCATGTAGGCGGCGCGCTCGGCTTCGACGAATTCGCGCTCGAACAGCACGATCTCTTCGGGGTAATAGAACTCCACCACGTTGGTGGTTTTCTGCGTGCCCGTGGGCCACAGGGTGGAGACCACCAGCACGTGCGGATACCACTCGACCATGATGTTCGGGTACAGCGTCAGCCAGATCGCGCCGAACTTCGGCGCCTCGCCGTTGCGGTACTTGAGCAGCTGCTCCTGCCACTTCTTGTATGCGGGCGAGCCTGACTTCAGCAGGCCGCGGTTGACGCCCACGGTCTGCACGCTGTAGTCGGGGCCGAATTCCCAGCGCAGGTCGTCGCAGGTGACGAAGCTGCCCAGGCCCGGATGGAAGGGCTCGACGTGGTAATCCTCCAGATAGACCTCGATGAAGGTCTTCCAGTTGTAGTCGCATTCATGGACTTCGACATGGTCGAGCAGGTAGCCGGAAAAATCCAGGTCCTTCGCCACGCCGAGATTGCCCAGCATTTCGCGCACCTTGACGCCGTTGTCCTCGAACAGCAGGCCGTTCCAGTTCTGCAGCGGCGTTTTCGTCAGGTTCAGGCACGGCGTGTCGGCGAAATGCGGCGCGCCGATCAGTTCGCCCTTGAGATCGTATGTCCAGCGGTGCAGCGGGCAGACGATATTATTCGTGTTGCCGCGGCCATTGAACATCTTGGCTTGCCGGTGACGGCAGACGTTGGACAGCAGTTCGATGCCATGCTGGCCGCGCACCAGCATGCGGCCGTCGTTTTCCCACGGCAGCGTGGCATAGTCGCCGGCTTCGGGCACCATGAGTTCATGGCCGACATAGCGCGGACCACGATGGAAAAGTTGTTGAATTTCCTGCTTTAGCAGGAGTTCGTCGAAGTAAACGTTGACCGGAAGTTGCGCGTCGGAGCGCGCAAGCTTGGCAATAGAAGCCAGATCGGACATCCCCACCCCCAAATTAATTTGCACCAACCTAAGAGAGAAAGAATCCGCAAAAACCAGGTTCAAGCAATATGAAACGGAAATTTTGGACAGAACTGTAAATTATACTACGGCCCGGCTTGCGCTGGGGTTCTTTATGTTTCAAGGACTTGCATGCCGCGGTTGCGAATTTTGCATGCTTGCGGATAAGATTTCTTTAAATCAATTCAGGCCGCCGCATGCGCTTTCTTTTTTTTCATTCAGGCAAATATGCTTCCTGGCGCTGGCATGGCTTGCCGGCGCTTCTGTTCATCGTTGCCCTGGCCATCGAATTGTTCAGCCTGCAATTGCTGGCGACCAGCGAATCCCGGCTGGCCGATGTTTACCAGCGCCGCCATGCCGCCGAACAGCGGCCTGACCCGGACATCGTGGTGGTCGATATCGACGACGGCAGCATGAGCGGCATGCAGGAAATCGCCGGCCTGTGGTCATGGCCGCGCGAAATCCATGCCGACTTGCTGGAGGCACTGAACGAATTGCGCCCGCGCGCCGTCGTGTTCGACATGACGTTTTCGGTGCGGGACGTCAGGCGTCCCGCCAGCGATGCGCGCCTGGACGAGGCGGTCAAGGCATCGCCGGCGGTCTATCTGCCGGCGGTGCGCCTGGCGGCCGCCGGTGATGGCGCTGGCGCGCAACTGGCGCCACTGGCGCAGCCTTTCGGCCTAGACCGCATCGGTCGCCGTAGTGGTCCGACACATGCCCGAGCGGCCATCGAATTGCCGCATGTGATCACACGCGATGCCTGGCGCCTGGGCCTGATCAACAGCGTCAAGGATGGCGACGGCGTGTTGCGCCGCTATCCGCTGTTCGTCGATGTGCAGGGCTGGGCCTTGCCATCGCTGCCAGCGCGCGTGGCGGCCGGCCTGGGCGGAACGCTGCCGGCAGGAGACGAGCTGCTGCTGCGCTGGTCGAGCAGTCTGCATCGCCATTACTCTTACGACGCCCTGTACAAGACCCTGATCGAAGAGCGCCTGCGGCTCGGTGAAGTCGAGCGCCGTGCTTTCGATCTGCAACTGCAGCCGCTGTTTCGCGACAAGATCATCGTCATTGGTTCTTCCGCCGCCAGTTCCTTCGATCATCACTTGACTCCGCTGGGCAGCAATATCCCCGGCGTCGATATCCTGGCCACGGTCATCGACAACCTGAAGAACCGGCAGGAGCTGCGGGCGGCGCCTGCGATGTTGCCGTTCGCCTTCGGCGTGCTGATGATCGCCGTGCTGGCCTGGTCATTCGCGCACCGCCTCAACCCCATGGCCGCCGGTTTGGCGCTGGCGCTCACGTCGCTGCTCGGCCTGGCGCTGGCGGACGCCGCGCTGGCGCGGGGCTATCTGCTGCCGCTGGCAACGCCGCTGGCGTTCGCCTGGACCTGGTACCTGCTGGCGGCGATCGGCGGCTACCTGCGCGAACGCCGCTCGCGCGAACAGGCGGTGTCGCTGTTCGGCCGCTTCCTCAACCCCAACGTGGTGCGCCGCATCGTCGAGCAGGGCGAGACCGTCGAGAGCCTGTCCGGACGCACTTCGCAAGTCTCGGTGCTGTTTTCCGACATCCGCGGTTTCACCACCTTGTCGGAGACGCGCGCGCCGCATGAAGTAGTGGCGCTGCTGAACCGCTATTTCGAGCGTCAGGTCGATGTCGTGTTCCGCCACGGCGGCACCCTCGACAAATTCATCGGCGACTGCATCATGGCATTCTGGGGCGCGCCGGTGGACGATCCGCAACATGCCGCGCGCGCGGTGGCGGCAGCGCTGGAAATGCAGGATGTGCTACTGGCATTCAAACAGGAGCTGGCGGCGGAGGGCGCCGAGGTGGGCGATTTCGACGTCGGCATCGGTGTACACTCCGGACCCGCTGTGGTAGGCTTTATTGGTGCCCAAAAGAAACTTGATTACACGGCCATCGGCGACACCGTCAATCTCGCCAGCCGCGTCGAAGGCTTGACCAAAGGCGTGGCGCGCGTGCTGGTGACGCGCGAAACCATGCAGGCTTGCGCCGCCGTCGGCGGCATCCCGGGCGGCGCTCTCGATGGCGTCCATTTCGTGCCACGAGGCGCATTCGCGGTCAAGGGGCGTGCCGCCGAAGTCGAATTGTATGAACCCGTAAGGAAACTGCCATGAGAGGCTACGCATTAGCGCTGATCTTCGCCGCTTGCGCCGCGCAGGCCGAGCCGGCGTTGACGAATCGCGCCACCGATGTGCTGGCGCAGCCGCAGTCCGATGCCGGCAAGCTGGCGTCGCTGGCGGAAAACGACAAGGTCGAGGTGCTGCGGCGCAGCGGCGCCTGGAGCCAGGTGAAGACCGGCGCCGGGCAGGCCGGTTGGGTGCGCATGATGCACCTGAAGCCGGCCAGTGCCGGTTCCGGCTCCGGCGGCGCCGCGCAAGGTCCGGCCGGCGCGCTGGCCAATCTGCTGGGTTCCGGCCGCAGCGCCAACAACGCCACCGTGACCACCGGCGTGCGCGGCCTGCAGGAAGAGGATTTGCAAAAGGCCCAGGCCAACCCCGATGAGTTCCGGAAGATGCAGAAATACATGGCGTCCAGGGATGCCGGCCAGGCTTTCGCCCGTCAAAACAAATTGGGCGCGGCGCAAGTCGATTATCTGCAAGACCTGGAGCGTCCGGCGCCGGCCTCCGGCGACAGCGTAATGCCTGGCATGACGGGAGGTTGAGATGCGCGCCATCAAAAAAATCACGGTTGCGCTGACGCTGGCGCTGGTGTCCGGTGCCGCCGCCGCGCAGTTCGGCTTTTCCATTCCGGGCCTGGGCCGTGTCGGCGACGGCGGCAAAGGCCCCGATCTCGGCAGCCTGCTGAACAGCCTCGGCAAGGCGGTCAAGGAGCCGACCGAGCAGGAAGAAGTGGCGCTCGGCCAGCAATTCGCCGCCACGCTATTGGGCGCCAAGCCGCTGCTGAACAACGCCGGGACGCAGCGCTACGTCAACACGCTGGGACGCTGGCTGGCCTCGCAGACCGAGCGACCGGACCTGCCGTGGACTTTCGGCGTGCTGGACGACGCCGGCTACAATGCCTTTGCCACGCCCGGCGGCTATGTGTTCGTGACCAAAGGTCTGCTGGACCGCATGCGCAGCGAAGCCGAACTGGCCGGCGTGCTGGCGCATGAAATCGGCCACGTGCTCAAAAAGCATCACCTGAATGCTGTCAAGGCCAGCGGCTGGACCGACATCGCTGGCGAACTGGTGAGCGCGAAAGCGGGAAGCAACCCGCAAGTGAATGAATTCGTCAAGGGCGCGGCGCTGAAAGTGTTCGCCAGCGGCCTCGACCAGGCCGACGAATTCGAGGCCGATCGCCTCGGCGTGGTGATCGCCGCGCGCGCCGGCTACGATCCATTCGGCTTGCCGGCGGTGTTGCAGGTATTGCAGGGAGAAAGCGCGCAGGATTCCGCCTTCACCCTGATGTTCAAGACCCATCCGGCGCCGGCGGAACGCATCGGCCGCCTCGACTTGCTGATGCAGAACCGCTTCGACGGCATGCCGGCCAGCCAGGGCAAGCCGATCAGGGAGCGACTCAAGGAATTCGGCAAGTAGATATCGGATTCAGCGCGATTCAGCGCCTGAAGGCGATCACGTGATCGATTTCGAGGCGGATGCCGATTTTTTCGCCAAGCGCATGGTTATGGTGGCTCGGCACCAGCGACACCACCTGCGCCCCGCTGGGCAGTTGTAGCGTGTAGAGGAATTCGGCGCCGCGGAAAGCCTTCGAGACCACGCTGGCCTGAAGCGGGCTGGCGTCGTCGTGGATCAGGTCGTCCGGGCGTACCAGCACGTCCACCGTGCATCCCAGACAGCAATCCGGCGGCATTTTCGCCTGCACGCTGCCCAGTTCGATTTCGATCCGGTCCGGCGCCAGCACGGTGCCCGGCACCAGCACCCCTTCGCCGATGAAGTCGGCGACGAAGCGGTTGGCCGGCTCGTGGTAAAGATTGTAAGGGGTATCCCACTGCTGCATCACGCCGCGGTGCAGGATGCCGATCTCATCGGCGATGGCAAAGGCTTCATGCTGGTCGTGCGTGACCAGCACGGCAGTGGCGTTCTGCTGCTTGAGGATGGCGCGCACTTCCACGCCCAGGCGCTCGCGCAATTCCACATCCAGGTTGGAAAACGGCTCGTCCAGCAGCAGCAGGTCCGGCTTCGGCGCCAGCGCGCGCGCCAGCGCCACGCGCTGCTGCTGGCCGCCTGATAGTTCGTGCGGATAAGCCTTGCCGAGCGCTTGCAAGCCCACCACTTCCAGCATTTCGTCGACGCGGCGTTGCGTCGCTTGACGATCCATGTCGCGCAAGCCGAAGGCAATGTTGCGCCGCACGTCTAGGTGCGGAAACAGCGCATAGTCCTGGAACACCATGCCGATGTGGCGTCGTTCCGCCGGCAGAGCATAGTCGCGGCTGCTGACCAGGCGGCCGTTGACATGGATGGCGCCGGCGCTGATGGTTTCGAAGCCGGCGATGCAACGCAGCGCGGTGGTCTTGCCGCAGCCCGAAGGGCCGAGCAGGCAGCCGATCTGGCCGCGCTCGAGCGAAAAGCTCAGATCGGAAAAGGTATTGGCGCGCTGATAAGAATGCGAAATGCCGGAGAGCTTCAGCATAGTTTCGCCGTCGGCATTGGCGGAAGAAGAAATATCCATCCCGCTATTTTACTCGCCGGATTGCCGTGTCAGCAGCACTACCGGCAAGATGCCGACGGCCACCAGCACGACGGCCGGCAGGGCCGCCAGTTCCCACTGGCCTTCCGACGTCATTTCAAACACCCTGACCGCCAGGGTATCCCAGCCGAACGGGCGGGTCATCAGCGTGATCGGCATTTCCTTCATGACGTCGACGAACACCATTAGCGCGGCGGTAAAGAGGCTGCCGCGCAGCAGCGGTACATGCACCCGCGCCAGCAGGTTCCAGCCGTAATAGCCCATGCCGCGCGCGGCTTCTTCCTGGTGGCGCGTGATGCGTTGCATGGCGCTGTCGATGGCGTTGAAGCCGGGCGCCAGGAAGCGCGCCACATACGCCAGCAGCATCACCGTCAGGGTGCCCTTGAGCACGCTGCCGTTGTTGCCCAGGAATGGCAGCCAGGCCAGCAGGCGGTTGTCGAGCCAGGCCACCGGGATGAAAATGCCGACTGCCAGCACGGTGCCGGGAATCGCATAACCGAGCGTCGACAGCCGCGCGAAAAAGCGTGTTGGCCAGTCGCGGTACTGGCGCAGCGCATAAGAAAGAATCAGGCCGGCGCCCATCACCAACGCGGCGGCGATCGCCGACAGCAGCACCGAGTGCCAGATGAATTGCCAGTAGCGGGCATCGAATTCCGCAGCGAACACGCTGGCGCTCCAGACAATCAGCTGCAGCAGCGGGATGATGAACACCGCGCCAAAGAACAGCGCGAGCAGGATGCTTACCGCCCAGCCGGTGGCGGGCTTGAGGCGGTAGGTGGCGGCCTGGCTGCGGCTGCCGGAGTAGCGGCGCACACCGCGCCAGTGCTGCTCGATCGCCACCACAACGAACACGATCAGCACCAGGATCGAGGCCAGCTGCGAGGCGGTGGAGAGGGAAAACAGGCCGAACCAGGCCTTGTAGATGGCGGTGGTGAAGGTGTCGTAGTTGAAGATGGCGACCGTGCCGAAGTCGGCCAGGGTTTCCATCAGCACCAGCATGATGCCGGCGACGATCCAGGGACGCGCCATGGGTAGGGCGATCCTGACGAAGCCTGCGCGCCGCGACAGCCCGAGCGACTGGCCGGCTTCCAGCGCGCGCCGGCCCTGGGTCAGGAAGGCGTTGCGCGCCAGCAGGTAGACGTAGGGATAGAGGGCCAGCGACATCACCAGGATCACGCCGCCGCGCGAGCGGATGCGCGGGAACCAGACACTGCTGCCGAACCATTCGCGCAGCAGGGTTTGCAGCGGACCGGTAAAGTCGAGCAGGCCGATCGCCACGAAGGCGGTGACGTAGGCTGGCATCGCCAGCGGCAGCATCAGCGCCCAGGAAAAGAAGCGCCGGCCGGGGAAATCGCACACGGCGGTCAGCCAGGCCAGCGTCACGCCGAGCAAGCCGGTGCCGGCAGCCACGCCGAGCGACAGCCAGAAAGTGTTGAGCAGGATGTCCGGCAGCACGTGCCGCGACAGGTGTTCCCAGACATCCGATTGCGGATACAGGAAGGATGACAGCACCACCACCAGCGGCACCAGCGTCACCAGCGAGACCACGAAGGCGGCCAAGCGCCAGCCGGTCAGCCAGCGCCCAGGCGAGAGGCGGGGCAGGAGCGGCGCCTGGGGGAGGGCGGCGGCTGAGGTTGAGGTGACTGGCGTGGCTGAGGTGGCCTGTTCCATGGCGATTCGAACTTCAAGATGCGGCGGCTTTGAAAGCGCAAAAGCGGACAGCTTGCGCCGTCCGCCTGCCTATGTGCCGCAGGGCAATAAGAGTAGATTATTACTTATAGCCGGCGCGGTCCATCAGTTTCACTGCGGTTGCTTGCAGTTCGCCGGCCTTGCTGACGTTGATCAGGTTCGGCTTGAAGCTGCCCCAGGAAACCAGTACCGGATCAGGCTTGACCTTGGGGTTGACCGGATATTCCATGCCGGCGTCGGTGTACAGGTTTTGCGCCTGTTCGGAAGACAACCACTCGATCAGCTTTTGCGCGCCGGCCGGATTCCTGGCATGCTTGGTCACGCCCGCGCCGGAAACGTTGACATGCACGCCGCCGGTTTTCTGGTTGGCCCAGAAGATGCCGATCGGCAGGCTCGGCTTTTTCTCGATCAGGCGGCCGTAGTAATAGGTATTGGCGATGCCGACGTCGCACTGGCCGGCGCCGATGGCTTCCAGCATCTTGGTGTCGTCGGAAAAGACATCGGTGGCCAGGTTGCCGACCCAGCCCTTGACGATCTGTTCGGTCTTGGCTTCGCCATGCTCGGCGATCATCATCGCCACCAGCGACTGGTTATAGACTTTTTTCGAGGTGCGCAGGCACAGGCGGTTCTTCCACTTCGGGCTGGCCAGGTCTTCGTAGGTCGACAGTTCTTCCGGCTTGACCTTATCCTTGTTGAAGAAAATCGTGCGGGCGCGCACCGACAGGCCGAACCACTGGTTGCCCGGGTCGCGCAGGTGCGCCGGGATGTTGGTGTTCAGCACGGTCGATTTGACCGGGCGCAGCAAGCCTTCGTGGGCCGCCTGCCACAGGTTGCCGGCATCCACCGTGATCAGCAGGTCAGCCGGGGTATTGGCGCCTTCCGCCTTCAGCTTTTCCAGCAGCGGGCCTTCCTTGTCGGTGACAAACTTGATAGTGGTGCCGGTTTGCTTGGTATAAGCGTCGAACAAGGGCTTGATCAATTGCTCGATACGGGCCGAATAAACCACGACTTCGTCGGCGAATGCCGGCGAGGCAAAACTCAGGGCGGCGATCGAGGCGGCAAGCAGGGTGGACAGCGATTTCATTGGTTTTCCTCCAACGATGAAAATGGATTTTTGGCATTATAGGGTAAATGCAAATGCAAGTAAATGAAAATCATTATCGTTTATGTTCGTTCGCTTTCACCCAATCCCTGGGCGAGTGGTTTGTTTTAAAATAACGGGTTATATTTCAGTTTGGATTTTTATGTCAAAAAAGAATGTTGCAGCCAGTGAACCCGCCTCTTTCGAGCAAGCGATGGCGGAACTGGAGCAATTGGTGACGCAGATGGAGGAGGGCGAGTTGCCGCTGGAAGCGTCGGTAGCCGCCTATCAACGCGGCTCCGAACTGGTCAAGTATTGCGCTGTCCAGCTCGACAAGGTGGAAAACCAGGTCAAGGTCCTGGAAGGCGACATGCTCAAGCCCTTTGCCGCCGATGGCGCGGCCGCTGCCGACGACGAGGACGAGGCATGAGCACTCCCGCATTCGGCGACTGGATGAAAGGCGTCCAGTCGAGCATGGAAGAGGCCTTGTCCGGTTTTTTGCCACCTGTATCGATGGCGCCGCAAGAATTGCATGAAGCCATGCGCTACGCCGTGCTGGATGGCGGCAAGCGCGTGCGTCCGCTGCTGGTGTTTGCCGCCGGCGCGCTGTTTGCCGCCCCGGCCGCGGAACTGGCGCGCGCCGCCGCCGCCGTCGAAATGATCCATGCCTATTCCCTGGTGCATGACGACATGCCCTGCATGGATGACGATGCGCTGCGCCGCGGCAAGCCGACCGTGCACGTGAAGTACGGTGAAGCCACCGCCCTGCTGGTGGGGGATGCCCTGCAGGCGCAAGCCTTCCTGGTGCTGGCCGAAGGCGATGCCGAGCCGGCGCGCCAGCTGGCGATGCTGCGCCTGCTGGCCGATGCTTCCGGTTCGACCGGCATGTGCGGCGGCCAGGCCATCGATCTGGCCAGCGTCGGCCTGGCCCTGTCGCGCGATGAGCTGGAGCGGATGCACCGCCTGAAGACCGGCGCGCTGCTGCGCGCTTCGGTGCTGCTGGGCGCGTGGTGCGGCAAGGCCTTGACCGAGGCCGAAACGGCGGCGCTGGATGCATATGCCGCCGCGGTTGGCCTGGCTTTCCAGGTGGTCGACGATATTCTCGACGCCACCGCCGATTCCGCCGTGCTGGGCAAGACCGCCGGCAAGGATGCCGCCGACAACAAGCCCACCTATGTGTCGATCCTGGGCCTGGAACAATCGCAGGCGCTGGCGGAAAGACTGCGTGTCGATGCGCACCGGGCGGTGCAGCCTTTTGGCGACCAGGGGTTGCGCCTGCGCCAGTTGGCCGACTTGATCGTGGAAAGAAATTCCTAAGCATTGCGAACAGAGCTGATCCAGCGCCGCCGCGCGCCGACTCGCCCTGTTCCCGACAAATCAGAAAAGAACATCAGAAAAGACCGGGTATGGACTTGCTAAACAAAATCAACAGCCCCGCCGACCTGCGCAGCCTGGCGCGCGCCGACCTCAAGCCGCTGGCCGATGAATTGCGCGCTTTCGTGCTCGATTCCGTTTCCAAGACCGGCGGCCACCTGTCTTCCAATCTCGGCACGGTCGAGCTGACAATTGCGCTGCACTACGTTTTCAACACGCCGGAAGACCGCATCGTCTGGGATGTCGGCCACCAGACTTACCCGCACAAGATTCTCACCGGCCGGCGCGATCGCATGTCCTCGCTGCGCCAGCTGAACGGCATTTCCGGCTTCCCGCGCCGCGACGAAAGCGAGTACGACACCTTCGGCACCGCGCATTCGTCGACCTCTATCTCCGCCGCGCTGGGCATGGCGCTGGCGGCAAAGACCAAGGGCGAAAGCCGGCATGCCATCGCCGTCATCGGCGACGGCGCCATGACCGCCGGTATGGCTTTCGAGGCGCTCAACAATGCCGGCGTGTATGACGACATCAACCTGCTGGTGATCCTGAACGACAACGACATGTCGATCTCGCCGCCGGTGGGCGCGCTCAACCACTACCTGGCGCGGCTCATGTCGGGCAAGTTCTACGCCGCCGCGAGAAACGTCGGCAAGAACGTGCTGCCGGCGCCGATGCTGGAGCTGGCCAAGCGCCTGGAAGAGCATGCCAAGGGCATGATCATGCCGGCCACCCTGTTCGAGGAATTCGGCTTCAACTACATCGGCCCGATCGACGGCCACGACCTCGAATCGCTGGTGCCGACCCTGCAAAACCTGAAGAACCTGAAGGGCCCGCAATTCCTCCACGTGGTCACAAAGAAGGGCCAGGGCTACAAGCTGGCCGAAGCCGATCCGGTGCTGTACCACGGCCCCGGCAAGTTCAATCCGGCCGAAGGCATCAAGCCGGCCAAGTCGGCCAAGCCGACCTATACGCAGGTCTTCGGCGACTGGCTGTGCGACCAGGCGGCGGCCGACCAGCGCCTGGTCGGCATCACCCCGGCCATGCGCGAAGGCTCGGGCATGGTGGAGTTCGAGCGGCGTTTTCCCGGTCGTTATTACGACGTCGGCATCGCCGAGCAGCACGCGGTCACCTTTGCCGCCGGGCTGGCGTGCGAAGGCATGAAGCCGGTGGTTGCCATTTATTCCACTTTCCTGCAGCGCGGCTACGATCAGCTGATCCACGACGTCGCCCTGCAAAACCTCGACGTCACCTTCGCCCTGGACCGCGCCGGCCTGGTCGGCGCCGACGGCGCCACGCATGCCGGCAACTACGACCTGGCCTTCCTGCGCTGCATTCCCAATATGGTGGTGATGGCGGCGTCGGATGAAAACGAGTGCCGTCAGATGCTTTCCACCGCTTTCCAATATAATGGTCCCGCTGCCGTGCGATATCCGCGCGGCGCCGGCATCGGCGCCACTGTGCAAAAGGATTTGCAGACTCTCCCGCTGGGCAAGGGCGAAATCCGCCGCGACGGCAAGGGGATTGCCATCCTGGCATTCGGCACCATGCTGGCGCCGGCCCTGGCCGCCGCCGAGGAACTGGATGCCACGGTTGCCAACATGCGCTTCGTCAAGCCGCTGGATGCCGAACTGGTCAGGCAGCTTGCCGAAACCCATGAGGCGCTGGTGACGGTGGAGGAAGGTTCGCTCATGGGCGGCGCCGGTTCGGCAGTGGCCGAGGCGCTGGCCGAAGCCGGCATCGTCAAGCCGGTGCTGCACCTGGGCCTGCCGGACAAATTTATCGACCATGGCGATGCGGCACAGCTGCTGGCCATGTGCGGGCTGGACGCCGCCGGCATCACGGCGTCGATCCGGCAGCGT
Organism: Oxalobacteraceae bacterium; assembly: GCA_003537575.1. Taxonomy (GTDB): domain Bacteria; phylum Pseudomonadota; class Gammaproteobacteria; order Burkholderiales; family Burkholderiaceae_D; genus Paucimonas. The sequence goes on from DPRS01000032.1 coordinate 38,821, forward strand.
TTCGGCAAGGACGGCAAGGACGAGCCGCGCCTGGTCGTCAACAACTGATTTTTTTGAAAGTACGGCGATGAACTCTCGCGATCCGAACCTGACCAGCATTCCTGACGTGCAGAGCACCGTCGACACCCGCCGCCTGGCGATCCAGCGCGTCGGCGTCAAAGGCGTGCGCTACCCGGTCACCGTCAAGACCAGCGTCGGGGCGCAGCCGACGGTGGGCACCTGGAACATGTACGTGCAACTGCCGGAAGACCAGAAGGGCACGCACATGTCGCGCTTCATCGCGCTACTCGAGGGTAACCGCGCGCCGCTCGATATTCCCCATTTTTCCGGGCTGATGCGCAAGATGGTCAAGCTGCTGGAAGCCGAGGCCGGCCGCATCGAGCTGAGCTTCCCGTACTTCATCAACAAGACCGCGCCGGTATCCGGCGTCGAGAGCCTGATGGATTATGAAGTCGGCCTCACCGGCGAAGTGCGCGGCGACCAGGTCGAAGTCACCTTGAAGGTGATGGTGCCGGTCACCAGCCTGTGCCCCTGCTCGAAAAAGATTTCCGCCTATGGCGCGCACAACCAGCGCTCGCACATCACCGTCAGCGCGCTGATCGCCGGCGACATCCTGGTCGACCAGCTGATCGCCAAGATCGAGCAGCAGGCGTCCTGCGAGCTGTTCGGCCTGCTGAAGCGCCCAGATGAAAAGTACGTCACCGAGCGTGCCTACGACAATCCGAAGTTCGTCGAAGACCTGGTGCGCGACGTCGCCGGCATGCTCAATGCCGACGGCCGCATTGCCGCCTACACGCTGGAAGCGGAAAACTTCGAATCGATCCACAACCATTCGGCCTACGCGCTGATCGAGCACGACAAGCGCAAGCCTGGCGCCGCGTGAGCGGTGATGCGGAAATCGCTTCCGCGCTTGAATGAATGAAAAACGGCGCACGATGCGCCGTTTTTTTACGCGGAGAGAAAGGATGCCGTCAGCTGGCGTCCTGATGCTCCCGCTTCCATAAAACATCTTCTCCGCCGGCATGCCGGTTCAACACCCGCGCCAGCACGAACAGCAAATCCGACAGCCGGTTGAGATACTGCAGCAGTTGCGCGTGCACGGATTCGGTCCGGGCCAGTGCCACCACGCTGCGCTCGGCGCGCCGGCACACCGTGCGGCAAACATGCGCCAGCGCGGCGGCGCGCGTGCCGCCAGGCAGAATGAATTCCTGCAGTGGCGGCAGCGCCGCATTGTATTTTTCCAGCAAGACATCCAGCCGCGCCACGTGTTCGTCGTTGACCATGCGGTGGCCGGGAATGCACAATTCGCCGCCGAGGTCGAACAGGTCGTGCTGGATGGCCAGCAGTTCCTGGCGCAGCGCCGCCGGCAGGTCTTCGCACAGCAAGACGCCCAGTTGCGCATTGAGCTCGTCGACATCGCCCATGGCTTGCACGCGCAGGCTGTCCTTGCCGGTGCGGCTGCCGTCGCCGAGGCCGGTGCTGCCATCGTCGCCGGTGCGGGTGGCGATTTTCGAGAGTCGGTGTCCCATGTTCTTGCAGTAAGATGTCGTCTTTGTCAGGCCCCATTATTCCAGATATTCCCGAAGCACGAACATGATCAACACCTTTGTCATCCTGCTGCTGTTCCAGCTTGCCGGCGAAGTCATCGCTCACGGCTTTGGCATGCCGATTCCCGGGCCGGTGATCGGCATGCTGCTGCTGCTGATTTACCTGTTGCTGAACCGCGATGCTGTGGAGAAACTGGCGCCCACCGCCAATGGCTTGCTGCGCCACCTGTCGATCCTGTTCGTGCCGGCCGGCGTCGGCGTCATGCTGCACGGCCAGCGCATCGTCACCGAAGCGCTGCCGATCATCGTCGCGCTGCTGATCAGCACCGTGCTGGGCATGATCGTTACCGCCCTTGCCATCAAGTGGTTACAGAAATGAATCCGGCTTTCAACAGCGTCTGGGTCTACCTGTCGACCTCGCCTCTCCTGTGGCTGACGGCCACCCTGCTGGCTTACCAGCTGGCACTGGCCCTGCATGTGCGCGCCAAGGCCAATCCGCTGGTCAACCCGGTGATGATCGCGATTGCGATCCTGGTAGTGTTGCTGGCCGTTACAGGAACACCGTACAAGAATTATTTCGACGGCGCCCAGTTCGTCCACTTCCTGCTTGGCCCGGCCACGGTGGCGCTAGCGATCCCTCTCTATCAGCAACTGGCAAAACTCAAGCGCCACTGGCTCTCCTTCCTGGTCGGCACGCTGCTGGGCTCGGCCAGCGCGGTGGCGACCGCCATGGGCATCGCCTGGCTGCTGGGGGCGTCGCCGGCGGTGATCCTGTCGCTGGCGCCGAAATCGGTGACCACGCCGATTGCCATGGGCATCGCCGAGAAGATCGGCGGCCTGCCTTCGCTGACGGCGGTGATGGTGATCGTCACCGGCATCGTCGGCGCTTCGCTGGCGCAATACATCATGCGCTTCATTAAAGTGCGTGACGACAGCATCTGCGGCTTTGCCATGGGCGTGACGGCGCATGGCCTGGGCACGGCGCGCGCCTTCCAGGTCAGCGCCGAAATGGGCGCTTTCGCCGGGCTCGCCATGGGCGTGACGGGGGCGCTGACGGCAGTCTTGCTGCCGCTGGCGCTGAAATTGCTGGGAGTGATTTAGCGCGGCTATTCCGCCAGCAGCCGCTCGATATCGTCGCGCAGCTTGGCTGGCGCAATGCGTGGCGCATAGCGCCGAAAAACGCTGCCATCCTTCTTCACCAGAAACTTGGTGAAATTCCATTTGATCGCCTGCGTACCGAGCACGCCGCGCGCCCGGCTTTTCAGATGCGCGAACAACGCATGCGCATGGGCGCCGTTGACATCGATCCTGGCGAACAGCGGGAAGCTGACGCCGTAATTTTTTTCGCAAAAGGCAGCGATCTCGGCGGCGCTGCCGGGCTCTTGCCTGCCGAACTGGTTGCAGGGAAAGCCNNATGCGCGCCAACATCGACGCCTGGTGGCCGCACATCGAGCGTGGCGTGGAGGCCATCGTGATGAACGCTTCGGGCTGCGGCGTCACGGTGAAGGAATATGGCCACCTGCTCAAGGACGACCCGGCCTACGCCGAGAAGGCTGCCCGCGTGAGCGCCATCACCAAAGACCTGAGCGAACTGCTGCCCACGCTGGTGCCGGCGCTGAAAGACCAGTTGAAGCGCGCGCCCGAGGGCATGATCGGTTTCCACCCGCCCTGCACCTTGCAGCACGGCCAGAAGCTCAAGGGCGGTGTGGAGCAGCACCTGGGCGCGCTGGGCTTCAACGTGGCGGTGGCACGGGTCGAGCCGCACCTGTGTTGCGGCTCGGCGGGCACCTACTCGGTGCTCAACCCCGACATCGCCTACACCCTGCGCGACCGCAAGCTCGGCCACCTGGGCGAGCTCAAGCCGGCGGTGATCGCCAGCGCCAACATCGGCTGCATTACCCACCTGCAAAGCGGCACCGACACGCCGGTGCGGCACTGGGTGGAACTGCTCGACGAAGCCTTGAGCTAAGGGCGCGCCGCATGATCCCCGCGCTGGCCACCTTGCTCGTGTTCCAGTTGCTGGGCGAATCGCTGGTGTTGGTGCTGGGCGCGCCGGTGCCCGGGCCGGTGGTGGGTTTGGCCCTGTTGCTGCTCACGCTGGTGCTGCGGCCTTCCGTGCTTGATGCCATGCGCCCCACGGTGCAGACGCTGTTGCAGCACTTGTCGCTGCTTTTCGTGCCGGCCGCCGTGGGCGTGATGCAGCACCTGCAGCGCCTCGGCGACGAGGCCTTGGCCATTGGCGTGGCCCTGGTGGTGAGCACCCTGGTGTGCATGGCCACCTCGGCCTGGACCATGCTCTGGCTCATGAAGCGGGTGGCCGCGAAAGAAGGCCCGACCGCATGAGCGCGCCCCTGCCGCTGCCCGCGCCGCTGGCCGACATCTGGGTTTATCTCTCGGCCACGCCCCTGCTGGGCCTCACCCTCACGCTGCTGGTGTACCAGGGCGCGTTCGTGCTGTACCGACGCAGCGGCTTCAACCCCCTGGCCAACCCGGTGGCCATCGCGGTGGCGGTGTTGGCCACGCTGCTGTGGCTCACCGGCACGCCTTACGCCACTTACTTTGAGGGCGCGCAGTTCGTGCACTTTCTGCTGGGGCCGGCCACGGTGGCCCTGGCCGTGCCCTTGTTCGAGCAGTGGCAGCGCCTGCGCCGGCTGTGGTTGCCCTTGTTGGGCGCGCTGGTGGTGGGCTCGCTGTCGGCCACGGTCACGGCCATCGGCGTGGGGTGGGCATTGGGCGCGAGCAAGGCCACGCTGGCCTCGCTGGCGCCCAAGTCGGTCACTTCGCCAGTGGCCATGGGCATCGCCGAGAAGATCGGTGGCATTCCCTCGCTCACGGCGGTGCTGGTGGCGGGCACCGGCATCGTGGGGGCGGTGACGGCCCGCTCGCTCTTCAACGCGATGCGCATCCAAGACCCCACCGTGCGCGGCTTTGCGCTGGGCACCGCGGCGCACGGCATCGGCACCGCGCGGGCTTTTCAGGTGAGCGAGGAAATGGGCGCCTTCGCTGGCCTGGCCATGGGCCTGTCGGCCCTGTTCAGCGCCTTGACCCTGCCGTTGCTGGCCGGGGCCTTGCTGCGCTGGCTCTGAGGCCGATCAGCCCAGGGCCTGCTCGATGTCTTGGGTGAGTTTCTCGGGCGCGTCTTGCGGGGCGTAGCGCTTGATCACGCGGCCGTCGCGGCCCACCAGGAACTTGGTGAAGTTCCACTTGATGGCCTTGCTGCCCAAGATGCCAGGGGCTTCTGCCGTGAGCCACTGGTAAAGCGGGTGGGCGCCAGCGCCGTTCACGTCGATCTTGGCCATCATCGGGAAGCTCACGCCGAAGTTGCGCTGGCAGAAGGTGGCGATCTCGTCGTTGCTGCCCGGGTCTTGGTGGCCGAACTGGTTGCAGGGAAAGCCCAGCACCACCAGGCCACGCGCCTGGTATTCGCGATACAGGCTTTCCAGTTCGCGGTATTGCGGGGTGAAGCCGCACGCGCTGGCAGTGTTGACGATCAGGAGCACGCGGCCGCGATACTGGCCAAGATCGACCTTGGCGCCGGCCAGGCTGGCGGCGGCAAAGTCGTAAACGCTTGCCGCACCGTCCGTCATACGATGCCCAGGTGCTCCGTGCCCTTGGAAAGGTCGCGTCCCTGCGCTTCCTTGCCGCGCAGCTTGATCGCCAGGCGCAGGTCATTGATGGAGTCAGCGTTGCGCAGCGCGTCTTCGTAGGAAATCTTGTCGGTTTCGTAAAGGTCGAACAGCGCCTGATCGAAAGTCTGCATGCCCAGTTCCTGCGACTTTTTCATGATTTCCTTGATCTCGTGGACATCGCCCTTGAAGATCAGGTCGGAAATCAGCGGTGAATTCAGCATGATCTCGACCGCCACGCAGCGGCCCTTGGTGTCGCGCAGCGGAATCAGGCGCTGCGAAATCATTGCCTTCAGGTTCAGCGACAGGTCCATCAGCAATTGCTGACGGCGCTCTTCCGGGAAGAAGTTGATGATGCGGTCGAGCGCCTGGTTGGAACTGTTGGCATGCATGGTGGCCAGGCACAGGTGGCCGGTTTCGGAAAAGGCGATGGCGTAATCCATCGTTTCGCGGTCGCGGATTTCGCCGATCTGGATCACGTCCGGCGCCTGGCGCAGCGTGTTTTTCAGCGCAATGCCCCAGTCCTCGGTATCGACGCCGACGTCGCGCTGGGTAACGATGCAATTCTTGTGCGGGTGGATGTACTCGACCGGATCTTCAACGGTGATGATGTGGCCGTAGCTGTTCTCGTTGCGGTAGCCGACCATGCCGGCCAGCGTGGTCGACTTGCCCGAGCCGGTGGCGCCGACCATGATGACCAGGCCGCGCTTGGCCATGACGATCTCCTTCAGGATCTCCGGCACGCCCAGTTCTTCCAGTTTCGGAATCTTGGTGGTGATGGTCCGCAGAACCATGCCGACCCGGCCCTGTTGCACGAAGGCCGAAACGCGGAAGCGCCCCAGGCCGCCGGGGCTGATGGCGAAGTTGCATTCCTTGGTCGCCTCGAACTCGGCCGCCTGCTTGTCGCTCATGATGGCGCGCGCCAGTTCGATCGTATGCTGCGGCGTCAGCGGCTGGTTCGACACCGGTGTCATCTTGCCGTCGATCTTGAATGCCGGCGGATAGTCCGCGGTAATGAACAGGTCCGAGCCGTTCTTGCTGACCATCAGGCGCAGCAAGTCGTTCATGAATTTGGTTGCTTGATCGCGTTCCATTCTGTTGGCCTTTTTCGTTGCGAAACCCCAGTCTTATCCTGGGAAGTTTTCCGGGGTCTTGGCGGCGGCGCGCGCGGCAGCCGGCGAAATGACGTTGCGGCGCACCAGGTCGGTCAGGTTGCTGTCCAGCGTCTGCATGCCGACGTTGGCGCCGGTCTGGATCGCCGAATACATCTGCGCGATCTTGGCTTCGCGGATCAGGTTGCGGATCGCCGGCGTGCCGAGCATGATTTCGTGCGCGGCGACGCGGCCCGAGCCGTCCTTGGTCTTCAGCAGCGTTTGCGAAATCACCGCCTGCAGCGATTCCGACAGCATCGCGCGGACCATTTCCTTTTCATCGCCCGGGAAGACGTCGATGATACGGTCGATGGTCTTGGCGGCTGACGAGGTGTGCAGAGTGCCGAACACCAGGTGGCCGGTTTCAGCGGCGGAGAGCGCCAGGCGGATAGTTTCCAGATCGCGCAATTCGCCCACCAGGATCACGTCCGGGTCTTCGCGCAGCGCCGAGCGCAGGGCGTTTTCGAACGAATGGGTATGCGGGCCGACTTCGCGCTGGTTGATCAGGCATTTCTTGGAATCGTGCACGAACTCGATCGGGTCCTCGATCGTCAGGATGTGCGCGTATTCGTTTTCATTGACGTGGTTGACCATGGCCGCCAGCGTGGTCGATTTGCCCGAGCCGGTCGGGCCGGTCACCAGCACCAGGCCGCGCGGTTTCAAGGACAGGTCGGCGAAGATCTTCGGCGCATTCAACTGTTCCAGGCTCAGGATCTTGGACGGAATGGTACGCAAGACGGCCGCGGCGCCGCGATCCTGGTTGAAGGCGTTGACACGGAAGCGCGCCAGACCCGGTATGGCGAAGGAAAAGTCGATCTCCAGCCGCTCTTCATACACCTTGCGCTGGCCATCGTTCATGATGTCGTACACCATGCCGTGCACATCCTTGTGTTCCAGCGGCGGCAGATTAATGCGACGCACGTCGCCGTGCACGCGGATCATCGGCGGCAGGCCGGCCGAGAGGTGCAAGTCGGAGGCATTATTCTTGACGGAGAATGCGAGAAGTTCGGAAATGTCCATTTATAATTCCTGGGCCGGTCGAGAAGCGCCGCTGCCGTCATAGGGATAGGGCGGGAAGCAAGCGAAGCTTGTTATCTAAAAAGAAATGTTACAAGGTGTAAAGTAATCCGATTATGTCCGTAATCGCCCAGAACTTGCAAGCCGTACAGATGCGGATTGCGCGAGCAGCGCGCGCAGTGTCGCGCGAGCCCCACGAGGTCAGCCTGCTGGCCGTTTCCAAGACCTTCGGCGCCGAAGAGGTGGCAGCTGCAGTCGACGCCGGGCAAACCGCCTTCGGCGAGAACTACCTGCAGGAGGCGCTCGACAAAATGGCGGCGCTGCGCAGCATGTTACCGGATACTGCCATTACCTGGCATTTCATCGGCCCGATCCAGAGCAACAAGACCAGGCCGATCGCCGAGCATTTCGACTGGGTGCATTCGGTCGATCGCGAAAAGATCGCCCAGCGGCTGTCGGAGCAGCGGCCCGGTCATTTGCCGCCGCTGAATGTTTGCGTGCAGGTCAATGTCAGCCATGAAGCGAGCAAGAGCGGCGCTGCCGCCGACGAGGCTGCCGTCATCGCGCGCGCGGTAGTGGAGATGCCGCGCCTGCGCTTGCGCGGCCTGATGGCGATTCCCGAGCCGACCGAGGATGTGGCCCAGCAGCGCGCCGCCTTCCGGCAACTGCGCGAACTGTACAAGCTCTTGCGTGCCGAAGGGCTGCCGCTCGATACCCTGTCGATGGGCATGTCCGGCGATCTCGAAGCGGCGGTGGCCGAAGGGGCGACCATCGTGCGCGTCGGCACGGCCATCTTCGGCCGGCGCGATTATTCGCCGCGCTGAATACAGCACGCAAAATAAAGCATAGCGAGCAAGAATTCATTGAATCCAAACTGAACAGAAAGAACAATATGCAAAGCAAGCTGAAAATCGCGTTCATCGGTGGCGGCAACATGGCGACCGCCCTGATCGGCGGCCTGGCCGGCAAGCTGACCGCCGGCGAAAACATCCATGTGGCGGACCCGAACGCCGACGCCCTGCAAAAGCTGGCGCAGCAATTCGGAGTCACCACGGCGCCATCGGCCGGCGCCGCGCTGGCGCAAGCCGACGTGATCGTGCTGGCGGTCAAGCCGCAGCAGATGAAGGACGTGGTCGCGCAGGTGAAGCCGCATCTGGGCAAGCAACTGGTGCTGTCGATCGCCGCCGGCATTCGCGCCGCCGACCTGTCGCGCTGGTTCGGCGGCCATGGCGCCATCGTGCGCAGCATGCCGAACACGCCGGCGCTGATCGGCAAGGGCATTACCGGCATGGTGGCGCTGCCGGGGGTCAGCGCGGAGCAGCGCGACGCCGCCGACGCCATCCTGCGCGCGGTCGGCCAGACCGTATGGCTGGATGACGAAGCGCTGATCGATCCGGTGACGGCGGTGTCCGGCAGCGGTCCGGCCTATGTATTCTATTTCATCGAAGCGATGCAGCAGGCCGCGCAGGAACTGGGCCTGACGGCGGAGCAGGGCACCCAGCTGGCGATCACCACCTTCATCGGCGCCTCGCAACTGGCAGCCGACTCCACCGAGCCGGTGTCGGTGTTGCGCGAGCGCGTTACTTCCAAGGGCGGCACCACTTATGCGGCCCTGACCAGCATGGAAGCCTCAGGCGTGAAGCAGGCGATCGTCAAGGCGCTGCATGCCGCATCCGCGCGGGGCAAGGAGATGGGCGACGAGTTCGGCAGGGATTGAGGCGTAGTCAGCAAGCGGCTGCTCAGCCGTAAACCGGGATTGCATCAAGGCGTCCATGGGCGAATGGACGCCGCGTCCTCCACGATTCAATACATGCGTGTAGATCATCGTGGTAGAGACGTCCGAATGCCCCAGCAATTCCTGCACGGTACGAATGTCATAACCGGATTCCAGCAACTGCGTGGCAAACGAATGCCGGAACGTGTGGGAAGTGACGCGTTTATCGATCTTCGCCTCGGCGGCAGCGCGCAGGATGGCGCGCTGGTAAGTCTGTTCGTACATGTGGTGGCGCCGCACCACGCCAGAACGAGGATCAGTCGATTCATGATCCGAGGGAAACACCCAGAACCATCGCCATTGCATGCCGGCGTGCGGATATTTCAGTTCCAGCGCATCCGGCAGAGCGACGCCCATGCGCTGTTCGGCGCGATCAGCATCGTATAACATCCTGGCAGCGGCAATCTGATCGCGTAAGGCATTCGCCAGAGAAAGCGGCAGCACTGTCATGCGGTCCTTGCCTCCCTTGCCATGACGAATGGTGATTTCGCGCCGTGCGAAATCGACATCCTTGACCCGCAAGCCCACGCATTCCATCAGGCGCATACCTGTGCCGTACATCAGCTGCGCCATCAGCGCATGCACGCCCTTCATCCGCTGGAAGATCGCTTCAGCCTCTGCCGGTGTCAGAACAGTGGGCCGTCGCGCAGGTTTGGTGGGACGGTGCAGATCGTCCATCCATTGCAATTCCATCCCCAGGACTTCTTTATATAAAAACAGCAATGCGCACAAGGCCTGGCGATGCGTGGCGACCGCCACATGGCGTTCGTTGGCAAGATAGGAAAGGAACGCCTTCACCTCGGTCATGCCCATTTCTGCCGGATGGCGCAAGCCATGAAAGCGGATAAACCAGCGTGCCCAGTAAATATAGACTTCTTCTGTGCGCAGGCTATAATGCTTGTCACGAATGCAACGTTTCATGTGATCAAGCAGTTTGGGTGGCCTTGAAGCTTCCGCTGTTTTTTCAAGATTTGTGACGTTTTTCATGTTTAATTAGGACTGTATTTTCATACAGTTTATTGGCGACGCCCCGATGCGTGCTGCGTTTCCGCAAATTTGCTCGCATGGATTAGGTGGCAAATCGGCCAGATTAGGTGGACAGCTGAATCTTTGGGCAAGCAATGCTTGTCGGTTTTTTCTGTTTAATTAGTACTGTATTTTTATGCAGGTTGCCGTTAAACGCAGGCGGGGAAAGGGTTTCCTCGGAAGTAGGCGCCGGATTAGGTGGCAGTTCGCCAGAAAAAGCGAATTCCGGTGTCCGCCTAATTAAAGTTCTTGC
>DPRS01000020.1 GCA_003537575.1 Oxalobacteraceae bacterium
GAAATGTTCGTCGGCGTGGGCGCTTCCCGCGTGCGCGACATGTTCGAGAATGCCAAGAAGCATTCACCCTGCATCGTCTTCATCGATGAAATCGATGCGGTCGGCCGCCATCGCGGCGCCGGCATGGGTGGCGGCAACGATGAGCGCGAACAGACCCTGAACCAGCTGCTGGTCGAGATGGATGGCTTTGAAGCCAATGCCGGCGTGATCGTGATCGCCGCCACCAACCGCGCCGACGTACTGGACAAGGCGCTGCTGCGTCCGGGCCGTTTCGACCGCCAGGTGATGGTGGGCCTGCCGGATATCCGCGGCCGCGAGCAGATCCTCTACGTGCACATGCGCAAGGTGCCTATCGCCCCGGACGTCAAGGCCGACATCCTGGCGCGCGGCACGCCGGGCTTCTCCGGCGCTGATCTCGCCAACCTGGTCAACGAAGCGGCACTGTTCGCCGCCCGCCGCGGCAAGCGCCTGGTGGAGATGCAGGATTTCGAGGATGCCAAGGACAAGATCGTCATGGGGCCGGAACGCAAGTCCGCCGTCATGCGCGAGGAAGAACGGGTCAATACCGCCTACCACGAGTCCGGCCATGCGGTGGTGGCGAAGCTCTTGCCGAAAGCCGACCCGGTGCACAAGGTCACCATCATGCCGCGCGGCTATGCGCTGGGCCTGACCTGGCAATTGCCTGAGCATGACCGCGTGAATATGTACAAGGACAAGATGCTGGAGGAAATCGCCATCCTGTTCGCCGGCCGCATTTCCGAGGAAGTGTTCATGCACCAGATGTCCACCGGTGCATCCAATGACTTCGAGCGGGCCACCAAGCTGGCGCGCGCCATGGTGACGCGCTACGGCATGTCGGAAACCCTGGGCACCATGGTGTATGAGGATAACCAGAACGAGGGTTACTTCGGGGGTGCTTCGAAGACCATTTCCGAGGCGACGCAGCAAAAGGTCGATGCCGAGATCCGCAGCATCCTCGATACGCAATACAGGCTGTCGCGCCAGCTGATCGAGGAAAATAGCGACAAGGTCGAGGTGATGGCAAAGACGCTGCTGGAATGGGAAACCATTGATGCCGACCAGATCAATGACATCATGGCAGGCCGCGAGCCGCGTCCGCCCAAGGCCGGCATCCCCGTCAAGCGCACGCCGACGGATGCCTCGGGCGGCGTGTCGCCGAACGCCACGGCGCCAGCCTGATGCGCGTCATGCGCTAGTTCTACGTCTTTTGACCAAGGGTGAGGATGCGTCCTCACCCTTTTTCTTTTTGGCTTCCGGACGTGCCAACGCTGCCTGATTTGCGGGATTGTTGGGCTTGCCGGATCATTGATTGGAATAATTTACATGCAAGAGTATCTACAATGCGGCCGTTACCGGCTGGCGCTCGGCAAGGCCGACCGTCCGCTGGTCATGGGGATTCTCAACATCACCCCGGATTCGTTTTCCGACAGCGGCCAGTTCATGCCGCTGGAGGCGGCGCTGGCACATGCCGAGCAAATGATCGCCGAAGGCGCCGACATGATCGATATCGGCGGCGAATCGACCCGGCCGGGAGCGCCCGCGGTGCCGCTGGAAGAGGAGCTGCGGCGCCTCATGCCGATCGTGTATGCCCTGCGCGATTGCGGCAAGCCGCTGTCGATCGATACCTACAAGCCGGAAGTGATGCGGGAGGTGCTGGCTGCCGGCGCCGACATGATCAATGATATCAATGGCTTCAACGCTCCTGGCGCATTGAGTGCAGTCAAGGATAGCGATTGCGGCTTATGTATCATGCACATGCAGCGGGATCCCCAGACCATGCAGGCTTCTCCTCAATATGACGATGTGCTTGCCGAAGTCACCGGCTACCTGCTGCAGCGCGTTGAAAATATCCACGCCGCAGGCATTGCGCGTGGGCGCATGTGCATTGACCCCGGTTTCGGATTTGGCAAAACCCTTGCGCACAACCTGGAATTGCTGAAAAATCTGGAAAAAATGCTTCAGGCAGTGCAATTGCCTTTGCTGGCCGGCATGTCGCGCAAGAGCATGATCGGCGCCATCACCGGCAAGCCGGTCGAGGAGCGCATGGCGGGCAGCGTTGCCGCCGCGCTGATGGCGGCGGCGCATGGCGCGCGCATCGTCCGCGTGCACGATGTCGCCGCGACGGTCGATGCGCTCAAGGTCTGGCAAGCCTCCAGGATGGATATCTCCGCAATCTGAACAAGAATAAATAATGGGAAACTGAATATGTCACGTAAATATTTTGGCACCGATGGCGTGCGCGGCCGCGTCGGCGAACTGCCGATTACCCCGGGGTTCGTCATGCGTCTCGGCTATGCCGCCGGCAAGGTGCTGGCGCAGGGCGAGGGCGGCAAGAGAACCGTCCTGATCGGCAAGGACACGCGCATTTCCGGCTACATGCTGGAAGCGGCGCTGGAAGCCGGTTTTTCCGCCGCCGGCGTCGACGTCATGCTGGCCGGCCCGGTGCCGACCCCGGCGGTGGCTTACCTGACGCGCGCCTTGCGCCTGTCGGCCGGGGTAGTGATCTCGGCGTCGCACAATCCCTATCATGACAACGGCATCAAGTTCTTTTCGGCGCAGGGCAACAAGCTGCCGGATGCGGTCGAGGCGGCCATCGAGAAAGCGCTGGAGACGCCCATCGATTGCGTGCCCTCCGAAAAGCTGGGCAAGGCCAGGCGGCTGGACGATGCCCAGGGCCGCTATATCGAATTCTGCAAGAGCACTTTCCCCAACGAGCTGGATTTGCGCGGCCTGAAGATCGTGGTCGATTGCGCCCACGGTGCCGCTTACCATATCGCCCCGCACGTGTTCCACGAACTGGGGGCGGAAGTGGTGGCCATCGGCAATCAGCCGAACGGGCTGAATATCAATGACGGCGTCGGCGCCACCGCGCCCAAGGCGCTGGCGGCGGCGGTACGGGAGCATCGTGCCGACCTCGGCATCGCCCTGGACGGCGACGCCGACCGCCTGATCATGGTCGACGACGATGGCCGTATCTACAATGGCGACGAACTGCTGTACGTCATGGTGAGGGACCGCATGGCCAATGGCGGCCTGCAGGGCGCGGTCGGCACCCTGATGACCAACATGGCGCTGGAAGTGGCATGCAAGGAAATGGGCGTCGGTTTCGCCCGCGCCAAGGTCGGCGACCGCTACGTGCTGGAAGTGCTGCAGGAGCGCGGCTGGCTGGTTGGCGGCGAGGGTTCCGGCCATTTGCTATTCCTTGACAAGCACACCACTGGCGACGGCATTGTGTCGGCCCTGCAAGTGCTGTCTGCCTTGAGGCGTAGCGGCAAGACACTGCAGCAAGCCACGGCGGATATTTCCATGTATCCGCAAACCCTGATCAACGTGAAAGTGGCTCCCGGCTTCGACTGGCAAAAGAATGCCGCAGTGATGGAGGAAAAGAGCATCGTCGAGCGCGAACTGGGCGACACCGGGCGGGTATTGATCCGCGCCTCCGGCACCGAACCGCTGCTGCGCGTGATGGTGGAAGCCAAGAGCGCGGCGACAGCCGAAACGCTGGCGCGCCGCCTGGCCGACAAGGTGCAGGCTGCCTGAACTTGCCAAGAATTTTCGCAAGTTTGACCCCTTGCTGATGCTCTTGTATAATTGTCGATCTTCGGAGTGTAGCGCAGCCCGGTAGCGCACCTGCTTTGGGAGCAGGGGGTCCAAGGTTCGAATCCTTGTACTCCGACCAGTATCACCCGGACGGGCTGTCGTTGACAGCCCGTTTTCATTTCAAGCTGCCCATAGCTCAGCTGGATAGAGCAACGGCCTTCTAAGCCGTAGGTCACAGGTTCGACTCCTGTTGGGCAGGCCACCTACATTTCCCTGTTGTTATCTCCTCCGCATCCTTGCAGGCGCAGCTGCTTCCACTTATTTATCTTGTTCCACATCAACAAACTATCGCAGCTTGTTGTCAATTTGCTTGTTCTTGACAGTAATATGTAGCACAAACAACAAGTGGAGCTAGTTCATGGAAGAAGATCTCGTCCAACGCATCGCATCCAATCCCCGGTATCAGAAGCTCGTTGCGGTACGTACCAGCTTTGGATGGACGCTGGCAGTGCTGATGCTGATTGTTTATTACGGTTATATCCTGCTGATTGCCTTCAACAAGGAATTCCTTGCAAAGAAAATCGGCGATGGCGTGATGACATGGGGAATGCCGATCGGACTGTTCGTGATCCTGTTTACCGTGGTGATCACCGGCATTTACGTGTGGCGAGCCAATCGCGAATTCGATGACCTGACTGCTGCCATCCGCAAGGAGGTGCTGTGATGGCGCGTCTTCAATCCATTTTTGTTGTTCTCATGCTGATGGCGGGTGCAAGCGGCGCCTTTGCTGCCGGTGGCGACCTGGGGCAAGCCGCCAAGCAG
>DPRS01000043.1 GCA_003537575.1 Oxalobacteraceae bacterium
CCGGCACCACGCGCGACAAGGTGACCGAAACGATCCAGCTGCAGGGCATCCCGCTGAACATCATCGACACCGCCGGCATCCGCGAGCTGGGCGGCTATGGCGACGAGGTCGAGCGCATCGGCATCGAGCGCACCTGGGCCGAGGTGGAAAAGGCCGACGTGATCCTGCACATGCTGGATGCGGCGCGCGGGCCGACCCGCGCCGACGAGGCGATCGTCGCGCGCTTCCCGGACAACGTGCCGGTGATCCGGGTGTGGAACAAGATCGACCTGTCAGGCCACAAGCCGGCCGCCGAGGCGCAGGCGGACGCGACCCATGTCTATCTATCGGCTGCCGAGCGTACCGGCGTCGACTTGCTGCGCAACGAACTGCTGCGCATCGCCGGCTGGCAGCAGACCGGCGAGTCGCTCTACCTGGCGCGCGAACGCCACCTGATCGCGCTGAAGATGGCGCGTACCCACCTGGATGCGGCGGCCGAGCATGCCGCCACGTCGGACCAGGCGCTGGATCTGTTTGCCGAGGAATTGCGGCTGGCGCAGGAGCGCTTGAACAGCATTACCGGAGAATTTACTTCGGATGATTTGCTGGGGGTGATTTTTTCCCGGTTTTGCATTGGAAAATAGTTATCAAAGCTCGCACAGCTTCGCACTCGCTCACTTCAAAGTTTCTCTCTACTCGTTAAGGAAGTTGGTGAATGCCCGTACTTTGGCGGACGTATGTTCGCGTGAAGGAACGTATTCGACGGACCAATCTGGATGTGAACGATTTATATCCTTTAAACATATAAAAAATATGCATCTTTAATCGATATCCAGTATACTTGCTGTTAATCAACAACTGAATAGGTAGAGTCAGGAGTCCATCATGAGCAAGCCGGTCAGCCAGAGAGCGAACGAGTATCGTCCGGGAGTCTGGAGCACGGATAATTACATTCGCGCCTGGGCAATGAAACAGTGTCAAGGCAAGGAAGAGTGCCTCGTCCCATTGCAAAGCCTGCAGGATGCCTGGATCGCGCGGGTACGCTTTGACAAGCCTGGCAAGCCCGTCGAACGCTTCATCGCGCATAACCAAAGCGCATAAAAAATTAAGTTACTTCCGTGACCAACATCAGCTTGATCTTGGGCGCCCTGGCGGCGCCGTGCTGGTCGTCGCCGAATCGCTCGGGGCGCTAGATAACCGCCGCGGATGCGGAAAATGAACAGCCGTTACGCCAGCGCCAGTTCCTGCGCATGATGAATATCCTCGTAGATGGCGGGCAGGAGAGAGACGATATCGCCGTCCAGCGCCCCATCGCGCACCATCTTGTTCAGTATTCCGAGACTGTCTTTCTTTGACATCCCCTTGCGATATGGGCGATCCTCGGTAATCGCGGTGAAAACGTCGGCAACCGCGACGATGCGCGCTTCCAGGGGAATCTGCCGCGGACGGAAAGGGTAGCCGGCGCCGTCCAGACGCTCATGATGGAAGGCGGCCCACATGCCGATCGTTTCAAGTCCTGGAACAGGGGAAAGGATCTGGTGCGTGTAGTAGGGATGCTGCCGGATCAAAAGCATTTCTTCCGCTGTCAGTTTTCCGGGCTTGTCCAGCAGCGCGACAGGAACCGCCAGCTTGCCGATATCGTGCAGGTAACCGGCAATGCCGACCAGTCTTACCGTCGAGGCCGGCAAGTCCAGGCGGTCAGCCAGCAATTCGCTGGCTGACGCTACCCGGCTGGAATGCGATGCCGTATATGCGCTGCGATAGTCGATGATGCGTGCATAGACTTTGGCCAACCCATAAAGATTATCCATGCGAAGGCGGATTGAAGTCTCGCCGAAAAATCGGTGTGAGAGAATTTTTTCCTTGTGTTTGCTGACGAGATCAAGCCAGAACGATTCCTTGTCGGAAATGTCTTCGAAAATCTTCACCAGCTCGGGGCAAAACAGCGAACCGGTCCCGGCCTGAATCGATTGCCGGATATGGTCTTTCTGGCAAAGAATCAGGCAATCATCCGTGGGCAGCACCGCCAGCCGGTCGGCCAGCCGCAAGATATGGCTGGCCAGCGGGATGGGAAGCCTGCCTTGAAATTCTCCCTTGCCGAAATTCCAGTCGACATGGTGAAAGCGGATGATCGCGGCGGCTTGCGCAAACGGCGGAAATTCACGCAGCACGTGGTAGCCTTCTTCCGCGTGTTCATGAATGCATTCGCCGTCGGCCATGTCGTCGTCGTAACGTGACAGGACTCTGTCGAGCAGGGAATGGGAGTGCGGTTTGCATACGGCGACGATGTCGTGCAAGGCGCCGGCGATGATGATTTCCTGGATTTCATTGCTGCGAAAGCCCGCATGCTCCGCGATGCTTGCGCAAAGGTAGGCGACCCGCAAATGATGTTCGCCAATGGCGGGATGCAGCAGGTCGAGCGCGCGCGACAATGACATCACCATGTCGAACAGCGCGACATCGACGCTTTGTGTTTCAATACCCACGCCTGCCTCTTTCAAAGCGCTTCAATCTCGGGATAAAACTCCCGGTCTTCCCGGCGAATGCGCTCATGCAGCATCTTCAGGACGCGATTCGCGTCCGCCCGGAATCCCTCCGGATCGCGCGCCACATTATCGGCGGTGTTCCAGCGCCGCGCGAAGCCATGATATTTTTCCGCAATGGTTTTCATCTCGGCCTGGTATTGCTCGCCCTTCCTCGCCAGGCCCGCGCTCGTGCTGTTCCTGAGCACCGGGTAAAGCACAGAATCCTCAACAGCCAGATGCAGCTTGATCACCGAGCTCATCGATACAATCAGGCTTGCGATCGACCGCGCGTTTTCCCCTATTCCTGCAACTGCATAATCCCGGAGGGAGTTAATGCAGCCATAAATTTTTTCGTGCTGGTGCTTGAATTTATCGATTTCCATGATTACCTCCGCTGATTGAAGCGATTGCTGAATGAATTGTAACGGCGCATGTATATAACATGCAAACAATATGTATCTTTATGCTGGAGCTTTGGCTGCGCAAGCTGGCATTCCAGGGGCAGATGACTATCTGCCAGGAGGCGTTTTGATAAGCCGGGTGGTTGCAGTTCAGGCAGTTGCGGCAGTGGCCGATATCAATTCCGCATCGTCCGCGTGATCGAGCAGGATGCGCCTGACACGGTCTTGCCATAAGATTGCGAAATCACGCATATCCTCCGGCGTGGCCACGCCTTCCAGGAATTTTCGCAATAGCCCGCTGGTGCGCGGGTCGGGCTCGACCCGGCTCATATGCATGCCAAGCGAAACCGATGCGCCAGTGTCGAGCCGGTCGAAACGCACTTCGCCCTCGATGGCGCAGGAAAAATACATGAGGTTTTGCCGTCTGAAGTTGCGGCCGATACCCTTGAAGCCTCCCGGGCCCGCCGCGCCGGTGATCAGGCCTGCCACGCTGGCAATGACGCCGGCGACTCCCTCGTCGAGCGGCGCGGCAAAACGGACCTGGACGGCGCCACGCTCGGCGATTCCATCCGGATAAAGCATGGCGAGCGCGCGTCGTGTCATCAGATAAGCGCCGGCCACGGTCGGACAGGAATGGCCGGCCAGGCGCACTGCATCGATGTAGCGATAAGTGATCAGGCCATCATCGCAGGCGCCGAGGAATTCGGCGAGGCTGTCACGGACGGTGATGGCGGGCGCCTGGTCGAAAAATGCAGGGTAATTCATGGTCGATTTGTCTTTCGCATGCAATAGTAATCGCGAGGCCGCTATAGCAGGCCCAGTTCCAATTTGACTTCCTCGGACATCGAATCGATGCTCCAGGGCGGCTCCCAGACCAGCTCCACGTGCGCGTCCTTGACGCCGGGAACCTGCTTGACGCAGGATTCGACGACGCCGGGGAAAGTGCCGGCGACTGGGCAGGCCGGCGCGGTCAGCGTCATTTCAATCTCCACATTGCCGTCCGGGTCGATATCCAGCACATAGATCAAGCCCAGGTCGAGGATGTTGACCGAGATCTCAGGGTCGTAAATCGTCCGCAATACGGTAATGATGTCTTCCCTTAATTCCTCTTCATTGATGCCAGGAGAGGAGATGGCGTTGGTTTCTGCTGGTTGCATGGTGTGCTCGCATTCATAATCGAAATTCAGGCTATTCCGTGGAGACCGGCTCCACGCGATTTTTCAGGGCCGCCTGCAGGGTGTGCCATGCCAGGGTCGCGCATTTCACCCGCGCCGGAAATTCATGCACGCCGGCCATTACCTCCAGCTTGCCCAGCGCCGCGTCCTGATCCGTGTCCGTTTCAGCTGCCGAGTTCGATTCGGTAGCAGCGCCGCCGTGCGTCAGCATGTGATGGAAAGAATCGAACAGCTTGCCGGCCTGGTCCAGCCGCTTGCCTTTCAGCGCTTCGGTCATCAGCGAAGCCGACGCAGTCGAGATCGCGCAGCCGGCGCCTTCGAAGCTGACATCTTCGATCACATCGCCTGCCACATGCAGATACACCGTGAGCTGGTCGCCGCACAGATGGTTGTGGCCGCGCGCGACATGGCTGGGGTTGCCCAGCGCATGAAAATTGCGCGGATGCCTGGCGTGCTCGAAGATGACTTCCTGGTACAGGTCGCGCAGTTCGCTCATCGCTGAAACATCTCCCTGGCTTTGATCACGCCGGCCATCAGGGCATCCACTTCCGCGCGGGTGTTGTAAAGCGCGAACGAAGCCCGCGCCGTGCCGGCAATGCCGAAGCGCTGCATGATCGGCATGGCGCAGTGGTGGCCGGCGCGGATGGCGACGCCCTGGTGGTCGAGGATGGTGCCGATGTCGTGCGGATGCACGCCGTCCAGCGTAAACGACAGGACGGCGGCCTTGTGCTGCGCGGTGCCGACGATGCGCAAGCCTTCGATGTTCTGCGCCAGGCCAGTCGCGTACGCCAGCAAGTCATGTTCGTGGGCGGCGATGGCTGCAATGCCGATCCCGCCGACATAATCGAGCGCCGCGCCCAGGGCAATGGCGCCGGCGATATTCGGCGTGCCGGCCTCGAACTTGTAGGGCAGCTCGTTATATTCCGTTTCGCCAAAGGTGACGGAACGGATCATGTCGCCGCCGACCTGGTAGGGCGGCATCGCCTCGAGCAGCGCTTCTTTGCCGTACAACACGCCGATGCCGGTCGGGCCATAAATCTTGTGCCCGGAAAAGGCATAGAAGTCGCAATCGAGCGCGCGCACATCGACGCCCAGATGCGAGATCGCCTGGGCGCCGTCCAGCAGCACCGGCACGCCCTGCGCATGCGCCAGTTCGATGATGCGCGCTGCCGGCGTGATGGTGCCGAGCGCATTGGACAGGTGCGTAATGGCCACCAGCCGGGTGTTTGGGCCGATCAGCCGGGCGCACATTTCCATGTCCAGTTCGCCGGCATCGTTGACCGGCACCACGCGCAGCTCCGCGCCGGTTTGCGCGCACACCATTTGCCAGGGGACGATGTTCGAATGGTGCTCCATTGCGCTGATGACGATATTGTCTGCATCAGTAAGACGCGGGCGCGCATGGCTTTGCGCCACCAGGTTGATTGCTTCGGTGGTGCCGCGCACGAAAACGATTTCCCGGGTGCTGGCGGCATTGATGAAATGGCGCACCTTCTCGCGCGCCGCTTCGTAGGCATCGGTGGCGCGCTGGCTGAGCAGGTGGACGCCACGGTGCACGTTGGCATTGTCGCGCCGGTAGAACGCCGCCTCGGCTTCGATCACGACGTCAGGCTTGTGCGTGGTGGCGGCATTGTCGAGGTAGACCAGCGGCTTGCCGTGCACGCTCTGGTGCAGCGCGGGGAAATCGTCGCGCCAGGGGCTAGCATCGCGGCTATTACCGGTCAGGTTCGGGGCGAGCAAAACTTCCGATTCCATTTTCATCGCAGTTCTCCGATAAGCTGATCCTGCGGCAGGCGGGCCAGCAAGAGTTGTTCAAGCCGCGTGCGCAAGGCGCCAGTGCGGATCCGTTCGATCAGCTCCTGCGCAAACGCATGCACCAGCAAGCTCCTTGCCACAGCTTCGTCGATGCCGCGCGAGCGCAGGTAGAACAGCTGTTTTTCATCCAGTTGCCCGACGGTGGCGCCGTGATTGCACTTCACATCGTCGGCGTAAATTTCCAGTTCCGGCTTGGTGTCGATTTCAACGTCGCGCGACAGCAGCAGGTTGTGGTTGGCCTGGAAGGCGCTGGTTTTCTGCGCGCCCGGATGCACGACGATCTTGCCGTTGAATACGGCGCGCGCAGTGCCATCCAGCACGCCGCGATAGTGCTCGCGGCTGGTGCAGTGCGGCTTGCGATGGTCGATGCGCGTGTGGTTGTCCACGTGCCTGTTTCCATCGGCCAGGTATAGGCCGTTGAGCGTGGCTTCGCAGCCGGGCGCATCGAAGGTCGTGGTGATGTCGTTGCGCGTTAGCGCGGCGCCGAGCGAAAAGGAATGGGATTCGAAGCGGCTGTCGCGCTGCTGGAAGGCATGCACGCCGGCGACGTGGAATGCCTCGCGGGATTCCTGCTGCAGCTTGTGATGCACGATTGCCGTGCCGGCGGCGGCAAAGATCCGCGTCACTACGTTGTTGAAGTAGAGTGCGCCATCAGTGCCGACATGGTGTTCGATCACGGTGGCGGCAGCGCCTTCTTCGGCCACGATGATGTTTTTTGCATGGCACATTCCGTCGGTTCCGGTCGAGATGAACAGCAGGTGCACCGGCTCCTCCAGCACCGTGCCGCGTTCCAGGCGCAGGAAGGCACCGTCGGACATGAAGGCGGCGTTGAGCGCGCCGAATGCCGATTGCGGCTCTTCATCCCAAAGCCAGGGCTCCACCATTTCCGGCTCCACATTCAATGCATCGGCCAGGCTGCATAGCCGTACGCCGGCGGGCAGCTTGCCGGGCGAGGATAGCGAGGGCATGTAGTGGCCGTTATGGAATACCAGCACATGGCCGGCTTCGCCATCCAGCGCAAGACTGTTCGCAATGGCACGCGCCGTGGCTCTGTCCGGGCGAGCCGCGGCGGCGAAGAAGGGATGGTTCTCCAGCGCGGCAAGATTCGTGTATTTCCATTCCTCGTCGCGCCGGGTTGGAAAGCCGCGCTGGGCAAAGCGGTCGATCGCCGCTGCGCGCAGCCGGCCGAGCCAAGGCACATCGGCGCCGGGCAAGGTTTCCGCCACGCGCATGAACTCGCTCAGATAGTGATTGCGGGCATGGATGTTCATCGCACCCCCACCGCGCGGATTGGCGCAGGCTTTGTTGCCGGAGTATTATCCAGCCAGCCATAGCCGCGCGCTTCCAGTTCCAGCGCCAGCTCCTTGCCGCCGGTCCTGACGATCCTGCCGTGCGACAGGACATGCACGAAATCCGGCGTCACATAATCCAGCAGGCGCTGGTAATGGGTCACCAGGATCATGGCGCGTTCAGGGCTGCGCAGGGCATTGATGCCTTTCGCGACGAGCTGCAGCGCATCGATGTCGAGCCCGGAATCGGTTTCGTCGAGAATCGCCAGCTGCGGTTCGAGCAGCGCCATCTGCAATATTTCATTGCGCTTTTTCTCGCCGCCGGAAAATCCCTCATTGACCGAGCGGTAAAGCAAGTCTTCGCTCATCTCCATTTGACGCATGGCTTGCTTTGCCAGCTTGAGGAATTCGATCGCATCGAGCTCCGGCAGGCCGCGGTGCCGGCGGATGTTGTTGAGCGCCGCCTTCAGCAGATAGACGTTGCTGACGCCCGGGATTTCGACCGGATACTGGAATCCCAGGAAGATGCCTTCGCGCGCGCGCTCTTCCGGCGCCAGCGGCAGCAGGTCGCGCCCCTGGTACAGCACTTCACCCTTGGTGACCTGATAGTTTTCGCGCCCGGCCAGAATTTGCGCCAGCGTGCTTTTGCCAGAGCCGTTCGGCCCCATGATGGCGTGCACTTCGCCGGCCTTGACCTGCAGGTCGAGGCCATGCAGGATCGGCGTCTTGTTGACCGAGGCGTGCAGGTTGGTAATTTTCAACATGACTGATTTCCCTTCGTTTATCCGACACTGCCTTCCAGGCTGACGGCAAGCAGTTTTTGCGCTTCCACCGCAAATTCCATCGGCAATTCCTTGAACACTTCCTTGCAAAAGCCGTTGACGATCATCGACACGGCGTCTTCTGCCGACAGGCCGCGCTGGCGACAGTAAAACAGCTGGTCTTCGCCGATGCGCGAGGTCGAGGCTTCATGCTCGACGCTGGCAGTCGGATTCCTGACTTCGATGTACGGGAAGGTATGGGCGCCGCACAATTCGCCCAGCAGCAGCGAATCGCATTGGGTGTGGTTGCGCGCGCCCTCGGCGTTTTTCATGATCTTCACCAGGCCGCGGTAGGCATTCTGGCCATGGCCCGCGGAAATTCCTTTCGACACGATCGTGCTGCGGGTATTGCGGCCCAGGTGGATCATCTTGGTGCCGGTGTCGGCTTGCTGATAATTGTTGGTCAGCGCTACCGAATAGAATTCCCCGGAGGAGTTGTCGCCGCGCAGGATGCAGCTCGGGTACTTCCANNCCGGTCTCGACCTGGGTCCAGGAAATGTGCGAATTCGCGCCGCGGCAATCGCCGCGCTTGGTGACGAAGTTGTAGATGCCGCCCACGCCATTTTTGTCGCCCGGGTACCAGTTTTGCACGGTCGAATACTTGATCTTCGCATCGTCCAGCGCCACCAGCTCGACGACGGCGGCATGCAGCTGGTTTTCGTCGCGCATGGGCGCGGTGCAGCCTTCCAGATAGCTGACGTAGGCGCCCTGGTCGGCGATGATCAGGGTGCGCTCGAACTGGCCAGTGTCCTTGGCATTGATGCGGAAGTAGGTGGACAGCTCCATCGGGCAGCGCACGCCGGGCGGAATGTAGCAGAACGAGCCGTCGGAAAACACGGCGGAATTGAGCGCCGCAAAGAAATTGTCAGCGTACGGCACGACTGAGCCGAGATATTCCCGCACGAGCTCGGGATGCTCCTGCACCGCTTCGGAAAACGAGCAAAAGATGATGCCCAGTTCGGCCAGCTTGTCCTTGTAGGTGGTGCCGACCGAGACGCTGTCGAACACCGCATCGACCGCCACGCCGGCCAGGCGCTCGCGTTCGTGCAGCGGCACGCCGAGCTTCTCGTAGGTGCGCAGCAATTCGGGATCGACTTCGTCGAGGCTCTTGGGCCGGTTTTTCAGGGACTTCGGCGCCGAATAGTAGATGATGTCCTGGTAGTCGATCGGCGGATGCTTCACCATCGCCCAGTCGGGCTCCTTGAGCGTGAGCCAGTGGCGAAACGCTTTCAGGCGCCATTCCAGCATGAAGGCGGGCTCGTTCTTGCGCGCCGAGATCAGCCGGATGGTGTCTTCCGTCAAACCGCGCGGTGCGGCGTCCGATTCCAGCTCCGTGACGAAACCATGCTGATATTCGCTGCTGATCAGCCGGTCGACTGCGGTGAGTGCTTCTGTCATGATGCTTTTCCTATGCCTTGTCCAGTGCCACGGCGGCGGGTTGCTGCCGGCGCTGGAGATGAACGGGAGCGGCAGGCGGCGCCTGTCTTGCCGGCTGGACCATCTGGTCCAGCGTAATTTCCCGCAGCGCGTCGATGACGATGCGGTTGACCCGCTGCCAGTTGGCGCGCACCGCGCATCCGCCTTCCTGCGCGCACAGGCCGGGCGTGACGCTGCATTCCGTCATGCCGATCGGCCCATCCATGGCATCGATGATGTCGACCAGGGAAATGGCCTGCGGGGCGCGGGACAGCAGATAGCCGCCGTGGGCGCCGCGCACCGATGAAACCAGTCCGGCACGCGCCAGCATCTTGAGAATCTTGCTGACGGTGGGTACCGGCACGTGGATCGCCGCCGCAATTTCCGACGCGCTCCTGCTGCGCTCCGGCTCGCGCACCATCCCGGTAAGGACGACCGTGCCGTAATCCGCCATTTTGCTTAGTCGTAGCATTTCTTCATTCCTGGTTCAATCAGGACCAAATTGGTCCTGTTACGGGCGATTAAAAAATCCAGGAACAGGAAATTACCTGGATTTTTCCATGGGCGACGCAGAAACTACCGTGCCTCAAATACCCTTGCAGGGTCTACGGAAATTTGCAGCAAATTCCCTAACGAATCCCTTAACCGCCGCAGCTTCCGCAGCACATGCCTTCTTCACCATGCTCGCTACGCTTCGCGGCAAGCCCCGCTTTCTGCAGGACAGCGCGTACTTCCTGCATGGAAGTGAGGTTTTCGTCATAGGAGACATCGATGGCGCCGGTCGCGGTGGCGATGGCGACCTTGCTCACGCCGCTCAGCGTGTTGAGTACGCGTGCTATTTCCATGGCGCCGGATTCGTCCAGCGCGCTGGACAGTCGGAGGGTTTCAGCTTTCATGGCAATCCTTTATGTTCGTTTGCGCCCATCCGCAAGAGGACGTTAGAAGTACTTTAGCATAAGATGCATAAAATATGCATCTTTAATTTGAAAAATTTACGCGGCCGGATTTGACCGCGTTTCTGCTAATGAACAATAGTGATTAACAAGAGGGCGCCTAGATCGTATTATTTCCTTACAGCCGCGCCAGCGTCAGTTGTCCCGGTTTGCCTGCCCAGCTTTTGGCAAACAGTTTTTCCGCAGCGGCGGCGCGTTCCGGTTCGCCGCGCTTCTTGTACACTTCAGCCAGCCCATATAGCGACCAGCCATTGTTGGGCGCTTTTGCCAGGCTGGCGCGGAACGCCTGCTCGGCGCCATCGGCGTCGCCGTTCAACAAGCGCAGCGCACCCAGCGATTGGCGTAGCGGGTAATACCAGTACGGCGGTTCCATGTAAGCCAGCTTGTCCTCCAGCGCGACGGCTTGCTCGAAGCCGCCGATCGCTGCCGGCAAGTCGCCTTTGGCCTGGGCGATGCGCGCATCCACCACCAGGCGGGCTATCTGCAGCACGTCCCGCGCCGGCACCA
Organism: Oxalobacteraceae bacterium; assembly: GCA_003537575.1. Taxonomy (GTDB): domain Bacteria; phylum Pseudomonadota; class Gammaproteobacteria; order Burkholderiales; family Burkholderiaceae_D; genus Paucimonas. The sequence goes on from DPRS01000043.1 coordinate 10,882, forward strand.
TCGCCTCGTCGAGCTTGCTGAAGTCGCCGCTGTCGCGCAGTCGGCCGATAGCTTCGGATTCCTGCGCCGCCCTGAACGTGTCGCCCTGCATGGCATACGCCACTCCGCGCGCGTAGCGCCAGATTCCTTCGACATAGGGCAGGTCGGCGCCGGGCGCGGGCAGCGCCTGGATAGCCTCGGGCCGGCTGAACTGGGCATGGGCGAAGTAGGGCGCCGCCTTGACCGGCTGGGCAATCGCGAACATGCGCGCCGCCTCGTCGCTGACGACCGCTGACAGCTTGTCGGCCGCCTTGACGGCGGTGTCGCCGTCGCCGGCCATTTGCGCCGACACCATCAGGAAGTGCACGTTGTGCGGATAATAACCTTGCGGGTAGATGCCTTCGGGTTTTTGCGAGGCGATGTAAGCCTCGTCAACCGACACCGCCTGCTTGTTGACTCCGAGTGAATCCTGGTAGCGGCCTACGCGATAGTAGATGTGCGCCGGCATGTGCACCAGGTGGCCGGCGCCGGGCAACAGCTTGCCGAGCCGCTCGGCGTAGGGCTCGGCCCGCTTCGGATCGGTAGAGGCTTCCACCGTATGGATGTAGTAGTGGATGGCGCCGGGGTGGTTCGGGTTGGCTTTCAAGACCCGCTCCAGCGTGGCGACTAGATCCGCGGTCTTGCCCTTCGGTCTGGCGCCGCCGGCTTCCCAGTAATCCCAGGGCGACAGGTCCATCAGTGATTCCGCATACAGCACGGCGATATCCTGGTCCTTCGGATAGCGCTTGGCCAGTTGCCCCATTGCGTCGGCATAGGCAGCGTCCAGCGCGGCGCGCTCGGCATCGGGAGCATCCGAATAGCGGTTCGCCAGCGCTTCGATCAGGCCCCGCTCGCGCGCGCTGGCATTCTTTTGCAGCGCCTGCGCGCGCCTGAGCGCAGCCAGCGCCGGCGCATTGGCCTCCGGATCCATCGCCAGGTTGATGTTGGGGCCGAGCGCCAGCGCCTCGCCCCAGTAGCACATCGCGCATTGCGGATCGATGCGTTGCGCCGCGCGGTAGGCGCGGATCGCTTCGGCATGGTTGAAGGCATAAGTCAGGCGCAAGCCCTGATTGAAGTATTGCTGCGCCAGCGGCCTGGAAGTGGTGATGCGGTAACGCAGCGTGCCGAGGTTATCGTACAACGGCGGATCCTTGGCAGCATTACCTTGCGCCGTCGCCTCGGCCTTGGGCAACTGGCCTAGCGGGCGTAATTCATCCTTGCCGGCTTGCGCCAGTTGAAAGAACAGCCTGCGGCCCGAGGCGCCGGCATTTTGCTGGCTGCACAGCGCCGCATCGATGCCGAGCGCGATGGCGGGATCGATTTCGCGGGCGACCGGCTGGCGCGCCTGCTGAACCGTGGCGGCGAGCAAGGCACATCCTGCAACGGTATGGATCAGTAATTTGCTGCGAGTCATGATGACATCCTTTCGAAGCCGGCAAGCGCAAGAGCTATTGCACTTTCATTTATCATCGAGACTTTTGCCGCAAATTCCAGTTGCAGGCAGAAAGCGTTTGCGCCAGCTCAAACTTGCGTGAATGTGATAGCGTACGAATTTTGAAAAAAAGCCAATGCGGATCCTCATCGTCGAAGACGACGCCACTATTGCCGGCAACCTGTACGAATATTTCGTTGCACGCGGCTATGGCGTGGATGCCGCGCCCAATGGTCTGACCGCGTTGCACCTGATCGCCACCCAGCATTTCGATGCGGCGGTGCTCGATATCGGTTTGCCCGGCATGGACGGCCTGACGCTGGCGCAGCGCATCCGCAAGGATGCCAAATCCGCCTTGCCGATCCTGATGCTGACCGCGCGCGACACCCTGGACGACAAGCTGGCCGGCTTCGGCGCCGGCGCTGACGATTACCTGGTCAAGCCGTTCGCGCTGAAAGAGGTCGAAGCGCGCCTCGTCGCGCTGCTCAAGCGCGCGCAGGGGCAGGTGGTCGATACGATTCAGCGCCTGGGAGAACTGGAATACGATCCCTTCTCCGGCATTGCCAGTTGGCGCGGACAGCCTCTCAAGCTGCCGCCCAAGAGCCTGAAACTGCTGCAAACCCTGCTGGCTCGCCCCGGCCGGCTGTTTTCGCGCGACGAGCTGGAGCAGACGGTATGGGGGCAGCCACAGGCCAGCAGCGATACGCTGCGCAGCCATTTGTCGCAATTGCGGCGCGAGCTGACGCTGGCGGATGGCCGCAGCATCATCGAAACCGTGCACGGGCGTGGCTACCGTTTGGTGAACCCGCATGAAAAATAGCCTGCGCTGGCGCCTGGCCTGGAGCCTTGCGCTGCTGTCGACACTGGCGGTGCTGATCCAGGGGATTGCCCTGTTCGCCACCACCGAGGATCAGGAAGAAGACATGATCGATGAAGTGGTGAATGCCGCGCTCGACCACTACGTCAACAGCCCTGGCCGCGACAGCGATCCGGCCGCGCTGGCTTCTTATTCCGAGCGCCTGCGCCTGTATCGCACTCGTCCGGGCGAAGCGCCGCTGCCGCTGCCGGTTGAATTCGCCGGCAGGCCGATCGGCAACTATGAATGGTATAGCGCCGACACCGAATACCACATCGGCATCCGGGAAGTGAAAGGCGAGCGCTTCTATCTTCTGTACGATGTCGGTGAGCATGAAGGGCGGCTGGACCGCCTGGGCTTGCAGCTGCTCGCCGGGATTCTGTTGCTGGGAGGAGTGTCGCTCTGGCTGGGCTACTGGCTGGCGGGCCGCCTGCTGTACCAGCTGCAGAAGATCACCGACCGTTTGCAGCAGGACGACCAGGCATCCCTGAGCGAGCCTGGGCTGGACCGCGAAGTCGGCTTGCTGGCGCGCGCGCTCGACGACTACCGGCAGCGCAACCGCGAGTTGCTGGTACGCGAGCGCGAATTCACCGCCAATGTCAGCCACGAGTTACGCACGCCGCTTACCCGCGTGCGCACCAGCGCCGAGCTGCTGATGGAGGAGCCGGCGCTGGGCGAGCGCGCCAGGCAGAAACTGGGGGGCATCGTCACTGCCGCCGATGACATGGAAGGAAAGCTGCGTAGCTTGCTGTTCCTGGCGCGCGAGCTGTCGCTGGACAAGTGCGCGCCGCTCGACCTGCACGAGCGTGCGCAAGCCAGCGCCGCCCAGTTCGCGCCGGCCTGCACGGCTGCCGGCGTACGCCTGGAAGTGCGCGTGCCGCCGCATGCCATGGTCGATGCCGACGCTTCCCTGCTGGGGCTACTGCTGGACAACCTGATCGGCAATGCCGCACGCTATACCCGGCAAGGCAGCATCGAGGTCGATTTCCACGACGGCATCCTGACCGTGAGCGATACTGGCCCTGGCATCGCGCCAGAACACCTGAAGCGCGTGTTCGACCGTCATTATCGCGCCAGCGTCATTTCCGGCGGCATGGGACTGGGCTTGTCCATCGTCGAGCGGATCTGCCAGGCGCACGGCTGGCAGTGCAGGATCGATAGCGTTGCCGTGCCGGGCGATCCGCGCCAGGGCACCCGCGTCACAGTGCGCATGTCCCCATGAACAATTCGCCATGAATATGCCGTCTTCTTGACGGCCACGAAGGCGACTTCACAATTTCATCACACATTCCGCAGGGCTTCATCACACCCGCATTTTTATACTCCGAATGCTATTTTGGAGGAATTGCGGATGTCGATATTTTCAGCTTTCCGGGGCGCCCGTTTGCGGCATGTTTTCGGCGCCTTGCCACTACTCTTGCTGGCGGCTTTTCTGGCTGCCTCGCTGGTGACGCGCATCGGCTTGCTGGCGCTGGCCTGGCGCGATGTCGACTGGCGCATGGTGCCGGTCAGCTTTTTGCTGGGCACGCTGTATGACCTGATCGCCGGCGCCTGGTCGCTGGTGCCGGTGCTGCTGATCTACCTGCTGCTGCCGCAACGGCGCCTGCCCGGGCCGCTGCTGCAAGGCGTGGCCTTGCTGCTTCTGGCAGTCAGCGTTTATCTGTTGCTGTTCAATTTCGTTTCCGAACTGTTGTTCTGGCAAGAATTCGGCGTGCGCTACAACTTCATCGCGGTTGATTACCTGGTGTACACGACAGAAGTGATCGGCAATATTCGCCAATCCTACCCGGTGGAGAAAATCCTTGCCGGCCTGTTGGGGCTGACGCTCGTTCTGGTATGGCCGGCACGCCGGCTGCTTGCCGCCGCGCTGGCACAGCCGCAACCGTTCGGTGCGCGCCTGCGCCACAGCGCCGCCTGGATGCTGGCGCTGGCGGTCGCCTGGTTCGGCAGCAACGTCGCCAATGCCGCCAACGGCTTTGCCAACCGTTACAACGCCGAACTGGCCGGCAATGGCCTGCACAGCTTTGCTGCGGCCTTTCGCAACAATGAACTCGACTATGCCCATTTTTACCTCACCCGGCCCAGCGCCGAAGTGCGGCAAACGCTCGGGCATCTGGTCGCTGCCGGCGACGGACAATCAGAACAGCCGCGCCAGGTGACAGCCCCCGGGACCGAACAACGCCTGAATGTCGTGCTGATTTCGGTGGAAAGCTTGTCGGCCGATTTCCTCGGAAAATTCGGCGACCACCGCAATCTCACGCCCAATCTCGACCGCCTGGCCGATGATGGCTTGCTGTTTACCCGGCTGTACGCCACCGGCACTCGCACCGTGCGTGGCCTGGAAGCGCTGACCCTGTCGGTGCCGCCCACTCCCGGGCAGTCGATCGTCAAGCGTCCCGGCAACGAGCACCTGTTTTCGCTCGGCAGCGTGTTTCGCAATAAGGGATACGATGTTCGCTACGCCTATGGCGGCTACGGCTACTTCGACAACATGAATGCCTTTTTCGGCAACAACGACTACCGTATCGTCGACCGCATGAGCATTCCCGCCAGCCGCATCCCTTTCGAAAACATCTGGGGCGTCGCCGACGAGGCACTGTTCGACCAGGTGCTCGACGAGATCGACGTCTCGCACCGCCAGGGGCGCCGGTCGTTCACTCACGTGATGACCACTTCCAACCACCGTCCCTTTACCTATCCCGAAGGCCGCATCGACATTCCTTCCCACAGCGGCCGCGAAGGCGGCGTCAAGTACACCGACTACGCGATCGGCCGCTTCATCGACATGGCGCGCAACAAGCCCTGGTTCAGGGATACGATGTTCGTGATCGTCGCCGACCATTGCGCTTCCAGCGCCGGCAAGACCGAGCTGCCGGTGGCGCGCTACCATATCCCGATGATCGTGTATGCGCCGGCTCATGTGCGGCCAGGCACGGTGGACCGGCTGGCCAGCCAAATCGATGCTGCCCCGACCCTGCTGGGCATGCTCAATTTCAGCTACGCCTCGCGTTTCATCGGCCGCGACATCCTGCATTCACCGCCCGGAGAGGATCGGGCCTTCATCAGCACCTATCAGTCGCTCGGCTATCTCAAGCATGGCATCCTGACCGTGCTGCAGCCACGCCGACAGGTTACCGCCTATGCCATCGACGCAGCGTCCAATCCTACGCCGGTGCCGGTCGACCAGAAGCTGCTGCGGGAAGCGATTGCCTACTATCAGGGCACCGCCGAGCTGGTCAGGGACGGCAATTACCGGAGCCTGCCTTGATCGACGCAGCGGGCATGGCGCGCCTGACCTTCATGCAGCACGCCATGCAACGTCTGCGGCGCGACGGCTGGATGCTGGCGCTTTCCGTGCTGCTGGCGCCGCTGGCCTGGCTCGTGTTCGGCAGCACCACGCTTGACCAGACGCTGATTGCGCCCTATTACGACATCGCCAGCCGCAGCTTCCCGTTGCGGGACGATCCTTTCATGCAAGGCGTAATGCATGGCGGCCTGAAGCTGGTGGTGGTGGCGGTCGGCGTGGCGCTGCTGGGCGGATTTCTACTGACGTACATCGTGCCGCAGTGGCAGCACCACCGGCGCACTCTGCTATGGATGTGCGTCGCCATGGCGAACAGCACCTTGCTGGTGTCGCTGCTCAAGCAGGGCAGCAGGCTGCATTGTCCGTGGGATCTTGCCGAGTATGGCGGCTACGCTCCCTTTGAGCGTCTGTTCGAGCACATGTCCGGCAATGTCGCTGGCGGCAAGTGCTTTCCCGGTGGCCATGCTGCCGGCGGCTTTGCCCTGGTGGCGTTTTACTTCGGCTTGCGCGATGTGCATGCGCGCCGCGCGCGGGCTTGTCTGCTTGCGGCGCTGGCGCTGGGGATGGCGATGGGATGGGCGCAGATGATGCGCGGCGCGCATTTCCTGTCACATAACGTGTGGTCGGCCTGGGTGGTGTGGACATTCATGGCCGTGCTCTATCTTCTCTATCCGCCGCGTCCGCGCCACTAGCGGCGCACAAGACACGCATCAGCAAGCCGCGCCGGTCAGCGCGTGGTGAACGACCAGGTACGCGATACCGCGATGCCATCGACGGCGCCGATGAACTGCACGTCGTACGTCGTCTTCGCCGCCAGCACGTTCAGGGGCACGATGGCAGCCGCCGTAGAAGTGGTATTGGCGTCGGTGGCGCTGCTCAGCAGCTTGACCGGCAGCGGCGCGCCGCCGCGCGGCGCAATGGTAAAGCCCTGCACGGTGACGCTGGACGTGATGTCGGCATGGACGCTGACCGGATAGCCGACTTCATTGCGATCGGCGACCGGGTCCGGCGTTTCATAATCGCTGAAAAAATTCGTCAGCACATTCTGCTGGCCGTTTGCCGGATATGTGACGATGCCCCCCATGCCGAGACCGGATCCCAGGCCATTCGTGCTGGCCAGATTCAGCGTGAAATAGGTATAACTGCCGGGCGCTGTCGCCGCGCCCGCGCCGGCTTCGCGAAAGCGCGGCTGGAACATCACGAAGCGGTGGTAAATCGCGGTGATCAAGTCTTCGGCGGCATGGAACCCGGAAGTATGGCCGCTGGCCGAAATCACTTCGCCGTAGGCATAGGGAATCGTCAGCACGTAGCCGGCAGCAATCAGACGGTCATCAACTTCTTCACCGGTAAAGCCGGACGCGCCGCGTGTCTGTACATGGGTAATGACGCCATTGATTCTCTGGTAATCCGAATGTCCCTGCGCCGCCTTGTCGATCAGGCTATTGCGGCTCAATGCGTTCAAGCCCAATTGCTGGCGGCGGAAATTGGTCCAGTTGAAACCATCGGTGGCGGTGTTGCCGGTGGCTTGCGGCGCCCCGATTTCCTGCATGGATGGCAGTGCACCGCCGGCGCCATTGATGTCACGGCTGGCCGCGCCATTACCCCCACCACCACCGCACGCTGCCAGTGAAAGGCTGAGGCAAATCGGCACAAGCGAATACAGCGAAAGGAGAGGGCGGAGCATGGCAATCCTGTCAAACGATAGCAAATAGCGTATGAGAAAGGATTTGCTGAAAAATCACCTTGCGCAATTACAATATTTTCAAAGAAATTTCCGTATATTTAACTTGAGTATTTCGATAGGACATTCCTCCGTCTCATTCGTTCGGAGGCGGTGCGGAGGGGGAATGCCAGAGAAAGTCCGCAGGCCGGATCGAAGAGATCCGGCGCACGCGGGAGGAGAAAACGCTTCCTAGACGCCCGAGAGCGTTTCGAACACGCCGGCCTTGCGGTTCTTTTGCACGCAATCCCAGGCAAATATCTGACCGTTCATCGCCACATACACGCCGGCCTCGAGGGTTTGCGCCACGCCGGCGGCAAAGCCGAAATTGAACAGGGCATCCGAACCGGCGACTTCGTAAGGAATCATCGCGCCGGTCAGCACGATGGTTTTGTCCAGTGAGGCTGTCCCCAGCACTTGCGCCGTTTCGCGCATGGTGTCAGTGCCATGGATAACCACGATCGCTTTCTCTACAGCGGCGCGGCAGGCGGCCAGCACGCGCTGGCGGTCGGCATCGCGCATGTCGAGAGAATCGAGCAGGGGCAGCAGTTCCAGTTCCAGCGGCGCAGTGATGCGCGCGCGGCGGATGACTTCCGGCAGATGGCTGGCCGCGAAGTTCAATTCACCGCGAACCTCGTCGTAATGCTTGTCGAATGTGCCGCCGGTGGCGATGACGCGCAGAGTCATGAGCTGATCGGAAATCAAGTGAAAATAAAACATCAATGATAGCGCGGATAGGCAGCTCCCTGCATGGCAGAACTTCTGCGGCTGTTGCACAGTCATAACATGCTTGTGCGGGCTGCTGCAGCGGAATTTCCGCTTCATCAAGCCTGCCATTCCCGTTACACTGTTTGCGGATATTCTTTCGACCAGCCCATGAAACCTGTCGCACCCGGCACCGTCATTTTCCACCGTCATCGCGGTTATGGCGTGATCACGTCCGTCAATTTGCTGACAGGCTGGATATCGGCGCGTTTCGGCAGCGAGGTGCGCACCCTGGACCTGAACCTGGGGACCGATGAAGTGCAGCACGCCGACGGCGAGCCCATCCTGTTCCGGCGCCGCCCGCCCGACCGCATGCCGCATGCGCGCCTGATGGCGCTGGTGCGCGAGCTGCACCGCGCCGGCTATCAGCGCCTGTACCTGTATAGCTGGCCGCGTCCTTCCGGCCTGCACTGGCGCTGGCACCTGTTCGCCGGCCAGCGCAACTGGATGGAGCGCCCCTGGCGCGAAGGCTGGTATGGCTCCGGCTCGGATTACAACTTCAATCCGGTGATGGGATGGGGCGACACTCCGGGCGAATCGGCCGAACAGCTGGCGCGCACGCTGGCGAAATTCGACCCGCACGGCCTGGCGCAGGCGCTTGGGCGCGACGAAGACCACAGCGAATGGTTCGAACGGGTGTGCGCGGCGCTGCTGCCCGATTACGCCTTTACGCTCGGCTGGGACAGCCGCGACGGCCCGGTGCCTTCGGCCCTGCCGGTGATCGCGGTGCGGCGCGGCGTGCCGGTCTACGATGGTCCGCCCTTGCCGTGGCCGCCGGGATGGACGCGCCTGTGGACCGGCTCGCGGGCGCTGATCAGCACGAATTTCAACGCGCTGCCGGCCGGCACGCCGTCAGATACCAGCAGTTGAAGGCAAAGCGGGCGGCAAAATTGTTTGTCAATGCACAAACGAAGGCTGCGGCCGGCTGAGCTGCCGACGCAGGCTCTCGAACGGCACCGCCTGTGAAAAATAATTGCCCTGGATTTCATCGCATGCGTACCGGCGCAGGAAGTCTATCTGTCTGATGTCGCATACTCCTTCAGCAATCACTTTCATGTTCAGGTTATGGCCAAGCGTGATCACCGCTTGCGTGATCGCGGCGTCGTCCGGATCGTCCGCCACCCGTTGCACGAACGACTGATCGATTTTCAGCTGGTCCATCGGAAAGCGCTTCAGATAGCTCAGGCTCGAATAGCCGATGCCGAAATCATCGATGGCCAGGCGCACGCCCATGCGCTTGATCTCGTGCAGAATTTCTTCGGCCTGTTCCGGCCGGTTCATCACCGTGCTTTCGGTGACTTCCAGCTTCAACGATTCCGCCCGCAGTCCGGAATGATTCAATGCCAACTGGACCGATTCGACCAGGGCTTGCGGCGCAAACTGGCGCGGCGACAGATTGACCGATACCGTCAATTCGCCAAAACCGGCGTCCTGCAAAGCCTTGTTCTGCCTGCATGCCTGTTCCAGCACCCATTGCCCGATCGGCACGATCAGGCCGGTTTCTTCGGCAATCGGAATGAACTTCAACGGCGATATCAGGCCCAGTTGCGGATCCTGCCAGCGGATCAGCGCCTCGCTGCCAATGACCTTGCCGCTGGCCAGATCGACCTGCGGCTGGTAATACAGCAGGAACTCCTCGCGTTCGAGAGCGCGGCGCAGCCTTGATTCCATCATGAAGCGTTCGCGGATGCGCTCGTTCATGCTCGGGATGAAGAACTGGAACTGGTTGCGTCCTTCCGCCTTGGCCTGGTACATCGCGGCGTCGGCATGCTTGAGCAGGGTTGTCACGTCACCGCCATCGCGCGGGTAGACGGAGAGGCCGATCGAGCAAGTGATGAACAACTGGTGGCCAGCCACGGCAAACGGCTGCGAGACAAGTTCGATGAGACGGCCGATCCAGGAAGCGATGTCTTCTTCGTCGTGCTGATCCTGCAGCACCAGCACGAATTCGTCGCCGCCATGACGTGCCACGGTATCGCCATTGCGCACGCACTTTTTCAGGCGTTCCGCCACGCCGATCAGCAACTGGTCGCCCACATCGTGTCCGAGCGTGTCATTGATCAGCTTGAAGTTGTCGAGGTCGATGAATGCAACGATGGCCATTGTCCGGTTGCGCTCGGAGGAGGCCATCGCCAGCTGGATGCGGTCGTTCAGCAGACAGCGGTTGGCCAGCTGCGTCAGCTCGTCATGGCTTGCCTGATGTTCCAGCTGCTCCTTATGGCGCCTGGCTTCGGTGATATCCCGCGCTACCAGCAGGCGCGCCGCCTCGCCATTGTCCAAAAAGGGCGCGGCGGCCACTTCGACATCGATGATGTTGCCGTCGAGCTGAATAAACTTTTCCTCCAGCCGCGCGACTTGCCGGCCCTCTTCTTCGAGTNNCAGCGCTTCCCTTTCAGTACAAAAATCGCATCCGGCGATAATTCCACCAGGCGCCGATAGCGATCTTCGGCTTCCAGCAGCGATTGCTCGAACAGCTTGCGCTGGACGATATCGAGGCCCATGCCGGACAGGCAGGTGCGACCGTTCATTTGTAGGCGCACCGCGTTGAACAGGTAGGGAATCTGCTTGCCGCTCCTGGTTCGCAGCGGCGCTTCCACCTCGATCTGGCCGCTGACAAACGCTTCCTTGACCTTGCACGTGATTAATTGTTTGTCTGTTTCGCTCTCGAAAAAGTCCAGCGGATGCAGGCTTGCCATTTCTTCGTCGTTATAGCCGGTTATATGCAGAAAATTAGCGTTCCAGCGCAAAAAGCGGCCGGCCTCATCGAAGACGTAAAAAATACCAGGTAGAGTGTTGATCAGCGCATCTGAAACGTTCCGTTCCTCGATCCGCTGGGCAATTTCGCTGCGCAACGCCGCATTCGTGTTTTCCAGGGCCGCATTGCGCTCTTCCACGCGAATTTCGAGATTGGCCTTGATGGCCCTGAGCTCTTTTTCCGCCTGGTTGCGCTCACTGATGGCATGCTTGAGCGCGGTGACGTTTTTACGCAATTCCAGCAGGATCACGACATGGCGGCTCAAGATGCGCAGAGATTGCTCCTGCTGGTCGCTCAATTGTCGTGGCCTGGAATCGATGACGGAGAGCGTGCCGATGACATGCCCTTGTGGGGTCAGCAGCGGCGCGCCGGCATAGAAACGGATGTGAGGCTTTTTCTGCACCAGGGGGTTGCTGGAAAAACGCGGATCTTCCAGCGTATCGTGCACAGTAAAGAAATCGCGGCTGGCAACGGTATGATGGCAAAAGGCAATATCGCGCGACGTTTCCGCGACTTCCAACCCGATACGGGACTTAAACCATTGTCGTTTTTCATCTAACAGCGTGATGATGGCGATGGGGGTATCGCAAATGGTGCTGGCAAGCGTCGTGAAGTCATCGAATTCCGCTTCAGGCGGGGTATCGAGGATATGATATTCCAGTAAGTCAGCGAGTCGAAGTTTCTCTTCGGCAGATAGAAAGTCAGCCATGTAAGAAGCAATTCGCCTGATGTAAGAAGGCCGGCAGGTGGCTTTTCGACTGCCTGTTACAGCGAAGTGTTCCCGATCATTGCCGAAGGAGACAGCGCCGCTGTCGCAGCAATGTCGATTCGCGGACTGGCGCGCCAGGCTAGAACAAGTCCCTTTGCCGGCCCCGGTAGCGTTGCTGGTTGATCTGCGCCAGCGCCACGGCGCGTGGCCCGGGCGTCAGACTGATCGCATCACCGCTTTGCAGCGTGCCAGTCTGCAGCACGCGCAGATAGAAACCGGTGAAGCCGCTTTGCACCATCATTTTTACCGCGTGAGAAAACCCCATCCTGGCGGCGAACTTGAAGCAGGGGCGTCGTGGTTCCGTTACCGCCAGCACGACCGTGCCAATGGCCAGCCGGTCGCCGATCCACAGATCCTGCTCCAGCAAGCCTTCCAGCGTCAGGTTTTCCCCCATCGCGCCGAACGGCAGGGCTTCTTCGCGCTTGAGCGCGGCGGCGCGCTGCTCCTCCCAGAAGGCATAGTGCTCCACCGGATAGGCATACACCGCCTTGTCCAGTCCGCCATGTACCGTCAGGTCAGCCTGTTCGTCGCCTTCCAGGCCAAGCTTGCGGATTTCCACGTTGCCGGCGACCGGCTGCTTGTGGATGGCGCTGGCGATCCGGTGCAAGGTGCCGGATTGTTCAACTTGCAAGCGCGTGACGCTGCCCCGGTTAACACTAATGACTCTCATGCCGCATTTTCCTTGCGCTGTCCGAAAAACGGGCTCCAGTGTATACAAATAAAGGCGCCTGGCCTGCATCCAGGCCGGAAAATGGCATAAAGCCATTTATTGCAATAGTTGTGAATAGTTGTGAGAAAAGGTAATTTTCTCGACAATTTAACAAAAGTTATCGTGTATTCGTAACAAAATAACGTCTACGGCAGAAATATAAATAGTTGACTACAAAATTCAACTATTTTTCTCACTAATTACTACAATTTTTGGCCCAAAGCATTGAGGCCGGCTATCCGAGAGGTGTACAATCCCCAACCTATTTTCCGCAGCCATCCAGCTTGCGGAATGCAAGTCCACCACGCCCGACCAGGGCACATGGAACCGGATGATTTGCCAGCGGCGCAGACTTCCCCCGCTCCAGTGTGCATGTGATTGAAGGGCAGCGCGGCCGCAACATGGCCGCCATTCGACAAGACCGCCGTTCCGCCAGCTTACCCCGCTGGCCTTATCTCAACGACGATCCTGCCGTGCCGGGACAAGACCGAATTCTTTATTGGCATTGGAGGTAGTATGAATCAACCCCTCATGGGCGGCGTTACCGCAGTCAACGCACCGGCATTCGTAAAGCAGCAGAAGCTGATCAACTGGGTGGCCGAAGTCGCGGCGCTCACCAAACCCGACCGCATCTACTGGTGCGACGGCTCGCAGGAAGAATATGACCGCCTGTGCGCCGAGATGGTTGCTGCCGGCACCATGAAAAAGCTGAACCAGGAAAAGCGCCCCAACAGCTACCTGGCCTGCTCCGACCCGTCGGACGTCGCCCGCGTGGAAGATCGCACCTTCATCTGCTCGGAAAAGAAGGAAGACGCCGGCCCCACCAACAACTGGGTCGCCCCGGCCGAAATGCGCACCACCCTGAACGGCCTGTTCGACGGCTGCATGAAGGGCCGTACCATGTACGTGGTGCCGTTCTCGATGGGGCCGCTGGGCTCGCACATCGCCCACATCGGCGTCGAACTGTCCGACTCGCCCTACGTAGTCGTCAACATGCGCATCATGACCCGCATGGGCAAGGCCGTCTATGACGTGCTGGGAACCGACGGCAATTTCGTGCCGGCCATTCACACCGTCGGCAAGCCGCTGCAAGCGGGCGAAAAAGACGTGGCCTGGCCGTGCAACGCCACCAAGTACATTGTGCATTTCCCGGAAACCCGCGAAATCTGGTCCTACGGCTCCGGCTACGGCGGCAACGCCCTGCTGGGCAAGAAGTGCTTCGCGCTGCGCATCGCCTCCACCATGGGCCGCGACCAGGGCTGGCTGGCCGAGCACATGCTGATCCTCGGCGTCGAATCCCCGGAAGGCGAGAAACATTACGTGGCAGCCGCGTTCCCGTCGGCCTGCGGCAAGACCAACTTCGCCATGCTGATCCCGCCGAAGGCTTTCAACGGCTGGAAAGTCACCACCATCGGCGACGATATCGCCTGGATCAAGCCGCATGCCGATGGCCGCCTGTACGCGATCAACCCGGAAGCCGGCTATTTCGGCGTGGCTCCCGGCACCAACACCGCGACCAATTCCAACTGCATGGCGTCGCTGACCGCCAACACCATCTTCACCAACGTCGCGCTGACCGATGACGGCGATGTCTGGTGGGAAGGCATGACCAAGGAAGCCCCGGCCCATGTGATCGACTGGCAGGGCAAGGACTGGACTCCGGAAATCGGCAAGGAAACCGGCCGCAAGGCGGCGCATCCGAATGCACGCTTCACCGTGGCCGCCACCCAGAACCCGGTGATCGACCCGGCCTGGGACGATGCGAACGGCGTGCCGATCTCGGCCTTCATCTTCGGCGGCCGCCGCTCCACCACCGTGCCGCTGGTGACTGAAGCGCGCAACTGGATCGAAGGCGTCTACATGGCTGCCACTATGGGCTCGGAAACCACCGCTGCGGCCGCCGGCCAGCAGGGCGTGGTGCGCCGCGACCCATTCGCCATGCTGCCGTTCATGGGCTACAACATGAGCGACTACTTCCAGCACTGGCTCGATATGGGCAAGAAGATCGAAGCTTCGGGCTCCGCCCTGCCGAAGATCTACTGCGTCAACTGGTTCCGCACCGATGAAAACGGCAAGTTCGTCTGGCCGGGCTTCGGAGACAACATGCGCGTGCTGAAGTGGATGCTCGACCGCATCGCCGGCACGGCCGGCGGCGTCGAAAACATCTTCGGCGTCACCCCGCAGTACGGCGACCTGAAGTGGGACGGCATCGACTTCACGCAAGCCCAGTTCGACAGGATCACCTCGATCGACAAGGCTGCATGGGAAGCCGAGCTGAAGCTGCATGCCGAACTGTTCGACAAGCTGAAGTACCATCTGCCGGCCGAGCTGGAAGCGGCCAAGGCAGCGCTGGAGAAGCGTCTGGCTGCCTGATCGCTGCGCGATAGATAGCCGTTAAAAAAGCGCGGACCGGTTTGCCCGGTTCGCGCTTTTTTCTTTGCATTCCCGCATTGCCTGGCCGGCGCAGCTACTCAAGCGGCTGCCTGCGCAACCCGATTGCGCCCGCTTGCCTTTGCCGCATACAGGGCCCGGTCAGCGTGGCCGATCAAGTCGTTCACCGATTCGCCTGCGCGGTACTGTGCAACGCCAATGGAAACGGTGACCTGCCTGTCCACGTGGGGAAAGGCATGTTGCTCGACGCGCGCCCGGATGCGTTCGACGATGTCGCCGGCCAAGGCCAGGTCGGCGTCAGCAATCAGGAGCGCGAATTCCTCCCCGCCGTAGCGGCCGAAATAATCGATTTGCCGCACATCCAGCTGCACGCATTCCGCAAAGCTGCGCAGCACGTCGTCGCCCGCCAGATGACCATGGCAGTCATTGATGGACTTGAACAAGTCCAGGTCGAACAACGCCAGGCAGAACTGCCGGGATTCCCGCTCGGCACGGGCCTGCTCGCGCCGCAGGGCGTCCAGGATGCAGCGCCGGCTGTAGACGCCCGTCAGTTCGTCGTGCGACACCAGGCGCTCGATGATCTCCAGCGCGTTTTCCAGTTCCTTGTTCTTTTGCCGCAGGGCGGAGCGGATATTGCTGATATAAGCGCCGATAAGGGCAAACCAGGGCAAGACCATCGCCAGCAGGACCCATTGCAGCACTTCGATGCGCACGTCGATCGATTGCGGCCGCAGATATGCCAGCAAGGCAATCACGAATGCATAGCCGGCCAGCGCAAAGATGGCGGCGCCGATGAACTGCGCAATGCGCAGACGGAAAATGCCGAACACGAAAATGACCATGTACAGCACCAGCACTGCTCCGCGCACCTGGTCGATGAAATACAGCACGAACATCATCCACAGGATGCTGGCGACAATCTGCGCCATGGTCATGCTGGGATCGGCAAAGCGCCGGTTCAAGCCCGTGCAGATCAGGGCATAGAACAATGCATGGATAGCGATGGCCAGCGCGACAAACCATAACAGGGTATCTGGCGCAAGGCGGAACAGGCCGATATGGCTGCAATACAGGGTGAAGCTGATGATGGTCAGCGACGACACTAGCGACATCAAGGTATGGCGCGCCCGTGTTGCCTGGGCCGGATCGTCCTTGGGGAAGCGGAATAAAGCAGACAGGTATTGCATGAACCAGTTTAGCCGTCGCAAGTAATTCATTGCAATAGCGTAACATGAGTCCTCATTGCAATAAATTATTGGTTAAAGAATAAAAGTGCGGTCTTGTATTAAAAAGCAACGATGTTGCCTTGCACTATTTTTTGTTAAATCGATTTTGCTCTGCATACATAATTGCCATTAGTTAAAATATCCTGTTTTGATAGTAGGGTTAAGCATGGCAATCGAGCTTTTCAATGACGGCAAGCATGTTTGCCTGATGTTTACCGATCTGGTGGACGACAACGAAGGCCAAACGGTCCAGTCCAACCAGTTTTTGGTTGTCAATGACGGTAATGGTATTCTGCTCGATCCGGGCGGTGTGATGACCTACAACGAGTTGTTCGTTGCCATGGGGCGTTTTTTTCCGCCCAAGAAGCTTGAATATGTGTTTGCCTCGCATGCCGATCCTGACATCATCGCCTCGCTGCCGCGCTGGCTGACCGGCTCGGAAACCAGACTGCTGATTTCCCGCATCTGGTCGCGTTTCGTGCCGCACTTCTGCCCGCAAGGAAAAACCGAGGGACGCATCATTCCGGTGCCCGACGAGGGCACGCTGCTGCCGCTGGGTGACACCATGTTCCAGGTCCTGCCCGCTCATTTCCTGCATTCGGAAGGTAACCTGCAGTTTTACGATCCGGTCAGCCGCATGCTGTTTTCCGGCGATATGGGCGCATCCATCATGGCCGCCAGCGAAGCCGGCAAGCCGGTCACCGATTTCGACGCGCATCTGGCCCACATGAAGGGCTTCCACATGCGTTACATGGTTTCCAACAAGGTGTGCCGCTACTGGGCGGCGATGGTGCGTGAGCTCGATCCCGAGTGGATCATTCCGCAGCATGGCGCGCCGTTCAAGGGGCGCGAAATGGTCCATCGCTTCCTTGACTGGATCGAGACGCTGCCGTGTGGCGTCGACCTGATGACGCAGGCGCAGTATGCCGCGCCCAAAATCGTCACGGTAAGCCTGTAGTACCGAGCCTGCCGCGGCGATCATTTTTCATGATCGCCGGTTGCAGGTGCCTTATCTTGCCGGCATGTCCAGCGGCAGGCTGGATGGCGGCTTGATCTCTTCCAGGCATACGGTGGAACGCACGCCGGCCACGCCCGGCACCTGCATCAGGCGGTCGGTCAGAAAGCCTGAGAGCGATTTCAGGTCGGCCGCCACCACTTTCAGCAAATAGTCGAAATCGCCGGAAATGGTGTAGCACTCGATGATTTCCGGGAACTGGCGGACCGCCTGTTCCACCTCGCGCACCTGTTTGAACTGGTCGCGGTGCAGGTTCAGATAGACGAAAGCCACCACACCCAGGCCTAGGGCCGCAGGATCGACCTGCGCCACGTAGCCGCGGATAAACCCTTCGCTTTCCAGCCGGCGCACCCGGCGGTAGCACTGCGGCGGCGACAGGCTGGCCGCTTCCGAGAGTTCCACATTCGAGGCACGGCCGTTTCTCTGCAAGACATTCAGCAGGATCTTGTCGTAGCGGTCGAGCTTTTCCATGTCTTTCCCTCCAGTTTCGCAAGCGAGATGAACGATTCTTTCATATGTTGATCATTTTGTAGCGTAATACGCAAAATTATTTCCTTCCTTCGCGCCTATCATGTATGGGCTGGCTTGCACAATTTCACTGAAGCAAACGAGCGCAAGGAGGAAACCATGGATAGGCTGATCAAACTGGAGCGGCAATACTGCGCACGCAATTACCATCCGCTGCCTGTCGTCCTGCACAAGGGCGAGGGTGTCTGGCTCTGGGATGCCGAAGGCAAGCGTTATCTGGACATGATGTCGGCCTATTCCGCGGTCAGCTTCGGCCATAGCCATCCCAAGCTGGTGGCGGCGCTGACCGAGCAGGCGCAATTGCTGGCGGTGCCTTCGCGCGCTTTTTACAGCGACCGGCTCGGTACTTTCCTGGAATTGCTGTGCGAGACCGTCGGCATGCCCAAGGCGCTGCCGATGAATACCGGCGCAGAAGCGGTGGAAACGGCGATCAAGGCGGCGCGCAAGTGGGGCTACAAGGTCAAGGGTATTCCAGAAGGGCGTGCCGAGATCATCGTCTGCAAGGGCAATTTCGCCGGACGCACCACTACCATCGTCGGCTTTTCTTCTGAGGCGCAGTACCGCGAAGGCTTCGGGCCGTTCGCGCCGGGCTTCGTGGAAGTGCCGTTCGGCGACGCCGCCGCGCTGGAAGCGGCCATCACGGCGCATACCGCAGCCTTTCTGGTCGAGCCGATCCAGGGCGAGGGCGGCATCGTGGTGCCGCCGGCCGGCTACCTGGCGGCTTGTCGCGAGATTTGCTCGCGCCACGACGTGCTGCTGATCTGCGACGAAGTGCAGACAGGGCTGGGACGCACCGGGCGCCTGCTGGCGTGCGAGCACGACGGCATCAAGCCGGACGGCGTGGTGCTGGGCAAGGCGCTGGGCGGCGGCTTGCTGCCGGTGTCGGCTTTCCTGGCGCGGCATGACGTAATGAACGTATTCAATCCGGGCGACCATGGCAGCACCTTCGGCGGCAATCCGCTGGCCGCCGCCGTCGGCACCGCCGCGCTACGCCTGCTGCGCGAGGAGCGGCTGGCCGAGCGCGCCCGCGAAATGGGGGCGCGCCTGCTGGAAGGCTTGCGCGCGTTGCGCCATCCAGCCATCCGCGAAGTGCGCGGGCGCGGCCTGCTGGTTGGGCTGGAACTGGACCCGGCAGTGCTGCCGGCGCGGCTATTTTGCGAAAAATTGATGGTCGCAGGCATCCTGTCCAAGGAAACCCACGATACGGTGGTGCGCTTTGCGCCGCCCTTGATCATTGGCCCGCAGGAAATCGACATGGCGCTGGCAACCATCGGCGCCACCCTGGATGCCGCCGCGCCTGTTCGTGCGCCGCGCGCCGCCGACCACATGATTGTTTGAAGCTTGTTCAAAAAGAGGAAACCCATGACCGACCGTTACCTGATGTGTGCGCCCGATCATTTCGACGTCAGCTATGTGATCAATCCCTGGATGCAGGGGAATGTCGCAGCGAGCTGCAATGACCTCGCCTGGCGCCAGTGGGATGCGCTTGCCGACGCCATCAGCGGCGTGGCGTCGGTCGAGCGCCTGTCCGGCGAAGCCGGAGTGCCCGACATGGTATTTACCGCCAACGCCGGACTGGTGCTGCAAAATATCGTAGTGCTGTCGCATTTTCGCCATGCCGAGCGGCAGCCGGAAGAAGCGCATTTCGAAAAATGGTTCAGCGAGCATGGCTTCCGGGTAGTCAGGCTGGCGCCGCACCTGGCCTTTGAAGGCGCCGGCGATGCCTTGTTGGACCGCGGCCAGGACTTGCTGTGGATGGGCCATGGTCACCGCACCAGCGTGGAATGCGCGCCGGAGCTGGCCGGGTTGCTGGATATCGAGGTAGAGCCGCTACGCCTGGTGGATGAGCGCTTCTATCACCTCGACACCTGTCTGTGCCCGCTGGAAGGCGGCTACCTGATGTATTATCCGCAAGCCTTTGACGAAGCCTCGCGCGCGCGCATTGCCGCCCGCGTGCCGGCGGCGCGCCGGATCGAGGTGGCCGAAGCCGATGCGCTGGATTTCGCCTGCAATGCCGTCAACAGCGGTCGCCACGTGTTCCTGAACCGCGCCTCGGGCGAGCTGGCACATGCCCTGGCGGCACGCGGCTTCACGCTGCGCCAGATGCCTCTGGGAGAATTCATGAAGGCCGGCGGCGCAGCCAAGTGCCTGACTCTGAAACTGAATGAATTACGCCGTCTGAAGGTGCGGACGGCGGCATAAAGAGGAGATGCAGGGTAGGAGATACAGGGGTAGGGGTGCTGGAGCAATTTCCCGGGTTTTCGATATCTGTTTTGTGAATATCACATATCAGAAAACGAAATTGGCCTTGTCCGCATGGCGCTCGTACACTTCAGTTGTCTCCTCCATGTCTCCTCCTTTGATATGGATTCTGCCCGCAAACGTTGCGGGCTTTTTTTTGCCTTTTTCTGCTGTTCTTACGCAAGGCCTTGATCCGGCGTATAATTTTCAGTGCGCCGATTTGATTAAGCCAATCAAACCCAGCTTGCGGGCGCCCGGGTAAAGTCCCATTACAAATACTGCTAAAGCGGCCCAGGCGCGAACCCGGACCCGCATCGCAGGCCGGGTTTTTTAATTTTTAAATTTAATTATTGCGGGACAGAGTTTAAGAGCCGCCGCCGTGCGGCGAATTACTCTATCCCCAACTGATCAAACATGAGCCGCCACGCCACTAACGATACCGAAGCGCTGTTGCGCGATCTGCTTTCCCGCCGCATCCTGGTCCTGGATGGCGCGATGGGAACCATGATTCAGCAGTACAAGCTAGGCGAGGCGGAATACCGCGGCGAGCGTTTCAAGGATTTCGCGGTGCCGGGCAAGGAGCTGTTCCTCAAGGGAAATAATGAATTGCTGCTGCTGACGCAGCCGCACATCATCCAGGAAATTCACGAGCAATACCTGGCAGCCGGCGCCGACCTGGTCGAAACCAATACCTTTGGCGCCACCAGCATCGCGCAAGACGATTACCACATGGCGCATCTGGTCTACGAAATGAACGTCGCCGCGGCGAAGCTGGCGCGCGCCGCCTGCGACAAGTATTCCACCGCCGACCGCCCGCGCTTCGTCGCCGGCGCCATCGGCCCGACGCCGAAGACCGCATCGATCTCGCCGGACGTCAACGACCCGGCGGCGCGCAACGTGACTTTCGACCAGCTGGTGGCCGCCTACCTGGAGCAGACCCGCGCGCTGGTCGAGGGCGGCGTCGACGTGCTGCTGGTCGAGACGATCTTCGATACACTCAATTGCAAGGCGGCGCTGTTCGCCATCGACACCTTCTTCGAAGAGACCGGCAAGAAGCTGCCGATCATGATTTCCGGCACCGTCACCGACGCCTCGGGACGCATCCTCTCCGGCCAGACCGTGCCGGCCTTCTGGCATTCGGTGCGGCACGCCAAGCCGCTGACCATCGGCCTGAACTGCGCGCTGGGCGCAGCGCTCATGCGCCCGTATGCGGAAGAGCTGTCGAAGATCGCCGATACCTTCGTCTGCATCTATCCCAACGCCGGCCTGCCCAATCCGATGGCCGATACCGGTTTCGACGAGACCCCGGACGTGACTTCCTCGCTGCTGAAGGATTTCGCCGAGAGCGGCTTCGTGAATATCGCCGGCGGCTGCTGCGGCACCACGCCGGCGCACATCAAGGCGATTGCCGATGTCGTGACGAAGATCGCGCCACGCCAAGTGCCGGCATCCGACCATCGCATGAAGCTGTCGGGCCTGGAACCCTTCATCGTTGACGAGGATTCGCTGTTCGTCAACGTCGGCGAGCGCACCAACGTCACCGGCTCCAAGGCNNAGCAGGTGGAAAACGGCGCCCAGATCATCGACATCAACATGGATGAGGCGATGCTCGATTCGGTCGCCGCCATGACGCGTTTCCTCAATCTCATCGCCGGCGAACCGGATATCGCCCGCGTGCCGATCATGATCGACTCGTCGAAATGGTCGGTGATCGAGGCCGGCCTGAAATGCGTGCAGGGCAAGGCGGTGGTCAACTCGATCTCGATGAAGGAAGGCGAGGAGGAATTCCTGCGCCAGGCCAAACTGTGCCGGCGCTACGGCGCTGCCGTGATCGTCATGGCTTTCGACGAACAGGGCCAGGCCGATACCTTCGCGCGCAAGACCGAGATCTGCGCGCGCGCCTACAAGCTGCTGACCGAAGAAGTGGGCTTCCCGCCGGAAGACATCATCTTCGATCC
>DPRS01000053.1 GCA_003537575.1 Oxalobacteraceae bacterium
GCCTTGCGCGCTGAAGATTAATCAAATCAGCGTGCCGAAATCAAGGCGGCAACGTCGCCCGGAGTCAGCACCTTGCCGACCGATACCACCGTGTCGTCGATGACCAGAGCGGGGGTCGACATGACGCCATGGGCAGCGATTTCGGCAAAGTCGGTGACTTTCACGATTTCCGCTTCACGCTGCAGATTGGCTAGGGCGGCCTTGGTGCTTTCAGTGAGGGCAATGCATTTCTTGCAGCCGGAGCCGAGGATTTTGATGATCATGGCGTTTCTCCTATCTGGTTCAGATGAACAGGTGAGCAAAGGCATTGAAAAAATAGCCAATCAGTATGATGCCAACAGTCACAATACCAAAGAATGTCGCCAGCAATGGCGTCCTGACGACTTTCTTGAGCATGATGAGCGAGGGCGGGGATAAGGCGGTGACGGCCATCATGAAGGCCAGTACGGTGCCGATGCCGACACCCTTGTTGACCAGTGCCTCGGCGATGGGCAGTGTGCCAAAGATGTCGGCGTACATCGGCAGGCCGGCCAGTACGCCAACGATGACGGACCACCAGTTATCCTTGCCGAGCAAGGCGGCAATCATGCTTTCCGGGATCCAGTTGTGGATCAGGGCGCCCACGCCAACACCAGTCAGAATGAATAGCCAGACCCGCCGGACCACGTCGGCTACCTGCTCGCGCGCGTAATTCATGCGGTCACGCTGGCTTAACTGCTCCGGCGGCAAGTCCAGAATCTTGGTTTTCAAGACAAATTCCTCGATATGCTTTTCCATCTTCGCACTGCTGATCAGCGTGCCGCCGACCACAGCCAGTACCAGTCCCAGCCCCACGTAAGCCAGCGCGATCGGCCAGTCGAAAATGCTGGCCAGCAGAATGACGGAGGCAAGATCCACCAAGGGTGAGGAAATCAGGAAGGAAAATGTCACGCCAGTGGGCAAGCCCGCGCTGGTGAAACCGATAAAGATTGGAATCGACGAGCAGGAACAGAATGGTGTGATCGTGCCAAGCAGAGCGCCGACGATGTTTGCCTTGATGCCGCGCATGCGTCCAAGAATGGCGCGCGTGCGTTCCGGAGGAAAATAACTCTGTATCCAGGAGATGGCAAAAATCAGCACCGATAACAGGATGAAGATCTTGATGACGTCATAGATAAAGAAGTGCACGCTGCCGCCAACGCGGCTGGCCATGTCGAGGCCAAAGACATTCTCCACCAGCAGGCGCACCAGGCCCGAGAGCCAGTCCATGCGCAATAACTGGTCATTCATCCATTTGAAGACTTCCATCGGTTTCCCCTTCTAATTCCATCCCTCTTATGCTGCTGCCGTCTGATTCAACAGTTTCCTGCTTACTGAAGAAGACGAATCACCTGGCAAAAGGATGCAGCATGAAATGCAAAAACTGGTTTAGCCAGTCATTTTTTGTTACGTGGAACGTGGCAGCAGACCTTTCCCTGTTCATCAAAACGAACCTGGCACGCGGAAGTCAGGTGCTCGCGCAGGCGTTGCCGTGCCCGTTGTATTCTTGATTTAACTGCGGACAAGGTCAATCCATTGGCATCGGCAAAAGCCTGCAGCTTCATGCCGTTGAAATCGCATCGCTGGATGATGTCACGATCGTCCGCCGCCAGTTCCGACAGGACGCGCACAATGCACTCGGCGAGCTCTTCCACCGGCGCGATCTCAGGCAACTCCTGCGGCAGATCGTCCGGCACGGGAAGAGTTTCCTTTTTTAACCGACCGTAATCGATAAGAACATGACGGGCTACCTGAAACAGCCACGCCCGCTCGTTATCCAGGCGGCAGAATGCGTCGCCATATTGCATGGCTTTGATGAAAACGTCCTGGAGCAGGTCTTCTGCCTGCGACGCGTCTCGTACCTGATGGGTCAGGTACGCCTTGATTTCCCGCTGATTGGCCTCCCAGGCCCGTAGCACGCATGCAAAGCTGGTCGCAACCATGCATCCGGCTCCTAGATCGAGGTTTGATTCACCCGGTGCGACAAAGCTTCCGCGCTTTCCTTGCGCTCGCTGTAGCGATCCACCAGGTAAGGCGCCACATCCCGCGTCAGCAGGGTAAACTTCATCAGTTCTTCCATGACGTCGACCACCCGGTCGTAGTAGGCCGACGGTTTCATGCGGTTGTTGTCGTCGAATTCCTGAAAAGCCTTGGCCACCGAGGACTGGTTGGGAATGGTGATCATGCGCATCCAGCGCCCCAGCACGCGCATCTGGTTGACGGCATTGAAGGATTGCGAGCCGCCAGACACCTGCATCACGGCCAGTGTCTTGCCCTGTGTCGGGCGAATGGCGCCGATCGACAGGGGAATCCAGTCGATCTGCGCTTTCATGATGCCGGTCATGGCGCCATGGCGTTCGGGTGAGCACCACACCATGCCTTCGGCCCATTGGCTCAGTTCGCGCAGCTCGGCGACCTTGGGGTGGGTTTCCGGTGCGTCGTCCGGCAGCGGCAGGCCGCTGGGATTGAAGATCCGTACCTCGGCGCCCATGGCACGTAGCAGGCGGGCCGCTTCCTCGGTCACCAGGCGGCTGAAGGAACGCTCGCGCAGGGAACCGTACAGCATCAGGATGCGGGGCGGGTGAGCCGAGGGCGTGCTCGCGTGTAATTTCGCGAGCTCAGGAATGCGAAACAATTCGCGGGCGAGATTAGGCAAGTCCATGCTAGCATCAGACATGCTTTTGAGCCTTTGTGGTGACGGCTGGTTTCGGATCAGCGGGCGTGCAGGACGCTGCCACCGGTTTCCAGGCATTGACAATCGCCACCAGAGTGAGCATCACCGGCACTTCCACCAACACCCCGACCACCGTCGCCAGCGCGGCGCCGGAATTCAGGCCGAACAGCGAAATGGCGACAGCCACCGCCAGTTCGAAGAAGTTGGAAGTGCCGATCAGGCACGCGGGTCCGGCGATATCGTGCGGCAGCCTGAACATCTTCGCGCCCAGCCAGCTGATGAAGAAAATGCCATAGGTTTGCAGCACCAGCGGCACGGCAATCAGTCCGATGACGGCCGGCTGCGCTACGATGGTCTCGGCCTGAAAACCGAACAGCAGCACCACCGTGGCAATCAGGCCGACAATCGACCATGGCTTCAGTTTGGCGACAAAATCGCTTAAGGCATGGCTGCTTCGCTGCTGCAACACGTGGCGCGTCGCCATGCCGGCCAGCAGGGGCAAGACCACGTACAACACGGTGGACAGTACTAGCGTTTCCCAGGGCACGGTCACATCGGTGACGCCCAGGAGGAAGGCCGCGATCGGCGCAAAGGCCACCACCATGACGAGATCGTTGATCGATACCTGCACCAGGGTGTAATTGGCGTCGCCCCTGACCAGCTGGCTCCAGACGAACACCATCGCGGTGCAGGGCGCCACGCCCAGCAAAATCATGCCGGCGATATATTCCTTGGCCGATTGCGGATCGACCCATGGCGCAAACAGATACTGGAAGAACAGCACGCCCAGCGCCGCCATGGTGAAGGGTTTGATCAGCCAGTTGACCACCAGCGTCAGGATCAGGCCTTGCGGCTTCTTGCCGACGTCCTTGACGGCGGACCAGTCGATCTGGATCATCATCGGGTAAATCATCACCCAGATGAAGACGGCTACCACCAGGTTGACGTGCGCCACTTCGAGAGCGGCCACCGCCTGGAACATGGCTGGTGCGGCCAGGCCCAGGAAGACGCCGGCGGCGATGCCGAGCCCCACCCAGATCGTCAGAAATCGTTCAAAAATACCCATTTACCACTCCTTGTTTAATACATTATCGAGTTCTGCCAAATGACGACGCGCCATCTCATTCATGCGTTTGCGCGATCGACTGGATTTCGTGGCGTAGCTGGTTCGCATCGAGCGTCTCGACCGGCAGTGTCACCAGCCGGTCGACACGCTGCATGATCAGCCGGAAAATTTTGTTGAAGCGTGCACGCATTTCTTCCTCGGTTCCCTGCAGGGATGCCGGGTCTTCAAAACCCCAGTGCGCAATAACCTGGTGCCCGGGCCAATACTGGCAGACTTCGCCGGCAGCCTTGTCGCATACGGTGATGATGCAATCCATGGCCGGCGCCTCAGGGCGGGCATATTCCGTCCAGCTCTTGCTGCGGATGGCGTCCAGGGGGTAGTCAAAGTCGAGCGCCTTGATTTGTTCGAGCGCGAATGGATTGACCGCGCCGCCCGGTTGGCTGCCGGCGCTGAATGCCTTGAAGCGGCCACGGCCGAGAATGTTGACAAGAGCTTCGGCCATGATGCTGCGCGCCGAATTGGCGGTGCACACGAACAGCACGTTGAGCGCGCGGTCGCCGGCAACGGCGTCTTCGCTGCTTCCGAGCTTGCCGATGCGGTCCAGCTCGCGCTTGAGTGCCAGCTTTTCCAGGCGCGGCAGCGGTAGGCACAGGAAAATATCCAGGCGCGTCTTGAGCTCGCGGCATACCTTCCTGAATGCCTGCCGCTTTTCTTCGTCGCTGCCGGTGGCGGCGGCCGGATCTTCGAATCCCCAGTGTGCGGTCATCGGCTGGCCCGGCCAGACCGGGCAGACTTCACCGGCCGCCTTGTCGCATACCGTGATGACGAAATCCATGTGCGGAGCGCCTGCTGCGCCAAACTCATCCCAGCTCTTGCTGCGCAATGCATCGACCGGATAGCCGTAGCCGGCGATTTGCTCGATCGCCAGCGGATGCACCGCGCCGGCAGGATGGCTGCCGGCGCTATAGGCTCGGAAGCGTCCCTTGCCCATGGTGTTGAGCATGGCTTCGGCCATGATGCTGCGGGCGGAATTACCCGTGCAGAGGAACAGCACGTTGTAGATCTTTTCCATGTCAGTGGCTCCCGTTGGACAGGCTTGCCAGTTGCCGCAACCGGCTGGCGCCGACCGGTTCTTCCTTCATCAGCGGCACCAGGGCATAGCGTTGCGCATGGCGGGTAGCCACTGCATCGATCTCGCGCAGCTCGTTGTGCGCTCGCTGCTGCAGCAGCGGCGAAGTCGGCTGTGCCGCTGCCACGCTGTTGTTGACGACCCAGGCCCAGGGCTCGATGCCGGCACGGCGCAGATCGGCCTGCAGATTGGCCGCTTCGAGCACGGGCGTGGTTTCGGCCAGCGTCACCAGCAGCACCTTGGTCTGCTTCGGATCCTGCAACTGCATCATCGGGGTGACGAAATGCAGCCCCTTGTCGCCCATCTGGCGCACGATTTCGCGATGATAGGCGCCGGTAGCGTCAAGCAGCAGCAGCGTGTGACCGGTCGGGGCGGTATCCATCACGACGAATTTCTTGCCGGCTTCGCGAATGGCGCGCGAAAACGCCTGGAACACGGCAATCTCCTCGGTGCAGGGCGAGCGCAAATCCTCTTCCAGCAGCGCGCGCCCGGCGGCATCAAGATTGGCGCCTTTCGTGTCGAGCACATGCCGGCGGTAGCGCTCGGTTTCTGCATGCGGGTCGATGCGGCTGACGCTCAGGTTCTCCAGCGTGCCATTGAGCGTTTCAGTCAAATGCGCGGCCGGGTCCGATGTGGTCAGGTGGACCGGCAAGCCGCGGCTGGCCAGCTCCACGGCTACCGCGGCGGCCAGCGTGGTCTTGCCGACGCCGCCTTTGCCCATCACCATTACCAGGCCATGGCCATCGGCGGCGATGCCATCGACCAGGCTTGCCAGGTCGGGCGCGTTCAGGGAAATTGCAGCAGCCGTCTCAAGCTCGGCGCCCGCGGCGGAGGGCATGAACATTTGCCGTAAGGCATCCAGGCCGACCAGGTTGAAGGGCTTGAGCGGCACACGGTCCGTCGGCAGGCTCTTCAGTGCTGGCGGCAGGGCAGCCGTTGCAGCCTGCTCGCGCGCCCAGATTGCGGCTGCCAGCTGATCTTGCTGCGCCTCCGCTTCCGGCAGAATGCCGTTGATGACGAGGTGCTGTTCGGTCAGGCCGATTGCCGCCAGTTCGTCGTGCGTGCGCGCCGCTTCGCGCAGCGCCGAGTTTTGCGCCCGGGCGACCAGCACCAAGCGGGTACGCCGGGGATCTGCCAGCGCGTCGACTGCCTCTTTATATTGCTCGCGCTGTTTTTCCAATCCTGCCAGCGGCCCCAGGCAGGAGGCGTCGCCCTTGCCTTGCTCCAGGAAGCCGCTCCAGGCGCCTGGCAATTGCAGCAGTCGGATGGTGTGACCAGTCGGCGCCGTATCGAAAATGATATGGTCGTAGCTGCTGATGAGCGCGGCGTCCGTCAGCAGCGCCGTGAATTCGTCGAAGGCTGCAATCTCGGTGGTGCAGGCGCCGGACAGGGATTCCTCGATGCCCTTGACGACATCGTCCGGCAGCACGCCGCGCACCGGATCGACCAGGCGGTCGCGGTAGGCCTGCGCCGCTGCCTCCGGGTCGATTTCCAGGGCATGCAATCCCGGCACGGCAGCGATATCGGTGATCCGGTTGCCGATTTCCACGCCAAACACCTGGCCAACATTGGAAGCCGGGTCGGTGCTAACCAGCAGCACCTGCGCGCCGGCTTCGGCCAGACGGATGGCGGTGGCGCAGGCCAGCGAAGTCTTGCCGACGCCTCCTTTGCCGGTGAAAAACAGAAATCGTGGCGGTGTAGTCAGGAATTGCATGAGCTTCCCCCTGGGGTCATTTATTCAATACGAGTGGACAGGATTCAATACTGTTAGGCAGGCTGCCGGCGCGCTCAGCAGCAGCCCGAGCCGCTGCAGCAGCCGCCTGTCGATGCGCCGGCAACCGGCACCGTGCTGATGCCGGCCCAGCGCGCCAGTTCGGCGCGGCGGGGATAGCGGCCGGCCAGCGCCACTTCGCCATCGACCAGGATCAAGGGCAGGGCGTCCTGGCCGGAACGCTCGAGGAAGCCCTTGACGGCCGCGTTTTGCGCAAAGGCCAGCGGCTGCTGGGCGAGATTGAAACGCTCGATCTGCGCGCCGTTCTGTTTCGCCCAGTCGAGGTCGGCCGCAAAATCCACCAGCGCCTGGTCTACCTCGACGCCGCAAACGCCGGAGCTGCAGCACAGGGCGGGATCAAAAATCTGAATCATGGTCATGATTGGTACTCCTTACTTTTCGATAGAGGCAATGTTGTCCATGGCAGCCTTGAGCGCCACCTTGTCGTGCCGGAGAGTTTCCAGCGGCAGCGCCAGAAAGGCTTCGATGCGGGCGCGCAGGATGCGGTAGGCCTTCATGAATGCGGCATCGATTTCCTCATCCGTACCGGTGGCGTGCGCCGGGTCCTCGACGCCCCAATGCGTGCGCAGGACGGGCCCAAGATATGCCGGGCAGGTTTCGCCGGCGGCGCTGGCGCACACGGTGATGACGATATCCGGCGTGGCCGGCAAGTTGTCCCAGGATTTGCTGCTGCAGCCTTCGGTGGAAATGCCTTCGCGCGCCAGCAGGGCCAGCGAGCGGGGATGGACGTAGCCGGCCGGCTTGCTGCCGGCGCTCATGGCGCGCCAGCCGGCCGGCGCCAGGTGATTGAATGTGGCTTCACCGAGAATCGAACGGCAGGAGTTGCCGGTGCAAAGAAAGAGAACGTTCATGGGCGTAGTTTTTTTATTTGAGGAAAATGATAATGAGGCGGAGGCATTGCTGAAGCATCGTTCAGCGTTCTTCGGTAACGGCGTTGGCATGCACGTCCGCGTCGGCGTTCTCCTGCTTGCAGGCCGACACGGGTGAGCAAACATTGCCGCCGCAGCAGTTCTCGGTAAGAAAACCCAGCAGGCAATTCATCGTGTCGAAATTTGCGGAATAAATGACAAACCGGCCTTCCTGCCGCGAAGAAATCAGTTCCGCATGCGAGAGTTCCTTCAGGTGGAAGGAAAGGGAAGAGGGCGGAATACCGAGTTGTTCGCTGATCTTGCTGGCAGCCACGCCCTGCGGGCCGACCTGGACCAGCAGCCGGAAAACACTGAGGCGCGATTCCTGCGCCAAGGCGGCCAAGGCGGCAATGACGTTTTTCGTATGCATTTAGAAATTCTCCAGTTGAATTCTATATTTCCATTATAATCGAAATATAGTATTAGCAGCATCAGCAGAAAATCTTTTTGATGAATGTGGAACCCCATGCAAGCGAATCCGCAAAATATCGCGCTGTTATCGAGTCTTTGTGTGGCCTCGACAACTTGTACCACCGCAGCAATTGAACAGCTTAATGACAGCTGCTTTTGCGTCAGCCTGGATGAGCGCGCCGTGCAGGCTGCACTTGAGGTTGCTCTCGCGGAGCCTGGCCTGGCTGCGCTGATGAAAGAGCGCTGCCCTTATGTATTTGCCGCCAATCCCGTGTTCATTTCTGGCGCCCATGTGCGGCAAATGCGGGAAATCGTGCAAGCGGTGGAAGAGGTAGTGGCGCTGCCGGCGTACCGGGAGAGCATCCTGGCGCAGGCGCCGGCAATCGCCAGGCACCCGCTGCACGGCGCCAAAGGCGTCTTTTATGGCTATGATTTTCATGTCAGCGGGGATGGCGTTGCGCTCATCGAGATCAATACCAACGCCGGCGGCGCCATGCTCAATGCCGTAGTCGCCAGGGCCCATCGCGCTTGCTGCGCGGCGGTCGAGCGCATGCTGCCGGCGTCCGATGCCGACACGCTGGAAATGAATATCGTCGACATGTTTCGCCGGGAATGGCAAGCCAGCGGCAATCCGCGGCCGCTGCATACCATTGCCATTGTCGATGAAGCGCCGGAAAGCCAGTATCTGTATCCGGAATTTCTGCTGTTTCAGCAACTGTTCAGACGGCATGGCATGGATGCGCTCATCGCCGCGCCGCAAGACCTGGCCTTTCGCGATGGGGCGCTCTGGCATGAAGCAACCCGGATCGACCTGATCTATAACCGGCTGACTGACTTCATGCTGCAAGCGCCGGACAGCGCCGCTTTGCGGTGCGCCTACCTCGCCGACGCCGCAGTCGTCACGCCCCATCCGCAGGGGCATGCGCTGTACGCCAACAAGCGCAATCTCGCGCTGCTCACCGACCGCCGGCGACTGGAGGAGCTGGGGGTGCCGGCAGCGACGCAAGCGGCGCTGATCAAGGGGATTCCCCGCACCGAAATCGTCGATCCTGTCCATGCCGAGCGTCTCTGGAGCGAGCGCCGCCAGCTTTTCTTCAAGCCGGCGGCCGGCTATGGCAGCCGGGCCGCCTACCGGGGCGACAAGCTGACCCGGCGGGTATGGGAAGAAATCCTGGCCAGCGATTACATCGC
The DNA here is from genome assembly GCA_003537575.1 of Oxalobacteraceae bacterium. Taxonomy (GTDB): domain Bacteria; phylum Pseudomonadota; class Gammaproteobacteria; order Burkholderiales; family Burkholderiaceae_D; genus Paucimonas. The sequence goes on from DPRS01000053.1 coordinate 9,190, forward strand.
CCAGGCGCTGGCCATGCCGTCCGAGCGCGCCACGGGGCCGGAGGCGGCGTCCCGGCGCATGAAGTTCGATGTGCGCGCGTATGTCTACAACGGTGAAATCCAGTGGCTGGCGGCAAGGCTTTACCAAGGGCAAACCACGAATTTCCGCACGCCGGGCGGCGGCTTTGCCCCGGTATACAGTCTCGGCGACTGAGATTCGCGCCGAAGGACGACCCCAAGGCGGGCCAGGCTTGTTTTAACGCAAACAATGAGAGCCGCATCCTTGCGGGCAGCAGAAGGCATGTCTTGCGATGTGACTTATCAAATGATATTCTTTGAATTCTCAAATGGAGAATGCCATGAATGCCGTTAAAGAAGCCAAGCGCAATGCCATCGACGGCGGGAAATTACAGCAACGGGCGGCAAAAGGGAAATCGAACGAGGAAAAGCATGCCCCGGGCGACACGGTGAAGCCACATGCGGGCTTGAAGCAGGACCGCAATTTCGAAGTCCTGGTCGGCAAGCCGGTGGGCGGCATCGAAGCCGTAAAAGCCATTCGCAGCGGCTTCAACGCACATATGCTGAAGTCGGCCAGCGGCTACCTCGGGGTGCCGGAAAAGCGCATCCTCGACGTGGTGCATATTCCGACTGCCACCGCGCACCGCTTGCAAAAGAATGACCAGAACGTCGACCCGGGCGCCACGGAACGCCTTTACCGGATGGGCATCGTCACGCGCATGGCGATCGATGTGTTCGAGGAGCCTGAACTGGCCAAGGAATGGCTGCGCCGGCCAAACCGCAGCCTGGCCAACGAAGCGCCGCTGGACCTGCTGGATACCGAACCGGGCGCGGCATCGGTCCGGCAAGTCCTGAATGCGATTGCCACCGGCGGCGTGGTTTGATGCGATTCTGGCGCATCACGACCGCCAGGTGGGCGTTGGACAGGAAATGCGAAGGCGCGCGCAGCGAGGGAGGGCGCTGGAATCCGGTCGGCACGGCGGCACTCTATGCCGGCACCACGCCGGTCATCTGTGCGCTGGAAAAATTCGTGCATCTGGATGGCATGGCGCACCCGCCGCTGAAGCTGGTGGCGGTGGATGTGCCTGACCGCGACGGTCTTGTGTATGCGCCGGATCTGCGCGACCTGCCGGACAACTGGGCCGAACTGCCGGTCGCGCCCGCCAGCCAGGAGTTCGGCGGCAACTGGCTGAATGAAGCCAGACAACTGGTGATGCTGGTTCCATCGGCGGTGATGCCGGAGGCCCAGAATGCCGTGATCAACCCGCTGCACCCGGCTTATGCAGAGGTGAGCCTGACGGTGATCCGCGATTTCAGCTTCGATGCGCGGATGTTCAACAAGGGTTAGGCTCAACAAGGGATAGGCGGGTCTAGGTCCAGCCTGGCGGTTTGCGCAATCCTGAAGCTGGCGGACCCGGCATCGAAGTCGAACCGGTCGATGACGCAGGAACGCGGCTTGTGCGCCGGGTCGTAGCGGATCAGGTTCACCGAGTTCGGCTGTTCTTCGCGCACCCGCCATGATATGGCCGTGCCGGCCGATACCACCCAGGCCGGCAGACAGGCAGCGGCGGGCGGTTCGTGCAGCGCGCGCAGGTAGGGCAGGTGGATATGTCCGCTCAGGATCAGGTCGGCGCCCGCCGCTGCCCAGATGTGCGCTGCCTGACGAGATCCGTGCAGCAGATTGGCGCGGTCGCTGTCACGGATCACCAGCAGCGGCTGATGGACGGCGACGACACGCAGTTGCCGCGGCATCGCCCCTTGCAGCCGCCGCGCCACGCGCTCGATCTGCGCTGCGGATATCTCGCCATCCTTGTGCCGCCACGGCCGCGTGGTGTTGACGCCAATGACCAGCATGTCCGCGCCGGAGAAATGCGGCTCGAGTTCCGGCCCGAACGCATGCAGGTAGTTCGCGTAAGGGGATAGCATGCGCGCGGCGAGATTGAACAGGGGAATATCGTGGTTGCCCGGAATGACGAGCGTCACCGGCGCCGCCAGCGCCTCGGTAAAGCGACGGGCGGCGGCAAACTGCCGGCGTCGCGCGCGCTGCGTGACGTCGCCCGACAGCACCGCGATGTCAGGCCGCGCTTCCCGGGCCAGGCGCAGCAAGGCCGCGGCAACATGCGGCCGCTCGGTGCCGAAATGGGTGTCCGACAGGTGCAGCAGAACGCTCACGCGGCGCTCCAGCCGGAAGGCGGCACAACCAGCCGCAAAGGCCGCGGCGCAACGCGAAAGACCAATGGCGGGCGCATCCAGGCGCTCTCGCCATCCATGGCGACCTTCACCTGCCGCCGCTGCGCGCGCGCCAGCGGCTCGACGATGAGGTGACGGCAGAAAAATTGCGCCGTGTTGGGCGCGCTCCCCAACTGGCCGAGCATGCCGCGCATGGCGATGATTAGCCGTTCGGCAACGTTCATCGGCGGCAGCACCAGGGCCACCAACTGCCCGCCGGGCGCCCCTTGTCCTTCCGTCAGGCCGACCTGATCCAGTTGCAGCGCATTGTTGCCGACGAAGAGGGTACAGGCGCGCATCACGTCGGCGCCATGCGCCTGTTGCCGATCGCTGTATTCCAGGCGCAGCAGCATCTCGGTGTCGCGCCGCAGCAGCGTGAGCAGGCCGGACCATTTTGCCACCATGCGGCTGCGGCCGTAGCGCTGCTTGAACACTTCGCGGTCTTCCAGCAATTGCGGATACAGTCCCAGGCTGGCGTTGACCAGGAATATCTGGTCATTGAGCTGTCCCACCTGCACCAGCCGTTCACTGCCGGCCCGCACGCCGGCGACGAGCGCCGCTGCGGCGGTCACTGGATCCGCCGGCAAGCCATTGTCACGAGCAAAATAATTGAACGTTCCTTGCGGCAGTACGCCGAAGGGCAAGCCGGCCGCAAGTACCAGCTGGGCCACGGTACGGATAGTGCCGTCGCCGCCGGCCGCCACGACAATGCCGTTGTGGCGCGCTGCCTGCTCGGCAGCGCGCTCCGCCATTGCCGACAGTTCGCGGGGGCGGCGGCACAGCAGCATTTCGTAGGGCTGGTCGACCTCGCTCATCAGCCTGGCCACGTTCTCCCTGGCGGCAACCGCATTGTCGAGTCCTGAGCCGGCGTTCATGATGATGAACAGCGGCCGCCATCCGCCATCCGGCCTGCCAATGTTGCGGCCTGCCTGCGCCGGACCGGCTGCATCTTTCTCTTCCTCGCGGCTGGAAAGTATTGTCATTTTGCGGCTTGAAGGGCATTGCGGATGGAGGGCGCTGGTCTGTCATGTATTGGATCGCGGAAAGCACTGGATAATTCCATGCCAATGGAATTGAATAGCGCCGCTGGCCGTTCGACTGGCCGAAAGGCCAGTTTCTTCCTTCGCACCGAAAGACTATGATTGGCTCACATTGACTTGAGGAAACATTTCCAGTCAACAAGAATAAAACCCGGAAAACATATCTAGAAAGATAAGGGAGAGACATGAAAAACCATTGGAAGAAGCTGTTCTTTGCCGCCGCAACCACGGCAGCCATGGTCGCTGCGCCGTCCGCTTTCGCCCTGAGCGAAGTGACCGGCTTTGGCACCAATCCGGGCGCGCTCAAGATGTTCAAGCATGTGCCGGCCGGCATGCCCGCCGATGCCCCGCTGGTCGTGGCGCTGCATGGCTGCACCCAGACTGCGGCAGCCTATGAATCCAGCGGCTGGAGCGCCCTGGCCAACACCAACAAGTTCTACGTAATTTATCCGGAGCAGCAGAGCGGCAACAACTCGAACAAGTGCTTTAACTGGTTCGAATCGGCTGATATTGCCCGCGGTCAGGGCGAAGCTCTGTCGATCAAGCAGATGGTCGACAGGATGAAGGCTGATTACGGCATCGACCCGAACCGCGTGTATGTCACCGGCCTGTCAGCCGGCGGCTTCATGACGGCCGTCATGGCGGCAACCTATCCGGACGTTTTCGCCGGCGCCGCGCCGATTGCCGGCGGTCCCTACAAGTGCGCCACCTCCATGACAGCGGCATTCAGTTGCATGAGCCCGGGCACCGACAAGACCCCGGCCGCCTGGGGCGACCTGGCGCGCAGCGGCTACTCGGGTTATGCCGGCCGCAAGCCGAAGGTCTCGATCTGGCAGGGTTCGAGCGATACCACTGTCAAGCCGATGAACATGGATGAGTTGATGCAGCAATGGACCAACTACCATGGCGTTGACCAGGCCGCCGATGTCAGCGACACCGTCAAGGGTTATCCGCACAAGGTCTACAAGGATGCCAGCGGCAACGCCCTGGTGGAAACCTGGTCGATCACCGGCATGGCTCATGGCACGCCGGTCGATCCGGGCACCGGAGCCGAGCAGTGCGGCACTGCAGGCGCCTATATCCTGGATGTGAACATCTGCTCCAGCTACCACATTGCGCAATTCTTCGGCCTGGTCGGCACAGGCACGACCACGACGACAACCCTGAGCTCGACCAGCACGACTACCGCCTACACCAGCACCTCTAGCGCGCCGGTGACGACGACGACCGTGGCCAGCACGACCACCACGACCACAGCCGGCGCCTGCTTCAATAGCAGCAACTATGCGCACGTTACGGCTGGCCGCGCTTATAACAGCAGTGGTTACGCGAAGGCAAACGGCTCGAACCAGAACATGGGGCTGAACAATACCTTCTACACCTCCAAGTTGCGCCAGACAGGTACGAACTACTATGTAATCGACAGCACCTGCCCATAAGTACGAATAACAGCTCCACTGGCGGATAGCATCTCCGCTTTTTCAACGGACCTTCGGGTCCGTTTTTTATTCGGTGAACGACACTATCTCGCCGCTGCGGTTAAATGCCAGGAATTTGCTGACCATTCCCTGGTGAATCGCATTCACCATTTTCTTCAGGGATTGCTCCGCCGCGTCGCTGGCCGGCGCGGCACCGCCGTTCCCGGACAGGGACGCGACGAAAACGATATCCCAGCGCTGGCCAGTCTTGTCGGATTCTGCGACCAGCGCAGCAAAGTCATCCAGTTCATCGGGCAGTTTGTCGACGCACATGACCGGCGCGAGCGTGCCTCCCTCGCGCGACTCGAAACGCCGCAACTGGCCTGCGGTATGTTGTTCAGGCAATTCCGCCGCAGCAAATACAAACAGTAGTCGCTGCGCTTGCGGCTGATTCCGGGCGGCCCGGAGAAGATCAGGGTAACTCGCAATTTCCATCATGAATCCTTTTCAGTGAAATCCGTCTGCGCGAAATGAAATGTGCCAGCCCGGGCCAATTCATCATTCGGCGGCCTTGTCAATCCCGCCAGGCGTCGCAGCGGGTGGCTTTTGCGCAATGTATTCTTTGTCCTTGCGCACAATATGGAGGGAAAGCCAGTCCCGCAAGAGCATCGAGACTTGCGCAGCAACGGTCACATTGCCCGAGTTGAATTTCTCCTGCAGCCCCCGCACTGCCTGCAGCAATTCCTGATGCAGGCGACGATGTTCTTCCAGCCTGGCATAGCCGTTCTTTTCCATGTGATGCTCTTCCCGCTGGAAGTGTTCATGGGTGTAACGGATCAGCTCACTCAGAATTTTTCCAACGACATGACGTCCTTCACCCTGCGTCGTCGCCGTGTGCAATTCATTGACCAGCTTGATCAGTTCGCGGTGATCATGATCCAGCATTGAGTTTCCAACGCTTAAATCATCACTCCATTGAAAATAAGCCACGCTGCTTATCCTTTCTCTCTAAAACTCTTCCCACTCGTCGTTTGTGCCCGTCCGCGCATTGGCAATCCGGCGCAATTCGCCAGCCGAATTCGCCGCAGGGGCGGGCAGCAATACCCGCGCGGAAGAAGGCCTGGCTTGCAGCGCACGGACCTTTGGCGATTGCGCTACCTTAGGGAGCGGAACAGGGGCCGGCATCGGGGTGCGGGCAACCGGCAAGGTTGCCGGCGTTTTCTCATGGCCTAGCCTGAATACCGCCACTGCCTGCGTCAGGCTGCGAGCTTTTCCTTCCAGCGATTCGGCGGCAGCGGCCGATTCCTCCACCAGCGCCGAGTTTTGCTGCGTCACCTGGTCCATCTGGGCAATCGCCTGGTTGATCTGGCTGATGCCGGCTGTCTGCTCGGCGCTGGCGGCGGCAATTTCTCCCATGATATCGGTGACGCGCCGGACGCTGACGACAATTTCATCCATCGTGCTGCCGGCTTGTTCGACCAGTCTGCAGCCGGCATCGACCTTATCTGTCGACTCGCCGATCAGGCCCTTGATTTCCTTGGCTGCCGCGGCGGAGCGCTGCGCCAGTGTGCGCACTTCCGCTGCGACGACCGCGAAACCGCGCCCCTGTTCGCCTGCTCTGGCAGCCTCGACAGCCGCATTCAGCGCCAGGATATTGGTTTGAAACGCAATGCCGTCGATGACGCCGATGATATCGGTGATTTTTTGCGACGAGTGGTTGATGGTTTCCATTGTATTAATGACTTCGGCAATCACATTGCCGCCTTTTGACGCCACGTCCGAGGCAAACGCGGCCAGCGAATTTGCCTGGCTGGCGTTATCCGCGTTCTGCTTGACCGTCGAAGTCAGCTCTTCCATGGATGCCGCGGTTTCTTCCAGCGAGCTGGCCTGTTCTTCCGTGCGGGAAGCCAGGTCAAAAGTGCCCGCGGTGATTTGCGACGATGCCGTGGATACCAGTTCGGTGCCGTTGCGGACCTCGTTCACGATGTGTGACAGGTTGTCGTTCATGCTCTTCAAGGACTGCAACAACCGGCCCGTTTCATCGCTTGAGCGGACCTCGATGTGCCGGGTCAGATCGCCTTCCGCCACAGCGCTTGCCAGGTTTACCGCTTCATTGATGGGCCGCGTGATCGATCTGGTGATGAGATAGGCCAGCACGATGGCAATGATCAGCGCGCCGCCGCCGAGCCCGGCCATCAGTTTTTTCTCCAGGTCGATTACTTGCGCGACGTGTTCCGCTTTTTCTGTTGCGAGCTGTTTTTGGAAATCGACCAGCTCGCTGATCGATTTCTGCAGCGTGTCCAGCGCAGGCAGCGTTTCATCCATCAATGTTTTCTGCGCTTCGTCGCGCTTGTCCTCTTCAAGCAATATGCTGACCTTGCTGAAGGAGGAGACAAAGTCTGCCCGCTGGCTTTTGATCCGCTCCAGGATTTCCTTGCCCTTCGGGAGGATGACAAGTTTGTCCAGTGTGCCGATTGCCGCCGTGATGATTTTCTTGTTCTCTTCTATCGTCGCCAGGATCTGAACCCGTTGCGCCGGCTCGGTAGACAATAGCAATTCCATGGTTTTGCGCGCATTTGAGCCGGTGGTGACGTTGATCGTGTTAGCCGCTTCGACTTTCACCCATTCCTTTTTCACCAGATCATTGGCAGATGTGCCAACGATGAAGAAACCGCTGATGGCCACTGCGATCAATGCCAGCATTAATACCATGACAAGTCCGAAGCTCAAGCCAAGGCGAGTGCCGATTTTTAAGTTATTGAATTTCATGAGTAAATTCTGGAAGGAACTTCTGGAAGAGAGTGATGAGTAGGGTGTGTTTTTATGGAATAGTCGGCCCGAGTCTATTGAATAAATGCCCATAAGAAACATGATGCGAATCAAGAAATTAAAAATAGCAATTTTTACCAAGGTATCGGCGCGCGAAACGCCATAGCGCCGCCTGGAAGTGCCAGGCGAAAGAAGAGGGCGAAACCGCCGGTGGAAGAGGAGGGTAATCGGGCAGTTAGCGGTGCGGACCGTCGCTTTCATTCCGGCCATGCGACGCCGGTGCTTGCGGGGTGTTCGGCATCATGTCGCCAGCTTCCAGTGTCATCGCTTCTAGCGAGGAAACGGCGGGGCCGTGCAGCACCTCGCCATCGAGGCCAAAGCGCGAACCATGACAGGGGCAATCCCAGGAATGTTCCGCCGAATTCCAGTGCACCACGCAACCCAGGTGGGTGCATTTCGCCGACATCGCGTGCAAACCGCCTTGTTCATCGCGATACACCGCCAGCTTGTGCACGCCCTGGCGCACAACCGCGCCGGATCCTGCCGCGATTTCCTGGACAGAATCGACTTCCCCCCCGGTCATCCACTGGCCATATTGGGAAAGGGTATTGGCCTGTTCGCTGACGAAGTCCGCTATCCCATGCACCGCTTTGCGCGCCGGGTCATACACCGGTTCCCATGGGTTGTCGCGGCCCATGATCATATCGGTGATCAGCATCGCGCCGATGGTGGTATGCGTCATGCCGTTGCCGGAGTCGCCGGTAATGATGTACACATTGTTATCGTCCATCGGGTTGCGCCCGAGATAGGCCGGGCCGTCGGACGGTTCCATCACCTCGCCGGACCAGCGGTATTCGACCGCTTGCGCCATCGGAAAGCGGTCGCGCGCCCAGCGCTCGATTTCATCGTAACGGTGTTCGGGATGGATATCCTGGCCGACCTTGTGATCGGCGCCGCCCACCACCAGGATGTCGTGGCCGGCATCCGGGGCCGGGGTTTCCAGGCGAATGTAATAATATGGATCGCCGGTATCCCACAGCAGGATGCGCGGCACTGCCCCTTTGGGCACGCGCATCCCGATCACATAGGTGCGGTAGCCGGCCTGCTTGGTATGCATGGCGACCCGGTCATTGAATGGCGTGTTGGTCGCCACCACCACGGCTTTGGCCTTGATGTTTCCTCCGCTGGTGGCGACCGTCTGCAGCCGGCTGTTTCCCTTGATGCCGGTCGCGCGTGTACCGCCATAAATCTTGCCGCCATTGCGCACCAAGGCATGCGCCAGTCCGCCCAGATATTTCAGCGGATGGAATTGCGCCTGGTTGCGATACCGTACGCAGCGGCCGGTATCGAAGCTCAAGCCGGGCACGCGCGGCAGGATATCCACGTCGACACCGGCACGGCGCGCGGCTTCACATTCCTTGTCCAGGTCTTTGAAGCCATTGGCGGGCAAGGCATACAAATAGCCGTCGAGGCGCTCGAACTCGCAATCGATGCCTTCCTGCCGGGCGATCGATTCGACCAATGCGGTCGCCCTGGCGAAGCTGTCGGCGACCAGTCTGGCCGTGCCCGGACCGAAGGTATCTTCGATGTCCACATACCACTCGTCCGGCGGAAAAAAATGGGCGGTGGTGCGTCCCGTCTCACCGGCGCCGATTCCCAGGGCATCGATCAGCACTACCTGTTTTCCTTCGCGCGAAAGCAGATAGGCCGTGGTCAGCCCGGCAATGCCGGCGCCGATCACGCATACGTCAGCCTCAATGTCTTCCGACAAGGCTGAAAACACCGGTACGGCTGCGGTATTCATCCATACCGATACGGAGGCGCCATTCGTCTCTTCCAGCATGATTCTTCCTTTCAGTCGAAGTCAGGCTTCATCCACATTCAATGAAAAGTGGCTTAAAAGCACCTTGCTGTTGGGATGCCTGCCTTGACTAGACAAGCGGACAAGAATTTGGTTTAAGGGCGCTTGCAATGTTTCATTGCAGAAAGGTCAAGGTCGAACTGGTATCGCAACGAATGCATGGGGCTTGTCAAAAAGATTTGTTCGCAAGCCTCAAGCGGATCTTCTCGATCGCCCGCGACGGCTCCAACCCCTTTGGACAGACTTCGGTGCAGTTCATGATCGTGCGGCAACGATACAAGCGATACACATCATTCAAAACCTCCAACCGGTCTGTCGTCGCCTGATCGCGGCTGTCCACAATAAACCGGTAGGCCTGCAACAGTCCGGCAGGGCCGACAAACTTATCCGGGTTCCACCAGAACGACGGACACTGGCTGCTGCAGCATGCGCACAGGATGCACTCGTACAGTCCGTCGAGCTCCTCGCGTTCCGCCGGAGATTGCAGGCGTTCCTTTTCTGGCGGTGTATCGTAGTTGAGCAGGAACGGCTTGATCGAATGGTATTGCTTGTAGAAATTCGTCATATCGACGACCAGATCGCGAATGACCGGAAAGCTTGGCAGCGGGCGCAGCACGACCGGTTCCTTCAGGCTCCGGATGCTTGTCACGCAAGCGAGGCCGTTTCTCCCATTGATATTCATCGCATCGGAACCGCATACGCCTTCCCGGCAGGATTTCCTGATCGTCAGCGAATCATCCTGCATCCTGATGCGCAAAATCGCATCCAGCAGCATGTGGTCGCCCGGTCCCAGCATGATGTCGTAGTCCTGCATGTATGGCCTGGCATCGACAGCCGGATCGTACCGGTAGATTGAGAACTTCATGGGTCCTCTTTACTGATCAGCGTTGTGCCAGCAAAAGAATTTGCAGCAGCCATAGCGCTAACCCGGCCAGCGAGGCTGCCAGCAACACAAACAAGGTAATACGCAAGCGCAAGGGCTTGACGTAGTCCATCAGCACATCGCGCAGCCCAACCCATGCATGCAACGATAACGCAATGATAAACAGCATGATGGAAGCAAACGCGAACGGATGCGTGACCGAGCCGCGCCAGTCGTCATAGGATTGCGGCGCGTTGAACGAAAAATGAAAAAGCGCGAACAGAATGAACAACAGCATGTAGAGCGCAGTGAATCGCTGTACGAACCAGGCGCGAAATCCGGATATCGCTTTTTTCAAAGCAGCGCTCCTGCGCTTAACAGCGCGATGAGCACCGCACTACAGTTAACCATCCATGCACTGGCGCGGGCTCTTTGCAAACGGGAGCCGATATCGATGTCGCTGAGCAGGTGGCGCACGCCGGCCAGTAAATGATGGGCGAGCGCCCAGATGAACAGGATTGCCGGCAACCTGAACCCGATGCCGTCGAACAGGCTGGCGACACGAGCATAAGTTTCGGCGCTTTGCAATGACAGCTGAAACAAGCAGACGGCGAAGGGAATGCCGAGCGCCAGCAGCACGCCGGTAATCCGGTGAAAGATCGATGTGATGGAGCCGACAGGGTGCCGCAGCTGCATCAGATTCAAAAATACCGGTCGCCGATCGTTCATGTTAATCCCAAAAATGGAACAGTTATCCGGCATCATGATCGATGATGGAATGTTTTAGGTCATGCATCACATCCGTCACCCGGCCGGTTTTTCTTCTTTGAACCGGTTCATCGTGTCAATAGCCAGGGCTGCGTGCGCGTAGGCTGCCCCGGCCCGCATCTCGGAGGCAACCCAGATCGCTTCCATGATTTCCTGCTCGGTTGCGCCTGTTTGCAATGCGAGTTCGGTATGGCCGCGAATACAGTAGGGGCATTGGGTAGCATGCGCCACCGCAACCGCGATGAGTTGCTTGGTCTTTGACGGAAGCGCGCCATCGGCGAAGACACGTTGGCTGAAGGTCCTGAATGCGCCATAGGTTTCCGGCGCAAGCTCGCGTCTTTTTTGAGCAAGCTCTTTCGATGTGTCGGGGTAAAGAGAATGATCATGCATCGCAACTATTCCTTTCGATTCAATCATGCCGCGTTTTTGCGGCCGCACTCGCCGCCCCAAATGATGCGGTGTCGTTCACTTTCATCAGTCGTGGTCAGCTGCATACGCGACCGGCATTCGCTCTTGCAAGATTTCGGGGTCAGAAATATCGAGGGGGAAGTAAATCTAACAATAAGACATGGCCGAAATAGGGGCTTGACCGTTCGCAGCAACAGCAAAGTAAATCAGGCGGTGAAAGTCCTACAACTCCCATTCGCTTTCGCGGCCGTCACCATTGCCGCCGACATCCTTGCGCATGTTGTCCCGGGTGGATTCGACGGCAGGGCTTATTCTCACTCTTGAGCATTACTCAAATTCCACTTGCCTAAATTTCCACTAATGATATGATGGTTTATTCGCTTAAACGGAGTGGCTCTATATGTTTTGAGTGATACTTAAATTAACTGGCTGTCTGCTCACATATGCAGATTTGGGTCCATGAGACGACGATTTCAAGAAGCGAGATGAAGCTTCATCACCGATATCCATGCGTCTGGACTGGATAGCTTGTTCAACAAATGTCATTGAAGGTGGATTTCGAGATCTATGATTATTCTTTACCACAGCATGAGCGCGCGCTCCTTCCGTCCCCTGTGGATGCTGGAAGAACTGGGCATGCGATATGAATTGAAAATGCTGCCGTTTCCGCCGCGTTTGCTGGATAAAAGCTACCTGGAAGTCAATCCGCTGGGGACCGTGCCGACCTTGTTCGACGGCGATGTAAGGATGACGGAGTCCGCGGCAATGTGCCAATACCTTGCCGCACGCGCCGGCGCCACTTCGCTTGATGTGGCGCCAGGTGAAGCCGGTTATGGCGCTTATCTGAATTACCTGCACTTCGGTGAAGCCACACTGACTTTTCCCCAAACCCTGGTGTTGCGCTATGCGCATTTCGAGTCCAAAGAAAGTCGTTTGCCGCAGGTAGCGGAAGATTATACCCGGTGGTTTTTATCCCGCCTGCGCAGCCTCGAGCCAGTGTTGACGCAACAAGATTACCTGGCGGCGGGCCGCTTTACGGCTGCCGACATCTCGGTCGGTTATGCGCTGCTGTTGGCGGAGCATCTGGGCTTAAAGCTCAGCTTTACGCCGGCCGTGCTGGCTTACTGGGAGCGATTGCGTGTACGTGACGGGTTCCGGTGCGCGATGTTTGCCCAGGAAAAGGCGGCGATCGCGCAGGGCGTATCCACCATACCCGCGCCTGACTTTTGCCCAAAGGCCTGATTGGCACAGAACCCATACTTTAATAGAATTGACGCCTTGTCTTGAAAAGCACCGGAGTCCCGATGAATCAACTGAAGCAGCCGCGTACGATCACCACCCTGTCCGGCAACAGCCAAAAACTCGACGGCGGCGCGATGTTCGGCAACGCGCCGCGCGCCCTGTGGCAACGCTGGAGCGCGCCGGACGATCAGCATCGCATCGATCTTGGCTGCCGGGCGATGCTGGTCCGCGAAGGTGATCGCAATATCCTGGTGGAAGCTGGAATCGGCGCTTTTTTCAGCCCGGAGCTGAAGAAGCGTTTTGGCGTGGTCGAAGAAAGGCACATCCTGCTCGACAAGCTGGCTGAAACAGGGCTTTCCGATGCCGACATCGATGTGGTGGTCCTTACGCACTTGCATTTCGACCATGCAGGCGGCTTGCTGGCAGCCTATGAAGAGGGCAGTGCGCCGCGTTTGCTGTTTCCCAACGCCCGCTATGTCACCGGGCGCCGCCAGTGGGAAAGGGCATGTCAGCCTCACTCGCGCGACCGCGCCTCTTATATTCCTGAACTGATCCAGCTGCTTGAAGCCAGCGGCCGGCTGGAATTGCTGGAGGATGACGGGATATCCCCGACACTGGGCAGCGACTGGCGTTTCCATGTCAGCGACGGCCATACGCCTGGTCAGCTTTTGCCGGAAGTGGCCATGCCAACAGGGCCGGTTGTCTTTGCCGGCGATCTTGTGCCTGGCGTCGCCTGGGTTCACGTGCCCATCACCATGGGATACGATCGCTTCCCGGAACAACTGATCGACGAGAAAACGCAGCTGCTGGCAGACCTGTTCGCCAGAAACGGCCGCCTGGTTTTCACGCACGATCCCCGGACCGCCATCGGCCGCGTGACGCAGGATGACAAGGGACGCTATGGCGTGTCCGAATGCGCCGGCGATGTCGCTGCGCTGGCTTCGTGAGCAATCCAATAACGACTTCAGCGCAACGGCATCGCTGAAAGAATCCGTATCCTGAGCTTGCGTGCAAATTTACGACTAGCGTAACAAGAATTCACATGCACGGCGCCCTTGGTGTGCGACAATGAAATTCGACCGGGCGGTCAAGCCAAGCCCTTGAATTTTCAGGAAATAACGGATGAAGTATAACGTTCAGCAGGAAATCGACGAGCGCACGAGGCTGGTTGGCCAAAACAAGTTTGAAATGATGCTGTTTCGGCTCGGAGAAGCGGGAAATTCCGGGCAGTGCGAGCTCTATGGCATCAACGTCTTCAAGATCCGCGAACTGCTGGACATGACCAGTTTGCGGGTTACCCCGATCGCCGGAGCGCCGCCCCTCATCATGGGCGTGGTCAATGTGCGCGGCCAGATCATTCAGGTGATCGACCTGCCCGCGGCAGTGGGATGCGCGCCGGAGAAGTATAGAATTCTCATGCTCACCGAGTATGCCGGCACGACCCAGGCGTTTGCCGTGGAAAATGTCGAAGACATTGTTCGCCTCGACTGGAGTCGCGTCAAGCCGGCCGATGGCGTCTCCGGAGGCTCAGGCACCGTGACCAGCATTGCCCACCTTGAAAATGACATCGGCGGCACCATGCTTGCGCAGGTGCTCGATGTCGAGCAGATTCTTCGCACCGTGAACGGAGATGGCAAGGTCAAGGTGGAGGCATCGGAAGTTGGCGCGAGCGTGGAACTCCCGCCAGGCGCCGTGATTCTGGCGGCGGATGATTCCGGCGTGGCCCGCATGATGATCGAGGAAGGCTTGAAGGCCATGGAGCTGCCCTTTGTCATGACCAAGAGCGGCAAGGAAGCCTGGGAACGATTGCTGGAAATGGCGGCGGCTGCGGAAAAGGCAGGCAAGGGCGTCCGGCAGAGCGTGGCGCTGGTGCTGACCGACCTGGAGATGCCGGAAATGGATGGCTTTACGCTGACCAAGAGCATCAAGACCGACCCGCGTCTCAGGGATATCCCGGTCGTCATTCATTCATCGCTTTCCGGGGCGACGAATGAAAGCCATGTCAAGAGCGCAGGCGCGGATGGCTATGTTGCGAAGTTCAATCCGCACAAACTGGCGGAAGCCTTGCGCACCGCGTTGCGGGCAGCCTGAACCAGATGGATTGCGCCCATACAATAATTTCCTGATGCACATCCAGTTTTGAAAATCCTTAATCTGGATTAAGGAAAATGAATCTCCCGCGGGATGACAATATGGCCATACTTCCTCGGCGGGGTAGGCCATGCAGACCATTTGCGAATATCTGGCAGACGATCACAAGCGCAGCGACGAACTGTTCCTGAAAGTCGAAGCCGCCATTGCGCGGCACGACTGGGATCAGGCGGAATGCGACTTCCAGGATTTTTGCCTGGCCTGGCAGGGCCATATCGACAGCGAGGAAAGCATCGTCTTTCCCTCGCTGGAAAAGGTCATTTTCAATGCCGCCGTTCCGATTGCCATGCTGCGCCTGGAGCACGAGCGCATGAGGGGGCTTGTCGCCCGCCTGGGCGATGCCGTGCGGCGGCATGATCCTGCCGACTTCATCCTGCATGCGGAGACGCTGACGATCCTGGCGCAGCAGCATGGCTTGAAGGAAGAGGAGATGCTCTATCCGCTGCTGGACCGTATCCTGGCGGGGAATGTCCCGCAGATCGTGGAGGCCTTGCGCGAGGCGATCGATGCGCGGGTAGTGGCATGCACTCCTATGAGGCATGTCGCGGCAGCGTCCAGTCCTTCAGTGTCGGGAGCCGCTTGATGTTGTAGAAGTCACGGTCACTGGTGACGAGAATGACGCCGGCCGCGGCCGAGTGGGTGGCCATGGACATGTCCATCGAGCCCAGCGGTGTTCCGTTCCTTCTGTTCGCAGCCCAAAGGCTGTTGGCATGACAGTCTCCAGTTACGGTTCAATCTTATTCATGGTCAGGTTTTTCAGGCACCGGCATTGCCGGGCAAAATCCTTGCGGCGGCACTTGCAAGGCGGCGTTGAACTTGCTTGACAGATTCTGGAAGGCGATCAAGGCGGTCAGTTCGATGATGGCGTCATCGTTGAAGTGCTGCCGCAGAGCGGCGAAATGTTCGGCCGGTTGTCCATCTGTATAGGTCACGGCCTCGGCATAACCCAGGGCGGCTTGTTCCCGGTCCGAAAAGAGGCCGCTTTCGCGCCATAACCCGAGCGCCAGCAATTTTTCCTCGCTGATGCCGCGTCTCAATGCGGTAGCGGCATTAACATCGATGCAAAACCTGCACCAGTTGATTTGCGAGACACGCACCGTAATCAAGGTGCGCAGCGCCGGCTCAATGGGGGACCTTCGCCTGTCCAGCGCGCCGTAGAGCAACGCCAGTGCGGCAAACACCTTGGGAGAGCGTCCCCACAGTCGGGCCGGCTCCAGCACGGCGCCATAACGTCGCTTCTGGTTCCAGAAAAAGAGTCTGACGTACCATGGAAACTTGTGCGAAGGCGGTGTCGTGATCACGGTCATCCCGCGTTCTCCTTATAAGACTTTGAGAGCGATCCAGGCAATGCACCCGGCTAGCGGCAAGGTGGCTACCCAGGACAGCAAAATATTGCGAAAGATTGGCCAGTTGAAGGCATGGCCACCCGCGCCCACGCCGGCAATCGAGCCCACCGATACATGGGTGGTAGAAACCGGCAAGCCGAATTTGCTGGCACCGAGCACCAGCAGTGCCGTGATCAGGTTGGCTGCCAAGCCTTGCGTGTGATCCATGCGGGTGACGCGCCGACTCATGGTCTCGGCTACTCTGCGCGCAAACACGAGACCGCCTACGGCCATGACGGCGGCGATCAGGATGATCGATACCTGTGCGTGCAGCATACGCGCAGCAATCAACAGTGCGGCCAGTTTCGGCGTATCGTTGACTGCGCGCGCGAAGCAGATCAACGCGGCCGATCCGATATGCAGGCGGTCGAGCGCCTGGGCGATGGAAAAGCGCATGGCCGGCCGCTTCGAGTCGCATGAAGCATTCTCGGCAACGATCAACTGCGGCGCTGCGATGCGCAGCATGGCGACATCCGCGCGCGGCACAAGTTGAGCTGAAAGCGGCATCACGCAAGCGCAGTCCTTCTCGGCTTGGCGCATGCGCAGCAGTCGGTACGCAACGAGCCCCAGCAATGCAGCAACTACAGGGCTAAAGAGCAAAGGCAGCAAAAAAGTGTTCCACAGCCTGGCGAACTGCACTTCACCTGGGCTTGCCGCGAGGCCTGCGCCGATCAAGCCGCCAATCAGGGCATGCGTCGTTGAAATCGGCAGGCCGGCGCGGGTGGCAATGATGACGGTCAGCGCTGCACCGATGCCGACGCTGGCGATGAAGTGCGGCGCGGCGACTATCGCCTGGGGCAGCAAGCCCTTGCCGGAAAACTGTTCTGCCAGGCCGCCGGCAAGAGACAGCGACAGCAGGCTCCCGGCCGCGGTCGCAATGCTTGCCAGCAGCAAGGCATGACGGTAGCTCAGCGTTCCCGAGCCCCACACGGTGGCAAAGCCCTTGAAGTTGTCGTTCGCGCCATTGCCAAATGCCATAAGCAAAGCAATCGGAATCAACAGATATTCCACGATGCCGCTCCTCGATTCTTTCAGCAGCAAGCGGAGTCGGTGGCGCCTGCGTCCTGGTCGAAGGGGATGCCGCCGCCGCAGCCGGCAAACAAGCCATGGTGCCGGTTGAAGTCGCCGATAAACGTGAAATGCTCGAAGAACCGGGTGTCGTGCAGCATGCGCCAGGTGTTGCCGCACACTGGAAACACTTTGCCGGTCTCGATATCATGGTGCTTGTCGAGCACGAAGCGATGCGGGTGGCCGGCGATGCTGCCGCGATAGATCACCGCCTGGCCATAGTCTTCGCAGGCGAATTCCAGTCCATCGAGTTTGAACAGGCGGTAGGTGGCTGAAAAGAATCGAATATTGCCGGTACGCGCCGCCAGTTCCGGGTCGGTAATCGCCAGCGGCCGATCGGCAGTCAAGCGCGGGTCGGCAAAGCCGTAGCACTGCGCCAATGACAAGAAGTCGTTCCAGTACAATGCGCCGCCAAGGCACTCGCCGTACAGGACAGGATCGTTGCGCACAGAAGGCGGAATGCGCCGGTCGGCATAAACATCGGAGAAATAGAATTCGCCGCCATCCTTCAGCAGCCGGTACACGCCTTTCAGAACCGCATCCTTATCCGGCGACAGATTGACCACGCAGTTCGAGACGATCACATCGAAGCTGCCTGGATCGAGATCCAGTTCATCGAGCCGTTCTATGTAGCCGTGCAAAAAGCGCACATTGTCATAGCCGAACTCATCGCGATGAAAGTCCTTGTGACGTTCCGCCACGGCGAGCTGCTCTTCGGTCATGTCGACGCCGATCACTTCGCCTGTCGGACCGACCAGTTGCGCCAAAGCGTAGACATCGCGCCCGGAACCGCAGCCGAGATCAAGCACGCGGCAGCCTTCCAGCAAAGGCGGACATACCAGGCCGCAACCGT
The DNA here is from genome assembly GCA_003537575.1 of Oxalobacteraceae bacterium. Classification (GTDB taxonomy): domain Bacteria; phylum Pseudomonadota; class Gammaproteobacteria; order Burkholderiales; family Burkholderiaceae_D; genus Paucimonas. Next base: position 27,241 of record DPRS01000053.1, read on the forward strand.
AATAGCGCGACAAGACATCGGAATGGATGCGCGCCAGGAGGGGCCTGAGCCAGTCCGGAACCTGGCTGATGTCGCAGCAGGCGCTGGTTTTAAGATCGCCGGAATGTTGCAAGGTCCGGCCGTAATATTCTTGAACAATGTCGTGCATGATAAAAACCTCCAGGATGATGTCGAACAGACGGCGAGCTGTCCGATTCCTTACAAAAACGCGATTTTTTTATCGCGCGCTGCCTTTTTCTTTAGGAAGAAACTCAATGTCGCCATACCAGGCAACCGCGCTTTCGCCGGTATTGTCGGTATCGGTTGCCAAGGCTATGGCGACTACATTCGGTGCTGCCTCGCCGAATGCAGCCCGAAAATCGTCCGCGAGATTGCGCGTTTCAGTGACCCATTGCCCGGCCTGCACGGCGCCGCTTCTCAGCACGATCATGCGGGCGCGATCGGTATAAGTGTTCGGCTGGATCGTGCCCACTGGATGCTTGTTGTCCCATATATAGTTGAGCGCTGCAGTGGGAATTTTCTGGCCATAGAAGGTTTCGGCCAGCTTCAGCTTGGTGCGCGTGCCGAACGGCAGTTTCTCCATGGGATAGTCGAACATGACATAGATGCGCGCCGCATAATCGTCACCGCCTTTCTGCGTCATATCGGCGGTTTTCAGCGGCGCGGCGATCTTCCAGCGCCAGCGCAGCAGCGGATAGTCGCGAATGTCGATGCGTACCGGGTAAGTCAGGCCGGACATTGCCTGGTTCGCCTCGGCCTTCAATACCGTAGTGCCGGAGTCTGATATCAGGCTATAGCGGGTGTCGCCGACCTTGGGGGCAGGCTTAAGGATGCTCCAGCCCTGTATCGCGCCGCCCGGACTCATTGCGGAAAAGGCCGGCACCGCCGTTTCGGCGGTCGCTGCCAACATCGGCAGGAATGCCAGGAAACCTGTTGCCATCATACGTACAGCTTTCATGCAAGCCACTCCTTGGGAACATGGATCAAATCTTCGGGTTCGTCGACATCGGCCAGCATCGGCAGCTCGGCGCAATCGATGCCATGCCGCTGCAGGCGTGCGCGCGTCTGCGCCATGACTTGCGATGTGCTCCAGTCAATACCTTCGAACAAAGCGGGTATCGGCTGCGACAGCCCGATCAGCACATAGCCGCCATCGGCGGCAGGGCCCAATACGGCGGGCCGGACATGCAGCGCTTCGGCAGCACTGCGCAAATGCAGCGGTCCCAGGCCCGGCGCATCGGTGCCGATCAGCAAGGCGCGTTGCCGTCTGTTTAAATTGCGCGCCAACGCACGCTGCATGCGCATGCCGAGATCGCCTTCGCCCTGCAGCGTCAGTTCGATGCCGTGCTCGGCCGCAGCCCAGCGGAAGGCCGGATGGGCATCATCCGGCGCGCAGCATAATTCCACCGGGCCGATGTCCGCTGCGATGGCGTTTTTTAGCGTTTCCATCAGCATGCGTTCGGCCAGCCGCGCCGCCGCCGCATCACCCAGCGCGCGCGCCAGGCGCGTTTTGGCGTAGCCGGGCATCGGCGCCTTGGCAAAAACGATCAATGCGCATTCGGACGTCATCGGTAGCTCCTTGCAAGTTTTTCCGCCGGCGCGCCGAGCCAGTAACGCAGGCGCAGGCTCCACATCAAAAAAATGGTGCGCCATACGCCATACTTTTCCCAGCGCCGTCCCGAGGTGGTCGCCTGCATGCGCAGGCAAAGCGGGAGAGAGCGGCGTTTCAGCTTGCGGGAAATTTCAATGTCTTCCATCAGCGGCTGCGGTGGAAAGCCGCCTACATCATGGAAGGCGTCGCGCCTCACAAAAATCGCCTGGTCGCCGGTCGCAATGCCGCTCAGGCGCGAGCGCAGATTGATCAGAAGGGCGATCAATCCGAGCATGGCTGGCCGGCCCGCAATGCGCACGTCGAAGCGCCCCCAGACGTACCTGGAATCCGCCAGTCCATTGCGTATCGCAGTCCAGGAATCCTCGGGCAGCTGCGTGTCGGCATGCAAAAACAGCAGGATGTCGCCGACCGATGCCGCCGCGCCCGCGTTCATTTGATGCGCGCGTCCGCGCTGGCCATGCACCAGGCGGTCGGTCAGCGGCATGGCATGGCGCACGGTGTCATCGCTGCTGCCGCCGTCGACGACGATTACTTCCACGCCTTCATTGCGCAATGGCAACAGCGCTCGCAATGTGGCTTCAATAGAAGCGGCTTCATTCAATACGGGAACGATCACGGATAGGCGCATATCAATCAGCCCAGCCGCCAGGCGTGATAGCGCGCTACCCATGCCAGCAGCCGCTCGGGGGCATGCGCACGCTTCCATGCGCCTGCCGCATACTTGTTTGCTTCTGCCAGCGTCGGATAGGTGTGGATGGTGCCCAGGATCTTGTTCAGGCCCAGGCCATGCTTCATCGCCAGCACGTATTCCGCCAGCAGGTCACCCGCATGTTCGCCGACGATGGTCACGCCGAGTATCCTGTCCTTGCCGGGTTCGGTAAGCACCTTGACGAACCCATGCGCCGCTTCGTCGGCAATGGCCCGATCCAGCTCGGCGATGTCGAAGCGCGTCACCTCGCAGGCCACTTGCCGTTCCTTCGCCTCTTGCTCGGACAAGCCGACGCGCGCGACTTCCGGCGCGGTAAAGGTGCACCAGGGGATCACGCGGTAATCGGCGCGAAAGCGCTTGAACTGGCCGAATAGCGCATTGACCGCCGCATACCAGGCCTGGTGTGCGGCGGTATGGGTGAACTGGTAAGGCCCGGCGACATCGCCGCAGGCGTAGATGTTGGGATACAGCGTTTGCAGGTAGGCGTCGGCATCGATGGTCTTGCGCCCGGTGAGCGGGATGCCCAGCTCTTCCAGTCCATAGCCCTCGGTGCGGGCAATGCGGCCGACTGCGCAAAGCAGCACATCGAATTCGATCGCGGTCTCCCGCGCTTCTCCCGCTTTGCGCACGATCAGGCGCTTGACTTCGCCTTCGCGCGTGCAGCGCACCGCCTCATGGTCGGTCAGCACCGTGACGCCGTCGGCCGCCAGCGCCTGCCCGACCAGCGCCGCCACGTCGGTATCTTCCCGCGCGAGCAGGCGATCCGCTTTTTCCACCTGAGTGACTTGCGCGCCGAAGCGGGCGAAGGCTTGCGCCAGTTCGCAGCCGATCGGCCCGCCGCCGAGTACGACCAGGCGCCTGGGCAACTCCTTCAGGGACCACATGGTATCCGAGGTAACATAACCGACATCGTCGATCCCCGGGATGGGCGGCACCACGGGACGCGCGCCGGCGGCAATGACGATGGCTCGCGTCGTCAGGCGCTTGCCGCCGACTTCGACTTCCCAGGGCGAGACGATCTTCGCCCGGCCCTGGATCACATCCACGCCCAGTTTCGTATAGCGATCGACTGAATCATGCGGTTCGACGGCGCCGATGACGCGGTGAATGCGCGCCATCACGTCGGCAAAATCGAACGCGACGTCGGCCCGGGCGATGCCGAGCGACTGAGAATTCCGCGCCTGCTTGAGAAATTTCGCCGAGCGGATCAGTGCCTTCGAGGGCACGCAGCCGAAATTCAGGCAGTCGCCGCCCATCTTGTGGCCTTCGATGAGCGTCACTTTGGCCTTGACGGCAGCGGCGATATACGAAGTCACCAGGCCCGCGGCGCCGCCGCCGATGACGACCAGGTTGCGGTCGAAACGAATCGGCTTGTTCCATTTCTTGTAGACTTGCCGCGACTTGGCCATGTCCACCAGCTTCTTCGCGGCGAGCGGGAACAGGCCAAGCAGCAGGAACGATCCCAGCAGGCCGGGCGAGAGAATCCCATGCAGGCTGTCGATCTGCGCCAGCTGCGTGCCGGCATTGACGTAGACTACGGTTCCGGCGAGCATGCCGATCTGGCTGACCCAGTAATACGTCCAGGTACGGATTCTGGTCAGCCCCATCAAGAGATTGACTGCGAAGAAGGGAAATGCCGGCACCAGGCGTAGCGTGAACAAGTAGAACGCGCCGTCGCGTTCGATGCCGGCGTCGATCGCATCGAGTTTTTGACGGAAGCGGTTCCTCACCCAGTCGCGCAGCAGGTGGCGCGACGCAAGAAATGCCAGTGTCGCGCCGATCGCGGATGCAAACGACACCGCCAGCGTGCCGAGCCACAGGCCGAACAGGGCGCCACCCGCCAGCGTCATGACTGCCGCGCCGGGCAGCGACAATGCCGCAACCGCGATATAGAGCCCCATATACAGCGCGACAGTCTGTGCCGAATGGGCGCGGTAGTAAGCGTCAAACGTTTGCTGGCTGGATTTCAGAAACGCCAGATCGAGATACCGTCCCAAGTCGAATATAAAGAATGCCGCAACGGCGGCGGCCAGCAGAATCAGGACGACGAATTTATTTCTTTGCATTTTTTTCCGCCATGTGAATGAGGATATCGTTTAGGCCGCCAGCGCGCCGCCGCAACTGCTGCCTTGCCCGGCAGTGCAGCCGTAGCAGTGGTCGGCGACCATGATCGGTTGATTCAGGATGTCGCGACCGAGCAAATCGCGCAGGTGAGGGCGGGCGCTGCCGCCGAGTGTCGATGGCAAATGCAGCATCTGGTTGAAATCACAGTCGTAGAGGTAACCCTGCCAATCCACGCTGACCAGGGTGCGGCACATCACGGCATCGAGATTGGCGGCACTGAAGTTTTGCTTCAGCAAATGCATGTAACCTGCAAAGCGGCCTGTCGAGATCAGCATGCTGCCGAAACGCTGGATCGGCATGTTCGCCAGCACGTAGAGGCGATTGAATGCGATGCCGAAGCGATCCGCCAGTTCGCGCTTGTAATCGGCTTCCAGCTTTTGCTGGTTGGGCGGCAGGGATGGCCCTTGCGGGTTGTAGACCAGGCTCAATTCCAGGCCGGAAGCCGGCTGCCCGTAACCCAGCGCATTCAGGGTGCGCAAGGCATCAATACTTCTCCTGAACACGCCGTCGCCGCGCTGCCGGTCGACGTTTTCCTCCGCATAGCAAGGCAGGGAAGCGGTGATTTCCACTTGCTGATTGGCGAGAAACACTGCCAGGTCTTCATGGCCGGGCTCCGACAGGATCGTCAGATTGCAGCGGTCGATCACGTGCACGCCCAGCGCGCGCGCTTCTCGCACCAGGCAGCGGAAAAGCGGGTTCATCTCCGGCGCGCCGCCGGTCAGATCAAGCTTCGCCAGACGCCGCTCTTTCAACACCCGCAGCACGAGATCGATCGTCTGTTCATCCATCATTTCCTTGCGCGCCGGACCGGCATTCACATGGCAATGCTGGCAAGTCTGGTTGCACTTATAGCCGAGGTTGACTTGCAAGGTATCCAGCGCCTTGCGCCGGATTGCCGGAAAATCGCTGCTTTTCAGTAATGGAAAGGTCGCATGCATGATGTCACTCAAATGATAGGTTTGCGTATTGAACGGTGCGTGCCGCAAATTCTTACAATCGGATCATCGAAAATATCATTGCAGGAGATCATCAATGCGACAAACCCTGTTTGCCATGCTGTTCTGGATCGTTTCGGCCGCCACCTCTGCGGCGGACCAGGGCATCATTTCCAGGCCAAGTCCCTACCCGGTGCGCGAAACGGTCAGCCGGCTTGAATCCGTCCTGAAAGACAAGGGCATTACGCTGTTTGCCAAAGTGGACCATGCGGGCGAGGCGGAAAAGGCGGGGCTCAGGATGCGCCCCGCGCAATTGCTTATCTTTGGCAATCCCAGGGGCGGCACGCCCATCATGAATGCGCTACCCCTGGCGGCGCTGGAACTGCCGCTCAAGGCGCTGATCTGGGAAGACGCGGAAGGAAAAGTCTGGGTCAGCTACAACGATCCAGCCTTTATCAAGGACCGCTTCAAGGTGCCCAACGAATTAATGAAACCGATTGCCGGCATCGGCGACCTGATAGGCGCGGCGATGAAATAGGCCCTGCCTGCCATTGCCAAGCTCCTGTGATTGACTTTGCGCGGTGCTATCGTTTGAGCACCGCGAACCAGGTTTTTTGCGCTTCGCTCAATGCCGTTTCCGGCGTCAGCAAGGCATGCTGCAGGGCGGTTCTGATCTCCGGATCTTCCGGCGGCGGGGCGTCGCGCAAGAGTGCCTGCAACAGCTTGCAGGCCTTTTGCAGGCTCTGCTGATACAGGGCCCAAATACCGTTGGCGCTTACATGACTGGACGGATCATCCATCCAGCAATCGTAATCGGTTGCGATGCCGATCGTCGCATAGCATATCTGCGCTTCGCGCGCGAGGAAGGCCTCTGGCACGTTGGTCATGCCGACCAGATGGCATCCGGCCTGGCGCAGAAAAAGGCTTTCCGCGCGCGTACCCAGTCGCGGGCCTTCGACGCAGGCATAGGTCACATCCTGGTGCATGCGGATCTCGAGCCTGTCGGCATGGGCGCCAATCCACTGCGCAAGCTGCGCGCTGACGGGATTGGCAGTCGAGACATGGGCGGCGATGCCTTCGCCGAAAAAAGTCGATGGACGCCGGCCCCTGGTCCAGTCGAAATATTGGGAAGGAACTGCCAGATCGCCCGGCGCAATCTCTGCGCGCAGGCTGCCGACGGCGGAAATGCCAATGATTTGCGTCGCGCCTGATGCCTTGAGCGCAAAAATATTGGCGCGGTAATTGATTTCATGCGGCAGGTACTGGTGCTGGGCGCCGTGGCGCGCCAAGAACAGGATCTCGCGGCCAGCCAGTTTGCCTCTCACAATCGCGGAAGAGGGGCGGCCAAAAGGGGTTGCTTCCTCAATCGTATCGGCAAGCTCGATACCCTCCATTCGGTAGATTCCGGTACCACCGATGATTGCAAGCATAGGATTTCCTTATAGTTCAAATAACGTATGTTTGCCTTTTGAATAGGGCAAGGTGTGTAGTGAACGTTGAACGCGGAAATGCCCGAATCCTTACATTTTTTTACCGGCTTATCCCCTGGGTATCGTTGACGACGCGTTCGCACGCCTTGCGCAGGAAGGTCATGTTGTTACTGAAATTGGTGCAGCCGTGGCACATCATCAGGTGGAACTTGAGGGACAAGGTTTCGCCGGCAGACAGCTTTCTATCCATTCGCTGCGACAGTAGATAGGTCGCTTTTTTGCATGACATCATTTTGTTTCTCCTTCCTCGAACCAGCGCTGCTGCAGACATAATCTCAGGCTCATGCGCGCGCGATGCAATATTACCCAACAGTTGGACGTGGAAATGCCGAGTTCCTTACAGATTTCGTGCGCTTCCAGACCCAGGAATTCGCGCATGGTGAAAACGCGGGCGGTTGCTTCCGGCAGGTTATTCATGCAAATGTCGAAAATCTGCCAGAACTCGACGTTTTCAAGGCTTTGCTCCGGATCGCCCCAGGACGCCGGCATTTCGCTGCGCTGCCAGCGCTCGTTTCCCATGAACAGCACATCGAAGTCCGACTCGTCGCAGGCTTCAACCACATCGAAGCGGTTCTTGTTCCAGCGATCGCGAAAGACATCGATGATCTTGTTCTTCAGGATTGAAAATACCCAGGTTTTTACCGATGCGCGCTGCTCGAAGCGATCACCGGCGCCGATCGCGGCGGCCAGTGCCTCCTGCACCACATCCTCGGCAAGTTCCCGGTTTCGTAATTGCAGCATGGCGAACCGCAACAGGTCTCGGCGCAACTGAGCCAGCATGGCCTCGTTCCGCAGCGGGGAATCGGCATCGTTGGGAAACGGGGCAGAAATCGTCGGGGGCATGGGCGCTTGGGATCCTTTTCAAGGTGATGCGTTTTTTGCAGCACTATAAACTAAAATCTAAAACCGCCCCGCAAAACTTACCGAAAAAATAGTGAACGGTTTTGCCTTGCGTAATTGACTTATTCCCAGAGGTGCAAGCAGCCATGTGTACGGGCATCAGCGTATTATTGGATCGCAACATGGTCGAAATTTTCTCAAAAAATGTAAGAAACCGCGATGTTCAACGTTTATTGTTCTATTCGCGGACAGGCTGGATGTCAGGCAGGAACGATCTCGAATGCCGGCTATCCATCCACCGTGCGAAAGTGAGGCAATGATGAAAGCTGCCATCCTGGAATCAATACTGACCTGCCCGCATTGCGGCTTCGCCAGGCAGGAAACCATGCCTGTGAATGCCTGCCAGTTCTACTACGAGTGCAGCAACTGCGAGGCAGTGCTCCGTCCCAAGCCTGGAGACTGCTGCGTGTTTTGTTCCTACGGAACGCTGAAATGCCCGTCAATTCAGGCTGGACAGGGCTGTTGCGAATAGGGCTATTGCATGGTACGAATTCCATAAGGATGCCGCGGTGTTTAATGCGAAGTAAGGCCGGGAGAAATCGGCTTGGACATGACAATCATCGTGCCCAGGCATCGTTTCAGCCTCATCGCCGAAATACAGGATCGGCCGGGGCTTTGTCAGGTGTTTCCCGAATATGTCGTGAAAGGATAGTTTCTGGATGAAGGAAAGGGAATCATGAATCCGTTCCAACAATTGCGTCACTGGTTCGCAGCCGGCGCAGACCACGGACCAGCCGCCACGGGCAGCCAGTCCAGCGATCTGCTGGCCAGCCTGCTGAACATGGCCTGGTTTGTCGAGGCGCGCGATCCATACACTGGCGGACATTTGTGGCGGGTATCGCGCTATGCCAGGATGCTCGCCGAAAGCTCTGGTTTCAGCGACGCCGACGCCGCGCGCATCGGACTCGGCGGATTTTTGCATGACCTGGGTAAAGTGGGCGTTCCCGATGCCATCCTGCGCAAGCCAGCCAGCCTCAACGACGAAGAGTATGCAGTGATCAAAACCCATCCCGACATCGGCATGCGCATGCTTTCCGGACACCCGCTGCGGCAACTCGTCAGCGATGCCGTGCTGCTGCACCATGAGCGTCCCGACGGCATGGGTTATCCGCGTGGCCTGTCCGGCGCGGCAATCCCGGCGATGGCAAGCATCGTCGGGATTTGCGATGCATTCGATGCCATGACCAGTCATCGCCCCTATCGGCCGGGAATGCCGCGTGACCTCGCCCTCGGCATTATTCGCGAGTTGCGGCATACGCAGTTCGACGCCGGATTTGCCGACATCTTCATTGACTTGGGCGAGGCAGGGCACCTGGATCAGGTGATCGGCCATAGCGACGATGGCATCCCGCTGCAGTCGTGCCCGATGTGCGGACCAACCCTGGTGGTTCGCCGCGAGGACAAGGAGGGCGCCTCCTTGTTCTGCCGTAATTGCGGCGATGGGTTCGTGCTGAAAAATCAGGATGGCTGCCTGGCCGCGATCCCCACCGGGAAGCAGGGGAGCGCAGCGGATCTGGAGCCGGAAACCGACATTGCGCTGATCGCGCGCACCGTGCGTACCGCCGTGCAGGCATTGCCGGTCGCAGATTTGATCAAGACTTCAGCCATACCGATCGGGAACGTACGATGAAGCCTTTTCTTCAGGTGATTTTCTCCGCGCGGATTGCGCAGAACGCCGTGCGCGTTGCGTTGGTTGTCGGTACGGTGCTAAACGCGATTAACCAGGGTGGCGCAATTATTTCAGGCAAGACCGTTCTCTGGCTTCACGTAGCGCTGAATTACCTGGTGCCTTACTGCGTTGCCAGTTATAGCGCGGCCAGAAATGAAGTTTCCCGACGCAAGGATGAATAGGAAAAACGCCGACATCGCTATCTGCACCACTATCGATATCACACTATCGATATCAACATGTGTGCTTTGCATTGGAGGCATTCGTCAATAAATGGAAATGACCAGCATTGCAGTCATTTCCAGATTTGGCACCACAATCAGAGCGAGTTCGGCGCCCTGTCTTTTAGACGCGGCCAATTGACATTAGCTTTCTCGATGTTGCCCTTCACGTCTTCCAGCCAGCGCGTCTGTGCCGGTTTGTGGATATTCAAATAGAGTTTACCGTCCACGATGCGCCACAGCAGAGGATCGATATCTAGTTTCTGCTCCAGCGCCATCCCCATGGCGCAAAAGCCGCCAAAGGCCGGCGTGTATTTTTCGGCGTTCACCTTGAATGCATCCCGGTTGGCGGCGTTTGCAAACCAGTACGTTGCGCCATTAAATTTTTCCGAGTAATTCGCTTTCCCTTGCAGCGGGCCGCCTGGCAAGAAATACGAGACGGGATCGTAGCCCTTCAACGCAAGCCCTCGTGTATCGAGATTGATTGCACTGGTTGACGTCACATCGTAGGCATGTGCAGCCTGCGGCATGCTGACAACGGCAAGTGCGGTCAGCGTCATCGCTGCAGATGAAAGAATGAAGCTGCGACGTGAAAATTTTGGCGGAATCGGCATTGTTGGCTCCTAATGGTTGGCAAAGGGAAGATATTTCGATAATTGCCGAATGTTGTGATCGGCGAACCAAAGTGTATGCCTTAATTCGATACTTGCTGTATCCTATAGTATCGAATTCATTACTTATCGTATCGAATTGAGCCATGGACCGACTAAGCATCTTGCTATCGCACTTCACCTTGCACAGTGGCATTTTCTATACAGGCAATATCTGTGGGGTCCACAATTTCCATGAAGATCCGCAGCAAGGGCATCTTCACCTGATCAAGCAGGGGCCGGTTCAGATGCTGGATGTGCAAAGGGAAGCCATCGACATTACCGAGCCAACCCTGGTGTTCCTTCCACGACCTTCAACACATCGTCTGGTCGCCGACGAGCGCACCGGCGCGGATGTCATTTGCGGCAGGGTGCGGTTTGGCGGGGGAGGAAGCAATCCCATCACGGATTCGCTGCCGAATATTGTCCTGGTCGCACTGAAGAAACTGCCGGGAGTGGAAGCATTGTTGAGCCTGATGTATGCCGAGGCATTTTCCGAACAGTGCGGGCGGCAGGCAGCGCTGGATCGCTTGTGCGAGGTGTTGATGATCCGCTTGCTTCGCCACTGCATTAACCAGGGATTGACTCAAGGCGGCACTCTGGCAGGACTTGCCGATGGCCGCCTCGCCAAGGCGCTGATCGCGATGCATGAAAATCCGGCCCATGACTGGCAGCTGGCGGAAATGGCGCTCATGGCGGGCATGTCGCGCGCGCGCTTTGCCGTGCGCTTTCGGGAAATTACGGGCGAAACGCCAGCCGACTATCTGGCTTCCTGGCGCGTCATGATGGCGCAACGCCTGCTGACGCAAGGACAGCAGCTCAAGCATATAGCCTATGACGTCGGCTATGGCAGCGCCAGCGCCTTGACCCGGGTATTTGTCAGGAAGCTTGGCACTTCCCCAACCGATTGGCTCAAGGAACAACGGCAGGCGCATCGTGCATCGCAAGTCGAGACGCCGGGAGAAGAGAATGAGACGGACGGTGCCCTGCTGAAAGCATGACATGGATAGTATCCATGAAGCCGCCGGCAAGCAGGAAAACCCTCCCGCGGCATTCGTATAGTTACCCCTTTCAGGAGAAACATCCATGTCCACCACCATCATTCATCATCTAGCGTCTGTCGATCATGCGAGTGCGCAAGGCCAGCAGAAAGAAATTCTCGACCTCGCCCTCAAGCAAGTCGGTTTTTTGCCGAACATGTACCTCAACATGGCCAACGCGCCTGGCATGCTCAGCACCTATCTGCACGGTTACAGCCTGTTCCGCAGCGAATCTGGCCTGACACCCGCCGAGCAGGAAGTGGTGTTCCTGTCGATCAGTCAATTCAATGGCTGCAATTACTGCACGGCTGCTCATAGCATGATCGCCGACAAGGTATCGGGCGTACCCAAGGAAGTACTACAGGCGATTCGGACGCAGCAGCCGATCCCGGATGCCAGGCTCGCAGCATTGGCCGCCATGGCGGTCGAGATGGTGGCCAGGCATGGCCAGCCATCGCCGGCAGTGGTGAAGACTTTCCTGGATGCCGGATATCAGGAACGTCACCTGCTTTACATCATACTGGCTGCAGGTGTCAAAGCCCTCAGCAACTACAGCAATCAGGCATTCGGCAGCCGGGTCGACGAAAGATTTGCAGCCTACCGGGTGGACTGATCAGGCAAGGCAATCGTCATTGTCCGGGCGGCGCGACCAGCGCGTTCAGCGCCGCCCGGGCCAGCCATCGTTATCTAGTCAAAACGCGTAGTCGTGGCAGCTCACTGGCGCGCCTGATAGCGGCGTTCAATCCAGTGGTCCAGTGAAATCTTGCCGGGTCCACGTGCAATCAGATACAGCAACACTGCCGCCCAGGTGCCGTGCGTCGGATAGGCATCCGGATACACGAAAACCTGGATAGTCAGTGTCATGATCAGCAAGGCCAGCGCGGAAAAGCGGGTTGCCAGTCCCACCAGCAGCAAGAGCGGGAACAGGTGTTCGGCAAAGGCCGCCATCGGTGCGGCAAGCTCCGGCGCAATCAAGGGCAGCCGGTATTCTTCCCTGAACAGCGCGACGGCGGAATCCGCCAGGCGCGGCCAGCCGAGCTTTAATTCGCCGTCGACAAGATCAATGGCGATGCCCTCGATTTTTGTCTGGCCGGACTTCCAGAATACGGCGGCGATCGAGAATCGGCCGATCGCGGCAATAAGGGATTCCGGGATCGCTCTGCACAAGCTGATGAAGCGCTGGTTCAGCGACATCGCGCTGGATGAGCCGGTTGCGCCGGTGCCGGCGGCAATGAAGTCTGCTTTCATGGTGTATTGCTCCTCGTTGTCATGGATGAGATAGCCTGTGTCCGTATCAGCAGGCTCAGCGTACCGGTGAGATCGAAACCGGGATCGGCGAGGCTGGCCTGTTCGAGCGCGTTGCCGAGGCTGCCGCCGTCCAGCAGATGAGAAATAAAGTGGCCGGAGCCGGGGGGCAGGCGGATAACCTCGACATCCAGGCGAGGGCGGACGACCAGCACACTCTCCGGCGCATGCGTGTCAACCGCGGCGATATCGGCATCGCCCTGGTGGGCTGCCCATAGCGATGCCGCAGCGTAGCGTGAACGCAGCAAACCAACGGACGGATGGAAGCCAACCCGCACATGCGGCAGCGCATCGGGGTCGGCCAGGATTTGCGCAATCATGTCGGCAGAAAGTTCCGCACACTCGGCGGCATGATAGGCGCGCACGCGCATCATTTCCAGCCGGGCTACGTCGGCCAGATAAGGAACCGGCGCCGCGGGCGGGAAGTTCTCGATGAAAGCCGGGAACGAATCGCCATAGAAGGCGAGCACACCTGTACGTGGTGGTTCGGCATCTACGAAAAGCCTTGCCATCGCCCGAAAAAATGCTTCCCCGACGAGCTGCTGCACGACGGGATAGGCATCCGCCAGTGCGTCAATGAGCGAAACGATGATGTTGTTGCGATACACGGCGAAGCGCACCGCGGGATCGGAACCGTTCCATGTGCTTAATCCGGCCGGAACCGGCTGCGCTGGATCACGCAGCCGCTCAAAGAATTCCTGTTGCCAATTCATGCGCGCGTCTCCAGGGAGCAGCGGGCACGCAGCAGCCGCTCCGCCTGCCGCGCTTCCTCGCACAGCACATCGAAGGGCGGAATGTCATTGTCCCGTTCGATCAGCGTGGCCACCGGGCCGCACCGATCCAACGCGTATTCGTATAGCTGCCAGACTTGGTGCGCGATGGCAGCACCATGACTGTCGATCAGCAGCGTGTCGCCGGCGCCATCCTGTTCCTGCGCGAACCCGGCCAGATGGATTTCTCCCACGGCTTGACAGGTTAGCGCGCGCACTTCGTCGTACGGATTGCGGTGGTGGTTAACGGATGAAACATACACGTTATTCACGTCAAGCAGCAATCCGCAGCCGGTGCGCCGTAGCGCTTCGCTGATGAATTCGCATTCCGCCATGGTGGATGCGGCGAACTCGACATATGTCGCAGGATTCTCCAGCAGGAGCCGGCGACTCAGCCGTTCCTGAACCTGGTCGATGTGATCGCACACCCGTTGCAGCGTTTGTGGGTTGTACGGCAGTGGCAGCAAATCGTTCAGGAATACGCCGCCGTGACTGGACCAGGCCAGGTGCTCGGAAAACGATTGGGGTGCATAACGTTCGAGCAGCTGTGCCAGCCTATCCAGATGGGCAGCATCGAGAGCGGATTCGCCGCCGATCGAAAGGCCGACGCCGTGGATGGATAACGGGTAACGTTCGCGGATGCGGGTCAGATAATGATGAAACGGGCCGCCGTCGACCAGGTAATTTTCGGCATGGATCTCGAAAAATCCGATGTCGGGCCAGGTGTCGACGATCTGTCGGAAATGCTCGGGCTTGAGTCCCACTCCCGCGCGTGCCGGCAAGCCGCTGGCCTGAACAAATGCCGGAGCGCCGCTGCGTTGCAGTGCTGAAGAATCTGTCGGCATGAAAGGCGCTCCGCTATGGCCAGGTTGACTGTCAGGCTTTCTTTTCCTTGAATTCCTTGAGCTGGCCATAGCCCGTCGGGGAAGTCTTGGACGCGGTTTTTTCGCAAGTACCGGACGGAACCATCGACCAGGCGTTGCCTTGATAGTCGATCTTCGAAGTGCCGGCGCACGTGGTGCCAGCGCCCGCCTTGCAGTCATTCTTGCCTTTCAGAGCAACGCCGTAGCATTTTTCCGTGGCGTCCGCCTTGTCGGCGGCGGCAATCGAAGGTGCGGCGCTGACGGTCAGGGCGGCGCCGATTGCCATGGCAAGTGCCGCAGCGGTGGTCTTTTGCATCTTGGTAGTGCTGGTCATGCTGCTTCTCCTAAACTATAAGTGGTTAAAATTGCTCTTGGGGAGCAAGGATCACATAGGCAGGGCTCACGCGACGGCAGTGTCAAGCCACCACGGTTGCCTATTGACTGCATAGTCGTAGAAGCATGGCCATTTCTTACACAGGGTCCGGAATTTAGTGGCGCAGGATTTTTTAATACTTCGAGTAAACGCGCATCGAGCCGACATTTCACGTGCACAGCAACAGCGCCATATTGAATCTGCATATTCCCCAATAGTTGCCGCTCATCGCTAACAACACGCCTGAATTGTGGTAATCGCCAACTCCGCTGCAGGTGCCAGATCAGCATCGTCGCGATTCGTATGGCGCTCAAGATCGATCCGGCCGAAGCCATTGGAGGTTGAGATGAGCGGCAAAGGTATTCGCATTGAAGGTTTGAGAAAACGTTATCGGGAAGGCGATACTGCTGTCGATGCCCTGAAAGGGGTGGATATGCAAGTGGCACCCGATGAGATGGTGGGGCTGATCGGCCCCTCAGGCTCTGGCAAAAGCACACTGTTCAAATGCCTGGGTGCGGTAATTGATCCGACCGCTAGTCGCATGACGCTGGGCAATGAAGTGATCTACGACGATGGCTGGAAAGTCCGTGATCTGCGCGCCCTGAGGCGCGACAGGATTGGCTTTGTTTTCCAGGCGCCTTACCTGATTCCGTTTCTCGATGTCACTGACAACGTGGCGTTGCTGCCGATGCTGGCAGGCGTCGCAAATGAAGAGTCGCGCGCGGTGGTGAGCAGCAACGCGTCGCCATCGCACGTGGATTGGTCAATCGACCGCCTGTGATCCTGGCGGACGAACCCACCGCGCCACTTGACAGTGAGCGCACCATGGCAGTGATACGCATCCTCAACGACATGGCAAGAAAGTTCGAAACCGCCATCATCGTCGTCACTCATGACGAAAAAATCATCCCGACTTTCAAGCGCATCTATCACATCCGAGATGGCATGCCCCATGAGGAAGCCGGTGAAGGGCGGGGATTCGGATGAGAAAACGATTGAGTTCCAGGATGTTTTATGGCTGGAGCGATTGCCGCAGGTCTGGGATCAGGATGCAGCATCAAATGCAGAAACTAGGCTGAAGCAGTCATGCTATTCAACAGCCATCCCGCCGCGCCGCAGGCGACCACGACCAGCCAGGGCGGCAGTTTCCAGAACATTAAGGCGACGAGAGCCAGCAGCGCGAGCCCGAAGTCTTGAGGCTGATGGATAGCGCTCGTCCATACTGGCTGATAGAGCGCAGCCAGCAGCAGGCCAACCACCGCGGCGTTAACTCCAGCCAAGGCTGCTTGTATTCGTGCGTTACTGCGCAATTGCTCCCAAAATGGCAGCGCCCCGGCGATCAACAAGAAAGTCGGCGCAAAGATCGCCAGCAGGCATAGCATGCCACCGACCCAGCCGGAAGGCGCAGTGCGCATCGACGCCCCAAGAAACGAAGCGAACGTGAACAGGGGACCGGGTACGGCTTGCGCGGCCCCATATCCGGCAAGGAAGTCCTCGTTGCTGACCCAACCGGGAGGCACGACCTCCGCTTGCAACAGCGGCAGCACCACGTGACCGCCACCGAATACCAGCGAACCGGCACGGAAGAAAGCATCCGCCATTGCCATCGCCTGACCCGGCAGCAGTTGAGCCAGGATCGGCAAGCCAGCCAGCAAGGCGAAGAATATCGACAGCCAGATCGCGCCGGCTCGGCGGCTGACCGTGATCGGTAGCGGATCGTGCACGATGGCCTGGGTAGTCTTGAACAGCAGCAGGCCCGCGATGCCGGCAGCGAAAATTACGCCGACTTGTCCCCAGGCGGACGGCATCAGGAGGACGACGCAGGCGGCAAGCGCCATGATGGTGATGCGCAGCGCGTCCGGACAGAGGTTTTTTCCCATCCCCCACACCGCCTGCGCTACCACGGCGACCGCCACCACTTTTAAACCGTGCAACGCGCCGGGCGCGATGGCGTCGCCATAACTTGACATGCCCAGCGCGAACAAGATCAATGCGATCGCCGATGGCAATGTAAAGCCCGCCCAAGCGGCCAGCGCGCCGGCGTAACCCGAGCGTGACAGGCCCAGCGCCATGCCGACCTGGCTGCTTGCCGGCCCCGGCAAGAACTGACAGAGCGCCACCAGGTCGGCATAGCTGCGTTCGGTCAGCCAGTGCCTGCGTGTCACGAACTCGTCGCGGAAATAGCCCAGGTGCGCGATAGGGCCGCCGAAGGAGGTCAGCCCAAGGCGCAGAAAGATGAGAAAGACCGACCACGCGCTGCGGTCGTCAGGATGAGTGCTGGTCATGCCTGGCCGTTCTGAATTTGTAAAAGCTCAGATCATAAACCAGTCCGTCATTGATTTTCACTAACGTGAGCCAGATGAGCGTCCGCAACGGAAAGCGATTGCGGAGCAGGTCGGCAGAACCGCATGGAATGGCTGCGGAGGTGCCTGTACTTCTGATGCATAAGGCGCTTAATCCATATTTGACCCGGCATGCTCCGTGCGGGGAACGTGGCAGCAGACATGACCTTGAAGACAAAAGATCTTTGACTTATCCCATTCCTTGATTTTACATAATATAAATTATGCGAAAAGTGCATGTGGGAGCAAAGTTGTAATGTCCGGTTTTAGCAAAGTTCAAATGTCCGTTTTTCCGCAGGATAACCCAATTACCAATGGGTTTGGAGGCGGCCATGGGCAGGACCGGAGCAATTACGATGACGACGCACGAACTGGATCGCCTGCAAATTATTCAATTAGTTTTGGATGGAAATCTCAAGCCTGCTAGCGCAGCAAAGCGCCTTGGACTCACCGACCGGCAAGTAAGGCGACTTGTACAACGGGTGCGTCAGGAAGGACCAACAGGTGTTGTGTCAAAGCGCGTTGGCCAGCCCAGCAATAACCGGACACCAACCGACCTCACGCATCTGGCTCTGAGTATTATTCGTGACCGCTATGCTGATTTTGGACCCACGCTAGCGTGTGAGAAACTGCGTGAATTGCATAGCCTGCAGCTCTCTAAGGAAACCATTCGCCAGCTCATGCTGGATGCCGGTTTATGGATTCCACGGCGGCTACGCTCCCCAACGATTTACCAGCCAAGGAACCGTCGCCACTGCATCGGTGAGCTGATTCAGATTGATGGCAGCGACCATGCCTGGTTTGAGGACCGGGCACCCGCCTGTACGCTCCTGGTATTCATTGACGACGCCACCAGCCGGTTGATGCACCTGCACTTTACGGTCTCGGAATCGACCTTCAGCTATTTTGAAGCCACGCGCCGGTATATCGAGCAGCATGGGAAACCCCAAGCCTTTTACAGCGACCAGTACAGCGTCTTTCGGGTCAATAACAAGCATGCCACTGCCGGCGATGGTCATACCCAGTTTGGCCGGGCGCTGCATGAACTCAACATCGAGAGCATCTGCGCCAACAGCAGCCAGGCGAAAGGGCGCGTGGAGCGGGCGAACCTGACGCTTCAAGACCGGCTAGTCAAGGAGCTGCGACTGCAGGGTATTTCCACCATGGCCGAGGCGAATACGTATGCGCCCTCTTTCATTGCCGACTTCAACCGGCGCTTTGCCAAGCCGCCAAGGAATGACTGGGATGCACACCGCCCCCTGCGGGAAGACGAGGATCTTGAGTTAATTTTCACGTTCCGCGAGAAGCGCAAGGTCTCCCACGTGCTGACGCTCCAGTATGACAAAACCATTTACATGCTGGCCGACACAAAGGAGCACCGCAAGCTGATTGGCAAGTACATCGACGTGTATGAGTACCCGGAGGGCCGGATAGAGTTGCGCAATGATGCTACTGCTCTTCCCTACGCCACCTATGACCGCCTGCCGGAAGTCAACCAGGGCGCGATCGTTGAGAACAAGCGGCTCGGCCATGTACTGCAAGTGGCGCAACTCATGCAGGAGCAACGGGACAATCGGCGCAGCAGTTCGGTGCCCTCAAGGACGCATCGGGGCATGGCGCCGGCCAAAGTGAAGGCTGTAGCCGGTAAGAAAGGGCAGCGGCAACTGGACGAAGCTGACCTTGCCCAAGCGATGTTACGGGCAAAGGCCATTGCGTGATGCTGCCGGCGGTGCTTCAGCCAGAAATTCCGCTGTCGCGGCTGCAATGTTTAGAAACCCTTTTAAAAAAAGCAACCCGAAAAACCGGACATTTCAACTTGGCTGACGGGTGGACATTTGAACTTGGCATTGACAGTGCAGACGGTAGTTTACGGGGTGTTGCGCCTTTGCATGTAATTATCGCAACGGATGTTGAATAAATGGTATCTTTATCCGTTGCCTGACTTTCCCAAACGCAGGAATGATCGCTCATCTCTCAGATTCTGTAATTCCCAGAAACCTACTTGGTCCAGTTTTGCTCGATCGACGTGGACTACCGCGCTATTGGGCAGCAATATGGTCAATAGCCGCAGCTGGTCAATTAGCCAATTCAACACATCTTAAAAAGCTCCGGCACATTGGAAATTTATACGGACAGAAACTTTACTGCTATCGGGCAGGGGCTAGGGCGGCAGCAGTTGAATACGGTCTCTCGCAAGAGCTAATACCTACCCTTGCTAACAAATGGAGGCCATTTTAAGACTTGAAATGACGAAAAGGAGTCATGGCAATATACAACGTAAATTGTATAAGTTGTGTTCTGATCTGACAGGATGTGTCAAATCGTGAATGTCTGCAACCGACCCAAAGCCGCCGGTCCCGCTTCGCAAAAGCGGACGTTAAACGTCAAAAGTCACCAGCGCACTGCTTAAGGCGCGTTCGATGGACTGACGAATGCGGCAGGAGCGAAATCTAAGGTGTATTAGGCGAAGCGGCAGTTATTTCAAACGGGCACCGGGTACCTAGCAATGATTACGCATGTTCCTTCGACTGCCAGCACGGAAAAGATTTCCCATCCCTTTGCGGACGCCATTTCTAGTTGCTTCTCTAGTTGGTCTAGTTGTGTAACCGTGACAACATTCCAGTTGTATTTCATGGCTCTTTCCTTCTCTAAATGTGCACGGCTGTAATCGTCGTTAACATCGCTCTAAGAACTTGTAGGTCGTACACCTCTACGCTTTATAAGTACTATCCGTAACGAAGGCGTCAAGCTCGCGCAGGTAAGTTTGCACGTCATAGAGTCTAAAGTAGCTCCACTCTTTCCTCGGTTCTCGTTCCGCAACACGAAGGATTCGCGACTCACTGATTACTGATATGAATGGGCCATCTTTAGCTAGTGGATGCGTGCTGCTCAGATTGATTGTGCCGTCTGAATTGATATGAACTTGGAACCTACTCCAATCTTCATCTTCTACTCGGGGAAAGAGCGGCCAGCCAACACCGATAGCACTTAGGAAGCTTCGATGGCGGAGAGAATAGAGCTTCACAATGCCGGAGCCGACATCCACAAACTGGAACAGAGAATATATATCCACACGGTCCCCGCGTGCGTGAAGCGCAGACCTGCTGCTGTCATACGTGCGGACGAACTTTCCGTTTCCATCGCATTCGATGATAAACGGTTGAATTGTTAGGTCCTTGTGAGTATAGATTTCATTAGACTGCAATAAAGGCTCAAACATTGCTGGTCCTTTCTGATTGAAAAGTTACTCCGCGAGATCTGCTTGTGCTCTCTCAACTTGTTAAGAATTGCAAATTACCTGTTCAACATGCGTGATTGCCGCTTAATACATAGACTAAGACTAGCGCTGAACTCAATGTCAGCGCCGACCTTTCACTCTTCGCCGGAATTTAAAACTGAGGTTTAACCAAAACGCGAAACCACTCATTGACCTTGCTCAAGTCAACTAATGGCTTCTTTTGGCCGGAAGGCGACGTGGTCAAAACGTCGCCTTTCTGGATCAAACCTCTGTTTGCTCAGCTATTTCTAGAGCGTCATCTACTTCGATGCCAAGATAACGAACGGTGCTTTCCAGCTTTGTATGGCCTAGCAGGAGTTGAACTGCCCGCAGGTTTTTGGTTCGTCGATAAATCAAGGTGGTCTTTGTTCTCCGCATAGAATGGGTTCCGTATGCGGCTGAATCCAGCCCGATTGAAACCACCCAGCTTTCGACAATACGGGCGTACTGCCGGGTTGATAGATGGGGCGACGTTGACACACGGCTTGGGAATAGAAACTTGGCGCCGGTGAGTCTGGCCGTCTTGATCCAGTCTGAAAGAGATGCCCGGGTTTGATTAGTAATCTCGAACTGTACTGGCCGCCTCGTTTTGCGCTGCATGACCATGGCTCTTGGCAGAATGCTACTTCCCTGAGCAATGTCGCCCACTCGTAGGCCAACCAGGTCACACCCGCGAAGCTTGCTGTCAATAGCGAGGTTGAATAGCGCAAGATCTCGTATTCGTTCAGCCAATTGCAAACGGATCCGTATGGCCCAGATCTCTTTGAGCTTGAGCGGAGCCTTTTGTCCGACCAGTCTACCTTTGTTCCACGGTTGTTTTTGCTTTGACTCTTTCATGAGTTCCTCCCTGAAGTAATGAAAGGAATCCCATTTTGCGCTTCTCCAAGGTCAGCTATCGGCCACAACCGGACGTTTCTCCCCTTCTTCCGTCTGACGTCTATATCAGGTCGGTCCGAATCAAGATGTTTTCGAAGGCCAGCGCACCTCGGCGAAACCGGAACACGATTCCGGTCCGTCGGCTTGTCATGACAAGCGGTTCGGTGCGCCATCTGAGAGGATCTGTTCGGTTGATTAAACAGGCGGCGATCAACGCATCGTAGGCATACCAGACGAGGTCGCGGTCGATGTATTCGGCAAAAAACAGGCCATTGAAATTGAAGTCAGTCGGTGGCGAGCCAACGCTGCCCCAGTATTCTGCCCACCTAGTGGCGACGTCCAAGGCGGCGGTTACCTTGTCGCAGTCGCGTTCGAGCTCTACGAGCTCGGATTCACTGATAACAAGGTCGGGCTCGAACGGTTGGGCGTACAGAGAGGTGTGGTCTTCTAGCCCATGTTCGTACCGAAGGAGGCTAACGAACGCCAGCGGCTTCCACCCTGCAGCAATTTTGGCAAGCAGGTCGCGATAGTTACCGAATTCGATCCGCCCCACCGGATAGCGTAGGTAAGGAATGGATAGTGGTTGTTTCCTGAGAACGTTGTCGAGGCGGCAGACGCTCGATTTAAGCTCGACCCGGAAAGTCCAGATGAAGGCACTGACTGGATCAAAGGTACTTCTCACTGAAAGGCACACCTCCTCGCCGCCCTCTACCGAATAGCGTAGGCTGCCAACGAGCGTGGCCATTTGCCAGACTCCGCCATCGTACCAGGTGCCTGTGACCGGATCGGCCGCCGTGAGCAACACCGCGCCATCCACGATAAAGGCATGGCTGCCAGAAGGATCGGGCCAGCGCAGATCGCCCAAGGCCGTGATGATATCTATGGCGCGTGCTCGTTCACGAGCGAACCGAATGGTCCGCTCAGGCGTGTCATTCATCCCAAGCAGGAATGTGCCGGCAGTTTGTGCTACTGGGCGTACCAATGCCGCCGCCGCCGCGGCAGCGGGCTTAACGGCAAATTGGGCAGGCAGCTTGGATTGAAGCGTTGTGTTGTAAAGTTCGATCACTGCCAATCGTTGGATGGCTGTCGACTTGAACGCCTTAATCATGACGCCTGGGTCGACGTCCGGGATCTGTGTTACGGACGTCGCGGCAACGTGCTCCCAGACACACTCGTTCCACGCCTCCAGGCCCACAACCTTTACGTAGAACGCGACATTGTCGTCACTTCGCTCTAATTTGTGCGCTAGTTCCCGCACTGCTTTCATGCGCAGCAGATCCTCGGCCGGGTACTCGTCTTGGAAGTCGTCGACTTCGCGGCCGTGCAAGGAGCACATCCACAAGCCGTTTGACGCACTGCGCACCTGCTCTGGGGTAAGCCCGCCGCGGCCTCGCGGGCCTTGCTGGGCGGCAGAGTAGACGTGGGCGGCCACGCCAACCCCACGCTCGCAGTCATCGCCGTGCTTGCGTGAGACGCCTGACGTCAGCCTTAGACAGGTCCGAAAGCAGCAGCGCTGGCCGGCCGCCGCGTGGAGAAGTTGTCTAGTTACCAATCCAAAGTCGATGCGGCGCTTGCCGGGTGCAATTTGCGTGTGTGCCATTGTTGTTAAAGTGTTTCTTATCGGCACCAGCATACCGGAATTTGCGGACGCGCCAAGCGCTCGCAGGTATTTTAACTCTAAAGGTCTACCGCTCCGTTCGCGTCGTACATTGCTAAGAAGTGATTCGCTATTGAAGGACTGTTTTGGGTCGGAAGCAGCCATTCACAAATGTCCGCTTCCGACCCAAAGCAGACATAGGGCTTTCTGGAAAGCGGCGATTAACGTCAGCGCAAGTCATCTACGGCGCGCACTGCAGCAGTTGCTGCGCGAGCAGGTTGGCGTGCGGAGTCAGT
Organism: Oxalobacteraceae bacterium; assembly: GCA_003537575.1. Taxonomy (GTDB): domain Bacteria; phylum Pseudomonadota; class Gammaproteobacteria; order Burkholderiales; family Burkholderiaceae_D; genus Paucimonas. Next base: position 50,290 of record DPRS01000053.1, read on the forward strand.
GCGGAGAAGTCGCGCACACAGAGAAAGAGCCGACGAGTGGCCCAGATTTCCGACAGCGGCAGGATTGCCAGGTCGCGGCCCAGTGTTCTGGCCATCGCATCGGAGAGGATCGAAATGCCGATGCCTGCTTCAACGTGCATGGCCACATGTTCGGTGTTACGCAACTGGATGCGGTAGTCGAGCTGGCGGCCCAGGCGCGATGCACGTTCCGCGAGATACGTTTCGAGCGCAGTGTCCGCCATGCCTACGATTGGCTCGCCGAGGAGATCCGCAAAGGCAACGCTCGATTGCCGGGCCACGGGATGCGAATGGCTGGCGACCACGACGAGCTGGTCACTGGCAATCAGGTGCGTCTGCAGCGGCCCGAGATCCGTGATGTTTGCGACAATGCCCAGATCGGCACGCCTCTCTACCAGGGCCTGGACGATGTCCGCACTGGGCTGTTCTTCCAGGTCGATTGACAGGTCACGATGAACTGCCAGAAATTGGCAAAGCTGCGGCGGCAAAAACGCCGCCATGGCAGCGGTATTGGACAGCAACCTGATGCGGCCTTTCAAGCCTGTTGCGTAGGTGCGCAGTTCCCCGCGCATCTGTTCGACCTGGTCCAGGATCGAACGGGCATGCCGGATCAATGCCTCGCCCGCGACGGTGGCACGCACGCCACGACGGTTGCGTTCCAATAACGGCGCGCCCAGTGCCGCCTCCATGCCAGCAATGCGTTCGCTGACCGATGCCAGCGCCAGATGTATCTCACGCGCACCTTGTGTCAGGCTGCCGCATTCCACCACGGTCAGGAAAAGCCGCAAATCGGTCAGGTCGAAGCGCATAGCGATGCTCCTCTACGTTCGGAATTTCCGAAGTCTAGCACCGGAATTGCCAGATTGCGAGAATGCAGCATGACGACTAACATGATTTCCATGGACACAATGATTCTGGTTTTTACTGCAGGAATAGTAGCTGGTGCAATGAATGCGCTGGCAGGTGGCGGCTCATTCGTCAGTTTACCTGCGTTGATTGCGGCGGGCGTGCCTCCGGTTCAGGCGAACACGTCCAGCACAGTCGCGCTGTTTCCGGGTGGGTTGGCCAGCGCATGGGCATATCGGGATGGATTGCGTCCGGTCGGCGCCGTGTCACTGCGCGCGCTGCTGGTGACGACGCTCTGCGGCGGCTTGGTCGGGGCGCTGCTGTTACTGCGGACGTCCTCTGCAGCGTTCACGTTCGTGCTGCCGTGGCTGCTGCTAGTTGCGTCCGTTGCGCTCGCGTTCGGACGACGCATTGGCGAGGCGTTGCGCGCACGCTGGCACATTCACGCGCATGCCGTATTGGCCATCCAGTTTGTACTTGGGGTATATGGCGGCTACTTTGGCGGCGCGGTCGGGATCATGATGATTGCGATGTGGGGGCTGCTCGACAACTGCGACCTGAAACATCTCAACGCGCCGCGTACACTGCTGATTAGTGCGGCCAATGTAGTGGCGGTACTCGCCTTCATCGTGGCCAACGCGGTCCGCTGGCCCGAGACGCTGGCCATGCTGGTGGGCGCAATCATCGGGGGATACGGAGGCGCGCACATCGGGCGGCGCGCGCCACCAGGCATCATTCGCGCCATCACGCTGCTTGCCACCGCCTGTATCACGCTGGCGTTCTTCGTGAAAACCTACGCGCCTACGCTGCTGCATCGCTGATTGTCCGCTTCTGGCCAGAAGCGGACAATCACAGCGACTGGTATCGATCTGATGCAGGAATTCCAGCCGTATCGGCGACTTATTTATTAAAGCTTTTTTCAGCCCAAGCAATTGCGCTTGCACGCGTCAGAACAAAATTTGGCTCGACTCGCTTGCTAGCGACCTCATTTCCCTGCTCATCGGTTGCCTTGAGCATTCCGTACGATTCGTAATCGTCTGGAACAATGGTGAGAGTGACAGTAAGGGTGGCACCACCCGTTGTGATCACCACACTCTTGTTGAGCGCTGCGTACAGTTGTTGTTCATGACGACGCAGCACCTCGGATGCAGTTTTCACAAGTGTAGAAAAAGCATTGGCGTCGAGTGGCTTGGGATTCTTCTTGTCTCGCCCCATGGTCCAGGGCCCTACAAGCGCTGGTTCGGACTGCCCATCCTTGAACATCGCTACTGCCCAGCCTTCGTCGTCTTCGTTCTTGATGACTCGAGCGGTCCAGCCGTTGTCCTTCCAGAGACGATCTTCATAAGTCGGTGAGTCGGAATCGTGGTCAGTCATGATAGTGGGGCTTCGCTGCGTTGTGGAAGTTTAGATTATACAAAGTGACCGCCCCCATAGGTAATCCCCCCATTTTTAAGCGGAGCTGAGGGTAGAAGCTAAGCGGCCAAGGCCAATTTCTGTTTCGGGGTGATGCCACCGAGGGCCATGTTGGGCCGCTCGTGATTATAGGTCCACAGCCATCTAGTGGCGAATTCCTGCACTTCTTCAATGGTGTCGAACAGGTAGTGCGCCAGCCAGTCGTAGCGCACAGTCCGGTTGTAGCGCTCGACATAGGCATTCTGCTGGGGCTTGCCGGGCTGGATATATTCGAGCCGGATCGCCCGCCGGTCGGCCCAGACCTGCAAGGCCGCACTGACATATTCCGGTCCATTGTCGCAGCGAATCATGGCCGGCTTGCCCCGCCATTCAATGATGCGCTCCAGCGAACGGATCACGCGCTCTGACGGCAGCGAGAAGTCCACCTCCATGCCCAGGCCTTCGCGGTTGAAATCGTCGATGACATTGAACAGCCGGATTGAGCGGCCATCGGCCAGTTGGTCATGCATGAAATCCATCGACCAGACCTGGTTGATGCCTTGTGGCGCGGCCAATGGCTCGGGCTTCTCCCGCACCAGGCGATTCTTCGGCTTGATGCGCAGGTTCAGCTCCAGTTGCCGGTAGATGCGGTAGACGCGCTTGTGGTCCCAGGGAAATCCCTTCACATTCCTCCAGTACAAGAAGCACAGGCCAAAGCCCCAGTTGCGCTGGTTGCCGGTCAGCCGGATCAGCCAATCAGCGATAACGTCATTTTCCGCTGACAGCTTGGCCTGATAGCGATAGCACGTCTGGCTGATGCGAAATGCCTCGCAAGCCAGGCCGATGGTCATGCTTTTTTCTTGTACGGCCCGTTGCGCCATCTCTCGTCGTCGGGATGGCGCTACCACTTTTTTGCCAGGGCCTCCGCGACAACCTCGGCCTTCAAACGTTCCTCGGCGTACATCTTCTTGAGGCGTCGGTTCTCTTCTTCGAGCTCCTTCATGCGGGCCATCATGGAGGCATCCATGCCGCCGTATTTGCTGCGCCACCGGTAAAACAGCGCCGAGCTCATACCATGCTCGCGGCACAGTTCCGGCACCGGCGTGCCGGCTTCTGCCTGCTTCAAAATGTTGATGATCTGGCTTTCCGAAAAACGAGACTTCTTCATGCAAAACTTCCTCTATGCTGATGGGAGAAAATTCTACCTTTAAGTCCGATTAATTTCTGGGGGGATTACCGATAGACCGGGTCGACCGGTGGCTTGGCCACGCTGCAAGCGCCAGACACAGATGGCGGCGCTGCATGCGCTGGAAACGCAATTGACGGCCCTGCGTCATCAATGCGCCGGACCGCACTCCGTACAGGAATGCGCCATCATTCAGAATCTGTCAGAGTCCGCAGGGAAAAACGATTGCGCGTGCCATACCGGTTAGCGACAAGCTGCTTGCGGATACGGCGAAGCCTCAGAACGGCAGCAAGGCCTTCACCCACAAGGCCTTGCCGTCCGCGCGGTTGCGCACCTCGGTCTCCACCTGGTACTTGGCGGTGAGGAAAAAGCCCTTGCCGTTGTCGTACTTGATCGAAGGCCCGATCGCAAACGCCCTGCCCCTGTTGTTGGCGACGGTGACGCCGTTGAGCTTGTCGTCGCTGGTCTGCCGGTAGAGATACCCTCCCACGCCGGCCACCCAGTTGTTGCCGAAGCCGTAACCTACAGCATAATCGACATGGAATTCCTGGCCCGAGCGGTAGTTGGTGTCCTTGTTCTTCCGGTTGAAGTCCATCATGATCTTCGCGTCAGCATTCCATCCCTGCGGATTGACATAGCTGACGGTATACAGCGGCTGGATCGCCCAGTAATTGCGGCCGATGTTCGTCATGTCGCTCCTGTTGTAGGAACCGCTCGGGATGATGATGTCGAGCGCGGCGACGCTGTGCAGGTTCGGGCTGTGATGATACGCCAGGCCGAACACGGTGAACAGGATGTCGCCGAGCCCGCTCTTGCTCTGACCGGCGCCATTGACGTTGACGTCGAGGTTGACGAGCGGGATGATCGCCGCATGGAGGAGATCGCCGCCAAGCACTTTCTTGTCGGTCACCCAGATGAAGCGCGGCGCCACCACGTTCGCCGTCACCTTGAAATTGACCGGCACCTTGTTACCGTTGTTGTCGCGCAGCGTGTCGGCGGAATAGCGCTCGGCGAACAGCACCGTATAAAACCCGGGCGGAGGGACCGCGCCGCTCAGGTAGCTGTCTGCTCCCATCGGATAACTGGAACCGCCGCCTTCAGTGGCGAAGGCCGGCGCTGCAACGATCATGCCGGCGATGGCTGCGCTGGCCGCAAATGATGCTTTTTTCTTGCTCTTCATTGTTTGTCTCCGTAATTATTTTGAATGTTTACTGCCACTACTACGACTTGACGGCGTGCGCCCCTCCCTGCGCGCGTGTGCCGCATTTTGCTTTTTTCGTGAATCGGGATTCGAAGGGGACGCCGGCGACACCAGGCCGGCGCACCCATCGCCGGGCCTGCCGGCTGTATTACCGCCCTAGTTCGCCGGCGGTCTTGCCGCCGATGCCGAAGTGCTCCTTCGGCATCTCGGTCAGGATGACGCGCACGCTTTCCGGCTTGGCGCCGATGGCTTCATGCATGGCTTCGGTGATTTTCTGAATCAGCAAGCGTTTCTGTTCGACGGTGCGGCCTTCGAGCAGGTGGATCTGGCAGATAGGCATGTTGTTGCTCCTTATACAAAACGCAAGTTGACGCTGCCCAGCTCCTGGATGCGCAGGGTCACATTGTCGCCCGCCGCCACGGCAACCGCTTCGGTTATGCCGCCGGACAAGATCAGCGTGCCGGCCGGGATTTCCTCGCCGCGTTCGCCGAGCAGGTTAGCCAGCATGGCAATCGCCGCCGCGGGATGGCCGAGCACCGCGGCGCCCGCGCCGAGCGACACTACCTGGCCGTTTTTCTCCAGCACGACCCCGAGAGTGCGCAGGTCGAGGTTGTCGACCGGCGCCATGCGGCCGCCAACGACGAAGCGCGAGGAGGAACAGTTGTCGGCAACGACGCTCTTCAAGTCGAATTTGAAATCGCGGTAGCGCGAATCGATCACTTCGATCGCCGGCATCACGAAGTCGGTCGCTGCCAGCACCGCGCCGATATGGCAGCCCGGCCCCTTCAGCGGCGCCTTGGTGACGAAGGCGATTTCCGGCTCGACCTTCGGATGGATCAGCTCGGACATCTTCGCTTCGCCGCCTTCCGGCACTGCGAAGTAATCGGCGAGGAAGCCGAATACCGGCGTTTCCACGCCCATCTGNNATCTTGCGGCGCTTGATCTCGTCCTGGATCGCATAGGCGTCGTCCCAGTCCATGTCCGGATATTCGTCGGTGATCTTCAGCGTGTCGCGCGCTTTCAGCTCGCAGGTTTCGAGGTGATCAGCGAGTCTTTCGATGGTGCTCTTGTCGAGTTTCATTCTCTTTTCCTTTACTTCAGGCTGCAATTCCGCGCGCCTTGGCAAGCGTCAGCGCGGTGTCTTCAATCATGTCTTCCTGACCGCCGACCATGCCACGGCGGCCCATTTCGACCAGGATATCGCGCGCCGACACACCGTACTTCTTTTCGGCGCGCTTGGCAAACAGCAGGAAGGAACCGTACACGCCGGCATAACCGAGCGTGAGCGCATCGCGGTCGATGCGGATCGGGAAATCCATCATCGGCACGACCAGGTCTTCCGCCACGTCCTGGATCTTGTACACGTCCACGCCAGTCTCAATCCCCATGCGCGCGCATACCGCGATGAACACTTCCATCGGCGTGTTGCCGGCGCCGGCGCCGAGGCCCGCCGCGGCGGCATCGATGCGATTGGCGCCATACTCGACCGCGGTCACCGAGTTGGCCACGCCCATGGCCAGGTTGTGGTGGCCATGGAAGCCCAGTTCGGTTTCCGGTTTCAGCTTCTCGCGCAGCAGGCCGATGCGCGCCTTCACATCTTCCGGCAGCATGTAGCCGGCCGAGTCGGTGCAGTAAATGCAGTTGGCGCCGTAGCTTTCCATCAGCTTGGCCTGTTCGAGGATCTTTTCCGGCGAAGCCATGTGGCTCATCATCAGGAAACCGACCGTGTCCATGCCGAGCTTCCTGGCCATGCCGATGTGCTGCTCTGAAACGTCGGCTTCGGTGCAGTGCGTCGCCACCCGGATGGTGTTGACGCCGAGCTCGCGCGCCATCTTGAGGTGATCGACGGTGCCGATACCGGGCAGCAGCAACGCGGAAACCTTGGCCTGCTTCATCAGCGGAATGACGGCGGACAGGTATTCCTCGTCGGTATGCGCCGGAAAGCCATAGTTGACCGAGCTGCCGCCCAGGCCATCGCCATGCGTGACTTCGATCAGCGGGATGCCGGCCTGGTCCAGGCCCTGGGCGATGGACTTCATCTGTTCCAGCGTCATCAGGTGGCGCTTCGGGTGCATGCCGTCGCGCAGGGTCATGTCATGGACCGTGACTTGTTTACCTTTGAGTGTCATGTTGCTCTTCCTTATGCTGCGACGGGTTGGAGGTTCAGCTTGCCGCCGATGATTTCTTCGGCAAACATTTCCGCCGTGCGCGCGGCGGCGGCGGTCATGATATCGAGGTTGCCGGCATACTTGGGCAGGTAGTCGCCCAGGCCTTCGACTTCCATGAAGATCGAGACGCGCTTGCCGTCGAACACCGGGCCATTGACCAGCTTGTAACCCGGCACGTATTTTTGCACTTCCTTGATCATCTGATGCACCGATTCGGTGATCGAATCGCGGTCCGGCTCCGTCTCGGTCAG
>DPRS01000023.1 GCA_003537575.1 Oxalobacteraceae bacterium
CATTCATCATCGCGCTCTACGCGGAAATGTACGGTTTTCCTCTGACCATTTACTTGCTGACGGGTTTTTTCGGCATCGACATCCCCTTGTACGCCAACACCGGGCATCTCTGGGCATCGCTTCTCGGCTACGGCACGGGCGGCGCGGTGATCGAGATGTTGCTTGGAAGCGCTTTCATCTTCTTGGGCACCGTGCTTTTAATCGTCGGATGGAAAAGCGTGCACCAGGCAAGACGCGAAGGGCGGTTTGCCAAGGAAGGGCTGTATGGCGTGGTCCGTCACCCCCAATATACCGGCATCATGCTGGCGGTATTCGGCCAGATCGTGCATTGGCCGACGATCATTACCTTGGCGCTATTCCCGGTCATTGTGCTGGTCTACGTTCGACTCGCATACAAAGAGGAAAAAGAAATGATCGGCCGCTTTGGTACGGCATATCAGGATTATATGCAGCAGGTTCCAAGGTTTTTCCCGCGCCGGGGTGACTGGGGACGGCTTTTCGATGCAATCAAAGTGTGATGGGCCGCAACGATTGATTGTCGATGGCCGGCTCCTCCATTTAGTGGAGAAGTACCATGAATACTGATGAAACAGATGTGCGTCGCAGAAAGTTTCTGACTGCAGCGGCTGCTGGGGTGGGTGGTATAGGGCTTGCCGCGACCGCGATACCGTTCATGGAAAGCATGTCGCCCAGCGAGGCAGCCAAGGCAGCTGGCGCGCCGGTGGAAGTGAATATCAGTCGCTTGGAGCCCGGCATGCTGGTGACGGTTGAATGGCGGGGCAAACCGGTATGGCTCCTGCATCGCACGGAACAGATGCTGGATTTACTTAATAAACACGACGACCAACTGGTCGATCCGGAATCACTAGCATCCCAGCAACCTGTTTATGCAAAGAATGCCACGCGTTCGATCAGACCGGAGTACCTGGTCGTGATCGGCATCTGTACCCATTTGGGTTGCATACCGCTTTACCGTCCAGAAGTTGGGGCAACCGACCTGGGGGCGGATTGGCCGGGCGGCTTCTACTGTCCTTGTCACGGCTCGAAGTTCGATCTGGCGGGGCGCGTCGTCAAGAATGTCCCGGCGCCACGCAACCTGGAAATTCCGCCGCATGAATTTGTGAGCGATACGCGCTTGCTGATTGGAAAGGACAGTCAATCCGGTTAAATCTGTGATGGCAGCGATCCGGTTATGGCGCCGATTGTGCGCCCGTCTTTGCCAGATTGACGGCGCTGCGAATCAAGGCCAGATGGGTGAAACCCTGCGGATGATTGCCGAGAAGCTCACCGCTGACCGGATCGAATTCTTCCGAGAACAGGCCGACGTCGTTGCCATAGCCGATAATTTTTTCAAATAGTTGCCGCGCTTCGTCGATTCGCCCGCACAGCGCCAGGTTATCGACCAGCCAAAAGTTGCATAAGGCAAGGATTCCCTCTCTGCCTGGGATACCGTCTTCATTCAGGTACCGGTACACCATTCCTTCGCGGCTGAGTTGCTCCTGAATCTTGACGATGGTTGTGCGCACGCGTGGATCCGATGCAGGGAGAAAGCCGTGCAGCGCAATAGTGAGCGCGCTAGCATCAAGCGTTTTGACACCGAACGCCTGGACAAATGTTCCGAGCTCGGCATCGTAGCCTTCGTTCAGGATCGCATCGCGGATTTCGTCGCGCGTGCGCTGCCAGCGGTCGAGTTCGGCTTCTAATCGCCCTTGCTCAGCCAAGCGGATGGCGCGATCCAGCGCAACCCAGCACTGCAGCTTCGAATATAGATAATGCTGAGGTTCATTTCGGACTTCCCAAATGCCTGCATCAGGTTCGCGCCAGCGTGTGGCGGCCTGATCCGCCATGTAACGCAATATCTGCCAGAATTCCGGACTGGGCGGCCGCATGTTTTCATAGCAAAAATACACCGCATCGAGCATTTCGCCGTAAATGTCGAGCTGTTTCTGTCGGGCCGCCGCATTGCCGATGCGAACAGGGCTGGATCCGCGATAGCCTTCCAAATGCGGAAGGATTTGCTCGGGCAGTTCCCTATTTCCATCGATCGTATACATGATTTGCAAGTCACCGCAGCATTCGATGCACAACGACTCCAGCCAGTCGAAGAATGCATGGGCCTCGTCGTGGTAGCCGGTCGACATCAGCGCCTGCAGGATCAGCGCGGAATCGCGAATCCAGGTATAGCGGTAGTCCCAGTTTCGCGACCCGCCGATTTCTTCCGGCAGCGACGTGGTCGGCGCTGCAATGATGGCGCCGGTGGGCATATAGGTCAGCAGCTTCAGGTTAAGCGCACTGCGTTGAACGAGACTACGATACTTCCCCTCATAGGTGCAGCGGCCCGCCCATTTACGCCAATATTCCAGTGTTTCATTCAGCAGGACGCCCACATCCACAGGGTAGTCGTTCAATCCCTCCGCGCGTGAGCTGTAACATAGGCAAAAATCGAGCCGTTCTCCCGATCTAATGCGAAAACGCGCAACCGCCCTACTTGCGCCCTGCTTTTGCAAGGGGATGGGACTGCGCAACCAGAGCAATTCTTGGCCACCGCAGGCTACAGCCCCTTCGGAGACGACTTCTACGAGCGTATGCGCACGGGCGAAGTCGAATGTCGGGTGAAATACGATTTCCACTTCGCATTCGCCGCTCAATCCCTCGACCCTGCGCAAAATTCGGGGGTGCCCGTTGTTCTCTTCGCTGCCGTGCCGCCCTGCCCTGGTCACGAGCGGCATGAAATCGGTCAGGCGAAACTGACCGCCGTCCACCGAATACCTTGTGATCAGGACGTTGGTGGCATCGGCATACGATCTAGAAAAAGCGTAGCGCTCGCTCGGCCCGATCCGGAAGCTGCCCCCTTGTTCTGCGTCCAGCAATTTGCAAAAGATGGCCGGACTGTCAGGGCGTGGGCAGCAGCACCAATCCAGCGAGCCGTTGCTGGCGATAAGCGCGGTGGTGCGCGTGTCGCCGATAATCGCGTAATCCGAAATCGGCCGGTAAGTTACTTCATTGTCGCGTGCCATTGTCTGATACTCTCCTCGCTCATGCGGCAATCCATGACGACAAAGAATGTTCTGCTGCTCGGTTCAGCATTTCAAGTGAATAGCCAAAGCATCGCCGCGCCAGCCAGCCCCAAGAGGGTTGTCAACACCACGGCGCGATGCCGATCCAGCCAAGCCTGCATGCTGAACGGCACCGCGCCACGGTCGAAGCGTCCATGTGCGCCAAAGTCCTGCAACACCGGCTGCATTAAGTTGTCGGGTCTATCTTTTGAAACCGGCTCATTTTTCTGTTGCGACTGATAGCCGGTTCTGGCCAGATAACGGTCGAGTAAGCCGGGAAAAAACTTGTTTGCCCAGATTGCGCCTACAGTCGTAATGCCCACGAGCATTTCGCGCCGGTCATGATGTGCTGACCAATAGATTGCGCGTGCGATGATCTCCGGCTGATAGATCGGCGGCACCGGCTGCGGCTGGTACGGCATGCGTGAACGTATCCAGTCGAATTGCGGCGTGTTGACGGCCGGCAGGTGCACCATATTCAGGCGAATATTGCGCCGGTCGTGGCGCAACTCGCAGCGCAGCGATTCGGTAAAGCCTTTGATTGCATGCTTGGCGCCGCAATAAGCCGATTGCAGCGGAATGCCGCGATAAGCCAGCGCCGAACCCACCTGCACGATCGTCCCCCTATCGCGTGGCGTCATCCTGCGCAGCGCGGCGAGCGTGCCATGCACATACCCAAGGTACGTCACTTCCGTGACCCGACGAAACTCCTGCGCGGTCATGTCGATCGCCGGCGACATCATCGATGCCATGGCGTTGTTGATCCAGATATCGATGGGGCCGAACTCGGATTCGATCCGGTCCGCGGCGCGCTCGACTGCGTCGGCATCGGCCACATCTGCAAGCAGCACCAATCCACGCCCGCCCAGCTCTTTCACCTCTTGCTTGGCATGTTCGAGCGCAGCCTGATTGCGCGCAAGCAGCCCAATCCATGCACCTTGTCGGGCGAATTCATGAGCAACCGCTCTGCCCACACCCGCCGATGCACCAGTGATCACAACGACTTCCTGCTGCATTGGCATCCTTCCTTTCTAGTCAAAAAAAGCATTGCGCAAGGGATTACACCAAATCCTCACGAAGCAGCGCGTTATTGATCCCTATGGCCGCTTGTGCGCCTTCGGCCGCAGCAACAATGACCTGCAGTACGTCGCGCGATGCATCGCCCGCCACATACAAACCTGGGACATTGGTCATCTGATAATCGTCATCCACCTTGCAGCCTTTTGGATCGTACATGTCGCAGCCCAAGCGTGCCGCAAGGTCTGTGGCCTGGTGCCTGCCGGTGTTGAAAAAGATAGCCGACCGGCGTAGACGGGGCCCCGTCTCGAAAACAATATCGAACGCGGCGTGATACGGGACGCTGCTGCTGATTTCCAGGCGGACAATTTTTTCCTCCCGAATGACGATACCGTACTTATCCAGACGCCGCCGGCAGTCAATGCTGAGTTGTGAAGGGCCGTCGGTGCACAAGACCGTGTCGCGGCTCCAATGCGTCATTTCGAGTGCCAGACCACCCCCCTTGTCGTCTCCGCGGCCATAGACAGCAAGTGGCTGGTCGCGCATCTCCCAACCATCGCAGTAAGGACAATGGAATAATCCAACGCCGTAAAGCTCGCGAAACCCGGGCTGCTGCGGCAACTTGTCGACCACCCCGGCAGCTAAAAGGAGTTTGCGTGTAAAAAAAATGCGCCCGTCTCGCGTGGTTATCGAAAACCCCTTGTCCATGCGTGCGGCATCTACCACCCGGTCTTCGTCGATGCCAACCGATGGATAAGCGGCGAGCTGCTCACGCGCAATGGCGCGCAGTTGCGCCGGCGGAATGCCATCGCGGCTCAGAAATCCATGCAAGGCATGCGATACCGCGTTGCGCGGCTTTCCCTCGTCGAATAGCAGTACGTTTCTGCGGCATCTTCCGAGAACCAGTGCGGCATTCAAGCCGGCTGGCCCGCCACCTACCACGATCACGTCCAACAATCCTGGTGGCTTATTTACAAGGGCCATGTTCATCTTCTTTTTGAAAGACGGGAGCAACTGCGCATATCAAACAAGAATGCGGTCCCAGCTAGCATAGGCATTTCTGATCGTCCCACGCGGCAAAGCCAACGCTATTAGTACGATCCCCGTCACCATGCTGTTCCAGACCGCGCCATTGGCGGAGACGCCCTCCAGCAACCACGGCGCACCGATCAGCCATAGGCCAAAGCCGACGTTGATGAACCGCACCGGCCGCCCTACTTCCGCCATCGCCATGATGCTGAAGGTGACGACGAGCGCGCCGACAAGGTGGTCGCTGTTGGCCATCGCGTCCGACGTATCAAAGCTCAAGCGGGTCAACATCAGCCACACGCCAAGCAATGTACTGAGAAGTAAAGTCCATGGCAATGTGGTGCCATCAACCATCTCTGCAAACATGTCGCGGTAATTGCCGCGAAATTCCTTGGCCTTGTCTTCACTGCCGCCTTCCATAGCGTCGCCCATCCAGAAAACGCGCCAGAGCGGCTTGCCTTTGCGCTTGGCGTCCAGCAGGAATTGGCCCATGGCGACCAGTTCATCGAGCGCATACGGAATCATGATCACCATCGCCAGCGCGGCGACCAGGCACAGCGTGCACCAGGGGCCGATCGCGATCGGCTGGATAATGATGAAAAAAATGCTGACGCCGCCGAGCGGCACCACCAGGATGCCAAATGCCAGCACCATCCACGGCATGGTGCGCCAGCGCTGCTTGTTACCCATGGCTGCCATCAATATCTCCAGCATATAGGCCACGCCGCCCAGGCCGGCGTCAGCGATCGGCCAGGCTTTGGACATGTCGGAAGTGATGATAGTCATCGTGCCTTGCCCGAAAAACGGATCCCATGCCTGATCGATATGCCCTAGCTGGTAGGCGGTCAAGTAGCGGGAAATCAAAAATCCGATTACGCCCATCGCAGCAATGGGGAGCCTCTGCAGCCAGGTCGAAGGACAATAGTTCCATCCCGGCGGGATGTCCGGGGCGCCCATCATGCCTGCCATGCTCATGCCCGGCATCATCGGAACCAGAACCGAGAACGCGATGACCAAGGCACCGACAATGGTATCGTTGTTATACGCGGCGGGAAGCGGCGCCCAAAACACGAGCGGCGCCATCAGCAGCCAAAATCCCACCACGGCATTGGCCCATTGCGCCCAGGGAAAACGGCGCTTGGGCGAAATCGACAGCAGGCTGAAAGTCACGATCAGAGCGCCGCTGATCACATCACTCCACGTCATCATCAAATTGCGGACTTCGGCGGAGGGCAGGCCGCGCTCGGCCATCACACGCATGACGCCGGGGTCGGGCGTATGCGCGCTCAGGTAACCCATGGCAAACGGGCCGGTGATGAGCCACAAACCAAAGATCAGGTTGACGAAATGCGGCCAAAGTGTGGAAAGATGCTCATCGATCAGCATTTGCTGCTCGTCGTGCGCCCCCTTGTCCATTGGCATGGCGCCATGCTGCTGCATCTGCGCATGCTCTTGCGACAACGCTATTGCAGGAGCACCGCCGGGCGGAGGTAGGCATACGCATTCCGTTCCGGCGCTGTGTTTGTCATTTGTGCTTTGCTGCTTGCCAAACGTTTGCTCAGCTTGTTTTTGCAGCGCATCCGGCAGGTGGAGTTTGTTCTTCTTGTACCAGGTAACCGGATCTTGTTTCAGTCTGCGCACCATCTCTGGCAAAGTATCAATCAGCCGGTGCCTAGGCTGCCAGCCAAGCAAGTCGCGGGCGCGGCTGATATCCAGCTCGTAGTGATCGTCTGCCAAGTCGATCATCCAAGGCTTGATAAAGGGCTCTTTATCCTTTGGCAGAGCGACTTCTTCCAGCCAGGCGCCGGTTTTGGCGAGCGCCTTGGGTATTTGCCGCGTCTCCCAGTCTTCACCATGAATCAGCCGGCCCAGTTCACGTTGCATCGCATCGTAGCTGACCGTATCGGGCTCGCCGATATTTATCGTCAACTCTGCAGGCAATTGCTTGCGCCGTTCAACTACCAGAGCAAATGCCTCGACCAAATCATCTCGATGCATAAATGCTTGCCCATGAGTGATATCCCCTGGGAATACATGGCTGATGAGCTGACGTTCGTAAATCAATTGCACTTGGTTTGCAATGGAAGGCGCTCGACAGTCTTCGTCATAAACACCGGCAAGACGTAAATTCACATAGGGAATCTTGCAGTGCCTACTTACAATGATCGCCTCGGCTTCGACTTTTGACTTCGGGTAATCCCATTTCGGATTCAGCGGCCACTCTTCATTGATCGGCTGGTCAGGGGCGGTAGGCTGGTATACCAGAATCGTGCTGGCAAAGATAAATTGCTCGACCTCAAAGGCTTTCAAGGCGTCGAGCAAATGACGTGTGCCAAGGATATTGACTGTATAATATTTTGGGCTCGGTTCACCGGTAAAACTGTAATAACCCGCTAGGTGAATGATGGAAGCAATCCGATTACCGAAATGCTCTCGTACACTATTCAAACCTGTTTCAATACTTTCACGGGACTCTGTGTCGACCGGAATGCAATAGGCAGGGCGGACAGGATAAGGTGGGCCGGGTTCATCAAAACCGGCAATCTGATATTGCTTGGCAAGACGATGGATCGTTGCCGTGCCTAGATTGCCGCTGCTGCCGGTAATGATCACCACATCCCGTTGTCCCATTAAATCTCCTGGATCTTTCAACTTGTTGACGATGTGACTATTACCGCAGGCACCGGTTCCTTTCCTGCTATGTGAGCATATCGGGATCTCGATCTAACATTTCAAAATGTCACTTCGAACAGCCTCGGGATTCCCCCCGAAAAAGTTGACACTTTGGGCTAACGCTCGGGGGAAGAGAAAGGAAAGTCCGGAGTAAGGAAGCACCATCGCTACAGTGAATAATTTAAGGCCACTGCAGTACTTCTGCTTCGGCTTGCCGAACCGCTTCCTGCTTGAATTTGAGCACGTAATTCTGCTGTGGGATTTTTCACTTCCAGTGCTCAGTATAAACTGCCACTGTTGGTATCCGATCATCCGAAATTCCCGGCCAACCTCGCTTTAGTACCAAATTCGCAGCCCGGCCACGAGCGCGGAACTCGAGACATCGCGGCCTGCCTGCCGCGCGAGGTCAGCCGTGTCGCCAAGCTTGCGCGTCCATGCCACGCCGATGTAGGGCGCGAACTCGCGCCGGAACTCGTAACGCAAACGCAGGCCCAGCTCTACGTCGTTCAAGCCGCTGCCGATGCCGCGCCTGGCATCGGCCGAGCCCGAGAAATTCGTCTCGATGCGCGGCTGCAGGATCAGGCGCTGCGTGAGAAGCTGATCGTATTCCGCCTCGAAGCGGCCGGATGCTCTGCCGCTGCCGACGAAAACGCTTGCTTCCACATTGAACCAGTACGGCGCCAGTCCCTGGATGGCGAGTACACCCTGGGTGCGCGACGGCGCAGGACGCGCTTCTTGCCGAACGCCTGCCTGGAGATGCCAGAAAGGGCTGATGCGCCTGGCGTAGAGCGCCTGCACATCGGCTTCCTCTGTCCCGCCGCCTGGGGTGCTTTCGCCTTCGGATTTGATCCAGAGCTTGTTATAGTCGCCGCCGTACCAGCCCTGAACATCCCAGACGCGCGCGTTCTCGCCCTTCTGCCAGCCATACTCGAAGCGATCGAGAAGCAGGTAGGTGAAACGCTCCGTATCCATGACCGGCTTGGGCCATTCCTTTGGGGGTAATGGGAAAGGACTTCCCTGCGCCCATACCGTCGCGGACAGAAACGCCAGCACAATCGTAATCAAGGTTCGGGGCATGCGAGTGGCGTTCATGTCAGCTTCCTTTCAGGCTGCCCAGAGACATTGACGAAGCGGAACATGCCCATTTCCATGTGGTAGAGGATGTGGCAGTGGAAGGCGAAGTTGCCGGGTTCATCGTAAGTGAAGTCGAACGATAGCCGTTCCGCCGGCTTCACGTTGATTGTGTGCTTGCGCGGCTTGTGCGCAAGATCCGCGCCGTTATCGATCTCCATGAATACCCCATGGAGATGCATCGGGTGCTCCATCATCGTGTCATTGACCAGCGTGATGCGCACGCGCTCGCCGACCCGCACCTTGGGCGGCTCGCCCGATTCGGAAAATTTGAGGCCGTCCATGCCCCAAATGAAGGCCTCCATATTGCCGGTGAGATGAATCTCGATTTCGCGCTCGGGCGGGCGAGGATCCAGCGAAGGCTCCAGCGCCTTCAAGTCGGTATAGACAAGCACACGATGCTCGACGTTTTCCAGTCCGACGCCACGCTCACCCAGCCGATTGCGCTGGACCATCGCAACCATCTGATTACCCGGCCCATGCGTGTCGGGGCCATGCCTGCCGTTGATCGGGCTTTCCATGCCTGGCATCGAATCCATCTTCATGCCGCCATGTTCCATGCCCGGCATCGGTTTCTTCTCCATGCCGCCGTGATCCATCTGCATTCCATCGTGCTGCATATCAGGCATCGGCTTCGCCTTGGAATTCCCATGGTCCATTCCCGGCATCGGCTCCATTTTCATTGCGCCATGCTCCATGCCCGACATGTCCATCGACCCCATGTCCATGCCCATGTCGACCATGGTGCGCTCCGGCCGCTCGCGAAGCGCTGGCACCGGCGCAGACATGCCAGGCCGCGGGGCGAGCGTTCCCCGGCCATAGCCGCTGCGGTCCACCGCTTCGGCGAATACCGTGTATGCCTGCTCTGCCTTCGGCTGCACGATAACGTCATAAGTTTCGGCGATTGCGATCTGGAACTCTTCCACCGTCACCGGATGCACATTCTGGCCGTCCGCCTGCACCACTGTCATGGCCAGCCCGGGAATGCGGAAGTTGAAGTTCGTCGCAGCCGCGGAATTGATGATTCGCAGGCGCACGCGCTCGCCCGGCCGGAAAATTCCGGTCCAGTTGCCGTCGGGGGAAAGCCCGTTCACCAGGTAAGTGTAGGTCGCGCCGGTGATATCCAGGATGTCGGTTGGGTTCATCCGCATCCGGCCCCACATCTCGCGCTCGGCCAGCGTCTCGCGGAATCCGTTTTTCTTCGCGTCGCGGAAGAAATCGCCCAGCGTGCGCTGCTGGAAATTGAAAAAGCCGCCCTGTTTCTTCATCACGGCAAGCACGCGGTGCGGGTCGCGGAAGGTCCAGTCGGCCAGCACAATGACGTGTTCGCGGTCGTACGCGACGGGATCGGGCTTCACCGGGTCCATAATGATGGGCCCGTACATGCCAAGCTGCTCCTGCAGCGATGAATGGCTGTGGTACCAGTACGTGCCGTGCTGCCGCACCTGGAAGCGGTAGGTAAATGTTTCCCCGGGACGAATGCCGGCAAAGCTCACGCCCGGCACGCCATCCATTGCCGAGGGGAGGAGAATGCCGTGCCAGTGAATGGAGGTATCCTCATCGAGGCGGTTGGTGACGCGCAGCGTCGCGATTTCGCCTTCGCGAAAGCGCAGGATCGGCCCTGGCACGGTGCCGTTGATCGTCACGGCCATTTGTTGCTGCCCACCGTATCCAAACGGGGTGCGATCGATAATAAGATCGGCCACGCGGTCGCCGCCCACATGCAACACTCCACCGGGCCCCGGCACATTCTGTGCATAGGCAGGAGCAAGGCCACGAAATGCGCCGAGCATCCCAAGCGCCGCGGCGGATTGAAGGAAGCGGCGCCTGCCGCTATGAGATGGCATGCCTAATCCTTTCTTTAGTGGTGATTCTTCAGCTGCGGCGGAGATCGTGCCCCATTAACATTGCCTGCTGTGCTTGAACGATTGACGAGGAACGGGAACGCAGGGATCCCGAAAAACTCGACCAGCAGATAAAGACATCATTCTCTGTGTCAACAGAAAATAAGTTTGGCCCACAGCATCAGCGTATTCTTTACAAGGGAAAGTTGATTGATATTGCACATCAGTAGTGTTCGGTTAAAAATCAAACAAGTTCAATTGGTTAGTGCCGAGGGCAATTCCGGAGCCGATTGATCGGGCTGCAAGGCGCATGAAATCTGGGTTTTCTCGAAAACCGAGACCGAAAGAATCTGTAGCAATGTGTAGAGCGAGGCATTAAGTTGAAGTTCCTTCTTGACGATGGCGATCAGCACGTAGGTGGAGACGGCGCACCAGATTTGCGTCTTCACAGGATTCTCGCTCGTGCCGAGAAATCGCTTGATGCGCAAATGCTGCTTGATCCATTTGAAGAACAATTCGACCTGCCAGCGTTGCTTTTACAGCGCGGCGTTGGTCAACAACGGCAACGCCGTATTGTTGGTCAAGAAGACCAGCGCCTTGCCCGGCACGGGGTCCTTGAAGCGACTGCGTCGCAGATGCTTGGGATAATCCTTCGCCACGTAAAAACCATTCATGGCGATGGTCTGATCGCAGATCACGCCGATGTCCAACGATTCCTTGGCGTAGAGTTCCCTGGCGCGCGTAATCAGTCGCATTGCCAGCGCGTGATAGATGCGCCAGTCGCGCAAATTCAATGCATCCGACAGTGTCGAGCGGGCCGGCACTTTCTTCAAGCCCATATGGAACAGCTTCGTGCGATTGGCCGCGAGGTAGACTTCGATGTCGAGCAAGGATTCGCGCCACGTCAACTGCGCAAAGGCCATCACGCGAAACAGATCGGCACAGCCCAAGGTGCGCACGCCTGCATCGCCACGATGACGCTGGATGATCCGTCCAAACGTCTTCCACGGCACAAACTCCATGACTTGCGCAAACAGCGTCTTGCCCACGTTCATGCGTCACCCCAGGTCGTTTAAACCCGGAAGGATCGCAAATGTTCAATGCCAAATTCAAATCGTGGACACCCATGAATCCCTCAAAACCCGTGTCAGTATTGGCTTGGTAGCCGGTCTGCCTCAAATAAACCGGACACTATTGATGCCCTACCACTAATCATTCTTGAAAATCATTGAGCGCATTTTTATAGTTATTCTTTCGGCCGCAGCCAGATAGCGGGATTTTTTGAGGCATTATCCAGCCCTTGAAGCATTCCCAATATGGACATCGCTCGCATTTAAAGCTCTCACGGCAAGGTAAGCGTTATCGCCCTGTTAACGGGCGGATAACATATCCCTAGCTTTTCATGACAACCCTGGTAACTCGCTACCAAGATAAAGTTCTTTGCCTGGCGGGACCGATCCACCGTAATTTCGGCCTGGATCGGCTTCTTGTAAGTCTCCGTTTTGCCGAAGAACTGGTCGGTCTTAATATCACCGGTTGGAAGTTTTACAGCCTTAATTTTGACGCCGCTTGCATCCTTGACCGTAAAATGAATGCGGTTCTTGTACATGTAATACCCGGTTGCCGGAGTTAGTTCAGCCAGTAGTGTGCTTGGTCCTTTCACGGTTACCCTGAGTTTAAACGCTTGGTCCGGCGCTAGCAGTTCATTCTCCGTGCTGCTGGAAAAAAGACCTACTGATCCCTTAGGGGAATTAGCAGGTGGCGATTGCTGCGCATGGCTAAACGACAGCGTACCTAAAGACAGTGCTACGCCGACCAAACAACATAATGACCGTAGATTGAACATATTTAATCCAGTAAATAATGATGCAGCAGCCATTCGCGATGCTAGCGCGATTTCGATAACAAAATTTATAACATATAGCCGATATCCGACGCCCCGGTCGGATACGCAAACATGGTTGTCTTGAGGTCTTCTGCCGTCAAACCATGCCGAATGGCCAATGCAAATATATTGATGACATCGTCCACATGCGGGCCGACCAAATGTGCGCCCAAGATGAGGTCGGTGGCTTCATCGACCAACACCTTGAATCCATAAATAGGCTCAGCCTGCTGCCGGGCGGTGAACCAAGTTGGCGTCCTCTGGCCCTGCATGCGGAACTTGATACCCTTTTCCCGTGCTTTGGCTTCCGTAAGACCGACCGATGCAATGGGCGGAATGGTGAAGGCGACGCTTGGCACGCCTTGGTAATTTGTCGTTTTCTGGTTTCCGTTCAGAATATTGGCTGCAACAACCTTCGCATCATGACTCGACACCGGCGTGAGCGGTGGTCCCATGCGGGCAGCATCTCCGGCTGCATATACCACGGGATTGGAGGTGCTTTGTAGAAACTCATTGAGCTTCAATCGGCCTTTTTCCTCGTCAATCCCACCGGCTACTATGTTAAGCGATTCAAAGTCGGTGGCCCGACCGGCTGCGTGCACAACCAGGTCTGCCTCCATCGTTTCGCTATTCCCATTGGCAGAAAAGGAAACCTGATATCCATGACCGGACTTTTCGACGCCCTCCACGGTAGCCTTTGTTCGCACATCAATACCCAAAGCGACGAACGAATCCATTAGCCAGCCCACCAGGTCGGCGTCGAACCCTTTGAGTATCCGCTCCCCCTGCTGCAAAATTGTCACCTTGGCGCCTGCCCGTGCCGCGATATGCGAGAACTCGGCGGCAATATAGCCGCCGCCAACCAATACAATCCGGCCCGGCAGGGTTTCCAGTGCAAGGAAACCCTCGCTGTCCATCAAGTGCTGCTCACCGGGAATGCCCAGCTTCACCGGCTCTGCGCCCGAAGCAATCAAAATGTGAGTGGCCTGAAGGGATTCTCCTGCAACGTACAACACGTTTGTTCCGGTGAAGCGCGCCTTGCCATGATAGGTGTCGATTCCCTTATCTTTGTATCGCTGCTCCACCTTTTCCGGCACCGGGTCGGTAAAGCTGCGCTTGAAGGCCATTAATGTTGGCCAGTCGAGGTGGACGTCACCCGCTACACCATGTGTTGCCATTCGCCTTGCATAGTCAACCGATGCCGCACCGCTTACCAGCATTTTTTTGGGATCACAACCGCGTAAAGCGCAGGTGCCGCCGAAAGGCCGATAGTCAATCACGGCCACTTGCTTGCCAGCGGCACGGACCCGCATGGCTACACCCATCGCCGCGGTGCCGGCCCCAATCACTACCAAGTCATAGTGTTTTGCCATGGTATTTCTCCAGTTTTGCGCTAAAAGACTACTTTAAATGCATCGCCAATGTGATGACACGAGGCAAACGGCGCTTACAAACTGTCTCGACATTGCCACTAGCGCATGCGTAGGCGCTGAAAAATAGTTTTTTTTTGCTTGCTGCCTTAACCGCTTTTGTTGCGCGGACATGTTGTGTGGCTTGCTTGATTCTGATTTGATTCTGATATGCATGATTCAGAAAGCGGCTGCCATGCGTTACTACTGCCTGTGGCGCTGTCTCCACTCGGCGGTTAATTGCAGCACGCTCTGTCTATCGGCCGTGCTCAACTCGCTTTCGTACTTTGCCAACTGCGTTGCAGCTTGCCGGTCGCCATTGGCTGCTGCCAGCTGAGTCCAGAAATACGCTTGTGCCAAATCGCGTGGAAAAGACGGGCTGCCTTCCGCATACATTTGTCCCAGATTGAACTGGGCAGGTCCATAGTTTTGCTCGGCTGCTTTACGGTACCAGAAAGCCGCAGTGATGTCGTCGCGCGACGCAGCACGCTGTTTTCCATAGACGGATCCGGTTGCCTTGCCATGGATCCGGCCTAGATTGAACTGCGCATCCGCGTCCCCCTGTTGTGCCGCCTTCTGGAACCAGCGCAAGGACAATGCATGGTTCTGCGGCACGGCGTCACCGTACTTGTACGCCATCCCGACCACGTTCTGTGCCATAGCGTCACCCGCACGCGCCTGCTTTTCCCAATCCGGGAAGGTCTGCGGGCTCAATGAGTCAAGCGCGGAAGCGAGCCTGGCCGAGTCATAAGCATAAGCTGGCTGTACCAAGCAACCAGCCACGAACATGGCGGTACACAATACTTGGCGACTGGTCACCGCGATAACGCTTCGCTTGTACCTCTTTTCCATAAAGTGTCCCATCATCCAGCACAGCAAGACAGTTGCTTGACATCCTTAAAGAAAGTCTGTGCGCACAGTTTCAGCCCCTCGACCATGGTCAGGTACGGAAACAACTGGTCACCTAGCTCCTGCACGGTCATTCCATTGCGAATGGCCAGCGCCGCGGTTTGAATCATTTCGCCCGCTTCCGCCGCCAGGACGTGCGCACCAAGAAGGCGCCCGGTCCTTTTGTCAGCAACGAGCTTGATGAACCCGGTCGTGTCGAAGTTGGCCAAGGCACGCGGCACGTTGTCCAACGATAGCGTGCGGCTGTCCGCGTCCAGCAGCTGAGCCTGGGCTTGCGCCTCGGTCAACCCCACGGTGGCCACCTGCGGGTCGGTAAACACCACGCCCGGCATGGCCGACAGGTCGAGAACGACATCTTCGCCCAGCATGTTGCGCGCGGCCCGGGTGCCGGCAGCTGCCGCAACATACACATACTGCGGCTGATTGGTGCAGTCGCCAGCCGCATAGATATGCGACATCGATGTACGCATCTGCGAATCGATCATGACTGCACCGGTTGCGTCGACAGCCACGCCTGCCGCCTGCAAGTTCAGCGCAGCGGTATTGGCTTGGCGTCCGGTTGCCACCAGAAATTGGTCCCCGCTGAGCCACTCGCTGCCGACATCCAGGTGGAAGCGGCTACCGTCGTAGCGCACGTCGGCGACGCGGGTGTGCGTCAGGATGCGCATGCCTTCGGCTTCCAGCGCAGTCTGTAGTGCTGCGCCGATGGCGGAGTCTTCCTTGGACAAAACAGTGGAGCGGGCAATCATCGTTACCTGTGAGCCAAGCCGCAGGAATGCCTGCGCAAGTTCCAGTGCGACGACCGAGGCTCCGTACACCAGCAAGTGCCTGGGCAACTGCTCAGCCACAAGCGCCGTGGTTGATGTCCAATAGGGAGTGCCTGCCAACCCTGGTGTATTTGGGATGCTCGGAGAGCGCCCGGTAGCAATCAGAATACGGTCTGCTGTGACGTGCTTGACCGTGCCATCATTCTGGGTGACTGCCAGCGTCTGTGCATCGACAAACCGGGCACGACCCCGCAACAAAGTGATATTCGGGTTGGTCTCGAGAATCGATTCGTATTTGTCATGCCGCAGCTCATCGACACGGCATTGCTGCTGGTTGACCAGGGCTGCCCGGTCGATCTGCGGCGTGCTGGTTTGAATGCCGGGAAAGGGATGATGCGCCTGCTGGTGCGCAATGTGTGCGGCACGAATCATGATCTTCGAAGGGACGCAACCGATGTTGACACAGGTGCCACCGACAGTGCCCGCCTCGATAATGGTCACCGCTGCGCCTTCCTCGGCGACGCGCAATGCCGCCGCAAAGGCCGCCGAACCGCTGCCAATAATAGCCACTTTCAATGCAGTGCCTGTGCCTGATTGACCCGTGGGTGTTTTGTCCTTCAGCTGGGCGTCATATCCTTTTGCGCGGATCGCCTGAATGACTGTTTCGGCCTCAATGCCAGCGTCAACTGCCACCGAGGCATGGCGCTCCGGGTAGGATACCGCCGCATTGCGGATGCCGCTTACCTTGCCAAGCGCTGCCTGCAGCGACGATGCGCAGTGGTCGCAGGTCATCCCTGTAATGTGAAAATCGAGCGTTATCATCTTATTCTGCTGCCTTTACTGTGGCGGGATAACCGGCATTTGCTGTTGCCATGCTGATTTTTTCAATTGAGGTCTTGCTGTCGTCAAAGGTAACGACCGCTTCTCGCTTCTCAAAGCTGGTCTTGACTTGCTGTACGCCGTCGACCTTCATCAACGCCTTTTTCACAGTAATCGGGCAAGACGAACACGTCATGCCGGGCACTTCCAGCGTCGTTGTCTGGATGGCGGCAAACGCAGTCGACGACATACCGAATGCGGCAACGAACAATGCGAGAGTACGAGTAACTTTCAACATGATTTCTCCGAATGATTAGAAACAATGAGACAGCAGCCGATGTGCGCCATGAACAGCGGTAAAAAAACCGCAGCATGCAAAAGCAAGCCCATCGCTAGTACAAGCCTGCATCCAGTGGAACAATCCGCTTTTTTGCAAGATAGGAATTCCTTAATACAGCAATGGCATGAAATACGGATACGCCAGTGTGATTAACACCAGCAGCGACATCACCCAAAACAATACCCGGTACCCTGTATTGACCTGTGGCATGGCGCAAACCGAACTAGGAGCACAGGTGTCCGCATCCGGAGCTCGGTAAATTTTGTGGTAGGCAAGCGCCATGCATAGCAGCGCGATCCCGATAAACACTGGTCGGAATGGCTCCAGCAACGTTAGATTCGAGATCCAGGCGCCGCCAATGCCCAGACTGACCAACACCAACGGCCCCAAGCAACAGGCAGACGCTGCAAGTGCTGCAAGAATGCCGCCAGCCAATGTCGTTTTTGCCAACTTATTTGTTTCCATAGGTTCCAAAATTAAGGTTGATGACGATACTATAGGTGCCGTACCATAGTACGGAGTCAACCGTTTTCTAAAGATTGTTGAGAAAGATTATGGAAGCCAAACTTACTATCGGGAAAGTAGCTGCCGCTGCCGCTGTAAATGTTGAAACCATCCGGTTTTATCAGCGACGGGGTCTGCTAGCAGAACCGTCCAAGGCACTAGGCGGTTTTCGGTATTACGATGAAGCCGCTATCGAACGAGTTCGGTTTATCAAGCGGGCGCAGACTCTGGGCTTTTCCTTGGAGGAAGTCATGGGATTACTTGCTTTGCAACAGTCGAACGCATGCAAGCAGACGCATGACGCCGCAGTGCTCAAGCTCCAGCTTGTTGAAGAAAGAATTAAAGACTTGAACCGGATCCGCACCACGCTAAAAAAGCTGGTGCAGCAGTGCAAGGCTGGTACCACTGGCGTGTCTTGTCCGATTATCGAGTCGCTTAACCGTTAGCCACAGCATGAGATAGCAACCCACTCACACACGCAAATCAAACGCAGCTAAGCACCTTGCCAGAAGTTTTTTGACAAAACTGGTTTCAACCAAAAATTCTCCGACAGTACGCCCGATGTTCGCAATACTTCCTGATTCGACAGGCCACTTAAATGCGCAACGAATGCATTGACCTGTTCATTCATCGTGGCGTATTGCCAGCTGACGCAAATGGTGTCCTTGCCTTGCCCCCACAGCGACTCCATCTGCTGTCGCTCCCCGCCAGAAACTCGCGGATCGGCAGTACGCGGGCAGTTGGCCGAATCCTATTGACCTTGCTCGACAATGCTGCAAATGCGCCGACCAATGCCGGTGCTGCAGTGGCTGTTTCATTGACAATTCAACGACGCACCGCAACGATCCAGATCCAAGATCAAAGAGCAGGCATCCCACCCGAGCTATTGAAGAGGCTAGGCCACGAACAGGTGGAAAGCACCTCCGGGGGGCAGGGCATCGGGCTTTTGCTAGCGTTCGCCACTGCTCGGCAAATTGGTGCAAATCTTCATCTGTCCTCCAACCCGTCGAGTGGCACGCTTGCGTCGCTCACTGTGCCGCTCGTATGAAACCATCGTTTCTCATTCTTGATGATGATGAAGTGTTCTCCGCTACGCTTGCCAGATCGCTTTGCAGACGCGGTTTCGAGACAACCGTTGCGCATAGCGGTGCAGAAGCCTTACAGGCGGCTTCACAATCTGCATTCGATTTCGTGACGCTTGATCTGCATCTGGAAAAAGACTCCGGACTACATTGGATCGTGTCCCTACGTCATGTTTTGCCGCACGCGCGACTGCTGGTGTTAACCGGCTATGCCAGCATTGCGACTACCGTGCAGGCAATCAAACTCGGCGCCGACGATTATCTGGCAAAACCAGCGAATGTGAATTCGATTCTTTCCGCTCTCAATTGTGATGCCGCAGGCACGCAAGTCATGCAGGCAGCCGGTGCCCCGATACCACTGACGGTAGATCGTCTGGAATGGGAACATATACAACGCGTACTCGCTGAACATCAGGGTAATATTTCTTCCACTGCGCGCGCGTTGAACATGTATCGGCGTACCCTGCAACGCAAGCTCGCGAAAAAGCCGGCCTTAAAATAGCGCTGCGGGCAAACGAGCCGGCGCCATACGAGCGCGTGCGCCGACCGAAGTGCACGCAACTGCCGTACCATGGAAGCTTGTACGCGGTTATTTCTTAGCCAAGCTCATGCGCGAAATGCGCCTGCCTCAATCAGCCTGGCAAGTAGCCGCGCAAGGTCCAAATCTTCCTGCACTTCGAGCCCGCTCATGGCCGCTTCGGCGAGCGGGTACCCAGCCATACAGGCATCAAGAAATGCACAGCCGCCCGCGCCGAGCGGGATCCACTCGACCGCAGCATGCGGCCGAACGAGCAACGCACCCTCCCCCTGCCAGGCGATCTCGTTGTCATCGTCAAGTTGTTCGCGATTTCTTTCCCAGATGGTGTAGACGGGCAGCGCTTCGAACCACGCCCAGCGTGCGGCGGCATGCGGCTGCAGCACGACGCAGCCGAGTGCTTGCGGGGTAAACCCTGCAATCGCATCGGGATCAAGAACAGGCTCGTCCTGTGCGGCATGGGCCTCGCCCCAGAAGCGGTCCAAACGCGCGACGCCGGGCAGGTAACCGAGTTCTCCGGCAGGCTCGAACTGCTGCAGAAACGTCGGAAAGGTTTCACCGTAAGAAAGCATGACCGGATCTCGCGGACTGTTCTCGCGTGCGTAAAATGCAGCTGTCGCGCGGAACCACGCTTCGCCGACCAGCCTCGCCACCGCGGGATAGTTGGCTTGCAGTGCATCGATGCGACTCTTGATGACGGTGTTGCGGTAAATCGCAAAGCCTGGCTGGCGCATCAGATTGGCGATCTCAGGCGCGGCATCAGACTGTTCGATGAACAGCGCTTGCGCAAACTGCCCCTGAAAATCGGCGAGCCGGCTACTCATGAGCCGAGTACCTTCGGGGGCAATGCGCGCAAGACGGTGTCGGCACGGTTGCGCTCGGCTAGCAACCCGTCGAAGTCGGGCAGATTGGCATCGCGTTCAATCAACGTCGGGCGCGGGCCGATCCGCACGATCAGGCGTTCGTAGAGTCTCCATACTTCGGGCGCCACCGGCATGTCGTGTGAATCAACCAGCAGCGCATCACCGAGTATCGGATCTGGCGTATGTCCTGCCAGGTGCACTTCCATCACAAGCTCACCGGGAAACCGGTCCATGTATTCTGTTGCCGAGTAATTGATGTTGCGTGCACCAACATATACGTTGTTGACGTCAAGCAGCAATCCGCAGCCGGTGCGCTTGGCGATCTCGGTCAGAAAGTCAATTTCGTCCCATGCATGACCATCGATGCGCAGGTAGTGCGATGGATTCTCGATGGCGATGCGCCGCCCCAGCGCATCC
The DNA here is from genome assembly GCA_003537575.1 of Oxalobacteraceae bacterium. GTDB lineage: Bacteria > Pseudomonadota > Gammaproteobacteria > Burkholderiales > Burkholderiaceae_D > Paucimonas. The sequence continues at coordinate 20,281 of DPRS01000023.1, forward strand.
TGGGTGCGGGCAATGTTGTCGACGATGCGCCATAACGCTTCGTTCGTTCTCGGAAACGGCAACAGATCGGGATAGTAAGCATCTTGCCAGGACGACCAAGCAAGATGTTCCGAAATCAGTACCGGCTCGATGCGGCGCGCAAGCGCGGCAAACCGTGCCAGGTACGCGGCGTCCGGTTCCTTATCGCCGGCAAGCGACAAGGCGACGCCGTGCAGGGAAATCGGATGCCGCGCCCGCATGGCTTCAAGCCATGCGAGGCGGGGCCCGCCTACGACGAAATAGTTCTCGGGATGCACCTCGAACCATAGGCCGTCCTCACGGCAGGCGAGCGCCGCATCGTAATGCTGCGGTTTTAAGCCAATCCCGGCAGTGAGGACTGTGTTCATGACCACCCGGTGTTTGCAGATGAGTAAATTATGATTTTTTCGGGACCAGAGAGCCATTGCCTTTTGGCGTCTTGATGCTGGTGCATGTGCCGGCTGGCACCTCTTTCCACGCATCGCCTTGATAATCGACTTTCGCTGCCCCCATGCAGGCCGAGCCGGGACCGGCTGCGCAATCATTCTGGCCGGCGAGTGCCACGCCATAGCATTTTTCCGTGGCCGGCTTGACTTCTTTAGTTTTCTTGTCTTGCGCAATGGCCACGCCGGAGGCAAGGGCGGCAAGGGCGACGGCGGTAAGGACGAGGGAACGGGTTGGCATCGATAAAGCTCCTGTAAATTGTTCGGGATGGCCACCTGCCGGCCGAAGGAAAACCTGGCTGGCAAGTGGCGGATGATTGCAAACCGGCCGCCCGATAGCGAACGATTCGCGGTTCTTGTTACGTACTGCTGTTACGGCATCGACTTGTTGCGCAGATCAATAAACGAACCAGCATCAAAAACTTGCATAAACCTTCGGCGTGGCCGAGGCATCTAGGTAGTACACGTGGATTGGTCCTTTCTTGTTTCCCGGCATGCCAGGCGCGCCCACTGGCATACCCGGAACCGACAAGCCTTTCACCGGAAGGCGCTCGGCCAGCAAGCGCTTGATGTGCTCGGCAGGAATGAGGCCTTCGAACACGTAGCCGTTGATGGTGGCGGTATGGCAGCCTTCCAGCTTTTCTTGCACGCCAAACTTCTGTTTGACTGAAACCATGTCATTTGTATTAATCATCTGCACCTCGAAGCCATTGGCTTTCAGGTGATCCGCATAGATGTCGCAGCAACCGCAATTCGGGTTCTTGTACAATTTGACGGGAATGCCAGCGGCCAGCGCCGGCAGTTGTAGGCCGGCCAAAAGTGCCGCCATCAGTGTTTTTTTCCAGGAATTCATGATCATGTTCATTTGTCTATGGTTAGGGAATTACCCACTGTGTTTTCGACATGCCGCCCATTACCGCGCCTCGGGCGGGAACAGGTGACGCTTGCCTTCTTCGCGTTGAATGCGCCGTTGTTCTGGCGTCCACAGCGTTTTCAGGTAACTGATCACCGAGCGGATCTCATGGGGCGACAGCGTGTCCTTGTAGGCAGGCATGGTCAGCCGCTTGGTCTTGTTGAATGGATCGCGCCAGCCGTCGCGAATCGTCTTGTACAGCATCGCATCGGCATGTTTCCATGTATGCCCGGTCGGATCGTGTGGCGGCGGCGGCAGCTCGCCGAGTGCGTCGCGCTTTTCCCAGCCGGGCTTGCCTTCGCCTTTTACGCCATGACATGCAGCGCACTGCTGCTGGTATATCAGGCGGCCGGTATCGATTTCCTGCTGACTCGGTGATGCTGCACGTGCCCCTCCGGCAGCATGCGCCTGTGCTGCCGCGCCGAGCAACCCGATTACGGTAGCGATTAGTAGGCTACGCATCAACATTCTGCCATGTCACACCGCGATCGCGGCTACGGAACAATTTGTCATCGGCAGCCGCATACAGCACGCCAGAAGGGGTGGCCACCACCGCGTTCATCACTGCCATGGGCGTTTTCAGTTTGGACCATTGCTCGCCACCGTCGGTACTGACGAACAATCCTTCGCGTGCGGCGGCATATACCCGCTCCGGCTGATCCGGATCGTAGGAAATTAGATGGAAATTTCCCGTCACGGCGCCCGCGTTATGCCAGCCGCAGAAACAATCCATCGAGCGGCGCACGCCTTTAGGCGTTGCAGCAAACAGCCAGCCGGTCTCCATGCTGCCCGGCATATTCGTATGAACAAAGTGCACGATCGCATCGCGCGGACCGCGATCCATCAGACGCCAGTTCGCGCCGGCATCCTGGCTGCGAAAAATGCCTTTTCCATTAATATAAGCATACACAGTGTCGGCTTGATCGGAATGTGCTGACAGTGCAACGACTTTGCGGCTAGGCAAGCCCTTGTTGCCCGCTGCCCAGCTGCGACCACCATCCTTGCTACGCAACACCCCCATGCCCGGGCCGGCAATGTAGATCCTATTGGAATCGCGGGCCGACAGCGTTATCCCAGAAATATTATCTTTCGCTGCAGTTGGCAACACCACCTGGGTCCAGGTGCGGCCGTCGTCGCTGCTGCGAGAGAGCGTTTTGGAAGTCGCCTTCCAAAGCGTGCGGGAAGCATGATCAAAGTCGAGGGCAACGATCCGCTCTTGCGCCGGCGCCGGTTGACTGGCATTGGCGACATTCTGGAGCGTCAACAATCCGATGAAAATGGTTACGGTGCCCAGCAGCCGCCAAAGACCGCGAGCAGATTTTTGCAGTGTATGCATAACATATTCCTTCATTTGAATCTTGTGATTCATTTCACGACTTGCGGTGCGGCGGGGACACCATTGCCAGCTTGTGCCTTTGCCAGCACATCGCCGCCCAATAGTTTGCTTGCGCATACCCCCAGCGCGCACATCACAAGACAGGGCAAAACGGATAGGATGAGCGGCGCGATGCCGGCAGCAACCAGCCATCCCCAGTTCAGGGCCATGCCGGCTCCCATTGCCGCAGTCGCGGCCGCGATCACCAGTAAGGTACGGAAAGACCTTTGGGTGCCTTGTTGACAGCACGCTGATGCAGTTTTTGCCACCGTCGCTCGTGGCGCAAGCGGGTCGATGTTATCCATTGCGTATTTCCTTTCTCTTCAAAAGAATTTGATCGAGCAGATTGCCGAACCGGTTTTCCTCCATGAACCCGATCACCCGATGTCCCTTGACCTCTTGTCCGGATGGATTGAAAAACAGGATCGCCGGCGGACCGAACAAGCCGAACCGTGCCAGCAGTTGCTTATGCAGTGCCGAATTGGCAGTCACGTCCGCCTGCAACAGCACGACGCCTTGCAGCTTCGCCCGCACACTAGGATCGGAGAAAGTGAAGTGCTCCATCTCCTTGCAGCTAACGCACCAGTCGGCATAAAAATCCAGCATCACATAACTGCCTCCGGTGTTGCTGAGTCGTGCGTCCAACTCTTCTACGCTGCCCACGCGCTCGAACGGCAGCGGCGCCTGGATTTTACTTTCAGAACTCGTGCTTAAGGATGCGAGCGGCTGCAGAAAGTTCCGGCTACCGCTGAACGCGCCCAACAGATAGATTGCACCGATCAGCAAGCCGATCACGCCCAATCCTTTGCCGAACCGCGCGTAACCAGTGGCATCCACGGGAAGCGCATCCAGGGCGCGCAGATATACCGCATAACCGATCAATAGCGCACCGGCGAGCGTCATACTGATCGCGACCGGGATGAATGGGGATACGGTCCAGAGCGCCGCAGCGAGCAACAGCACACCGAGGAACATCTTGATCGACTGCATCCATGTGCCGGAACGCGGCAACAGGCTACCCAGCGAGGTGCCGATGACAAGTAACGGCACCCCTTTGCCCAGCGCCATCGCAAATAGTGCCGCCCCGCCCAACACCACATCCTGCGTTTGACCGATGTAGAGCAGCGCCGCCGCCAGCGGTGCGGCAATACACGGACCCACAATGACGGCGGAAACAGCGCCCATCGCAAACACGCTCGCAACGGTGCGCTTGCTGCTCTTGCCGCTTACGGACGCGATGCGTGTTTGCAGAAACGCCGGCATTTGAAGTTCGTAAAGTCCGAACATCGACAATGCCAAGATCACAAACAGCACCGCCATGCCGGCCAATACCCATGGCGTTTGCAAGGCCGATGACAGCAGCGAACCACTCAGACCGGCGGCGATCCCTGCGCCAGCATAGGTGAGTGCCATGCCGAGCACGTAGGCTGCGGACAACCCAAGCGCGCGGGACCTGCTAAGCGTTGCTCCCTGCCCTGCGATGATCCCGGACAGTATGGGAATCATCGGCCATACGCATGGTGTGAGCGACAGCAGCAGCCCAAAGCCGAAAAAGCCTGCAATCACCCATCCGAAGGTATGCGACTGAAACAACGTGGCGCTCCGATCGAGATTCCACCATCCGGATCCGGCCGCTGCAGCGCCCGTATCGGCCGCCGGTTTTGCCGGTCCCCATGCCGCTTGATCGCCCTGCATAGTCAAAGGAGAATCTGCCGCGACAACAGCCGCTGCGGCAAGCGCCGGCAGATCCACCTCGATCGTTTTCTCGATTGGCGGGTAACATACACCGAGGTCCGAGCATCCCTGGTAACTGGCTTGCAGCCGGATTGTCGATGCGGTGCCGGCAGTCCGCTTCAAGCCGATGGTCGCCGCGAAGGGTGCATGGAACACTGCGACATGGCCGAATGTCGGATCCGACTTCATCTCCCCATCCGGCAAGCGCACATTCTCAATCTGTGCCGCTGCCGGTTGCACCACACTGAAGCTGATGCGGTCGCGGTACAGGTAATAACCGTTCGCAGGTTCGAACTCGGCGACCAGAGTAGTTGCATCCTTGACGCGCACCTTCGCGGTAAAGGCTTGCTCCGGTGGCAGCAGTTCCGGTTGGCTGTCGGCGCCGCCAAAAAAACGCTTGAGCGAACTGAATGCGCCTGTCTCCGCTGCCGCGCTTTGCGTCGTTGCAAAGGACGATCCGCCAGCCGCCTGTACCGGATATACGAGCGGAAGCAGGCCGGCAACCAGCACGACTGCGACGATATGGCGAATGGCAATAGTCAGTCTCATCGCATTATCCGCGTGCTTTCAACAGCGTGCGTAAGTCTTCCGCGATCACCTCCGGCGCGTGCTCGTCGCTGACGAACAGGCGCAGCCGGCCTTGCGGATCGAAGACGTAGGCGGGTCCCATATGGTCGACCGTATAGAAGCCGTTCTTATCCGGCTTTTGCTTCTGATAGAACACCTTGAACTCTTTCGCCGTTTGCTCGGTGCTTTTTTCATCCCCATACAGCCCTAAAAATGTCGGATGGAAAGCGGGCACATATTGCTTCAGAATGTCGGGCGTATCACGTTTCGGATCGACCGTCACCAGGAGCACTTGCACGCGTGCCGCATCGGTGCCGAGCTTTTCCATTGCCTGAGACAGCTTGTACATCGTCATCGGGCACATGTCGGGACAATTCGCATAACCGAAAAACAACACGACCGCTTTGCCCTTGAAGTCCGCCAGGGTTCGTGGCTGTCCATTGTGGTCGGTTAATTGAAAATCCTTGCCCCATGGCGCGCCGGTGATATCCTTCAGGGTGAATACTTGCGCCGGTGCCTCGGTTTTGCTGCAGGCAGCCAGTAACACCGCAACGGCCAACAAGGCGATGGTTTGATAGAGCTTTTTCACGTTCTGCTGCCTTCCACCTATTGACCGATCGGCCGGACCGGCGCCTTGATCACCGATGTGGTCTTTGCTTTGTTCGCATCGATGAAAGTCATCTTCAATGAAATCGTGTCGCCGGCCTTGAGCGGTTGTTTCAGGCCAAGTAGCATCAGATGCAACCCGCCTGGCGCCAGCTCGACCGTTTTGCCTGCCGGGATAGCGAGTTGCCCGTGCTCTCGCATTTTCATCACGCCGTTATCCATATGCATGGCATGCACTTGTACTTCCTTTGCCACGGCGGTTTCGACATGAACCAGGGTGGCAGGGGTTGTGCTGTCGATCTTCATGTATGCGCCTCCCACCGGTTGCCCCGGTACGGTCGCACGCACCCATGCGTCAGTGATAACCGGCGCGCGCATCGCCAGAGCAGATGCCGCCTTGTCGGTCATGCGCGGATTCGCGGCGTGCAGCATTAATGACGGCAATCCAATCAACAGCGTAACGGCAATGCTTCCCATTGCTATCTTCAAGACACTCTCCTTATGCCAATACTGCAAATTACGATTCATCCGGCAAAGCCGGGGATCGGGTACGAATGTGAAAAAACGCGTCCACGGGCAGCACCGCCACAATGCCCGCGCCCGGCACATCGGAATGCGCGACATCCATGATCGCGTTGGTGACTGCCTCCGTCCGGGATTCATCGATAAAGATTTTGACCTTGAGGTGGCTGGTCAAATGTCTCCTTGTGAAAAAGTCGGCGTACTCGCCGAATCCCTTTACCTCGGTGACCGTCATCCCCCGCACGCGAAGGCTTCCGAAACTGGCTTCCAACGCATCCAGCACGTCGGGACGAATGATTGCGACCACATATTTCAGCTCATGATGCTCTCCTTGATAATTGGACTATTGCATTCGAATGCGCGATTTTCATTGCGGACCATTCATGCCGACTTGCCATCCTGCCCGATCACCAGACGCGTTTCGCTCACAAATTCATGCGGCGGAATTTCCAGATTGCGTGGCGCCGGGACATTCTTGACGACGCGCCCCGCCAGATCGAACTTCGAGCCATGGCACGGGCAATAGAAGCCGCCCGGCCAATCCAGCCCCAAGTCGGCTGATGCCACTTCAGGACGGTAAATCGGTATGCAGCCCAAATGGGTACAGATGCCGACCGCGACCAGGTACTGCGGCTTGATCGAACGGCTGGCATTCTTTGCATAGAGCGGTTGTTGCGGCTCTACCGATTGTGGATCGACCAGTTGGTCGTCGTGTTTATTCAGCAAACTCAGCATCTGGTCAGTGCGATGCAGGACCCATACCGGTTTGCCGCGCCATTCGACTGTGATCAGCATGCCGGGCCCCACGCGGCTGATATCCACCTCGACCGGTGCGCCCGCTGCCTTGGCTGCCTCGCTGGGCGCCATGCTTTCCATGAACGGTATCGCGGTCGCCGCAAGCCCTATACCACCCACCCCAGTAGCCGCTACAGTCAGAAACTTTCTGCGGCGCACATCTGTTTCATCAGTATTCATGGTACTTCTCCACTCAATCGACGAGACGGACGGCCCATCACACTTTGATTGCATCGAAAAGCCGTCCCCAGTCACCCCGGCGCGGGAAAAACCTTGGAACCTGCTGCATATAATCCTGATATGCCGTACCAAAGCGGCCGATCATTTCTTTTTCCTCTTTGTATGCGAGTCGAACGTAGACCAGCACAATGACCGGGAATAGCGCCAAGGTAATGATCGTCGGCCAATGCACGATCTGGCCGAATACCGCCAGCATGATGCCGGTATATTGGGGGTGACGGACCACGCCATACAGCCCTTCCTTGGCAAACCGCCCTTCGCGTCTTGCCTGGTGCACGCTTTTCCATCCGACGATTAAAAGCACGGTGCCCAAGAAGATGAAAGCGCCGCCGAGGAACATTTCAATCATTCCGCCGATCATGCCGTAGCCGAGCAGCGTGCTCCACAGGTGCCCGGGCATGGCGTTGAGCGGAATATCGATGCCGAAAAATCCTGTCAACAAGTAAATGGTCAATGGAAAACCGTACATCTCCGCGTAGAGCGCGATGATGAATG